>NZ_BAABKB010000044.1:0-100858 GCF_039543605.1 Streptomyces siamensis | reverse complement strand
GCCCGGCGGCCCGCGCCACCACGCGCGGGCCGCCGGGCTCGCGTCGTGCCCTGTCACCGGGTGAAACCGTCGGTACCGCACGCCACCGCCGCGGGGCCGTTCACCTTTACGGGCAGGCCGTTCTTGGACACCCTCGTTCTCGTCTCCGCAGGCACCCCTTGGACCACACCACCAGGAGGAACCAGTGTCATACCGGCAACTGCTCACCCCCGAGGAGAAGCTCGCCGACGCGAAGAAGCTGTTGAGCCTCCCGCCCATCGTCGTGATCTGCGGCTCCACCCGCTTCATGACCGAGATGAACGAGACCGAACTGCGGGAGACCGAAGCCGGAAGGATTGTCGTCAAACCGGTCAGTGACATGAAGTCGCCGCCCGAACTTCGGTCCGATCCTGTCGAGGCCGAGGCGCTGAAGGTTCGACTCGGCGATCTGCACCTGGCGAAGATCCGGCTCGCTGATGAGGTGCTCGTGGTCGGCGACTACATCGGAGACAGCACCCGAGCCGAAATCGCCTACGCCCGGTCGCTGGGCAAGCCCGTGCGGTTCACGCACCCCGAAGTCGACCCTCACGCCTGACCGCCCGCCGCCACTTCGACGACCAGTGCCGGCAACCCGCCGCCCGACCGTCTCGCGGACCCGCTGCCGGGCCAGGCGTCCTCGGCGGTGACTGTGCGACGATCGCGGGACCGGCAGACGATCCGCACGTTCACGCTGCGACGGTAGTTCTCGGTCTTCGCGGTCCGCCCCCTGGTGAACGGGGTCTGGGGGCGAAGCCCGCGGGAACCAGTGTTTCCGCACCTCGGCGGAGCTGCTCAGAGCCCTCGAAGTCGGGTGTGAGCTTGTGGCAAGATCGCGGGATGCTGCGACTCACCGATTTCATCATCGACTGTCCGGACACGATGAAGCTGGCGGCTTTCTACTCCGAGGTGACGGGCCGTCCGATCAAAGAAGGCAGCTCCGAGGACTGGGCCGGCATCCAGTTCGGCGAGATCGAGCTGGCATTCATCAGGGTGGACGACTACCGCGCTCCGCAGTGGCCCGACAGCGAGCACCCCAAGCAGTTCCACCTCGACTTCGAAGTGGACGAGATCGAGTCCGAGCAGCGCCGCGTCCTCGACCTCGGCGCGACGCTGAGGAAGGACTTCATCGGCCCCAACGGCTACGGCTGGCAGGTCTACACCGACCCGGTCGGCCACCCCTTCTGCCTGTGCCGCAACAAGGGCGTCGTCTGGACCGACGAGGGCCCGATCTGGCCCAAGCGCGACTGACCGGCTCGGATGAGGTTCGTTGCTGACCGTCGGATCCGGTCGCGTTGATGGTCCACAGCCTGGTCGACGGCCTTGCCGATGACATCGGTGCTGGTCCGGTCGCGTTGCGGGTAGTCCTGGTACGTCGCCTGGCGCCGGACCAACTCGATGTCATTCGGCTCCGGGCTGCGCGGTGGCAGGGGCAACAGCTCCAGCCCGATCTTGGTCAGCTGTTCGCGGCGGCCCTGGGAACGGGGCCGCGAACGTGCCCTTGACCGCTCCCGCAGAGCCTCGAACCCCGGCCGGTACGCGCCATCCGAACGGCAGCAGGCCCGGGCCGAACGCCGGCAGGCCACCGGCCTGCCGGCACGGGCCGTCGACGACGGGCATCACACCGGCATGACGTGATGACTCTCAGTCGTGCAGCATCCGGGCGAGGACCGCCCGCTGCAGCGGGAGCACCTCGGAGTGCAGGTCGCGTCCCTGCCGGGTGAGCGCCACCCACACGCCGCGCCGGTCCTCCTGGCAGACGGTGCGCTCCACCAGGCCCTCCTTCTCCAGCCTGCCGATCAGCCGGGACAGGGCGCTCTGGCTCAGATGGACCTGGCCCGCGATGTTCTGGACCCGGCACAGCTCGCCGGGCTCCGCGACGCGCGAGGCGAGGATGTCGAGGACCTCGAAATCGCTCGCGCCGAGACCGTGGGGATGCAGCACGCGGTCGATCTCACACATCGTGCGCGCGTGGACCGCGAGGATGTCCCGCCACTGGTCTTCCAGCCGGGCGTCGGACGTTTCCGTTGCCATAACTGAACGGTAACAGAGATCCGGCCATTCGTTGACCGTGCAACTAGTGTAGGCGCATTCAAACGGCGATCCCGTGCACGGTCCTCTTCACGCGCGTTCGGGCGCCCGGCGACCGCCGGTCAGGCGGCCGGATCCTGCACGAGCCCGACCAGGTTGCCGTCCGCGTCCTTCACGAAGGCGATGAGCTTGCCGCCGCCCACGTCCTGGACGTCCTGAAGGGTTTCCGCCCCGGCGTCGAGCAGCCCCTTCAGCGTCGCCTTGAGGTCGGAGACGTGCCAGTACGGAACCGGTCCCGTCATGCCCTTCGCGTGACCGTTGGGATCGAGGCCGATCTCCTGGCCCGCGGTCCGGAAGCCCACGTAGTACGCCTCGTCGGCGTAGGGCTCCACGCCGAGCAGAGCGGTGAACAGCGCCTTGGACTGCGTGAGGTCCTTGACGGGATAGACGATGGTCTTGAGACCGTCGGTCATGACGACTCCTTCGTGGTACGTGTCCTGCGTGCGGTGCCCGTCGCGTACGGGGGCGCTCCGGGCGCCGACGGGGCTCCCGCCGACGCCTTCACGCTAGATCGCGGCGGCCCCGGGCGGCTTCTCGAATCCTGACCGGTCGCGCCGGGGCCGCGGAGCCGTGCCCGGCGCGACCGCCGGACGCAGGCGTCAGGTCGACTGGCGCCGCACCAGCTCCGTCGGCAGGATCACCGCCGCGGGATCCTCGCCCCCGATCTCGGCCAGCAGCACCCGCACCATCTCGGCGCTGATCCGGTCCCAGGGCTGGCGGATCGTGGTGAGGGCCGGGCTGGACGCGGTGGCGGCGGGGGAGTCGTCGAAACCGCCCACGGCCACGTCCTCCGGGACCCGGCGGCCCGCCCGGTGCAGGGCGGTCAGCACACCCTGTGCCATCAGGTCCGAGGCGACGAACACCGCGTCCACGTCGGGTGCCTGCTCAAGGAGCCGCTCGGCCGCCGCCTCGCCGCTGGCCCGGCTGTAGTCGCCGGAGACGACGAGACGGTCGTCGGCCTCGATGCCCGCCTCGGAGAGGACCTCCCGGTAGCCGGCCAGACGCTCGACGCCGCCCGGTGTGTCGAGCGGACCCGTGACGGTGCCGATCCGGCGCCGCCCGAGCGACAGCAGATGAGCGACCATGTCGCGGGCGCCGTCCCGGTCGTCGGCGGCGACATAGCTGACCCTGGACCCCAGACCGATCGGCTTGCCGCAGGCGACGAGCGGCACCCCCGCCTCACGCAGCTCCTCGGCGACCGGGTCGCCGGAGTGGCTGGAGACCAGCAGCACCCCGTCGACATGTCCGGCGGTGATGTATCGCGTGATGCGGCGCCGCTCGTCCTCGGTGCCCGCGAGCATCAGCAGCAGGGGCACGTCGTGCGCGGCGAGCGCCTGGGTGCAGCCGCGCAGCAGGACGTTGAAGTTGGGGTCCTCGAAGAACCGCTCCTGCGGTTCGGTCAGCAGGAAGCCGATCGAGTCGGAGCGTCCGGTGATCAGGGAGCGGGCGTGCCGGTTCACGACGTAACCCGTCCTGCGGATGGCGGCGTTGACCGCCTCCTGCGCCGAGGGGCTGACGTAGTGCCCGCCGTTGAGCACCCGTGACACCGTGCCCCGCGACACTCCTGCCTCGCGGGCGACGTCGTGGATCGTCGGCGGCTTGCGCCGGCCCCCCGTGTTGCTCATGGTCACGACTTTACGGCTCCTGACAGCAGATCGAGGCTCCAAAAGCGCTGGATGATCAGGAAGAGCGCGATCAGCGGGAGGACGGCGAGCATCGCCCCGGTGATCACGAGGGTGTACAGCGCCGGGGTGTTGGAGCCCTGTTCGAGGAGCGTGAACAGTCCGAGCGTGATCGGGAACTTCTCGTCGTCGCTGAGCATGATGTAGGGGAGCAGGAAGTTGTTCCACACGGCCACGAACTGGAACAGGAACACCGTCACCAGTCCCGGCACCATCATCGGCAGCGCGATACGGGTGAAGATCCGCCACTCGCTCGCGCCGTCCATCCGCCCGGCCTCGACCACGTCACCGGGTACGGCCGCGGCGGCGTAGATCCGGGCCAGATAGATGCCGTACGGGGACAGGACGAGGGGGAGCAGGACGGAGGCGTACGAGTCGGTCAGGTCCGCCTTCGCCAGCAGCAGGTACTGGGGGATGGCGAGGATCACCGGAGGCATCAGCACCCCGGCCATCAGGACGCCGAAGACGGTCTCGCGGCCGCGGAAGCGGTAGATCGCGAGCCCGAATCCGCTGAGTGCGGAGACGGCCGTCGACAGCAGGGCGCCGAGACCGGCGTACAGGGCGGAGTTGCCCATCCACCTCCAGTAGATGCCCTCGCGGTAGGCGTCGAGGTCCCGCAGGTTCTGGGTGAAACCGGTGCCCGGCAGGAACGTGAAGGTCGAGAACAGCTCACGGCCGGACTTGGTGGAGGCGATCACCACCCAGGCCACGGGCAGCAGACAGTAGAGGGCGCCGAGCAGCAGTGTCAGTGTCGGGACCAGGGCGATCCGGCCGCGCAGCGGCGGCCCCTGTGCGGTCCCCGGTGTCGTACCGGCGGCCGGTGCGGCCTTGCGGACGGCGAGAGAACTCATCGTGCTTCCCCCTGCTTGGTACGGGAGTTGGCGGCGCGCAGGAAGCCGAACGACAGGACCAGGGTGACCAGGGCGATGATCACGGCCTCGGCGGCCGCCGCGTGGATGTCGCCCGCGCCGAAGGCGTCGCGATACACCTTCATCAGCGGACTCCAGGTCGTGGAGACGGAGTTGGTGAGCGGCTTGAGGGTGGTCGGCTCGCTGAACACCTGGAGCGTCGCGATGATCGAGAAGAAGAAGGTGAGGATCAGCGAGGGCGCCACCATCGGAATCTTGATCCGCAGCGCGATCTGCAGCGGCGAGGCGCCGTCCAGCTTCGCCGCCTCGTACACCTCGGCCGGGATGGCCCGCAGCGAGGTGTAGATGACGATCATGTTGAAACCGGTGCCGCCCCAGACGGCGATGTTGGACAGGGCCAGGTACAGCGGCCCGCCGTCCAGCAGGTTCGGCTGCGGCATGCCCAGCTTGTCCAGGACGAAGTAGAAGGGGCTGACGTCCGGGAGGTACAAAAAGCCCCACAGCAGCGCGGCGACGACGCCCGGGATGGCGTACGGCAGGAAGATCGCGAGGCGGGTGACCGGGGCGAGCCGCACTTTGTCCGTGTCGAGCATGAGCGCGAAGAGCAGGGCGAGGCCGAGCATCACCGGGATCACGATGGCGCCGTAGCCCAGGACGCGCAGCGCCCCGTCGAGCAGTTCGCTGTCGGTGAGGGCGTCGGTGTAGTTCTCCAGGCCCGCCCAGATCTCCGTGCGGGCGCCGGAGCCCAGCCCGAGGCCCTTGACCTGGACCTTGTGCAGGCTCAGCCAGATCGCGTAGCCCATGGGCAGGGCGAAGAACAGGACGAAGAGGACCGTCGCGGGGAGCAGGAAGAGGTAGGGGGCGGAGCGCGCTCGTTCGCGGGCGGTGGTGCGGGACGGGAGGGCGTACGGGGCCCCCTCGGCCCCGTACGGCTCCCGGCGTGCCGTGGTCACTGAGCGACCCCGAAGCCCTGCTTCTTCAGGTCGGCGACCGTGGTGTCCTGCATCGTCGTCAGGGCGGCGCCGAAGTCGGACTTGTTCTTGGCGGCCGCGCCGAAGGCGTCGTTGAAGGACGTGTAGGCGACGTTCACGTTGGGGCCCCACGCGGACGGCGCGGTGGTCTTCGCGATCTCTGAGGCCTTCGTGTAGAAGTCCGGCTGGTTGGAGAAGAAGGCCGGCGGCTGGGTGAACGCGCCACTGAGCTGGGCGCTGGTGGAGGCGGGGTAGATGCCGCCCTCCTTGGCCATCGCGGCCACCGCCTTCGGGTCGGTGTTCAGCCACGCGGCGAACTTCGCGGCGGCGGCCCGGTGCTTGGAGTCCGTGGTGACGGCCGTCGAGGAGCCGCCCCAGCTGCCGGTGACGTCGTCGCTGTCCGACCACTGCGGCAGCGGTGCCATCGCCCACTTGCCCTTGGTGTCGGGAGCCGCGGTGGTCAGCGTGCCCGGTGCCCACACCGCGCTCACCCAGGCGATCTGCTTGCCCGTGTTCAGGGCCTTGTTCCAGGCCGGCTGGTACATCGGCTGGTTGTCGATCACGCCCTCCTCGACCAGACCGCCCCAGAAGTCGGCGACCTTCCGGGTCGCCGCGTCGTCGATGCCGACCTTCCACTTGTCGCCGGAGGCGGTCCACCACTTCGCTCCCGCCTGCTGGGCGAGTCCCGCGAACAGGCCGGAGTCGTTGGCGGAGAAGGTGGTCAGGGCCTTGTCCGGTGCCTTCTTCTTCAGTGCGCGCGCCGTCTCGGCGAACTGCTCCCAGGTCGTGGGGACGGTCAGGCCGTACTTCTTGAAGAGGTCCTCGCGGTAGTAGAACATCATCGGGCCGATGTCCTGCGGGATCGCGTACACCGCGTCCGAACCCAGGGTGGTCTGCTGCCAGACGCCGTCGGCGAACTTGCTCTTCGCGCCGTCCACGTCACCGGATATGTCGGCGAGGGCGTCATTGCTGACGAGGGTCGGCAGCGTCTGGTACTCGGCCTGGACCAGGTCGGGGGCCTTGTGCGCCTTGTGCGCGGTGAGGATCTTGGTGACGAGCGTGTCGCCCGACGCCTGCTTCTTCACCGTGACGGTGATCTGCTGCTTCTTGCCCGGCCCCTTGTTCCAGAGGTCCACGACCTTGTCCATGCCCGGGGCCCAGGTCCAGTACGTCAGCGACGCGGGCCCGGACTCGGCCTGGCTGTCCTTCGAGTCCTCCGACCCGCATGCGGCGAGCGCGGTGGCGCCGAGTACGGCGGCGACGGTGGTGGCACCCCATCGACGGAGCCGGCTGTGCTGCGTGTTGCGCATGGATCGTTCTCCCCTGACCTGGGTCCCCGCCCGCTGCGGAGACCTGCCGTGTTCCCTGGCCGCTCGCCGCCCGGGCGCTCGGGCCGGTGGTCGAAAGGTGCGGCCGCGCCCGGCCCACGGGGCCTGCGCGCGCTCACACCGACGACACCGGCGCGCCCGTCGGCTCCGGTGCGGTGCTTCTGTGAGCGTTCACAGTAGAGAAACATCCAGGACACTTGTCAATGGTTGTTGCTGTGCGGTTATGTTGGCCTCGCGACACTGAGCATGTGTGTGCACGTTCCCAAATGATCGACACATCGGGAGAGATCCATGCCGGAGACCACCCCCAAGGGCCTCACCGGGCTCGCCTTCGGTGGGGACTACAACCCCGAGCAGTGGCCGGAAGACGTACGCCACGAGGACGTCCGGCTGATGCGCGAGGCGGGCGTCACGATGGTGAGCGTCGGGATCTTCTCCTGGGCCCTGCTCGAACCGACCCCGGGCACCTACGAATTCGGCTGGCTCGACCGCCTGCTCGACCTGCTCCACGACAACGGCATCCGCGCCGACCTGGGCACACCCACCGTCGCGCCCCCCGCCTGGTTCTACCGGGAGCACCCCGACGCGCTGCCCGTGGCCGCCGACGGCACCCGCTACGCGTTCGGATCACGCGGCGCCATCTGCCACAGCAACACCCACTACCGGGCCGCCGCCGCGAACATCACCACCCGGCTCGCCACCCGCTACGCCGACCACCCCGCACTCGCCCTGTGGCACGTCCACAACGAATACGGCGTCCCCGTCTCGGCCTGCTACTGCGAGTCCTGCGCCGCGCACTTCCGGCGCTGGCTCACCCGCACCTACGGCACCGTCGAGGCACTCAACGAGGCCTGGGGAACCGCCTTCTGGGGACAGCGCTACGCGGACTTCGGCCAGATCGACCCGCCGCGCCTCACCCCGACGGTCGGCAACCCGGCCCAGGCCCTCGACCACCGCCGGTTCGCCGACGAGACCATGCGCGAGAACTTCGTCGCCGAGCGCGACATCCTGCACCGCCTCGCCCCGGGCATCCCCGTCACCACCAACTTCATGACCGCGCTGAGCCAGTGCGACTCCGTCGACTACTGGGCCTGGGGCCGCGAGGTCGACCTCGTCACCAACGACCACTACCTGATCACCGACGGCCGACGCACCCACGTGAACCTCGCGATGGCCGCCGACCTCACCCGCTCGGTCGCCGGCGGCGCGCCCTGGCTGCTGCTCGAACACTCCACGTCCGGCGTCAACTGGCAGCCCCGCAACCCCGCCAAGGCCCCCGGCCAGATGGCCCGCAACTCCCTCGCGCACGTGGCGCGCGGCTCCGAGGGAGCCATGTTCTTCCAGTGGCGCCAGTCCCGGCGCGGCGCCGAGAAGTTCCACTCGTCGATGCTGCCGCACGCGGGCACCGACTCCCGGGTATGGCGAGAGGTCGTCGAACTCGGAGCGTCCGTGGAGGCGTTGGCCCCGGTCAAGGGCACCCGCACCGTCGCCGACGTCGCCGTGCTCTGGGACTGGCACTCCTGGTGGGCGCAGGGCCTCCAGTGGCGCCCCAGCGAGGACCACGACGCCCGCGAACGCGCCGACGCCTTCTACGAGGCGCTCTACGACCGCCACCTCACGGTCGACTTCGCCCACCCGGAAACCGACTTGTCGGCCTATCCCCTTGTCGTCGTTCCCGCTCTCTACCTGATGACGGAGGCGGCCGGGAACAACCTCAGGGAGTACGTCGAGAGCGGCGGCACCCTCGTCGTCTCGTACTTCTCCGGCATCGTCGACGAACACGACGCCGTGCACGCCGGCCCCTACCCGGGCGCCCTGCGCGATGTACTCGGGCTGACCGTCGAGGAGTTCTCGCCCCTCCTCGCGGGGGAGCGCACCCGGATCACCGGACCCGACGGCTGCGAACTCACCGGTGACGTGTGGACCGAGTTCGTCGTGCCGCGCGGCGCCGAGACCGTCTGGACGTACGCCGACGGACTCACCGCGGGCCACCCGGCCGTCACCCGGAACCGCCTCGGCCAGGGCTCGGCCTGGTACGTGTCCACACGCCTCGGCGCCCAGGGTCTGGACGCCCTGCTCGGCCGGGCGGCCCACGACGCACGCATCGCGCCCCGCGCCGAACTGCCCCGTGACGTCGAAGTGGTGCGCCGCGCGGGCGAGTCGGGCACCTACCTCTTCGCCGTCAACCACACGTCCACCGATGCCAAGGTGCCGCTCGACGCGCACGGCACGGAACTGCTGACCGGCGAACGCGCGGCGGGCCGGCTCGCGGTTCCCGCGGGGGCCGTAAGGGTCGTCCGGCTCGACGGCTGAACCCGACCGCCGCCCGGGTCCGCGGTCCGTTCGCCGGGCGCGACCGCGGTCCCGGTCCGCGGCCCCGCCCGCCGGGTATCACCGCCGGCCGGCGCCCGATGGCCGGGCAGCACCGCCGTCCTGCCGCTGGCGCCCGATGCGCGGAGCACAGGCCTCGGCAAGGCCGTACACGGCGGACTCGGGGCTCAACTCGAGCCGATTGCCTGCGGGTAGTCGAAGAAGCCGGTCGGGTCGTACTTCCGCTTCACCTTGACCAGACGGGGGTAGTTCGCGCCGTAGTAGGCCTCCCGCCAGTTCTTCAGCGTCGGGTCGGGGAAGTTCTGGTAGGCCTGGTCGGGCGCCTTGCGGGGGAAGATGTCGTCGTAGAACTGCTTGAGCCAGTGGAGGTTGGCCTCGGCGACGTCGGGGCGGTCGTAGTCCGCCCACGAGGTCTCGGCGGCGAAGACGAAGAGGTCGTTTCGGTGCACGAACGCGGTCGCGTCCGGCGGTACCTCGTTGATCTCACCGCCGAGGGCGAACATGGCGAACCCGGCTCCGTCCTCGTTGTTGCTGCCGGGCCATTCCAGCAGGCGCTCGGCCGCCGCGCCGACCTGCTGATCGGCCAGGAGAGTTCGGGAGTCCAGGATCGCCGATTTGGTGGCGAAGCGGTCGATCGGTGTGGTGGCGCTCAGCAGTTCGCTCGCCTCACCGGGCGTGACCTGACGAACGGAAGCGCTGTTGCGGTCGCGCTCCTGGGTCGTGCCGATCTTGAGCAGCGGGTCGAGAATGGCACGCAGTTCCTGGACGGTGCCGTAGAACTGGCCGATCGCGTTGACGTTGGCGTTCGCATGGATCTGCGTCCGGGTCGTCCCGCTGGTGCCGATACCCAGACGCAGATGGAACCGGCCGTCGCCCACGGTGTCCTGGGCGATGCGCTGCGCGGCGGCGAGCACCGGCAGTACGGAGTCCAGGCTCCAGCGGAGCTGGTAGAAGCCCACGGTGCCCTCGAACTGCTCGTACTGGAAGGTGAACGAGGTGTGGACACCGAAGTTGTTGCCGGCTCCGCCGCGGCAGGCCCAGAACAGGTCGGGGTGCGCATCCTCGTCGGCCTCGACCGTGCGTCCGTCGGCGAGGACGACGGTCGTGGCGATGAGCCGGTCGCAGGTCAGGCCGAACATCTTGTCGCTGAAGCCGATACCGCCGCCGAGCACCAGCCCCGCGACCCCGACGCTGGGGCAACGACCGGTCGGCACGAACATGCCGTGGTCCTCCAACAGGGGATGCAGGTCGCCATTGGTGACGCCGGCGCCCACGGTGACGGTACCGGCGTCGTGCACGACCTTCATCGGTCCGTAGACCCGGGAGCGGGCACCGCCCGGCACCGGGGTGGAGACGATGCTCTTCATACGGGCCATGTTCAGCAGCAGGCCCGTGGTCGTCGAATAGCCGGCGTAGTTGTGGCCCAGCCCGGTGCGAGGCACGGCGGGCAGCCCCACCGAGCGAGCCCAGCGGATCGCTGCCGACACGTCCTCGGTGGTTGCGCAGGCGACGATGCCGGCAGGTCGAATTCCGGCGTACCTGTGGTTGAACGGCAAGGCCAGCGACTCGTATTCGGAGCCGTTCGGCCGGTAGAGCGTGGCCCCCGGGGACAGCGCGTCAGCCAGCCGCTTCCAGTCCCGAGCGCGGACCGACCCCGCCGCCTCAGCTGCCGCAGCCGCACTGTCCGGTGCCTGCAGTCCCAGCGTGCCGGCGACGCCGCCCAGCACACCTGCCCGCAGCACGTCCCGCCTGTCGATCACAGTGACCTACCCTCACGCAGCGTTCGCAGGCTCGTCCTGCGATTCCGTCGGCCAGTTCACTGGTCGTCGACCGGTGCCGTCCCCGTCTGCCGTCCACTCGCCGGACCCACCATGCGAAAGGACGAGAGACGCACCGCCGAACAGCTCAGACACAGGTACCGCCGGCCCGTCGAACGCACCATGGCCCGGCTCGCCGGATACCGACGCCTTCACCGCCGCTACGGACGTGCCGTCGGCGCCTTTGCCATGCGGTTCTCGGCAAAGGCGCCGACGGCTTCCCGGACGTCCACAGGACGGGTGTCGTTTCAGTGCCCCTGCGGCTGGTCCCGTCGTGTCGGCTGCAGCGCGTTGGCGAACACGTAGTCGCCGACGTTGGTGCCGATCTCCCTGCCGTCCTCGGCGTCCCAGCGGAAGTGCACGCCCAGATAGAGTCGGCTGAACTCGCCCTCCTCGGCGACCTGGCTGAAGCTGTTGATCCGGCGGTACGACTCGAGGGTGTGCGGGTCCTCGGAGTGCGCGATGAACGAGACGTCGTCACGCTTGAAGAAGTGCTGCATCGCAGTTGCCCACGCAGCCGTGAAGTTGGCGTGCCCGGAGGTCCAGGCGATGAAGCACGGGGTGAACGGTGCCCCTGAACGGTCCGCGCTGAGAGGCTCCCAGGTCGCGTTCGGGCCGCCCGTCGCCCGGATCGCGGACACCGGGCGCCACTCGTTGATCGGGGAGTCGAACTTGCTGTCCCAGGCCGCGATTCCGGCATCCGCCAACGACAGCGCCGACAGCGCGAACAAGTGGGTGGTCTCGTACGTGTCGAGCTTGAACTTCTTGGCGACGGTCCCGGTCAGTTCGAGCAGTTGTCCCGGGGGGTGGTAGGTGCCGTTCAGGTCATGGTCCCAGAACCAGCCGATGACGGTCTGTTCGTGGGTGCGCTCGGTGGAGTCGACGGCACCGACCCGTCGTACCTCGTCGACCTGGGCTGCGTACTCCGGGCTGGCCACCAGATCGGCGTAGGACGTGAAGCCGCGCAGAGTGGGAGGCCGGAACTGCGAGCCGGAGCGGAGCACGAACGGCTTCACCTTGCCCCAGTTCGGGGTCACCGCGTCACTCGGCTGCTTGCAGGCCCCTTCGTCAGCCGTCGCCTCCTCACCCGTCGGCCGCCAGGCTCCAGGCGTGGTGGTGTCGCCGCTGTAGACGTCCGGGTTGTCCGAACCGTCGCCCGCCCGGGCCTTGTTGATCTGCTTCACCACGGGGTCGACCACCAGGCGGTCGAGGGGGTCGTAGGAGTGGGGGGAGCGGCCGGTCCGGGCCCGGTACCGGGCGTCGATGTAGGCCTGATCACCCGGGTACAGCTGCGAGATGATCCGGTACGCCGTGCGGTCGATCAGCCGCTCCTCCTCGTCCGGACCTGGTCGCGAGTGTTTGTCGGCGTACTTCAGCGGCCGACTGAGGTACGGCTCGTACTTCAGGGTTCCGTACGTGTACTGATAGGCGCTCTCCGCGTTGTAGATCGCCGCGAAGACCATCGCCCCGGACCGGGAGAGCTTGCCGGGCGAGGCGTCCCAGCCCCGCGCATTGCGGAACGTCTGGAGCAGGACCTTGTTCCAGTACTGCGTCGGATCGTCCTTGTGTCCGGTCGCGGCGGCGGCCGGTGGCGCGCCGGCCGCCACCGGACTCAGCCCGGCGAGCAGGGCACCGGCCACGACGGCGGCCCGTAGGCGTCCCTGGCGCCCGAAACGGGACTTCAAGCGCGGGAGCGCAGATTGCACGGCCGACCGACGGCCATGATGCGGATGGAGAGACACGGCATTCCTTTCGATGTCGCCGATGAACAGCGGCAGCGTAATGTCGGATATCTTCAAATTAAGATCAACCACGCCGATATACCGTGTATCTCGTGCGACTTTAGAATTTACGCGGAAATGCCGATCCAGTCATGATTGACAGCCGAACCCGGTTGCGATCGCCCAGACGTGGAGATCTCACTCGTCCGAGCGATTTCCGGGCCGCGAGTAGCTGCCCAGGGTTGCGATCGGGGCCGATCTCCAACCATCTGCGGCTGGAGTATTAGTTGGGATGGGTGTCGGTGGATCCCCTGGCGAATCCGCCGACAAGGCAGTATTTTGTCACCTTGTATCCGACAATGTATTTCTCCCGCTCCGCCACGTATTCCTGAACGTAGGATGCGTTGCTGTGGAAGGTGAATGCCGCCTCGTCGCGATAGAGTTCGTATTGGACTCGATCGATTCCGCCGCCGACGGGCTGATTCTCCGTGTACACCAAGGTGTTGGGCTCGTTGGCTTGAATTTTGGGGACCGTACGCGCCACGAGCTTGTCGTACGCGCGGGCCGCCGCGGCGTCCTTGAGATAGAGATCGACCACCAGTGCGAACCCCGAGGACTTCGCGCACTGATCCGCGGCGTGGGCACTCTCGGGTGTGGCGCGTGTTGAACGGTCGGCTCTCTCGTCGGCGTACGCCGACGACTGTGCGAGCAGCGTTCCTGCGAGGACGCCGACAGTGGTGACGGCGGCGAGAATACTCGAACGGGCCCTCGCGCCATGAGGCGTAGCGGTATGGATATGCTTCACCGGGGTGGGATTATGCGTAAGCACATTATCTCCTCTTTGCGGCGCGATAATGGTGTTTACCTTTCAAGGCGTCAGGAGTGGGGAATGGCGGCTGCACGAGTGCACCGATTCCCGAAGTAAGACATCGCGGTAACACGATGACGTAAGGGATCACCCGCGCAGCCGACCTGCGCGGGGTCTTGGCTTGCGGCTCCAGCACCGTCTACTGCTCGTCGGTCGGACCTCCGCGCCACAAGCCTCGGCCCGGTTTGCCGCCGCGCTGACGGTTCCTCTGGGCGAGGCTGACGCGAGAGGCGGGGAGCGGCGGCATCAGGTGTCTTGGTGCTGGTTGTGAGCGTGTCGAGACGGTTCTCCGGGTTCTGCATTGCTACGGTCCATTTCGCCTAAATCATCCATAAAGAACCGATTCGCGCGTTCTGGTGGTCGAGAGGACACGGACCATGAACGATTTCTCCCGTCGCGGACTGCTCAAGGCGACGGCGGTCGCCGGTGCCGGTGCGGTCGTCGTGCCGGGCGCCGCGGCAGCCGCAGCCCCCGGTGCGAGCGCTGTGACCGGCGCATCCGGGGGTGAGGAGTACGGGGCGGAGTGCGCGCCGGCGAAGCTGACCGGCCGCATCGTCCGCCCCGAGGACTCGGGATACACGGACGCGCGCCTCGGGTGGGACCAGCTCTTCTCCCACTATCCGCTGGTCATCGTCTTCGCCCAGAACACCCAGGACGTGGTCAACGCCCTGACGTGGGCGCGGCAGAACGACGTGGCGGTGCGGGTGCGGAGCGGTCGCCATGCCCTCGAGGGCTGGTCGAACGTGGACAACGGCCTCGTGATCGACATCAGCGAGTTGAAGTCGGTGCATGTCGACACCAAGTCGCGTATCGCGACGGTCGGCGCCGGGCTCAACCAGGAAGAAGCGGTGACCACGCTCGCGAAGCAGAACTTCGCGGTGACGACAGGCACCGAAGGCAGCGTGGGCCTGTCCGGTGCCACACTCGGCGGCGGATTCGGCTTCCTCACCCGGTGGCTCGGCATGGCCTGCGACAGCCTGGTGGGGGCCGAGATCGTCGTCCCGGCGGGCAAGGAGTGCGCCAAGGCGATCAAGGCGGACCTGAACCACAATGCGGACCTGCTCTGGGCGCTGCGCGGCGCGGGGAACGGCAACTACGGCATCGTCACATCACTGACCTACAAAGTGGCTCCGCTGAGGAGCGTCGCTTATCTCCAGGCGACGTGGCAGGGCGTCGACAACCTCCGCGCCCTCTTCGAGGCGTACCAGAGCACGGCGCCGACCACCGACGCCCGCCTCGGAACCCAGCTCGAGATCCACCGGAACCAGATCTTCCTGTTCGGGGTTCTCCCCGAGGGAACGCCGGACGAGACGAAGAAGCTGCTGGACCCGATCCTGTCGATCGACAGCCCGACGGTCACCACGCAGGTCGGCAACTGGGGCGACGTGTACTCGGGATTCCAGATTCCGATCGAGCAAGAACCGGCGAACTGGAAGTTCCACTCGCAGTTCACCAGAAAGGCATTCCCGAAGGACGCGATCGACATCGTCGACTCGTTCATCAAGAGCGCCCCGACGGACGACAGCAACTTCTTCGTCCAGGCTTTCGGCGGGAACGTCAGGAAGAGCCCCCGCGGCGGCACCGCCTTCCCGCACCGCGACGCGCTCTTCTACGCCGAACCCGGCGTCGGCTGGGGGAAGCGCAGCGACCAGCCGGGCGTCTGTGACCCGCTCACCTCGCAATGCCAGGCCTGGATCGCCGAGTTCAGCCAGGCCCTGCGGACCTACGTGGACGGCGCCTACGTCAACGTGCCGAACATCGCGCAGCAGGACTGGGAAACCGCCTACTGGCGGAACAACTTCGACCGGCTCCGCAAGATCAAGGCGAAGTACGACCCCGACAACGTTTTCCAGTACGAGCAGAGCGTCCCGCCCGCGATCTGCTGACCGATCACGGCCCGAGCCCCCTCCCGACAGGCGAGGGGGCTCAGCCGTGCCTGGCCCCCTCATCCATGCGGGGGCCAGGCACGGCGATCTTCGGCCACCGCTGCCGTCACGGCCCGGCCACCGTGCACGCCGGCCGGGCCGTGACGGCAGCGCAATGCGCCCTGCCGCGCCGTCCGCCCGATCGGCCCCGGCCAGAGAAGCGGAACGCCGTGCGTGCCGCCCCGTGCTGCGGGACAGTAGCGGGAGACCGTCGTGACGGAGGGGGACGAGATGCTGAGGGCTCCCGTCAGTGGACAACGCCTGGACATACTCGAGTGGTTGCGGGACCCCGTCGCGCACTTCCCGGTACAACGCCACGGCGACCTCGTCGAGGACGGCGTCAGCCCGGAGGCCCTGGCCGCGAAGCTGGGCGTGAGCCGGGCGGTGGCGCGCACCCACCTCGATCTGCTCACGGGCGTCGGACTGCTGCGGGCGAAACGCGTCAGACGGCGCACCTTCTACAGCCGTGACGAGTACCGCATCGCCGAGGTCGGTCTTTTCTTCGAGAAGGGTTGGTAGGGGCGTGGGCGCGAAGTCGCGGCGGACTCAGGTGGCATGGCCGGAGGAGTCCCGTCTGGTGCCCCGGCGTTTCGTGCCGCTCGGCGGCCGAGGGCCGGAGGACGTGGTCGCCGACTCGCGGGGCCGGGTGCTCACCGGTCTGGAGGACGGCCGCATCGTCCGCGTCGAAGGACTCGCGGACGCCGGCCGCACCCGCGTCCAGGTGCTGGCGGAGACCGGCGGCAGGCCGCTGGGCCTCGAACTCGTCACCGACGACGACCTGTTGGTGTGCGACGCCGAGCGGGGACTGCTGCGCGTCGCCCTCGACGACGGCACCGTACGCGTCCTCGCCGACAGCGTGGCGGGCGAACCCCTGCGCTTCTGCAGCAACGTGACCGCGCTCTCCGACGGCACCGTCTGCTTCACCGTCTCCAGCCGCAGCCACCCGCTGGAGCACTGGATCGGCGACCTCGTCGAGCACACCGGAACGGGCCGCCTGCTGCGCCTGGCGCCGGGGGAGAAGGAGCCGGAAGTGCTCCTGGAAGGCCTCCAGTTCGCCAACGGTCTCGTCGCCGCGCACGACGAGACCTTCCTCGTCCTCGCGCAGACCGGGGCACGGCGCCTGACCCGCTACTGGCTCGGCGGCCCCCGGCAGGGCAGCGCCGAGACCCTCGTCGACGATCTGCCGGGCCAGCCCGACAACCTCTGGCGCGCCCCCGGCGGCCCGATCTGGGTGGCGCTCGCCGGACCTCGCGTCGCCCCGCTGGAACTGTTGCACCGGACGGGGCCCGCCGTCCGGCGCGCCGCCGCACGGATCGCGGTCCGCGCGCCGTTCCGTCCCCCGGGCACCATCGGCGCCCTCGCGGTGGACGAACAGGGCGACGTGCTGCACCACCTGACGCGTCGCCGCTCCCGGTTCCGCATGGTCACCAGTGCCTGCGAGGCCGACGGCCGGCTGATCCTCGGGAGCCTGTGGGAGCGCGGGCTCGGCGTCTGCGACCTGCCCGCTCCGACGGAGTGATCCGCCGACGCCGGGCGGCCCGGACCCCGCACACCGTCACGGGGTGATCCATCGGGTCCCGGCGGATCGGGGATCCGCGCGCCGTCACCGTCCTTCTTCCCCTTCTCGATGAGGTAGCCGAAGTACGCCGCGACGTTCGCCGTGGTGGTGGTCGGCCGGGAGGATCTCGGCGTCGACCACCTCGGCCTCGTCGAGGTCCTCAACGGGGCCAGTCGCTTCGGTCGCTGACGTCATCGTGACCACTCCTGCACGTCGTCGGCCTGGCGCACGGCATGCCAGCAGTCCGGGCAGTGATCGAGCCACCTGCCCCGTGCTGCCGGTCGTTGACGACGGCTGCCGAGCTCGCTCTGGCGCCGCAGCCCAGACACAGGTGTCGGCCGGAGCGGGACCGCTGCGCTGGCTCGCTTGCCGTCCTGGCAGCCTTTCGCGGTCGGCCAAGACGAGGAATTCGCGCGCGTCACCAGTCTGATCGCGGGATATCCTCCCCTGGTTCGATCATGTAGAGGTCCAAGGGGAGGGCCCATGGAGGACCGTGCGCAATCCACGGTGGGGGAGCACGTCGAGCTGGAGTACCAGCTGACGCACGAGGACATGAGACAGGCGCTCAAGGCGCGGGCTAGGGCGTCGGGCCGTGCCCGTCGGACGCAGCGGTTCGCTCTGCTGGGCGTGGCCGCGTTCGTCGGAGCGTCGGCGGTGCCGCTCGCGAAGGGAGAGGCTCCCGACACGCCGTCGCTGGTGATCGCCAGCCTGGTCGTCGTGCTGCTGTTCGTGCTGCAGCCCTGGCTCATGGCCCGCCAGTTTCACAAAATCGCGTCCCGGAACGGGGCGTACCGCGCCAGGGTCGACGACTCCGGCGCCACCGTCAGCAACACGGGCGGCTCCAGCCAGCTGAACTGGACCGCGGCCCCGCGTTACGCCGAGACCCCCGACACATTCGTCCTGCTTAGCGGGGACAAGAACGTCTCGTGCCTGACCGTGCTGCCCAAGCGGGGCGTGCAAGAGCCGGGGGGCGTGGAGGCTTTCCGGACTCTGCTGGACCGGCACATCCGCAGGCTCTGACTCAGGGGCTGTCGCCGCGACCTCGAATGTGCGGGAGCGGTGCGCCGAGGCGCGGTGGTTATCGCCAGAAGGCTGGTTCAGCCGCTGCAGCAGCCGGAGGGTCACCGTCAGGCTGCAGTGGCAAGAGCTGTTCAACACTGAGGCTGGCGTCGATGGTGACACTGGTCGTCCACCGGGGGCCGTACTGTTGCTTGTAGGGCCGCTGTTCAGAAGTAGTTCGCCCCAACACAAGCTCGTCATACCCATGGCCGGCGAGGTCCTCCATGAGGAAGCGCAGCAGTGGGCACCGCTTCACCAGGGCCATCCACACGGATCCTGGGTGGGAGACGACGGCAGGGTCTCCTGCCGGCCGGGTCTGGCTGCGCAACTGGTGCAGCCGGGCGAGTTCGCCGTAGCTCTCCAGGACTTGCCGAGAATCGACTGGCCTCTGGGAGCCTGTTGAGAAAGTCCTGGTCGCCTGGGGTCTGGCGTCCATTGGGTGTCGTTGTCAGCGGTGCTGTGCATGATCGGCGCGTCAGCTTTTCGCGGAGGTAGGGAAGTGCCATGCCGATCACAAACCAGCAGGTAGTGGGACACGTGTTCCTGCGGCAAATGTACGACGACTCGTACTTCCCTGATCACGTGGTCGACCAGGGGAAGACAATCCTGCTGCGGCTGTGCGAACGCGTTGAGGCCGAGCGGCCGTCGGCCCTGCAGAGCTTGTATGCACTCACCCAGGCTGCGACGGAGGAGTTCAACCTGCTGGACAGGGAGTTCGTGGCGGCCGGGAGCGGGATTGAGACGGTCGCGCGGGAGTGGATCTGTGACGAGTTCTGCTTCGTCGCGTCGGCATACGGGTTCGCGGAAGCGGATGCGGAGGAGCTGACCGCCGGTCGGGACTGGTGAACGAGGACGGGAGAGCCAGCTCCGATCAAAGCCATTCGTGTAAAGCTGCGATCAGCACGGTTGCCTCGTAGCGGACGGCGAGCTGGTCGTATCGCGTGGCGACAGCGCGATGTCTCTTGAGCCGGTTGATCCCGTACTCGACTGCATGGCGCTCGCGGTAGTCGGCCGGGTCGAAGTACGGCGGTCGGCCGCCGCGGGAGCCGAGCCTTCGACGGTTGCGCGCCTGGTCAGCCTTGTCCGGGATGGTGCATCGGATCCCCTGTCGGCGCAGGTAAGCGCGGCTTCTGCGGGAGGCATAGGCCCTGTCGGCCCGCACGCGGTCGGGGCGGACGCGTGGACGGCCCGGCCCGATGCGGGGCACGCGGACCTTGCCAGCACATGGGACACGGCCCGGCACCCGGCTCAGGTTCCGGGGAGGATACGGCGCGTTTCGTAGGCCCACATCGCGATCTCGACCCGGTTGCGGGCGCCGAGTTTGGCCATCAGGCTGGCCAGATGCGTCTTCACCGTGCTGAGGCTGATGTGCAGTGCATCGGCGATCTCGGTGTTGGTCAGCCCGCGAGCGACGGCGAGGAGCACCTGCTCCTCGCGGGCGGTGACGGGGGAGACCGGCTGGGCCACGGGCCGGCCGGCGGGCAGGTCCGCGAATGCCTGGAGCAGACGGACGGTGACGCTGGGCGCGATGAGCGCCTCACCGCCGGACGCCGACCGTACGGCCTGCGCCAGAAGGTCCGGTCCCGTGTCCTTGAGGAGGAATCCGCGGGCGCCGGCACGCAGCGCGCCGTAGACGTACTCGTCGAGGTCGAACGTGGTGATGACAACCACCGCCAGCGGGTCGGCGACGCCCGGGCCGGCGACCAGCCGGGTGGCCTCGAGCCCGTCGAGTTCGGGCATGCGGATGTCGAACAGGCAGACGTCGGGGCGTAGTTCGCGGGCCAGACGTACCGCTTCCCGCCCGTCGGCGGCCTCGCCGACCACCTCGATGCCGAGCTGGGCGTTCAGCATGATCCGCAACCCGGTGCGGATGATCGTCTGGTCGTCAGCGACGAGGACGCGAATGGACACCGCTCTCGCTCCTCGCTCTCGGCAGTTCGGCTTCGACATGCCAGCCCCGGTCGATACCCGGGCCGGCTCGTAGTGTGCCGCCGAGCAGAGTCGCGCGCTCGCGCAGTCCGGTAAGTCCGTATCCGTCGCGACCCCGGCCGGTGCGTCGGCCGTTGTCGCACACGCTCACCCGTACCGAGTGCCGTTCCGCGGCGACCCGAACGACGAGCTCGGTCGCGTCGACCGCATGGCGCAGCGCGTTGGTCACCGACTCCTGCACGATCCGGTAGACGGCCGCGTCCACGGCCGGGGGCAGCGCGTCCAGTTCGCCGTCGAGCCCCAGGTCGACCCTGAGGCGACCACCCGGGGTGCGCACCAGGCGCTCCAGATCCGCGACTCCGGCGGGGGGCGCCAGCTCGGCGCCGACCCCGCGGTCGCGCAGCGTGGCGACCATGGCGCGCATTTCCTCCAGCGTGCGCGCCCCTTCCTCCTCGACCCCCTCCAGCGCCTCGACGGCGGCGGACGGGTCGGTGCCCGCTAGCACCCGGCCCGCCTGGGCGATGATCACCATGGCCGACACGTGGTGGGCCACCGTGTCGTGCAGTTCCCGGGCGAGCTGCTCGCGCTCGCGGGAGCGCACCTGCTCCAACTGCCGCTCGCGAGCGGTCACCCAGAATCGCACGGCAGCCCCGACCACGCCGGGCAGCAGCAGGAAGACGAAGCCCACGACGTTCTCGACGACCGGGGTCTCGTCCGTGACGGAACACAGCGCGCTGGCCGCGAGGGTCACCGCGCCGCCCAGCACGATCTCGCGTCCCGATCCCCACCGGGGCAGCGCGTACACCAGCACGAGCACGACCGCGCCGGTGTACAGGCCGACGGGCTCGCGCGGTGCGGCGACGAGCCAGGCCACCTGAAGCAGGATCACCGAGCCGAACGCCAGCGTCACCATCGCCAGCGGGCGGGTCCGGCGCCACAGGGGCAGCAGGCACAGCCATACGGCGAACACCACAGCCACCGGCCGCCACACGACGTTCTCGCGCAGGGCGGCCTCCAGCACCACACCGCCCAGGCCCGCGGCGAGCAGCGCCCAGTCCCGCCACACCCGGGCGGGCGCGTCGGGCGGCCGGGGTTCGGTCCACAGGGTTCGCAGGTCGTCTCGCAGCACGGTTCTCAGCCTAGGGACCGCGCCGTGCCGCGCATCGGCCGAAAGGACGGGGCGTCACTCCGCCCTGGGGCCGACGGATCCGCGGCCCGCGAGCCGATGCCGCAGAGCGCCGTGGCGACGAACCTCGGCATCGGCGGCCGTACAAGGACGGCCGACGAGGTGGTTGGAGAACCGATGCTCTCGAAAGCCCTGTTGCGCCTGGGCACAAGCGCCGCCCGCCATCCCTGGCGGGTGATCGCGGCATGGCTGATCGCCGCCACGCTTGCCGTCCTCGCCGCGATCGCCATCGGCGGGCGGACCGCGGACTCGATGACCGCTCCGGGACTGGACTCCCAACGGGCCGCGCAACTGATCGAGCGGGCCGGCACCGGCCAGGAGGGGATGACCGCCCAAGTGGTCGTCACCCCCCTCGACGGCGGTGCGACGTTCTTCGACCACGGCAGCGCGCGCACCGCTCTCACGCGGCTGCAGACCGAGGTGCAGCGGCTGCCGCACGTGCTCGGCACGAGCGACCCGGTGGGGGCGCTCGACGCGGGCGGGGACACCGCCGTGCGCGGCGGCCTTGTCTCGGCCGACGGGCGGATCGCGGTCGTCCGGGTGCAGTACCCCGACCAGAGCCGGCTGTCGGCCGAAGACCTCGACGCCCTCGTCGATCTCGGCGACCGGCTGCGCGCCGAGCTGCCCCTGCGCATCGAGATGGGCGGGAACCTCTTCTACGTCTTCTCCGACCCCGACGGCGGCGTGAGCGAGCTGATCGGCATCCTCGCCGCGGCCGCGATCCTGTTCCTGGCGTTCGGTTCGCTCGTCGCCGCCGCGCTGCCGATCGGCATGGCGGTCTTCGGGCTGACCGTCGGGGTCGCCACGATGACGGTACTGGCGGGGGTGACAGAGGTCCCCACCTTCGCACCGGTCCTGGGCAGCATGGTCGGGCTCGGAGTGGGCATCGACTACGCGCTGTTCGTGCTCGCCAGGCACCGGGAGTACCTCGCGCGCGGGCTCGATCCCCGCGAGGCGGCGGGGCGAGCGGTGGCCACGGCGGGGAGGCCCGTGGTCTTCGCCGGCGGCACCGTGGTCGTATCGATCCTCGGCCTGGCGGTCGCGAACGTACCGTTCATGACGGTGGGCGGGCTCGCCGTGTCGATCGTCGTTCTGACCATGGTGGTCGCGTCGGTGACGCTGCTGCCGGCCTTCCTCGGCGCCGCCGGCCCACGCCTGGTCCGGGCCGGCCGGATCGGCCGGGCTCTGCAGACCAGGAAACCGGCCCGACTCGCACGGCGGCGGGACCCGGTGGCAGGCGCCGCGCACGCCGCCGGGTGGCGTCGCTGGATCGGGCACGTCAGCCGGCACCCGGTGCCGTACGCGGTCGGCGCGGCGGGGCTGCTGCTGACCGCGACGCTGCCCGTGCTCGGCCTGCGCGTCGGCCTGCCCGACGACGGCTCACTGCCCCACAGCCGTACCGAGCGCCGGGCCTACGACCTCGTCGCCGAGGGGTTCGGCCCGGGCATCAACGGTCCCCTCGTCATCGCCGCGGACCCCACCGGTGATCCGGGAGTGCTGGAGCGACTCGTGGCAACGGTCGCGGCGGATCCGGGCATCGCATCCGTCGCGTCGACGCACATCGATCGGGCCACCGGCATCGCGACCCTCGTGGTGTTCCCGACCACCAGCCCTCAGGACAAGGCCACGGCCGACACCATCGCCCGGCTGCGCACCGACGTGCTGCCCACGGCGATCGGGCACGGCCCGGCCAGGGCCCACGTCGGCGGCGCCGCCGCGAGCCTGTCCGATGTGGGCCGACGCACCAGCCAACGCCTGCCGGTGCTCGTCGCCGCCGTGCTGGCGATGTCGTTCCTGCTGCTGATGCTGGTCTTCCGCTCGATACTCGTACCGCTCAAGGCGGTACTGCTGAATCTGCTGAGCATCGGCGCGGCCTACGGCACCATGGTCGCGGTCTTCCAGTGGGGCTGGGGAGGCGCACTCATCGGGCTGGAAGCGACGGTTCCGATCGTGTCGTTCATCCCGATGTTCCTCTTCGCCATCCTGTTCGGCCTGTCGATGGACTACGAGGTGTTCCTCCTCTCGCGTGTACGCGAGGAGTACCTGCGCACCGGCGACAACGGCACGGCGATCGTCGAGGGCGTCTCGCGCACCGCCCGGATCATCACCTCGGCCGCCCTCATCATGGTGGCGGTCTTCCTGTCCTTCGCCGTCGCCGAGGACCCGTCCACCAAAATGTTCGGGCTCGGCCTGGCCACCGCGATCTTCATCGACGCCACGGTCGTACGCATGGTGCTGGTACCGGCGACCATGACACTCCTCGGCCGGACCAACTGGTGGCTGCCGAAGTGGCTGGACCGGATGCTTCCCCGCGGCCCGGTCGGCACCGACGACACCGACGCTGAATCCACGGGTGAGGCTCCGCGTCCACGGCTGGTCGACCGTTGACTCAACTCCTGCCCGCCCTTGGCGTCAGCCGGACCGTGCCACGAAGGCACATCCCGCAAATTGATCACGACTCGATACGCGCCCTGGCTGCCCGGCGGGAGGGAACGCTCCCTCGGCTGGGGAGGCCCGGGTCCCTGCCGGGTGGTCGTGGACCGGGCCGTGTGTGCGTGCGCCGTCCTCCCGGCGTTAGGCTGTCCGGCGGCCGCGATCTTGCGTCGCGGCGCGGCGGTGGGGCCCGCCGTACCCGAACCGCGGCACCGCTGCCGCCAACGGTCCCTACTTGCGAGGAAGTGCGCCCGGAGCCGTCCGGGACCGGCGAGTAGGAGAAGTGCGCCCATGACAGCCCCACGTCCCGAACGAGTCGAGGAGCCCGGCGCTCCCGTGCGCACGCCCGCGCGGACGGCGTCCCCCTGGCAGCGCCAGGGGCCGGTCCTCGCCATGGTCGCCCTCGGCGGCGCGGTCGGCGCGACCGCGCGCTATGGCGCCGCGCGGCTGTGGCCCGCCGAGACGGCCGGGTTCCCCTGGACCACGTTCTGGGTGAACGTCCTCGGCTGTGCCGTGATGGGCGTCTTCATGGTCCTCATCACCGACGTGTGGGTCGCCCACCGGCTGGTGCGGCCCTTCTTCGGCACCGGGGTGCTCGGCGGATTCACCACCTTCTCGACGTACGCCGTCGACATCCAGAGGCTGGTCGACGAGGGACGCCCCTGGACCGGGTTCGGCTACCTCGGCGCGACGCTGATCGCGGCGCTCGCCGCGGTCTGGCTCTCCGGGGCGGCGACCCGCCGCACCATGGCAGGGAGGCGGCGATGACGGAGCGGACGGCCGGCGCCCTGCGCGTGACGGTCCTCACCGGCGAACACGACACCTGCCACCACGAGCCGCTGTTCCCGCCGGGGCTCGAAGACAGCGCCACCGGCGGACCGATTGTTTGCGACGACCGCGTGATCGTCCTTCCCGGGGGCGGGGAAGGTGAGAAGTCGTTGTGAACTGGCTGCTGGTGATCATGGGGGCCGCGGTCGGCGCACCCCTGCGCTACCTGACCGACAGGGCAGTCCGGACGAAGCACGACTCGGCCTTCCCGTGGGGCACCCTGGTCGTCAACCTGACGGGCTCCCTCATCCTGGGACTGCTGACCGGCGCGGCCGCCTCGGGGCACGCCTCGCCGCACCTGCACCTGCTGATCGGCACGGGCCTGTGCGGGGCGCTGACCACCTACTCGACGTTCTCGTACGAGACGGTGCGGCTGACGGAGACGGGGGCGGGGTTCTACGCTGCGGCCAACGTGATCGTGAGCGTGACGGCCGGCCTGGGCGCGGCGTTCGCCGGGGTCTCGTTTGCACAAGCTTTGTGGACGTAGGTGCCGGGCGTCGCCGCGGGTAGGCCAGACTGTGCCGTGTACCGTCTACAGCACTGTCGACCAATTCTTCAGAACTGGATCCCATGAGCGTCATCAACGTCGGTCAGGCCGTCGTCCTCGGAGCCGTCGAGGGGGTCACCGAGTTCCTCCCCGTCTCCTCGACCGGTCACCTCAAGATCACCGAAGGGCTGATGGGCATTCCCGTCGACGACGACGCCGTCGTCGGGTTCTCCGCGGTCATCCAGGTCGGCGCGATCGCCGCCGTGCTCGTGTACTTCTTCAAGGACATCGTGCGGATCGTCTCCGCCTGGGGGCGCGGCCTGCGGAACAAGGAGGAGCGGCAGCACCACGACTACAAGTTCGCCTGGTGGGTCATCTACGCGACCATCCCGATCGTCGTCGTGGGCCTGGCCGCCAAGCCGCTGATCGAGGGCCCGCTCGCCTCCCTCTGGGTCGTGGCGGGCTCGCTGATCGTCGGCAGCGGTGTGATGTGGGCCGCGGACCAGATGGGGCGGCACAAGCGGGGTGAGGACGACACCTCCTTCAAGGACGCCATGCTGGTCGGCAGTTCGCAGATCCTCGCCCTGCTCTTCCCGGGCTTCTCCCGCTCGGGCGCCACGATGTCCACGGCGCTCATCCTGGACCTGGACCGCGTGGCGGCAACCCGCCTCTCCTTCTTCCTCGGCATCCCGGCCCTGACCGGCGCCGGCCTGTACGAGCTCAAGGACGCCCTGGGCGCGGGCGTCGGCGCCGCCCCGCTGGCCGTCGGCACCGTCGTGTCCTTCGTGGTCGCCTACGGCTCGATCGCCTGGCTGCTCAAGTTCGTCGCCAAGCACTCCTTCAACGCGTTCGTGATCTACCGGCTCGTCATCGGCGTCCTGCTGTTCGGGCTGCTGACCACCGGGGCCCTGGACAGCTGAGTCCACAGGCCGCTGGATCAGGGGGTGTGAAGCCGGTTGTCCGGCTTCACACCCCCTGATCCGTTTCCCCTCCCGCCGACCTCCGGCCGTCCTCGCCCCCGCCGTCGCTTGACAGCGCGCCTTCGTCCCACGGATTATCGCCACCGTGAACCTGTCAGACAGCCAGACAGGTGGCTCGGTACCGCGGCGCGTCAGCGCCATGGAAGCGGTGCTCACCCACCTCCGCGACGCCATCGAGCGCGGCGACTACGCCATCGGCGACAAACTCCCCTCCGAGGCGGAGCTGTGCCGCCGCCTCGAAGTCAGCCGACCCGTGCTGCGCGAAGCCCTGCGGGCCCTCCAGGTCATGGGCCTGACCGTGTCGCGCACCGGCAAGGGCACCTTCGTCGTCGCGAGTGCGGTCGAGGACCCCACCTTCGGCGACTACGCGGCGAGCGACCTGCTCGAAGTGCGCCGGCACGTCGAGATCCCCGTCGCCGGATACGCGGCCGTCCGACGCACCCCGGAGAACCTCGACCACCTCGCCCACCTCCTGGACCGGATGGAACGGGAGACCGACACCACCGCGTGGGTCGCGATGGACACGATCTTCCACATCGCCGTCGCCGAGGCGTCGCAGAACCCGGTCTTCCGCCGGGTCATCGAGGAGATCCGGGACGCTCTGGCCCGCCAGTCGGCGTTCCTGAACGAACTGGGGGGCCGGCGCGAGCAGTCCAACCGCGAGCACCGCGCGATCGTCGAGGCGCTGTTCGACGGTTCCGAGCACGACGCCGTCCAGGCCATGTCCCACCACCTCGACCGCGTCGAGACCACCCTCACCTCCATCGTGCGCCCCGAGGCCACGGACCCGGCCACGGAAGGCGGACCCCGGACATGAGCGAGCAGCACCGGCGAGCAGTACCGCAGCACGGCGCCCCCGCCCCGACGGCGCGGCCCGCCGCGATACCCCAAGGAGCCGACGCGTGAACCCGGCCCTGACCCACCCCGCCCGGCCCGCCGAGGCCCCCTCCGTGCGCGAACCGCTGCACGCCCCCGTCGCCCACCTCGTACGCGGCGGCGTGATCGAGGGCATCCACTACGGATCCGTGGTCGTCCTCGCCGCCGACGGCGGCGTGGAACTCCAGATCGGCGACATCGAGGCCGCCTTCTACCCCCGCTCGGCGCTCAAGCCCGTCCAGGCCGTGGCCATGCTGCGCGCCGGACTGCCCCTGGACGGCGAACTGCTCTCGCTGGCCGCCGCCAGCCACTCCGGCGAAGAACGCCACCTCACCGGGACCCGGCGCATCCTGGACCTCGCCGGACTGCCCGAGGACCGGCTGCGCAACGTCCCCGACCTGCCCTTCGACCCCGTCGTACGGGAAATCTGGGTGCGCGACGGGCGCCAGCCCTCCCGGCTCGCCCAGAACTGCTCGGGCAAGCACGCGGCCATGCTCTGCACCGCCCGCCTCAACGGCTGGACGCTCGACGACTACCTCGACCCCGCGCACCCGCTCCAGCGGACGATCGCGGAGACCGTCGAGGACCTCACCGGCCAGGCCGTCGCCCGCACCACCGTCGACGGCTGCGGCGCGCCCCTGTTCTCCGTCTCGCTGCACGGGCTGGCCCGCGCCGCCGCCCGGCTGACCACCGCGGCGCCCGGCACCCCCGAGGCCAGGGTCGCCGACGCCATGCGCGAACACGCCGAGATGGCCTCCGGAACCGGGCGCGACGTCGCCGCGCTGATGCGCGCCGTGCCGGGCCTGCTCGCCAAGGACGGCTTCGAAGGCGTACAGGTCGCCGCGCTGCCGGACGGCCGGGCCGTGGCCGTGAAGATCGCCGACGGCGCCGACCGGGCGCGCGTCCCGGTGACCGCCGCCGCCCTGGCGCGCTGCGGGGTCGACCCCGCAGCACTCACCGAGTTCGCGGGCGCACCGCTCCTCGGCGGGGGCGAGGTCGTCGGGAACGTCCGGCCGGCCCGCGCCCTCGACCCGCTCACGCACCCCACGTACGCCTGAACCGACCCTCCCGGAAGAGGACCGCACACCCATGACCGGCGCAGCCCACCGCAGTGAACACGACCTGCTCGGAGACCGTGACGTCCCCGCCGACGCGTACTGGGGCATCCACACCCTGCGCGCCACGGAGAACTTCCCCGTCACCGGCACCCCGATCTCCGCCCACCCGCACCTGATCGAGGCCCTCGCCGCCGTCAAGGAGGCCGCCGCGCGCGCCAACGAGGAACTCGGTCTGCTGGAACCCCGCAAAGCGGCGGCCGTCGTCGCCGCGTGCCGCGAGATCCGGGACGGCAAGCTGCACGACCAGTTCGTCGTCGACGTCATCCAGGGCGGCGCCGGCACCTCGACCAACATGAACGCCAACGAGGTCGTCGCCAACCGGGCCCTCGAACTGCTCGGACACGCCAAGGGCGAGTACGCGCACCTCCACCCCAACGAGGACGTCAACCTCGGCCAGTCGACCAACGACGTCTACCCGACCGCCGTCAAGATCGCGACCGTGTTCGCGGTGCGCGGGCTGCTCAAGGCGATGGCCGTCCTCCAGGACACCTTCGCGGCCAAGGCCGTCGAGTTCCGCGACGTGCTGAAGATGGGGCGGACCCAGCTCCAGGACGCGGTGCCCATGACGCTGGGCCAGGAGTTCTCGGCGTACGCGGTGATGATCGAGGAGGACCGGGGCCGGCTCGCCGAGGCCGTCGAGCTGATCCACGAGATCAACCTGGGTGCCACCGCCATCGGGACCGGCCTCAACGCCCCCGCCGGATACGCCGAGTCGGCGCGCCGCCACCTCTCGGACATCACCGGACTGCCACTGGTCACCGCCGCCAACCTGGTCGAGGCGACCCAGGACTGTGGTGCCTTCGTGCAGATGTCGGGCGTCCTCAAGAGGATCGCCGTCAAACTCTCCAAGAGCTGCAACGATCTGCGCCTGCTGTCGTCCGGGCCGCGGGCCGGCTTCGGCGAGATCAACCTGCCGCCGGTGCAGGCGGGTTCGAGCATCATGCCCGGCAAGGTCAACCCGGTGATCCCCGAGGTCGTCAACCAGGTCGCCTTCGAGGTGATCGGCAACGACGTGACCATCACCATGGCCGCGGAGGCCGGACAGCTCCAGCTGAACGCCTTCGAGCCGGTCATCCTGCACGCGCTGTCGCAGAGCATCACCCATCTGCGGGCCGCCTGCCTCACCCTCGCCGAGCGGTGCGTCGCCGGGATCACCGCGAACACCGAGGTGCTGCGCGCGGCGGTGGAGAACTCCATCGGCCTGGTGACGGCACTGAACCCGTACATCGGGTACACCGCGGCCACCGACATCGCCAAGGAAGCCCTCGCCACCGGACGCGGCGTTGCCGAACTCGTTCTGGAGAAGGGGTTGTTGCCCGCCGAGCGGCTGGAGGCCCTGCTGCGTCCCGAGGTCGTCGCGGGCAGCGCCGCCCCGGCCGCCTGAACCCGGCGAAGAGCGCCAGGACCGGACCGGAGGCACAATGGCGATCATGAGCTCGCCCCTGACGTTCCAGCCGGTGCTGGAACGGATCGCCGAGGACATCGAGCGGACCCCCGGCCGCGGCCGGCCCGCCGACTACATCCCGGCCCTCGCCGCCTGCGACCCGCGCCGCTTCGGCATGGCCGTCGCGGAGCTCGACGGCACGGTGTACGGCGTGGGGGACTGGCGGCAGCCGTTCTCCACGCAGTCCATCACCAAGGTCTTCACCCTGGCGCTCGACCTGGCCCGGGAGGGCGACGCCCTGTGGGAGCACGTCGGCCGGGAACCCTCCGGCAACCCGTTCAACTCCCTGGTCCAACTGGAGTACGAGAACGGCATGCCGCGCAACCCGTTCATCAACGCGGGCGCCCTCGTCGTCACGGACCGGCTGCAGACCCAGACGGGCGACGCCGCGGCCGCGCTGCTCGACTTCCTGCGCGCGGAGAGCGGCAACGCGGACCTCACCTTCGACAGGGAGGTCGCCTCCTCGGAAGCCGCGCACGGCGACCGCAACGCCGCCCTCGGCCACTTCATGGCGTCCTACGGCCATATCGACAACCCGGTGCCGGTGCTGCTGAAGCAGTACTTCCAGCAGTGCTCGATCGAGGCGTCCTGTGCCGACCTCGCGCTGGCCGCCGGATTCCTCGCCCGGCACGGCATCCGCGCCGACGGATCCCGGCTGCTCACCCGCAGCCAGGCCAAGCAGGTCAACGCGGTGATGCTGACCTGCGGCACGTACGACGCGGCGGGCGACTTCGCCTACCGGGTCGGCCTGCCGGGCAAGAGCGGCGTCGGCGGCGGCATCATCGCGGTGGTGCCGGGCCGCTGCACGCTCTGTGTCTGGAGCCCGGGACTGGACGAACGGGGCAACTCGGTGGCGGGCGTCGCGGCACTGGACCGCTTCACGACGCTGACGGGGCTCTCGGTCTTCTGAGCCGTCCGCCGCCGCGGCGACCACGCGCGGTTCGCGGCGGGGCGTCCACGTAGGGCTTCCGGCGGGGCGTCCATGTACGGCTTGCGGCGGGACGTACCTCCCTGGTTTCCGGTCGAGCCTCCGCACGTGGCGCTCGGTGCGGCGTCCGCGCGCGGCGCCCGGCGACCACGCGGCGGTCACACACCGGCCCCCGCCCGGAAGGCGTCACGTCGCTCCCCGGCCACCTCGCGTTGCCACGCTTCCCGGGTGCTGGCCATGGCTTCTCCCGTCGATCTCCGCCGCTGTCAGGCTCTCGGCCTGGCCGGTTCCGCCTTCCTCGCGCTGGGCGGTGAGACGGCCGGGGCACTGCGCGCGCGGGACCTGCTCGCCCCCGAGTCCGCGCGTGCCGTACTCGGTCTGGTCGGCGTCTATTTCGGAGTCGTCCTGCTGATCGCCGCCTGGGCGCTGCTCGGCACCGTCGTCCGCGGCCCCCGCCCGCCGACACCCCGCTCCCTGCTGCCGGTGCTGGCGGTGTGGGCGGCACCGCTGCTGCTGGCGCCCCCGCTGTTCAGCAGGGACGTGTACAGCTATCTCGCGCAGGGCGCCATGGTCGACGCGCACATCGACGTCTACGCGCACGGGCCCGCGCAGCTCGGTGGCCCGCTCGCCGACGAGGTGGCACCGCTGTGGCAGCAGACCACCACCCCGTACGGTCCGGTCTTCCTCGCGGTCGCCTCCGCCCTGTCCGGGCTGACCCGCGGCGAGGTGCCGGCAGGGCTGCTCGGCATGCGGCTGGTCGCCCTGCTCGGCGTGGCCCTGATGGCGGCGGCGCTGCCCCGCCTCGCCCGGCACAGCGGCGCCGATCCGGCCGCGGCGCTGTGGCTGGGCGCGCTCAACCCGCTCGTCCTGCTCCACCTGGTGGCCGGTGCGCACAACGACGCCATCATGCTCGGCCTGCTCGGGATGGGGCTGGTCGCCGCGCGCGGCCGGTGGCACGTCCTCGGCGTCGTCCTGGTCACCCTGGCGGCGCTGGTGAAGGCGCCAGCCGCCCTCGGCCTGCTGGCCGTGGTCGCACTGCGCGGACGGCGGGGCGTGGCGCGCTCGGCGCTGACCACGGCCGCTGTCGCTCTGGCCACGACGGTCGCGGCGACCGCGGTGGCCGGTACGGGCTACGGCTGGATAGCGGCGCTGAAGACCCCCGTCTCCCCGCACAACTGGGCGCTGACCAGCGTCCTGGGCCGCGCCACCGGGGCCGTGCTGCAGCAGCTGGGCAGCGGCCTCGCCCCGCTCGCGCTGCCCCTCTGGCACGCGGCCGGCCTCGCGGTGACCGTGCTGGTGGTGCTGTTCATATGGCTGCGGTTGCGCCCCGGCCCGGTCTACGCGCTGGGGCTGAGCCTGGCGGCGGTGGCCGTGTTCGGGCCGGCCGTCCGGCCCTGGTACGCGCTGTGGGGCCTGTTCCTCATCTCCGCGGCGGCGCCGGACGGTTCGGTGCGCACGCGGGTCGCGGCCGCCAGCGCGGTGCTGGCGCTGGCGGTGCTGCCGAGCGGGGGCCCGCCCGACACCGCCCAGGTCGTCCTGGCCTTCTCCGGCGGCGCACTCGCCCTGGTGGTGCTCTGGCAGGCACACCAGGCGACGCAGGCACGGACACCGGTACGGGAGCGGACGGCATGAGAGCACCGGCCACCGACCGCGGGCGGCTGCTGTGCCTGCTCGCACTCGCCGTCGCCGTCGGCGTGTTCACCGCCACGGTGCCGCTCCTGCGCGGCTGGTTCGACCTGCGCGTGTACTACGGGACGGTCGACACCTGGGTCCACCACGGCGGCCGGATCTACGACTACCGGGTGCCGGGGACGGCGTACGGCTTCACGTACCCGCCGTTCGCCGCGGTCGGCATGCTGCCGATGGCGCTGGTGGGGCTGCCCACCGCGATCGTCGTGGGCTTCGCCCTCAACCTGGCGGCGCTGGCGTTCGTGGTGTGGGTGCTGGTCGGGCCCGCCCTGCGCCGCTACGGCTGGTTCGGCTTCGCCGTGGCGGGCTGCCTGCTGGCCCTGTTCGAACCGGTCCGCGACACGTTCAGCTTCGGCCAGGTCAATCTCCTGCTCCTCGGCCTCGTGCTGAGCGACGCCTGGCTGCTGTCCACCGGCCGGGGCCGCCGGGCGGGCGTCGGCATCGGTCTGGCCGCGGCGGTCAAGCTCACTCCCGCGCTATTCATCGGCCTGCTGCTGCTCGCCCGCCGCCCGCGTGCCGCCGCGGTGGCCACGGCCGTCGCCGCGGCGGCCACCGCCCTGGCGGCCTGGATCGCACCGGACGCCTCGCGTTTCTACTGGACCGACGCGCTGTGGGACACGGACCGCATCGGCCGTCTCGGCTATGTCTCCAACCAGTCGTTGCAGGGCGTGCTGGCCCGCCTCGTTGCGCCGGACGAGCCGAGCAGGGCCGTCTGGGCGATCGTCGCCCTGCTGGTGATGTGCGTGTGGGTGTGGCGGACCACCCGCGCCCTGGCCGAGAGCGACTGGACGGCCGCGTTCGCTCTCACCGGGCTCACCGCGTGCCTCGTCAGCCCGATCACCTGGGTGCACCATCTCGTCTGGCTGCTCCCGTCCTTCGCCGTGCTGCTGCACCGGCGCCGCCTGCGCGTCGCGGGTGCGCTCTACGCGGTGCTGTGCAGCAGCGTGGTGTGGCTGTGGTTCGACGACGCCTCGGGTCTCGACGGGTTCCTCGGCAGCAACACGTACACGTGGATCACCCTCGGGCTGCTGCTGTGGCTGCCCGTCGGTCAGCCGCGGGCCGAACGGGCGGCCTTGAGCCGCAGCGCCAGGGCCACGCCCCCGGCACCGATCCCGGCCGCGCCGGCGATCCCGGCGGCGTCCGGCCAGCTCGTCCCGTCGTCCTGCGGCGACGCCGGGGCGGCCGGCCGTGCGGAGGGTCCCGCCGCGGGCACACCCCGCGTGTCGATCAGCGAACCCACCGGGTCGACGTGCCCGGACGCCTTGAACCCCCAGTCGAGCAGCGAGCGCGCCTCCTCGTACACGGCGAACCCGTCGCCTTCCTGAGGGTTCATCACGGTGACGATGAGCGTGCGATCGCCGTGCCGCGCGGCGGCGATGAGGGTGTTGCCGGCTTTGGAGGTGTAGCCGTTCTTGATGCCGATCAGGCCCGGGTACGGGTCGACCCCGTCGGCACCGGTCAGCAGGCGGTTGGTGTTCTCGATCCGGTACGGGTAGCCGTCCCCGGGGAACATGGCCTGCGCGGTGGAGCAGTACCGCGCGAAGTCCGCGTTGCGCAGTCCGGCCCGCCCGAAGACCGCGAGGTCGTAGGCGGAGGAGACCTGGCCCGGCGCGTCGTACCCGTCGGGGGAGACGACACGGGTGTCGAGCGCGCCGAGGGCCTTGGCCTTGGCCTGCATCCGGGCCGCCGTCGCCCGCCATCCACCGGTCATCGACGCCAGCACGTGCACGGCGTCGTTCCCGGAGTTGAGGAAGACGCCGCGCCACAGGTCGGCCACCTTGTACGTGTGGCCGGCGTCGACGCCCACCAGGCTGCTGCCCTCGCCGACGTCCGCGAGTTCCGCTTCCTTGACGGTGTGCCGGATGCCGCTGGGCAGCGCCGGCATGACGGTGAGGGCGAACAGCGTCTTGAGGGTGCTGGCGGGCGGCAGCCTGCGATGGGCGTTGTGCGCGGCGAGCACGTCGCCGGTGCGGGCGTCGGCCACCAGCCACGACAGCGCGGAGACGTCCTCGGGGACCTCGGGCGCACCTGCCTGTGGCCGTACGTGCGTCCCCGACCGGTACAGGGGCGGTGGCGATGCCGTCGGCCGGGCCGCGCCCGGGTCCGTGCCGATCCGGGCCTCGGCCGGACTCGGCGCGAGGGCCAGTGCTCCGACCACGCAGACGACGGAGCAGGAGACGGCGGCGCGGCAGGCGGCGGCCCGCGATGCGGCGAGTCGGGATGAGAATCCGATGGTCATACTGATCAACGTAGGAACCGAGCGGCCCTGGACCCGGACGCCAGGCCCGAACGGCCGCAGCGAGTACCCGGATGGCACACGCGGGGGAGGTCAGGCGGGCAGTGTCGGTTGGACCCGCCGCAGGAAGGCCGCGTTGTCCGGGGTGGCCCGCAGCCGCTCCAGGAGGGTTTCGACACCGGCCTGGCCGTCACGGGTGGCCAGTGCCCGGCGCAGGCCGCGTACGGCCGCCAATTCGGCCGCCGGAATGAGGAGTTCCTCGCGGCGGGTGCCGGACGGGGTGATGTCGACGGCCGGGAAGACACGCCGGGACGCCAGATCGCGGTCCAGGCGGATTTCCATGTTGCCGGTGCTCTTGAGCTCCTCGAAGAAGTAGCCGTCGGCGCGGGAACCGGTGTCCACCAGGGCGGTGGCGAGGACGGTGAGCGAGCCGCCCTCCTCGGCGAGGCGTGCCGCGCCGAAGAACCGCTTGGGGCCGAGCACGGCGCCCGCGTCGACGCCGCCGCTGAGGGTGCGGCCACCGGAGCCGGCGGCGTTGTTGTGCGCCCGGCACAGCCGGGTGAGGGAATCCATCAGGACGACGACGTGCTCGCCCTGCTCGACCAGCCGCTTGGCGCGTTCCATCACGAGTTCGGCGAGCGCGATGTGCTGCTTGGGGGACTTGTCGAAGGTGGAGGCGTAGACCTCCCCGCGGACCGAGCGCCGCATGTCGGTCACTTCCTCGGGGCGCTCGTCGAGCAGCAGCACCATCAGCCGGCATTCGGGATGGTTGCCGGCGATCGCGGCGGCGAGCTGCTGGAGCAGTACGGTCTTGCCGGTCTTGGGCGGCGCGACGATCAGGCCGCGCTGGCCCTTGCCGACCGGTGCGACGAGGTCCATGACGCGTCCGGCCAGGCCGCTCGCCGGGTGTTCCAGACGCAGCCGGTCGCGCGGGTGCAGCGGGGTGAGGTCACGGAAGTGGGGGCGGCGGCGCAGCTCCTGGGGCGTACGGCCGTTGACGCGCTCGACCTCGGTGAGCGCGCGGGCCGCGCCGCGTACGCCCTCGATCGTGTCACCCCTGCGCAGGCCGTGACGGCTGATCAGGGCGGGGGAGACCTGGAGGTCGGCGTTCGAGGGCAGACAGTCCATGGCGCGCAGGTGGCCCTTCCCGCTGCCGTCGATGTCGAGGACACCGGTGACGGCCTGCGGCCGGGGCTGCTGCACAGGGGTGCGTTCGAGTGTGGTGGTCATGAGAGAGGTCCTTTCAAGGACGAGGTGCACGGGACATGCGGGGAAGGGGTGAGAGGCCGCGAAGGAAGGCCGAGGGCCGGTGACGGCGCGCCTCGGCGCGGCGGGAACATCACCTCGCGGGCGGCGGGACGGAACAGTCCGTGACCGCTTTCAGGAGGTGGTGCCAAGAAGCTGATCGGCCGGTCGTTCGTCGACGGGCGCGACAGCGGAGAGAGAGAAACTGACACCGGCGATCCGAAGGGGATCGCACATGGGTGCTGTTTCGGAGACTACCACGCCTCGCGTCGGTGCGGTGGGGATGCGAGGCGCGGGGTCCGTACGGGCGGCTTCGGCGGGAAGAGCGCCGGATCGGCCTCGGGGGTGTCGAGGAGCCGATCGACGTCGTGATCGGCGCAGTGGGCGGCACCCAACTGATGGCGGTCTACGCGCTGTTGGCACCGGGCGGCACGCTCCTGAGCGTCGACCGGGTGTCATGCCGCGAGGCGTTCCTGCCCGTCGGCTCGACCTTGGGCAGCCCGGTCCCCGGGACCGTCGTATCGGTGTACGACGGCGCAGGCCTGACGGACTGTCGGGTGCCGCCGACCAGGCGCCTCGCGTTGGTGAAGGCCGGCAGGCTGAGTGTGCCAGTCGGCCGGTGCGGGCCGTGGGACCGGATCGCGGAGGCGGTGGGCACGCTGGGCAGCCGGCGGCTGCGGGGCAAGGCGGTGCTGGACGCCGGGTGAGCCGGTGGCCCGGGGGCGCGGGCCTGGGTGCCGTCTCAGCGCAGGCGGCCGAGCACCTTGGGCGACAGGCGTTCCGCCAGTTGCTCCAGGAGGGCGACCGTCTCCGCGAGGGCCGCGGGGTCGTCGGTGCCGAGCGCGGCGCCGAGTGCCTCGTCGACCGGGGCCGCCGCGACCTCGGCCCGCCGGCCGGTGATCTCCGGGTTCTGCCGCAGCAGTGAGCGCCGGCGGTCGGCGGGGTCGGTCGTCGTGAGCACCGATCCCGCCTCCTTGAGCCGCGCGACGCAGGCGGACACGGCGCTCTGGGGCAGCCCCGTGCGCGCGGCGACCTCGCCGACCGTCGTGTCCGGGTGGGCGTACACGTCGAGCATCACGATCAGCATGGACCGGGTGCTGGTGGACCGTCGACCGACCCCCTCGGTGGGGATGGCCTCCTCGCCGATCTTCATCAAGGTCCGGCCCAGGAGGAAGAGTTCCGCTCCGTTCATGCCCGCAGGTTACATCAAGAGTGATGCATCAAAATAGATTCATCACTCTTGATGCATCAGAAATGATGGATTAGCTTGGTGGAGCGCCACGGAACAATGACGCACCCACCCCGACAGGAGCCCGCCATGAACGCCACGTCCGGAAAGCTCCAGGTCCCCGGTGCCACGCTCCACTACCAAGTGCGCGGCGACGGACCGCTGTTGCTCGTCTCGCAGAGCGGCGAAGGCGATGCCGACCGCAGCGACGCCATGGTCGGCCACCTCGTCGACACCTACACCGTCGTCACCTACGACCGCCGGGGGCTGTCCCGCAGCGTCATCGACGATCCGGCCCGCGGAGCCACGCTCGACGAGCACGTCGACGACGTGAACCGGCTGCTGGCCGAACTCACCGACGAGCCCGCGCGCATGCTCGGCTGCAGCATGGGCGCCGTGATCGGACTGCGCCTCGCACAGCGCCATCCCGGCCGACTGGGCGTGCTCGTCGCGCACGAGCCGGCCATACCGGGCCTGCTGCCCGAAGCCGAACGCCTGCGCGCGCAGCGGGAACTGGACGACATGTGCACCGTCTTCCGCCGCGACGGCTGGATCGCCGGAGTCCGCAGGATCGGCGAGATCCTCGGCATCGATCCCGCTCGGCAGGAGACCGAACCAGGCGTCAGAACGCCCCCGTTGGACGCCTCCCGCGAGGCGAACTTCACCTTCTTCGTCGCGCACGACGCGCCCACGATGACCCGAGCCGAACTCCACCCGCACGAGATCCGCGCGCTCGCGGCGGGCCCGGTCCGCATCGTGCCCGCCGCCGGACGCACCACCCCGCGGGCCGTGTTCGACTACCGGTGCGCGGAAGAACTGGCGGCCGGACTCGGCGCCGAGCTCGTCCACTTCCCCGGCGGCCACAACGGCAACCTCACCCATCCCCAGGGCTTCGCGGAGCGGCTGCGCACACTGCTTTGACTGCTCCCCTTTCTGAAGGGTGGAGGTTCCAGCCTTCAGGGTTGAGTGGGGATGTACGGCTCAGGCTGCCGTCTGGGCCGGCAGCCCAGGCGGTCTTGCGCCCTCGACACCGTCCGGGTTCAGACCTGCCCGGATGAGCATCACGCGGGCGGAGTTCTTGTCCCGTGGGGACACGGCTCCGCACGCGGTGCAGGCGTACGTTCGTTCCGAGAGAGGCAGTGCGTGCTTGGTTCTCGCTCCGCACTGCGCACAGTCCATGGTGGTGTGCGCGGGGTGCACCAGGCGGACATCGCGCCCGTGCTTGCGGCCCATCTCGATCAGGGCTTTCTTGGTGGCGCCGATGGCGGCGTCGGCTGCCTTGCGGGCCATGGTGGTCTTCGCGAGGAACTTCGGCCGGAAGTCCTCCACCGCCACCACGTCGTGGTCGCGCACCACGGACTTCGCCCACTTGCGGGCACTGTCCTCACGCTGCCGGGCCACCTTCTTGTTCAGCTTCGCGGCCTGCGTCTGCGCGGTGCGGTATCCGTTCGACGCGGGCTGTGCCTTGGGGCGCCGGCGGCGGGCCATCATGCGCTGGTAGCGGGCCAGTCTTTGCGCGGCCTTGCGGCCACGCTCGGCGTGCGGCAGATCGTGGGCATCGGAGGTGGTGGTGGCAATCTCCTTCACACCCCAGTCCACCCCGAGGACCCGGCCCGTCGCCGGCAGCGGCTCGACCAGGGCAGGTACGACAAAGGACGCGTACCAGTGACCCAGCGTGTCCTGGTACACGCGCACGCTGGACGGCTCGGCCGGAAGCTCCCGCGACCACACCACCCTCACCACGATGTTCCCCGCCAGGTGCAGACGGCCGTCCTTCACGCTAAATCCGCGCCGGGTGTAGTTCAGACTCGGCCGGCTGTCCCGCTTCTTCTTCCAACGGGGCATCCCGGCACGCCGAGCCTGCGGCAGCCGGTCCTTGATGTCCTTCAGGGCTTTCCCACGGGCCTTGGCGAAGTCGCGGATCACCTGCTGTTGCGGAACGCTCGCGCCCTCGGCCAGCCACGGCGTCACCCTCCGCGCCTGCGTCAGCATCCTGTCCAGCTGCGCGGGACCGCACGTCAGCTTCTCACCGGTCGCCTTGCTCTGCCGGTGCACCGCCTTGGACTTGGCCACACACTCGTTCCAGATCCACCGGCACCGCGCCCACTCGGCCTCGAGCGCACGACGCGCCATCGCCGACAGACGCACACGGAAGGTGTATCGGGCATGGCCCACACCCTCCGATACCTGCGCTCCTGTCGTCATACACCCGAACCTACCCGAGGGGACTGACAGTTGAGACTTCTTGATCATTACGGGCTGCCGCACCGCGTCGCGGGCTGGACGCCAGATCACCCCGGCGGCGATCCTGCTGTCCCTGCCTTGCTCGGCAGGAGTTCGGTTCCGCCCCGGCCTGAAGGCCGGGGCCTCCTCGGAGTGAGCCGGTGAGCAGGCAGAATCGAGAACCGTGCCGCCCCGGCGGCACCGAACCGCCTCCAACTCGACGTCTCACAAGGAGAATCCGGTGGACACCTCGTCCGGCACGCCCCATCGCCTGGATCCCGCGGGCGGCTGCCCGCACGTCGACAACGCGCGGCTCCTCGCGCGGGGCGGCGTCGCGCCGGTCGTGCTGCCGGGAGACGTGGAGGGCATGGCGGTGCTCGGGCACGACGCGCTCAAGGAGTTCCTCGCACACCCCGACGTCGCCAAGGGAGCCCGGCACTTCACGGCACTGCGTGAAGGCCGCATCACCCCCGGGTGGCCGCTGACGACCTTCGCCACCGTGCGGGGGATGACGACGGCCGACGGCGACGACCACCGGCGGCTGCGGTCACTGGTCAGCAAGGCCTTCACCGCTCGCCGCGTGGAGCGCATGCGCCCCTGGATCGAGGAGCTGACGGAGGGACTGCTCGACGACCTGGAGCGCGCGGCCCGCGACGGTGGGGGAGTCGCGGATCTGCGCCGGCACTTCGCGCTGCCGCTGCCCATGGGAGTCATCGGCGAACTGCTCGGTGTCGACGCCGAGTACCGGGACCGGCTGCACCACCTCTCCAACCAGGTGGTCGCCACCGACATCGGACCCGAGCAGGCCCTGGCCGCGAACCGGGAACTGGTCGGCGTACTCGCCGCGGTGGCCGAGGCCCGCGCTCAGCGGCCGGGCGACGACCTCACCAGCGCACTCATCGCCGCCCGGGACGAGGAGGGGAACCGGCTCGGTCACGAGGAACTCATCGGCACCCTCGTCCTGATGATCATCGCCGGGCACGAGACCACACTGAACCTCATCACCAACGCCGTACGGGCGTTGTGCGGACACCGCGACCAACTGGACCTGGTGGCACGCGGCGGAGCGGGCTGGGCCGACGTCGTCGAGGAGACCCTCCGCTGGGACGCCCCCGTCAGCTACTTCCCCTTCCGCTACCCCGTACGGGACATGACGCTCGACGGCACCGTGATCCCCGCGGGCACCCCGGTCCTCGCCGGATACTCGGCCGCCGGGCGCGACCGCGACGCGCACGGACCGGACGCCGACCGGTTCGACGTCACCCGTCCCGGACGTGCGGACGCAGCCCGGCACCTCTCCCTCGGACACGGCGCCCACTACTGCCTCGGCGCCCCGCTCGCCCGCATGGAGGCGACCATCGCCCTGGAGCGGCTGTTCGCCCGCTTCCCCCGCCTCGACCTCGCGGTGCGCGAGGACGAACTCTCCCGTCACGCGAGCTTCGTGGGCAACAGTGTGCGAGAGCTGCCGGTGCGGCTCGCACCACCCTCCACCACCGCGTGAACGCCGAACACCGTGTGACCACCCGGACCGCCGAAGCGGCCCGGGCGAGAGGACCGGCGCGGGGCCCGCGACACGAGTTCGGCACCTGCGACACGAGGTCGGCAAAAATTGTCGAGCGGACGTTGTCGATGCGGCGCGTTCCCGTTCGTCGGTGGGATGCAGGAAGCTCACGAACACCGGGAGGAACCATGAAGTACATGCTGCTGGTCTGCGGCGACGACACCGCCGACGCCTCCGACATGGCACCCGTCGAACCCTGGGTGGAGGAACTGGGCGCCGAGCGCGGCGTACGACTGCACGGCCACCGGCTGAGCCTGCCCGCCGAAGCCGTCACCGTACGCGTCCGCGACGGCGAAGTCCTGCGCACCGACGGTCCGTTCGCCGAGACCAAGGAGTACGTCGCCGGATACGACATCCTCGAATGCGACACCATGGAAGAGGCGGTAGAGGCCGCCGCCAGGCACCCCGTGGCGACGATCGGCGCCATGGAGGTACGCGCGTTCTGGGAGGACGAGGACGCCGAGGGCGAGATCCGGCGGCTCGACGCGGAACTCACCGCCGCCGCGCGCGAGCGGGACTTCGACCGGGCCATGGGCTGCTACGCCCCGGACGTCGAGATCTTCCACCCCGTGTCCGGTCTGGAACAGCACGGGATCGACGCCCTGCGCAAGGCCGAGGAACTCTGGTTCTCGACGCTCGCCGGACCCGTGGAGCGCGAGGTGCTCGACTTCCGGGTCCGCGTCGACGAGAGCATCGCCTTCAGCCACGCCCTCGTGCGGATGCGCGCCGAACTGGTCACCGGTGACACGCTGGACACCACCGCGCGCGTCACCACCGGCTACCGCGCGGCCGGGGACCGCTGGCAGATCGTCCACCAGCACACCTCGGTCCCGTTCGACTCCCCGGTCACCCAGGACCGGCCATGAAGTACGTCCTGTTCGCCTGCACGCCCGTCGACGGCGAGGAGCAGGGCCCCGCCGAGACCGCCCGCGACCCCCGCTTCACCGCCTACGCCGACGAGGTGCGCGGGCACGGCGTCCCATGCAGCGGCGCGCGCCTGCGACCGCCCGCCGACGCCACCACCGTCCGCGTCCGGGGCGACGAAGTGCTGCTCGACGACGGGCCGTTCACCCGGTCCGAGCAGTACGTCGCGGGCTTGGACATCGTCGAGGTCGCCGACCTCGACGAGGCGATCGCGCTCGCCTCCCGGCACCCTGCCGCGCTGGACGGCGGCTCGGTCGAAGTGCGGCCGGTCTGGGAGTGAGCACGAACCCGCGGGCGCGAGACGTCGAGGGGGCGGTCGCGGACGCCTTCCGTGAGGAGTGGGGCCAGGTCGTCGCCACCCTGATCCGGGTGACCGGCGACTGGGACCTCGCCGAGGAGTGCGCCCAGGACGCCTTCGCCCAGGCTCTTGACCGGTGGCGGCGCGACGGCGTGCCGCGCCGCCCCGGCGCCTGGTTGACCACGACCGCACGCCACCGCGCCCTGGACGTGCTGCGCCGGGAGGCGACCGGGGCACGGAAGCTGCGGGAGGTGGCCGTGCTGGCACGCGACGACGGGCCCTGCGACCCGGAGTTCGAGGACGGGAGCGAAGTCGGCGACGACCGGCTTCGGCTGATCTTCACCTGCTGCCACCCGGCGCTGCCCATCGAGGCCCGGGTGGCGCTGACCCTGCGCACCCTCGCGGGTCTGACCACGCCCGAGATCGCCCGCGCCTTCCTCGTGCCCGAGGCGACGATGGCGCAGCGCCTGGTCCGTGCCAAACGGAAGATCCGCAACGCGGGTATCCCGTACCGTGTGCCGCCCGCGCACCTCCTGCCCGAACGCATCACCGGCGTCCTCGGCGTGCTCTACCTGCTCTTCAACGAGGGCTACGTCGCCGGCGCGGGCGACGACCTGGTGCGCAGGGACCTGTGCGCGGAGGCGATCCGGCTGGCCCGCGTACTGGCCCGGCTGATGCCCGACGAGCCCGAAGTGCTCGGCCTGCTCGCGCTGTTGCTGCTGCACGACGCGCGGCGGGACACACGCGTCGACGCGGCGGGCGACCTGGTGACGCTGGAGGACCAGGACCGGTCGGCCTGGGACAGGGCGGCGGTCGAGGAGGGCGCGGCCCTGCTGGAGTCCGCGCTGCGCCGCGGGCGTCCGGGCGCCTACCAGATCCAGGCCGCCGTCGCCGCCTGCCACACGACGGCAGCCACCGCCGAGGAGACGGACTGGGCCGACATTGCGGCGCTCTACGGCGAGCTGCGGCGGTTCGTGCCGTCTGCCGTGGTCCGGCTCAACCGCGCGGTGGCCGTGGGTATGGCCGAGGGACCCGAAGCGGGGCTCGCCCTGGTGGCCGAGCTGGAGGAGCAGGGCGAGCTCGCGGACTATCACCTGCTGCCCGCCACCAGGGCGGACCTGCTGCGTCGCGTCGGCCGCCGCGCCGAGGCCGCGCACGCCTACGCCCGGGCTCTGGAGCTGGTGGAGAACGACGCCGAGCGGCGCTTCTTGACGAAACGGCTCGCGGAGTGTCGATCGGCGTAGGCGCCGTTCGTCGGTGGGGTGACAGCGCCCGATGACGACGACGGAGGACCCGATGACCACCGCGGCGACCACCACCAGTACTACTCCGGCCGGCTTCGCTTCCGCCACCGACGACACGTCCGCCGCCACCGCGACGGCGCCCCACTTCCTCAGAGCCCTGGCCGGGCGGCTGCTCCCCGCTCGCCGCACTTACCCGGGCACGCCCGCCCCCTTCCTGCGGGAGGACTCCGCCGAACCGGGACAGGAGGGTCCCGACGTCTGGCTCGCGTTCCTGCGGCTGCGCGCCTGACGGGTCCCGCCCGCTGTGTTCAGTCGGGGGGTGCGTCGTCCCGCGGCGCCGCGGCGAGCTCGATGCCGCGGACCCGGCGCAGCCAGCGCACCAGGACGTAGAGGGCGCCGCCCACGATCGCACAGGGTTCCCACACGTCCGTGACGAGGGCCGGAAGGCCCCCGTGGCCGACGATCCAGACCGCCTGGAAACCCACCACGGCGGCGATGAAGCCGTTCGTGCGGGACTCCACGGCGAGCGTCCAGTCGACCGGAACCCACATGGGAGAGGCGAGGTCCCGGACGCGCAGCCGGACGGCCGCCCACAGGAAGCCGAGGGCATAGCGCATCCTCGTGCGCGGGGACAGCACAAGCCCGTGCTCGGGGTCCCCGGCGAGGACGGCCGCCCACTCCTCGCGCAGATGGGTGCGGCGCCGTCCGGCCACGAACGAGGCGATCCCCAGGGTGCCGTTGCCCCTGCGGCTCTGCCGCTGCCGGGCGGCGGACGCGGTCCCGGTGCCCGGCTCCTGGGCGCCCTCACTGCCCGCGCGCAGGGCCGTGATCAGGAGGGCGATCGCGGCGATCAGGATGGATGCCGCGGTGATGGCTCCGAAGATCCAGCCGTTGGTGATCAAGAAAGAGGAGAACGTGGAGCCGGGGCTCACGGTCTTCAGGGTGTAGCCGATCAGCAGAAAGAGGACGGCTGCCGTCCCGGCCAGTACGGGCGCGAGGACCGCCACGATCGCGACGGGGCCGGCGCCGAAGGGGGGCTCGTCGTCCCGCCGGTCCGTACTCATGCCGCACCTCCGTCGCCGGCCGGGCGCAGCCCGAAGAGCCGTGGCTTGCGCTCCCGGGCCTCGCGGGTGGCGAGCCGGCCCGCGGCGGTCAGTTCGTAGAAGTAGCGCTTGGGGCGGCCGGGGTGCTCGCCGGTCTCGGCCCGGCGGACCGCCCAGCCGGCGTCGACGAGCCGTTCGAGAATGGGATACACGGTGCCGGAGCCGAGATCGGCCTCCTCGCAGATCCGCAGCCCCCACGCCGGATCGTCCGGCGTGGCGGCCAACAGCACCTTGAGGACCTCAAGTGTCGGTCGTGTCAGGCGAATTGATGCCATATCACCAGTGAAACAGGCAGCTCGGCGTATGTCGAGAACGACAGTCGCACCGCTCCCCGCCGAGATCCCGCTATCCGTCGAGCCGGTAGATGCCGTACCCGAACCCCTGCGCGTCGATCCTGCCGTCGTCGCCGATGTGGACGCCGGAGGATTCCAGGGGTTCGGCTCCATGAACGCGGGTCGAGGAGCAACCGGCCGCGCTCTGCTGCGGGTTGATGACGACGAGGTGGTGGTCCCCGCGTCGGTACACGAAGGGATAGCCCGGGTGGAGGACTTCCACCGGGCTCCGGGCGCCGAGGTCCGGTGTGCCGGCGCGGAGGGCCACGAGGCGGCGCACCAGATGGAGGAGCGAGGTCTCGTCGGCGAGTTGGGCGGCGACGGTGGGCCGGGCGGGGGAGGGGTCGACCGGGAGGTAGAGGGCGTCGGCGGGGGCGGACGAGAAGCCGGCGTTCGGGCCGTCGTCCCACTGCATCGGGGTACGCGAACCCGCGCGGTTGTAGCGGGGGCCGAGCACGCTGCCCTCCTTGTCGGGCAGCCCCGGGATGTAGCGCATGCCGATCTCGTCGCCGTAGTAGATCGCCGGCAGGGTCGGCCAGGTCAGTTGGAAGGCGAAGGCCGCGGGCAGCTGATCGGCCGTGCGGGGGCCGCAGTTGAGGCGGGAGAAGTCGTGGTTGGCGGTGGGCAGGGAGATGAACCCGCTGTCGTCGAGGGTGGTGGCCGCCCGGTGCCAGGCCTCCACGAACGGGCGGGGCGAGCCCTTGCCGCTCGGGTCGAAGAAGCAGTCGAGCGGGTCCCAGGCCTCGTTGACCGTGCCCTCGGAGTTGCTCCACAGCGACCGCAGCGCCAGGCCGTCGGTGGGCCCGCCGAACTGGAGGAAGAAGTCGGTGTGGAAGCCCGCGGGCACCGACACCTCCGGCTCGCCCCACTCGGACAGCAGTGCCGCGTCCGGGTGCGCGCCGTCCAGCCAGTGCCGCAGCTCCGTCCAGATCCGGGCGGTCTCGGTCCTGCCCGGATCGTCCTTCACGAGCGAGGCGGCCATGTCGACGCGGAAGCCGGACACGCCGAGCCCCAGCCAGTGGTCCATGATCTCGCGCAGGGCGGCGCGGTTGGCGCGGGGACCCTCGGCGCCCACCGGACTGCGCCAGGGTTCGGCCGGATCGGCGCGCGCGTAGCCGAAGTTGAGGGCGGGCTGGCAGGCGAAGAAGTTCGGCAGATAGGCACCCGGCCGGGTCCCGGGGGAGGCGACGAAGCCGTCGGGGCGCCCTTCGGGTGTCCAGATGTACCGGTCGTCCGCCGGGTCGTCCGCGGCTGCCTCGAACCACGGGTGCTCGTCGGAGGTGTGGCCCGCGACGAGGTCCAGCAGGATGCGGATGCCGTGGCGGCGTGCCGTGTCGACCAGTTCGGCGAGGTCGTCGTTCGAGCCGTATCGGGGGGCGGTGTTCAGGTAGTCGGAGACGTCGTATCCGGCGTCCTGGAACGGCGAGGCGAAGCAGGGGTTGAGCCACACGGTGTTCACGCCCAGCCACGCGAGGTGGTCGAGGCGCTCGGCGACACCGTCGAAGTCGCCGATGCCGTCGCCGTTCGAGTCGGCGAACGACTGCGGGTAGATCTGGTAGAAGACGGCGTCGGCCAGCCATGCGGGGGCGGGACGGAACGAAGTCATGCCGGCGACCCTAGATCAGCCCGCCCGGCGCGCGCTGCCCCTGGGCAGTTTCATTTGGACCAGTGGGACGTTGATCGCAACACCTTGCGAAAGTAGCTTTCTGCGTCTGCCCTTCCAGGTGCTTCGCACGGATTGACGTTGTTATGGCTCGTCTTTGTTATGGCTCGTCTTTCGGCGGGTCTTCCAGCAGTGTGCGCAGCGAATCGAGGTTGTCCAGGCGGATGACGGTGTCAGGGTGGTCCGGGCCGAGCGCGGCCTCGCTGACGGCCAGCGCCCGCCACCAGCGGCAACGCCTTCGCGAAGCGCAGAGCACTGAACGTCCTGGCGAGATTACCCAGCCGCAGGCGGTGTGAGGGTGGTCCGTAGGCGCCAGGTGTAGGTGGCCGAGTTCCTCGGCCAGCTCGGTCAGCCCTGCAGTGTCGCCGTCGGCCCGGCGTCCGGTGATCTCCTGCAACACCTTCACCGAAACCTCCGGAGTCAGGGTGTCCAGGCGCAGGGGCGCGCCGAGGTCGCGCCAGGGTAGGCCGCGTCGAGTGGTGACCAAGGTCTGGCCGGTGCCCAAACGGCCGAGATATAGGTGCAGGCTTCCGCACCAGCGACGCCGTCGAGGCATGGACGCAGGCACTGCGTTTGAAAGCTCTGCTGGAGGAGCACGACGACGAGGTGATCCTGATGGCCGAGGTGCTCACTGCCGAGGACACGCGGCGGATGGCGACGGTGCTTCCAGACGCTGAGTTCTGCTACGTCCACCCTCGGATGGACCCCGAGACACATGACTACGCGGAGTTCAGCTTGGCGATCACCGCCGCGGAGGACTCCGCGCTGGAGCCAGAACTGCCTTTGGAAGTCCTGCACTATGTTCAACTGTGCAAGTGGTGATACCGGGGCGTACGGGTGGGTTCACGGGGCAGGTCGGACGGTGTGCGCGTGCGGCGGTGAACTGTGGCGGCCGTCGACGTACTGGACAAAGACCAGGACAACGGAGTGGGGCTCTGAGCTGAGGCTTTAGCGCAGACGCGAGACGACCTGACTCAGAGCGTGAGCGACAGGGCCAGTCGGTGGGCGGATCGAGAGCGGGCAACTGCCGATTTCCGTATCCTCGGAGTGAGCCCTCGGGGGAGGGTCGCATCGGGGGTGTGGGCTTATGGCCATCAGCTCGGAAATGGCTCGGTACATGAGCTCGGGTTGTTGCCCGCTATGCGGCGCCCGGATCCTCGACGCCCTGCGCACGATCTTCAATGGGGGCCTCCACGTGGTCCTGGGCGACCTATTGACCGCGAGCGGCCTGACCGCGACGGAACGCGTCCGGCTCGCTCCAACTAGCGCGAACGTGACCTTCGTGGAGCCCGACACCTTGCGCTGCGGCTACTGCCGGGAGACCTGGGAGATTCACAACAACCTTCCTCCGGCGCCCACCTCATCTTCCGCAGTCGATGTGGGAGGCATGTTCCGCCTGCCTAGGGTGCAGCAAGGTGGCGTCCCATCGAACGTTTCCCCTCCAGTCCCGGCAACCCCCCAGACGCTGTCTCCGACTCAGTTCCGCTTCACCCGACTCAGGGCGAACGCGCTCATCGAGGTTCCCGCGCGCTCTGTGCGCAAGGTCATGCGTAACGACAGCTCCACCACCGTGACCGGTGTCGAGGAGTTCGGGTGGCGCGTGGAACGAACGGTCACGGTCGAGGACCGCAATGCCACGATCAAGGGCGGTCTAGCGCGACTGACAATCGCTGGGTTCGCAGACCTCGGCGGGACTCTCGCCAAAGAGGTCAGAGAGATGTACTCAGTGACTTCGCAGGCTGAGCTTTCCCGGACGACCTCCGTGTCGACCCCGGTGCCGCCGCACTCGGCGATTGAAGTGGAGTTGACCTGGAAAATCGTGCGGCTTCCTGGGGTCGGCCTTTTCGCTGGCAGCGCGGGCGCACTGGTGGAGATGCCGTTCACCGTGGACATGGACCTGGCCGTCGAGTGGCACACGCGGAACGTCTGAGTGCGCACAGTTTCCAAGCGGGCACCGTGGAGCAGCGGTTCGTGCGAGCTGTCTGGAAGGGGATGGCCTCGGTCGGCTGGGGCGGCAGATGGCCGGACGACGCCGAGGCGGATTGGCCCGGCGTCGCCAAGTACGACGGCGTGGAGGTTGTCTTCAACGGCGACGATGTCAACTTGTCTCAGCCGACCGACCACCAGGACCGTCTTCGTTCACGTGGATGAATGGGGCGATCTTCCATGGGTAGAGAAACTCGCCGCGCACCTCGGCAGCACTGTGCTGGGAGACGCCCAGCTCGGCTGGTGAGGGGCGCGGCTCCATCAGTCCGGGCGACCTCTTGAAACTGCTGGAAAGGTCGTGAGGGCGGCTTGACTTGGATCATCAGCGCGCACCTGAACCGTCGGCTGCACGATCTCTTGGGCGAGTTCACCGAAGTGTGGATCGCGTCCATGCGACGCCTTGGAGAATGAAGGGCCGGTCAGTAGCACGCCCGTGCAAGACTCGGCAGTCAGCTTGCCGAGTCAGAAGGGGCGCTCGTCGTGTCCGACGTCATGCCGTCGCCGATTCACCTCGACAAGGTGGTCGAGGGACTCGCGACAAACCCGGCGCTTCCGGCTGAGCTCGTTCGCCGCCTCTTCGCTCATCGCAAAGGTTTTGGCTCCGTGGCCAAGCGGCCGGACCTCACCGACGAAATGATCGACGAGATCATGGCTCTCGACGACCATTGGCTCACCCATGCGCTCGCGCTCAACCGCAGCCTCCCGCATACCTTTCGGATGATGCTCACCGAGCACCCGGATCCGGATATACGCGCGGCCTTGGTGATCGCCTCGGACGGCGCACCGCGGGAGCTGTTCGAGCGGTTGGTGGGCGACGCTGACCAGCACGTACGTGAGTTCCTGGCGGAGAGAGACCACTTGCCGACAGATCTGCGCGTGCGACTGGCAGCCGACCCGGACCCGGAGATCCGGGCGACACTTGCCCAATGCTGGACCCAGGCTCCGGAAGCGGTGCGTCGGCTCCTGTTGACAGATCCCGAGGACGCAGTACGCGCAGCTGCCTGCGCGACCTACTACCGACGGCTTCCCCATCCCGTCCCGCCGGCCGACCTGATGCCGACGTTGTTGGCGGACCCGATCACGCGCGCGGGGGCGGTGCGGCACTGCACGCTGGACGCCGACACTGCTCGTTTTCTGGCCGATGACCCGGACTACAAGGTGCGCCGGGAACTGGCCGCGCACCCCGACCTTCCGCCGCCGCTGCGCGACAAGTTGGCCCAGGACCCCAGCCCGCGGGTCAGGCTCCGCGTCTTCGCCCGTCAGGACACCCCTGCGCCGACCCGTGCCGCGATCCACGCGCAGATCCTGTCCGACGCACCCTCGCTGGACGGGCCCGGCCGTCTCCCCGTCCTGGACGACGATGCGTCAGCACAGCAATTCATCATGAGTCAAATGGCGCGCGTGGAGCTTCGGACGATGCGTCTGCCGTGGGTGACCGCTGACCCGCTGCCGTACGTCCACTCGCCCTACACCTGCTTCCGTGTCTCGGCCGCCATGTCCGAGAGCCTTCCTGATCCGGTCGTTGCCCGGCTGCTCCACGACGAGAAGAGCAGCGTCCGCACGACGATGGCTCTGCACGCCCGTGACCGGGTCGACTCCGCCACCGCCGAACGCATCGACCGCACCTATCGCATGGAGAAGAAGACCCTGTGGCGTCCAGCAGACGATTTCCCCCTCCCGGTGGAGGCGCTGCGGCGCTTGGCCACCGATCCCGACCCGAGGATGCGGCAGCTGGCCCCGCGTGACCTCGACCTGCCGATGGAACTCATCGGTCGCTTGGCCGCCGATCCGGAGTACACGGTGCGCCGCGTGATCGCGGCCCATCGCAAGCTTCCGCCCCGAGAGCTGACACGGTTGTTGGCCGATCCATCGGAACGGGTGGCGATTGTCGCAGCCGGTTCCCCGAACCTGCCGGTCGAGCACATGCACGAGCTCCTCGCCCTGGCAGGCCTGTGAAACCGGCTGACCAGTCCGCGCAAGGGCCCCGTGCAAACACGGGTTTTCGAGGAGGTGGTCTGTGAACACGCCTTGACGTGGATCAACAAGCAGCGTTCACAGCCCGCTAGAACATGTGCCTGCGCGGTGGACCGAGGTCACCTTCGAGCCGGCTTGTCCGGGCGTGGATCATGGTCCCGTGATGAAGTGGACGAAGAAGACGCTTCCGGTCGGGCAGTCCGCGCATGAGCCGGAACTCTCGGCTTACCAGAGGGCGATGAGGAACCGGCTTCTCGCGGCCCCTGTGGTGCCCGCGCCCGAACCATGGCGGCCCGTGTTCGAATACGACTACGGCGTCCCTGTCGGCGGACTGCTCGGTATCGGCTTCGCTACGGACCCCGATACCGGCCACGATCTGGTGATGGTCGTCTCGCATGACGGGCACGGTCTCTTCGACGCCGTCACCGGCGAGAAGATCGCCAGGGACCGCGACCCAGATCCCGAGGACAGCACCCCCGACGCAGTTGCCGACCTTTCCTGCCCCGGGCTGGGGCCGGTCACTGGAAGCCGCGTACGCATCGCCGGACTCTTCGGCGGCGGGCTGCACACCACCACCGAAGACGGCTGGTCCCTGGAAGTCGTCACCCCGGCCTGGCCGAACGAGCGGATCCTGCTGTCAATCGACGGCGGGCTCCCCCACGAGGGTCCGCACAGAGAGAAGTGGTGGCACATCTTCCACTCGAACTACTCCACATTCCGCGCAGCCGGCTTCTCCCCCACCGGCAGAACGATCGCCATAGCGACGAGCAGCGACCTCTCCCTGTGGACTCGCAGTACGGACGACCGTCATGCCGACGGCTGAGACATGACCGAGTTCGGGTGGAAGAGCAGAAGGAGGCGGAGTTGAGCGTCACAGGTGTGTGGATCGTCGGCGCAGTGCCTGACCAAGAGGCACGGAATTTGCTGAGCGCTTCGGTTCAGAACCCGTCGATGACACCGGTGCGCTGCAACGAGCCTGGGGAGGTGGCTTGGTGGCGACGCAAGGCGCAGGCGTCCATGTTCACCACAGCGACGAGCTCTCCCGGCGATTGGAGCGCCGACGAGGACGCCCTCCGGCTGAGCGCGTTCGTCGACGCCTGCCGCGACGACTCCGACCACGCGGCGAAGTTGCGTGACACGGTCATGGATCAGTTTCCCCCCCGATATCGGGGAGGGCTTGTTCGTGGTCACGGCGCGCAAGGCCGACCCATTCTCCGCTTTGGCTTACGCGCTGGGTCCCGATGCGACGCTGCGGCTGCCGGGCCGGTTCGGGGACTTCCTTCTCGATGCCGAGCAAGTCCGCGCTGAACTGCCTGCGGTCGAGGAGACTCTCGTCCTGACCGGAACCCCACGTCGTGACGCGATCGAGCGAATCCACGCGTGGATGACCGGCTTGGGTGACGACCCCGCCCACGACGCGGACGAACTGCTTGACGGCCCGCTCCGCGTTCTCCGCCACGCCGCCCGTACAGGCCATGGGGCAGCCGGCCAAGTCCGCTGGTACTGACGTGGCCGCACACCTTCCTCTGGTCCGCCTGCTGACATAGGGGAGCTGTGTGCCGGCTGACGTAGATCGGTACGCCCCTTGTCGGACGTCGCTGGCAGCATCACCGCCATGAACGCCATCTTCAGTACCCCACCGCGGCCGTTCGACATCACCGCGCTCTTTCCTGAGCTGGCTCCTCTGGCGCGGACGGCGACCCGGCTGCACCCGCGGCCGGGCTCGCCGACCGTGCACGACAGCTCTGTCGGCGGGCCGCTCCTGTGGCCCGCCGGCGAGCCGTGGCCGTACTGCGACGAGCCGCACGACAGTCGCGTGACGACAGTCGTGCACTCTCCGGACGATGTCCGGCTCCTCCGCCACGACCGCGCCGCAGCGGCCGAGCGGTTGCGCCTGGACCCCGAGGCACCCCAGTGGACTCCCGAGGAACGGGCGACCTGGGAACGGCTCGCGGGCCGCCCGTGGTTCGACGGTCCGATCCCCCTCCTCCCCGTCGCCCAGCTCTACGCCCGCGACGTCCCCTTCCCGTGCCCGCCCGACGCGGACCTCCTCCAGGTCCTCTGGTGCCCCTTCGACCACGAGATGGCCCACCCCCGGACAGCCCTCTTCTGGCGCTCCTCCGCCACCGTCACCGACGTCCTCGACGCACCGCCCGAGCCGCCCATCGTCCAGCGGGACTGCTACCTCCCGCAGCCGTGCCTGTTCTCACCGGAGCAGGTCACCGAATTCCCCCACCCCGGGGAGCTGGGCGAGGAGCTCCGGGAGCAGTTGGACGACATGAGCCGCTGGGAGACGATCGATCCCGCGCGGTACAACACGTACGCGGACGACCCGGGCGAGCTCTACCAGAACAACCTGTCCACTGCCCCCGGCTGGAAGACCGGCGGCTGGAGCAGCTGGCCCCGCACCGACCCCAAGCCCCGCCCCTGCCCCGAGTGCGGCACCGAGCAGGTGCCGCTCCTCACCATCGCCTCCTGGGAATGGGACGGCGGCAGCGGGACTTGGATCGCCGAGGAGGAACGGACGAACCCGGCCCCGCCTCCCCTGGGCGCCCAGGACGGCAACTTCACCTTGATCGACATCATCGGCGGCTACGACCTCCAACTCCACGTCTGCCCGGCATCCCCGGACCATCCGCACATAGAACTGCTCCCGTGAGCCCTGCGGACGTCCTCCGCGCCGACGCATACGCCACTGGGCACGCGCCCTGCTGGGCAGGAGCGAGGGGCCGGTTGTGGTCGGCGACTCCGTGATCGATGTGGCGGTTTGTGACGGCGACACCGGCACCGTGGTTTCTGCGTGTCACTGCGAGCCTGTGGCCACCAGGGTCGCGGTGATGGGTTCGAGCTCGGTGATCAGTTCGTCGAGTTCGGCGGGGGACAGGGCGTCGTAGGGCGGGGTGGCGAGTTCGTCGGTGACGGTTTCGATGCGTTGTTTGGTCGCGCGGCCGGCGTCGGTGAAGTGGCCGTGGGTGTCGACGAGTCCGCGTTCGCGCATGCCGTCCATGACCGCGGCCAGGCGCTCTTTCGGCAGGTGATGGATGCGTCCGAACGACTCCGGGGGGTGGATGCCCTGGTCAAGAGCGGAGAGCACGTGGGCCTCCGTACCGCCGATGCGCGCGCCGACGAGAGCGGCGATGTGCCCGTCGCCGCGGTGCTCGCGCAGCATGGTCGCGGAATGCCACAGCCGGGCGACGGGGTCGCTGGGTACCTCAAGGGTGCGCATGCCGGCGTACATCACCCGGCCTTCGGCGGGGGCGCTCGTCGCGGCCTTGGTGGTCAGGTCCGCGGCGCGCACCAGGCCCGGGGAGCCGGCCAGCTCGTCGCCGAGGATGCGCCGTAGGGAGGCCGCGCTGCCCCGCTCCCTCGCGGCGACGGAGGCCTCGGGCGGGATCGTCTCCCAGGCGCTGGGGATGTGCCGTGCGGCTTCCCCGTCGGCGAAGTTGTAGAAGGCTGCGTGCACGACTTGGGCCGGCACCCGTCCCAGTGGTGCGGCGCGGCTGGCGAAGTAGCCGTCCCAGTAGGTGCGGTGGCCGAGTCCGGCCAGTTCCTCGTTGCACTCGTCGGCGCAGTAGGTGACCAGGCAGATCGGCTCCAGGAGCTCGAACATGCGCCGGGCGATATGAGTCGTCGGATGCAAGCGCGTCGTGCCCATTGGGTTCTCCCTTTGTCAGGTGTGTCGACTTGGACCGTCCGGCACACCGAAACTCATCGGCGACCGAAGGGACGGCGACCGAAGGGAAGCAGTGCAGATGGGTCGGTGTCCGGGCGATTGTGTATGCGAGAGCGGATTACCGCGCTCTGTCGCCGGATGCGCGGCTGATCGGTGGGTGGCCGCCGAGTGCGGTGTGGCAGCGGTGGTGGCTGTAGGTGTGCAGGAAGCCTGTCAGGGCGGTGATGCGTTCGTCGTGGCCGGCGCAGGGGCACAGACTGTGCGCAGGCGGCCCGTCGATGACCTGTGGCGTGCCAGGAACCGATGCCCCCGGAGCCACAGTGGCCCGCCTCTTTCGGGAACTCATCGCCGATACCGATCCGCGCCCCACCGACCGGGACGACCTCTAAGCTGGACGCGATGTTCACCCCGCAAGGTCCCAGCCTCCGCGAACTCGCCGTCCAGGCCCTGTCCTCCGTCGAGCACGGCTACGACCTGCTCGCGCCCAAGTTCGACCACACGCCCTTCCGGACGCCGGACTCGATTCTCGACGCGGTCGGGCGGGCGCTGCGGCCCATGGGGCCGTTCCGGGCGGGCCTGGACCTGTGCTGCGGAACCGGTGCGGGCATGGACGTCCTGCGGGGGCTGTGCCGGGACTCGGTCACCGGGATCGACATCAGCGCGGGGATGCTGGCCGTCGGACGCGCGGGGCACCGGGCCGGCGCCGCGCCGTCCATGGCCTGGGTGCGGGGCGACGCCCGCGCGCTGCCCTTCGGTCCCGCGTTCGACCTGGTCGTGAGCTTCGGGGCGTTCGGGCACTTCCTGCCTCGGGAGCTTCCGGGGCTGTTCGCCGGGGTGCACCGGGTCTTGCGGCCGGGTGGGCGGTTCGCGTTCCCCGTCACGGCTCCGCCCCGCCCGAGCTCGCCCTGGTTCTGGGCCCTGCTGGGCTTCGACGCGGTGATGCGGGTGCGCAACGCCGTGTGGCGCCCGCCGTTCGTCATGTACTACCGGTCCTTCCGCCTGGGTGAGGTGCGGCGGGAGCTGGTTTCGGCCGGTTTCGACGTGGAGCTTCAGGCGCTGCCCGAGTTCGGCACGCGGCCCGACGGCAGCCCGCGGTGCCGCATGGTGGTGGCGACCCGGACACCGGACGCGGCCTCCCTTTGACCCCTCGGGTCCGCCTGTCGTGGCCGAAGCACGCCCTTGAGTGCGTTTGTTTTCCAAACCATGTGGGCTACAGTAAGTCTGTTTTTCAAACTAACTATCTCATGCCCGTCCTCAGGACCGACTGTGCGAGGAACCGCGATGAAGATCCCCCTGTCCGCCGGCGCACCCGCGCTGACCACCCGTTTCGGGGTGCACGATGGCATCTGATCTGCGCGCCGCGGCGACCGCACCGCGCACGGCTCCCGGAGCGAGCCCGCTGCCGGTCCTCGTCGCCGCCTGCCTCGGCCTGTTCACCGTCTTCCTCCAGACCACCCAGACCATCGGCACCCTCAGCGCGGTCCAGGACGACCTGGGCCTCGGCCCGGCCGACCTCGTCTGGGTGCCCAGCACGTACACGCTCGTGGTGGCCGCCTGTGTGCTGGGAGCCGGAGCGCTCGCCGACCGGTGGGGCCGGCGGAGCGTCTTCCTCGCCGGGGCCGTCACCATGGCGGTCGGCGGAGTCGTCCTGGTCCTCGCAGGCAACCTGGCCACCGTGCTCGCCGGGCAGGCGGTCGCGGGCCTGGGCGGCGCCCTCATCACGCCCAGCTCGCTCGCGCTAGTCACCCACGCGGTCCCCGACCCCAAGCGCCGGGCGGGCGCGATCGCCGCCTGGGCCGCCACCTCGGGCCTCGGTCTGGCGATCGGCCCCGTCACGGCCGGCCTCGCCCTGCGCTGGTGGACGTGGCACAGCGCGTTCTGGCTGAACGCGGCGGTCGCCGTCCTCGCCGTCGTCGTCGCCCTGCGGTTCGTCCCGGAGTCCCGGAACCCGTCCCAGCGCCTGGACTGGCCGGGCCAGGTGACGGCCATGGCCGGGCTGGGACTGATGGTCTTCTGGCTCATCGACGGCGGACACCACGGTTACGGCTCGCCGCGCGCGATCGCGGCCGTCGCCGCCTCGGTCGCGCTGCTCGCCGCGTTCGTCCTGATCGAACTGCGGCGCGCGGCGCCCATGGTCGACCTGCGGCTGCTGCGCGACCCCTCCTACGGCGCCTCGCTGGTGCTCGCCGCGATCGTGCTGTTCGCCTTCGTCGGCCTCTCGCTCCTCGAGGTGCTGTGGCTGCAGCGGGTCCGGGGACTGAGCGCCCTGGAGGTCGGTGCCCAACTCCTCGCACAGTTCGGCACGTTCATCGCCGCGTCCGTCCTCGCGGGCGTGCTCGTACGGCGTCTGGGGCCGCGCACCCTGATCAGCGCGGGGCTGCTGTTCGCGGCCGTCGGAGCCGCGCTCTTCGCGCAGGTCGGACCCGGCACCTCGTTCACCGGATACGTCGCCGCATTCGTCCTGTTCGGACTGGGCAGCGGCCTCGCCAACGCGCCGTCCACCGCGCTCGCGGTCGGCCATGTGCCGCGCGGACGCGAGGGCGAGGCGGGCGGCACGGTGAACGCGGCCCGCCAGATCGGCGCCGTCCTCGGCACCAGTGTCCTCGGCACACTCATGACCTCGCGTTTCGAGGACCGGGTCACCCAGGTCCGCGATCCGCGTGCCGCCTTCACCGACGCTGTCGGCTCCACCGTGTGGGTCGTCGTGGCGGTGCTCCTGGCCGGAGCGGCCGTCGCGCTCGCCCTCTCGGCGTGGACGCGGCGCACCACACCCGCCCGCAACGGCTGAGGGATACGCCCCGCCGCGGCGCCGCCACCCGCGCGGGCCCGGGCCCCCGGAACGAACCGGGGACCCGGGCCCGACGCATCCGATCCGGGAACCCGGCCTGCCGTACGGAAGGCCGGGCTCGGTGGCGCCGCCGTCAGAGCGGCGCGTGTCCGGTCAGCCGCGGATGAATTCCAGCAGGTCGGCATTGAAGGCCTGCTCGAACTCGCCCACCAGACCGTGCGGCGCGCCCGGGTACACCTTGAGCGTCGCGTCCTTGACCAGCTCGGCCGTCTTCAGCGCGGCGGCCGCGATCGGCACGATCTGGTCGTCGTCGCCGTGCGCGACCAGCGTCGGCACGTCGATGCGGGCCAGGTCCTCGGTGAAGTCGGTCTCGGAGAACTGCCGGATGCAGTCGTACGCCGCCTTCAGACCGGCCTGCATGCCCTGCAGCCAGAACTCGTCGCGCTTGCCCTGCGACACGGCCGAACCCTCACGGTTGGCGCCGAAGAACGGCACGCTCAGCTCTTGGTAGAACTGCGAACGGTCCGCCGCCACACCGGCCCTGATCCCGTCGAAGGCGTCGAGCGGAGTGCCCTCCGGGTTCGCGTCCGTCTTCAGCATCAGCGGCGGAACGGCACCCAGCAGCACCGCCTTGGCCACCCGCGCGCTGCCGTGCCGGCCGATGTAGCGGGCGACCTCGCCGCCGCCGGTCGAGTGCCCCACCAGGATCACGTCGGTGAGGTCCAGCTTCTCGATCAGTTCGGCCAGGTCGTCGGCGTACTGGTCCATGTGGTTGCCCTGCCACGGCTGCGCGGAGCGGCCGTGCCCGCGGCGGTCGTGGGCGACGGCGCGGAAGCCGTTCTCCGCGACGAGCCGCATCTGACCGTCCCAGGCGTCCGCGTTCAGCGGCCAGCCGTGGCTGAAGACGACGGGCTGCCCGCTGCCCCAGTCCTTGTAGAAGATGTCGGTGCCGTCGGACGTCGTGAACGTACTCATGGGTGTTCCCTTTCGAATGGTGAAGCGATGTGCGCGTGGTGGTGCGACGTGGCGTGCGGGCGCCGTACGGCCGGTGGTCGCGCGCAGCCGGTCACACGGAGCGGCGGACGAAGTCCGGCGCCGTGTCGGCTGCTTCCGGCCGGCCGTGGTCGATGGTCAGCGCATGTCCCCGGTCCTTGATCTGGGTGATCTCGGTGGCGCAGGGGCTGTGCGGCTGTTTCTTGCGTGAGCGACGGGCGATGGGGCCACGCACCACGTGGTCCTCAGGCCCGGGACGATCAGTCGCGGGCCGCCGTCGGGGTTCTCGGCACCGGACCGGAGGAGGCCGCCGAGGCGGTGGCCGACGCCGGGAAGCCGACCGGAAGGCGGTCCGCGGCGTCGGCCCGGTCGATCCGTTGCACGTCGTTGGTGGTCACGTCGTCGACGCTAGACGTGATCGGCGCTCCTGGGATCGGTCACGTGACTGTCATCGTGTACCGGACACCGATCCGACCAGGTCGCGGCCCCGGCCGCCGCCACCCATGTCCTCGGGTTCCGCGCCGGGACGGGGGCCTGGCGGAGGACGGCCCTCCGTGCGTCGCCCGGCCGGCGTCCCGGCGCGGTCAGCCGGCCGCCGGGAGCGTGAACTCGTACACCAGGGCGTCCTGCCGGGCGTCGACGACGAGGTCGGTGATCTCCAGGGGGCGGTCGTACTGGTCGTGGACGCGCCGGGTGACCCTGACCGACTCGGGGAGGCGGGTGATCGCGTCCCGGTGGTGCAGGGTCAGCCCCGCCTTGCGCATCCAGTCGTAGGCCCTGCGCAGCTGTGCCGACGCGGTGCCGTCGGCGCGGTCCCGGTAGCGGGCCAGCTCCTCGACCTCGGTGACCGCCACCGCGGAGAAGGACGTCACGGCCGTCCGCAGCCCCGTGCCGTCCGCCGCGGTCGACTCGTAGCGGTGGACCAGGGTCGGCCGGCGCGGAGCGAGACCGAGGGCCTCCGCGTGTTCCGGCGGGGGTGTCTCCCAGGTCACGGTGGTCCGCTGGAGCGTGGGTGGTTCGGGGCTGAGCGCCCCGACCGGGAAGTCCAGGGAGGGGACGTGCTCGGCGGCGGTGCCGGGCAGCGTGGCGTGGCTGCCGCGCCGGTCGGTGGAGACCGTGCCCTCGCGCCGCAGCAGTTGCAGCGCCTGCCGAACCGTCTCGCGGCTCACGCCGAATCGTGCGGCCAACTCCCTTTCTGCCGGGAGACGTTCACCGGGTGCCACGGTTCCGTCGCGCAGCTCGCCGAGCAACTGCGTGGCGATCCGTGCGTAGAGCGGCTCGTGGTCGGATGACTGGGTGGTGCGGGCCATGTCCGCGCCTCCTGGATGGTGACAAGGCGTAGCCGTGCGGGCTCATTGCGCCACCACATCTAGCATTGGTCTAAACCACCAGGAAAGAGCGGTCGGGCAGTTCGGCCGATTTCAGTCCGCGCGCCACGGCGGGCGCGGACCCCCTCAGAGCGAGCTGTACAGCGCGTCGACGAGCGCCGTCTTCCGTGGGTCGTCGGCGATGTGCGGGCCCATGCGGTTCATGACGTACCCCAGGGACACCCCCGCCTCCGGGTCGGCGAGACCGCACGAGCCGCCGAACCCGTCATGACCGAAAGCCCTCGGGTTGGGCCCGTACGAGCCGTTGGCCCCGCTCAGCCACAGCCCGAGCCCGATCTCGGTCTCGCTCTCGAACCCGGCGCCCAGGACGAGATCGCGGCAGCTGCCCTGTCCCTCGCGTACCCGCTCGGCGGCCTCCGGTGACAGCAGCTTCCGGGAGCCGTACGTACCCCGGCCGGCGAAGATCCCGTACAGCGCGGCCACCGCGCGCGCCGTCCCGTGGCCGTTGGCCGCGGGGATCTCGGCCGCCCGCCAGCGGGCCGTGTTGGCCTCCCCGGCGCCGACCGCCGGATTGGCCAGCGCGGCGAGCGCGGCGGGCGCCAACTGGGCGAAGACGGCGGCCTGTTCGCTGGTCGTCGCGGCCGGCGGATGCACCAGCTCGGCCGCCCGCTCCGCGTCCTTCTCCGGCAGCCCGATGGTGAAGTCGATGCCGAGCGGGCCGGTCACCTCGTGCTCCAGGAACGCGCCCGGCAGCAGCCCCGAGACCCGCCTCACCACCTCGCCGACGAGATGGCCGAAGGTGAGCGCGTGATAGCCGGACCGCGTTCCCGGCTCCCACCAGGGCTCCTGGGCGGCCAGCCGCTGCACGGTCAACTCCCAGTCGCACAGCTGGGCGAACGAGTGCGGCTCACGCAGTCCGGACAGTCCCGCCCGGTGCGACAGTAGATGCCGTACGAGGACGTTCTCCTTGCCGGCCGCCGCGAACTCCGGCCAGTACTCGGCCACGGGGGCGTCGAAGTCGAGCAGCCCCCGGTCGGCCAGGATATGGGCGCACAGGGCCGTCGGCCCCTTCGACGTCGACCACACGTTCACCAGGGTGTCCCGTTCCCAGGGACGGGTGCGCGCGGCGTCGGCCCAGCCGCCCCACAGGTCAACCACCGTCTCCCCGTGCAGCGTGACCGCCACCGCCGCTCCCAGCTCCTCGCGGTCCCGGAAGTTCTCCTCGAACGCGGTGCGCACCGCCGCGAAACGCTCGTCGCAGTGGCCTTGGACGTCGGACGGGTGCTGGGACATGGGACCTCCGTCGTGCGGACGCGGGCGTCCCCGGACGAACCCCGGGTCCGCCTGAACGTACCGACTGGTCGGACTGGAGGGAAGTGCGGTGGCCGGATCCACCCCGGAGGGCGGGCGCCCGGGCGGACCGGCCCGGCGCCCCGCCAGGTACTCCCGGGCCGGGTCCCGCGCGCCCGGGCGGCGCCGGACGGCACCCCGACGACACCCCCTAGGTCAGGAAGCGCGAACCGGCCGGTTCCTGATGGCCCTCCAGCGTGTGCCAGTAGTCACGGGTCTCCACGGCCAGCCCGTCCGCGCCGAAGCGGACGAACACGCAGCCCGCCAGCGTCGTCGGCTGTCCGTCCTCCTCGGCCAGGACGCGGAACTCGGCCACCGCGAGACCGTCCTGCCCGACGACTGGTTCGGAGAACCGAACGTCGATCGTGTGCTCGGCCGCGAAGGACCACCGTACGTACGCGGCGAGTTCGTCCCGCCCCCGGTGCGGTTCGCGGAAGGGCATCGACCGGTGGACGCAGTCCGCCGCGTACAACTCCAGGATCGCTTCGACGTCGTGGTCCGCCCAGGCCCGCTCCCACACCCGGACGAAGTGCCGCGCCGCCCGCCCCGTGTCCATCGCGGCGCTCAGACGTGCGCGGGCAGCCAGTGCAACTGGGCCGCCTGCTGGTAGGGGCCGCCGCCCTCGTGGTCGTTGAAGTCGTACACCTCGATCTTCTTCTCCTCGTGCGCCCAGGCGTTGTACGCCGCGAAGACCGTCGACGGCGGGCAGGTCTGGTCCTCCAGCGCCGCCGAGAACAGGGCGGGTGCCCGTCCGCGCGCGGCGAAGTGCACTCCGTCGAAGTACGAGAGCGTGCGCAGCACCTGATCGGTTCGGCCACGGTGGGTCTTGAGGTAGTTGCCGATCTCGCGGTAGGGAGCGCGGTCGGTGAGCACGGTGGCGCGCGGGAAGTCGCACAGGAACGGCACGTCGGGCGCGATCGCGGCCAGATCCGGCACCAGGCCGCCCACCGCGATGGTGATGCCGCCGCCCTGGCTGCCGCCGAGGGCCGCGGTGCGGGCCGCGTCGACCAGCGGGTGGGTGCGCGCCGCCTCCACGGCGCGCACCGCGTCCGTGAACAGCCGCCGGTAGTAGTAGGTCTCGGGGTCCTCGACCCCGCGCGTCATGAAGCCCGGGAACGAGGGCGCGCTGCCCACCGGGTCCGGGGTCTCGCCGCCGCCCCACGCACTGGCCTGGCCGCGCGTGTCCATCACGAAGTGCGCGAAGCCCGCCGAGGCCCACAGCAGATGGGTGTGCGCCAGTCCGCGTCCGCCGCCGTACCCGATGTACTCGACGACCGTGGGCAGCGGCGCGTCCGCTCCGGCGGGCACCGTCAGCCAGCCCTTGACCGGGTGCCCGCCGAAGCCGGCGAACGTGACGTCGTAGGTGTCGACGGTCTTCAGAGGGGTCGCGAACGGCTCGAACCGGGCGGCGAGATCGTGCTCGCGGGTCTCCTGGAGCGTCTTGGCCCAGAAGGCGTCGAAGTCCTCGGGCTCGGTGGACGCGCTGCGATAGCCGCGGAGTTCGTCGAGAGGGAGGTCGAACAGGGCCATGAAGGACCACCTTTGGCATCGAAGGTGCGGATGATCACACCGTACGTGTGCCGTCAGGGGGCCGCCAGAGCCTGCCGCGCGCCGCCCGGCGTCACGCGGACGGCCCGGCCGAACGGAGCGATCCGGACGCGGTGGCCTGTGCCGAACCGCCCGCCGCGGCCGAGGCGCCCGGCGCCGGCCGAACCGCTCGATCCTGACGTGACGGGCCCTGTCGGACCGCTCGATCCTGACGTGACGGGCCCTGTCGGACCGCTCGATCCTGACGTGATGGGCCCTGCCGGACCGCTTGTCCCGGACACGGCGGGCCCGGCCCGATCGCCCGTCCCGGACGAGTCGGCCTCAGCCGAACCGCTCGATACGGATGCGGTCCACCGGCTGGCCCGCCTCCACCAGCAACCGCGAGGCGTGCTCCGCGAAGGCGTTGGAGCCGCACACGTAGGCCTCCCAGCCACCTGGCGGCCGTTCGTCCATGAGCGGGGCCACATGCGCGGCCGTCATCCGGCCCACCGGTACGCCCTCCGGAGCGCGGCGGGTGAAGACGGGCGTGGTCTCGGCGCCGAACTCGTCCGCGTAGATGAGCTCTTCGGGACCGCGCGCGGAGACGAGCAGCCGCAGCGGTATGTCGAGCCCGCGCGCACGGTGGTGCCGCAGCATCGACATCAGGGGGACGACGCCCGAACCGGCGCCGATCAGCAGCGCGGGCCGGTCGCCGGGCCAGGCGAAGAAGCCGCTCAGCGGGCCCCGCACCTCAACCCGGTCACCGGGCGCGGCCACGGTGTGGAACCAGCCGGAGACCTCGCCGCCGTCGACGTGATCGAGGGTCAGCTCGATGTGGCCGTCGTCGCCGGGCGGTGACGCGAGGGAGTAGTGGCGCTGGGCCACGTAGCCGTCCCCGGCCGTCAGGCGCAGCAGCAGATGCTGTCCGGGCAGGTGCCCCGCCCAGCGCGGCACGGCGAACCGGAACGTGGAGGCGTGCGCCGTCTCCCGGCGGATCTCGGTCAGCGTGGCCGTCTGCCACGCCGTCGCGGCGCTCTCGCTCACGGCGATGCGGCCGGGCACGGCGAAGCGCGTCGGGGGCACGAAGGGCACGGTCGTCGTCTCAGTCACCGGAGTAGCGCTGCTCTTCCCAGGGGTTGCCGCGTGCGTGATAGCCGTTCTGCTCCCAGAAGCCCGGCTCGTCGTGGTCGAGGATCCGCAGCCCCGCGATCCACTTGGCGCTCTTCCAGAAGTACAGGTGCGGCACGATCAGCCGCGCGGGTCCGCCGTGCTCGGCCGGGAGCGGCTGCCCCTCGTACTCCCAGACGATCCAGGCGCGGCCGCCGGTGAGGTCGGCGAGCGGAAGGTTCGCGGTGTACCCGGTATGCGCGTACGCGACCGCGTGGGTGGCGGCCGGGTCCGGGCGCACGGCCGTCAGGAACGCGTCCAGGGACACACCGCCGAAGCGCACCCCGAACTTGGACCAGCTCGTCACGCAGTGGATGTCGCCCTCGTACGCCGAGGCCGGCAGCGCGTGCGCCTCGTCCCAGCTCCACGAGCGAGGCTCGGCCACCAGGCCGTCGATCCGGAAGCTCCAGTCGGCGGGGGACAGGTCCGGGGTGACCTCGGCGGAGAGTACGGGCCAGTCGTCGCCCGCGTCGTACTGGCCGGGCGGCAGCCCGGCGTTGTGGACGCGCGGACGTCCGGTGAAGCCTCGGGTGACATTCATGCGGCTGGTGCCTCCAGGCCGTCCGGGACGGCCCGCGGGTCGAGCGTGATCGGTCCGCACGTGTGCGCGATGCGGACACGTGCTCAATGGTTACGCATTCAACCGTACGCGGCCGTGTGCGGTGCCGCGGGCCACGGCGGGCCGCCGTTCATTGCGGGCGCATGAACTCTCCGCGGGCCCGGGAATAGCCGCGCCGGGATCTTCCTTGCTGCTGGAGCCGAGTCCGGTGGCCTGTACAACTACGCCCGGTGTCCGGCCGCCACGACCGGTGACAGCGAAGGAGAGTGAGGGAGCAGATGCCCAAGGCGTACGTCTTCACGCGATACGGCGGCCCGGAGACGGAGGCGCTGGTGGAGCGGGACCGTCCGAGTCCCGGGCCCGGCCAGGTCCTCGTCGCGGTGCGCGCGGCGGGGGTGAACCCCGTCGACTGGAAGCAGCGCTCGGGTTACCGGCGCCCGGGCGAGGCCGACCGCGAACTGCCGGTGGTGTTCGGCAACGAGGTCGCCGGGGTCGTCCTGGAGACCGGCCCGGACGTGACCGGGTTCGCCGTCGGGGACGAGGTCTTCGGCAGCCCGGTGGCGGGCGGATACGCCGAGTACACCCTGCTTCCCGTCGCCGTCACGGCGCACAAGCCGGCCGGGGTGTCGTTCCCGGACGCCGCGACGCTGCCCGTCGCGGCCGCGACCGCCTACGACGGCCTCCGCCAGCTCGCCCTGCCCGCGGGCGCGACCGTACTCGTCACCGGCGCGGGCGGCGGGGTCGGCGTGGCGGCCCTGCAGATCGCGCGCGCCTTCGGGCTGCACGCGGTCGGCGTGGCCGCCGAGGGCAAGAAGGACCTGATCGAGTCGCTCGGGGCCGCGCACGTCGCATCGGGGCCCGACCTCGCCGCACGGGTACGCGCGGCGGCGCCGGGCGGCGTGGACGCCGTCTTCGACCTGGTCGGGGGAGAGGTCCTGGAGGCCGCGGCGACGCTGCTGACGGACCGCACCAAGCTGATCACGGGCGCCGACCGGGCGACCGTCGCCCGGCTGGGCGGCGCACCCGTGGAACGGGCCCGTACCGCCACCGTGCTCGACGAGGTGGCGCGGCTCGTCGTCGAGGGACGGCTGCGGCCCTTCGTCACCCTCACCGTGCCGCTCGACCGGGCCGGGGAGGCCCTGCGCGCCATCGAGGAAGGCCACACCCGCGGCAAGATCGTGATCGAGGTGTCGGCATGAGCACACGCCCCCCGAAGGACCGCGAGCCCGCGCTGCGCGCGGCCGGCGACCGCGACGCGCTCCCGCACCCGGCGGACGCCCCGGCACCCGCCGGGTACCCGGCCGGCGACCCGTTGCCCGCCCCGCACCCGGCCGGCGCCCCGGCATCCGCCCCGCATCCCCTCGACAACCCCGCCCTCGGCTCGCTGACCGGCCCGCACGCGCACTTCGCGGAGCGCCGCGGGCGTGTCCTGCGCTATCCCGTGGACGTGTCGCCGTGGCTGGCGCTGCCCGACGAGCCGGACGCCGACGACTGGGCGGACCTGGCCGCACTGGCGGGTCCCGGAGCCGAAGCCCCGCTGGCGGGCTTCACGGGGCGGCTCCCGGACGGCTGGGAGGTGACGTTCGACATCGGCGGCGTCCAGCTGGTCGACGACGGGATCGCGGCGGCACCGGACGCCGAAGCCGTACGGCTCGGTCACGCCGACGTGCCCGAGATGCTGGACCTGGTCGCCCGTACCCGCCCTGGCCCCTTCCTGCCGCGTACCGTCGAGCTGGGCACCTATCTGGGGATCCGCCGCGACGGGGCGCTGATCGCGATGGCGGGGGAGCGGCTCCATCCGCCGGGCTGGACCGAGATCAGCGCGGTGTGCACCGACCCCGCCTTCCGGGGCGAGGGCCTCGCCACACGGCTGATCCTGGCGGTCGCGCACGGCATCCGCGAGCGTGGCGAGACGCCGTTCCTGCACACCGCGGCGGGCAACACCAACGCCATCCGGCTCTACGAGTCGCTCGGCTTCCGGTTGCGCCGCACCACGCGTTTCCTGGCGGCCCGCGCGCCCGAACACCTGGGGGACGGGCGGCCGGTGGGGGTCGGCTGACCCGCCCACGCGGCGGTGCGACGTACGTGCGTGAAGCGCCCGGCCCGTCGGGAGGTCAGTCCCCGGCGGGCCGCCCGGGCCGGGGCGCCTGCTCGACAGCCGCCGCGTTGTAGCGCAGCAGGTAGGACGCGAAGCGCTCCAGGTCGTCCTCGGACCAGCCGGCGAGCCGCTCGCGGAACGCGCCGCGCCGGCTGCGGGTGACCTGGGCGAGGACGTCGCGGCCCGCGTCCGTGAGGTGCAGGACCTGGACGCGGTGGTCCTCGGGGTCGACCCGTCGCTCGATGAGTCCGTCGCGCTCCAGGGCGGCCACCTGACGGCTCACGGTGGACTTGTCCAGCGCGTAGTGCGAGGCCAGGTCCGTGGCGCGGCAGCCGCCGCTCTCCTCCAGGTGACCGAGCAGGGTGTAGGAGACGAGGGACAGCTCGGGATGCATGCGTCCCGCCGAGGCCCGCGCCCGCCGCGCGAACGCCGTCATCTCGCGCTGGATGGTCTCGACGGCCGCGTCGACCGCGGGCGTGCCGGGGGTGACAACGGTCTCATCGGACCTCTCGGATGCCTTCACGGCGCCTCCCTCCACTCTTCTGGTTGTATAGTACAACTTGATAGAGAGTTGTATATGCCAACCACTGGAGGATGAGGCTCGTGGCCACCGGTCTGCGTTCCCCGGCCCTGCGCCATGTGCTCACGCACCTGGTCACCCCGCTGCTGATGTGCCTCGGCATGGGCCTGGCCTACATGGGTGCGTTCGTGGCACCGGAGCCGCACCACCTGCCCGTCGCCGTCGTCGGCAGCGGCCCCGAGGCGAAGGTCTTCGCCCAGACGGTCAAGGACACGGCGGGGGACGCGCTCGACGTCCGGACCGTCGCGAACCGGTCCGACGCGGTGCGTCTCCTCGAGTCCCGCGACATCACCGGCGCCTACGTGCCGAGCGCCAAGTCCCCCGAGGTCGTCGTCGCCTCCGCCGCGTCCGACATGGACGCCATGGCCGTAGAGAAGGTCTTCACGCCCGTCGCCGCGCACCAGGGCAAGCCCCTGAAGGTCACCGACGTCGCCGCGCCCGTCGACGACGACCCCACCGGCCAGGGCCTGTTCTTCCTGCTGATCGCGATCAGCATCGGCTCGTACGCCTCCGTCGCCGCGCTCGGTGCCGCCGGCGCCGGTCTGCCCATGCGGACACGGGCACTGCTGGCGGTCGGCGTGTCCGGCGTCGTGAGCGTCATCGGCGCGGCGCTCGCCGGGCCCGTCTTCCACCTCGCCCACCACGACCTCGCGAGCGTGTGGGGGATGAGCTGGCTCTACTCCGCCGGCATCCTGTTCATCGGCGTCGGACTCCACACCTTCCTCAAGCGGTGGACCACGCTCGCGATGATGGTGCTGTTCGTGATGCTCAACTTCACCAGTTCCGGCGGCCTGTTCCGGCCCGAGCTCCAGAACGGCTTCTTCGGCACCCTGCACGCCTTCTGGAACGGAGCCGGATTCGTCGAGGGCGTCCGCAGCCTTCTCTACTTCGACCACGACGGCCTGTCCGGCGACGTGGGCACGCTGGTCGCCTGGCTGGTGGCCGGACTCGTCGTCACGGTCGTCGCCGGCGTCGTCGAGCGCGCCCGCGCCCGCGGGTCCGTGCCGCAGACGCCGACCGCCGTACCCGCGCCCGCCCTTGAGACGGCGGACAGGGGTGACGGACGAGCGGCGGAGGAGGAGCTGGAGGAGTCGGTCGCCGTGTGAGCCGTCCTGCTAGGGTGGCGGTCCCGGCTGCGGACCGCCACAGCCGATGAGTTGCCGAGGAGGTGGGACCGATCACCGTAGTGACAGGTCGGGCGCTCTCACCTCGAGGCAGCGCGGCTCACCGTCGATAGGTGACCGCGAGAGCGCCCTTCGGCTCATCGGAAGGCTCTCGGCTTCATGCCCCCTCTCTCCCCTGATTCCGTCGACTCCGTCGTGTCCGCGCTCCGCTCCGCCGGCTGCGTGTTCGCCGAGGACGAGGCGGAGTTGATTCTCTCCACGGCGCGCACCCCCGACCAGGTCGCCGTGATGGTGGACCGCCGCGTCGCGGGACTGCCCCTCGAACACGTCGTCGGCTGGGCCCGGTTCCACGGACTGCGCGTCCATGTGGAGCCCGGCGTCTTCGTACCGCGCCGCCGCACCGAGTTCCTCGTCGACCAGGCCGTCGCCCTCGCCCCCGGCGCACGGGTCGTGGTCGACCTGTGCTGCGGTTCGGGCGCGGTGGGTGCCGCCCTCGCCGCCGCTCTCGGCGCACCGGAGCTGCACGCCGCCGACATCGACCCGGCCGCGGTCCGCTGTGCCCGCCGCAACGTGGCCCCCTACTCCGGCCGGGTCCACGAGGGCGACCTGTTCGCGGCCCTGCCCAAGGCGCTGCGCGGCCGCGTGGACATCCTGGCCGCGAACGTGCCCTACGTCCCCTCCGACGAGGTCGGTCTGCTGCCCTCGGAGGCCCGCGACCACGAACCCCTGGTCGCGCTCGACGGGGGAGCGGACGGGCTGGACCTCGTGCGCCGGGTCGCCGGCGACGCCTCCGCCTGGCTGGCCCCCGGCGGCTGCCTGCTGGTCGAGACGAGCGAACGCCAGGCACGGCCCGCCGTCGAGGCCTTCACCCGCGCCGGCCTCGAAGCCCGGCTCGCCGTCTCCGAGGAGATGTACGCCCACGTCGTGACCGGCTTCCGGCGCTGAGGACCGGGCGGTGCCGTGTCCGGCCGATGCGTTCTTGCGTCGGCCGGAGCGGCCCGGCCGAGTGATCCGTGTCGGTCGCAGTGGTCCGGGCCGAGTGGTCCGCGTCGGTCGCGGCGGGTGGCCGAGTGACCCTCCTCATTGTGCAACTAGTTGCAAAAGGCATGGTGCGTCCTCTACAACAGACTCACCACACCGTTTCCGGAGGTCCGCCCGATGAGCCGATACCCGCACCTGCTGAACCCGCTCGACCTGGGCTTCACCACCCTGCCCAACCGTGTGCTCATGGGCTCCATGCACGTGGGCCTGGAGGAGGCCGAGCGCGGCTTCGAGCGGATGGCGGAGTTCTACGCCGAGCGGGCCCGCGGCGGTGTCGGGCTGATCGTGACCGGCGGCATCGCGCCGAACGACGCCGGCCGGCCGTACGAGGGCGGCGCCAAGCTGACCACCGAGGCGGAGGCCGACCAGCACGCCGAGATCACCGCGGCGGTGCACCGCGAGGGCGGCAGGATCGCGATGCAGATCCTGCACTTCGGCCGGTACGCCTACCACCAGGACCTCGTCGCGCCGAGCGCCCTCCAGGCACCGATCAGCCCCTTCCCGCCGCACGCCCTCACCGACGCAGAGGTCGAGCAGACCATCGACGACTACGCGCGCGCCGCCCGGCTCGCCCGGCGCGCCGGGTACGACGGTGTCGAGATCATGGGCTCCGAGGGCTACCTCATCAACGAGTTCATCGCCGCCGGCACCAACCGGCGCGAGGACCGCTGGGGCGGTTCGTACGAGAACCGGATGCGGTTCCCCGTCGAGATCGTCCGCCGTGTGCGGGAGGCCGTCGGCGAGGACTTCATCATCATCTACCGGCTGTCCATGCTCGACCTGGTGCCCGGCGGCTCCTCCCTCGACGAGGTCATCACGCTCGCCAAGGCGGTCGAGGCCGCAGGCGCCACGATCATCAACACCGGCATCGGCTGGCACGAGGCGCGGATCCCCACCATCGCGACGTCGGTGCCGCGCGGCGCGTACGCCTGGGTCACCAAGAAGGTCATGGGCGCCGTGTCGGTCCCGCTCGTCACCACCAACCGCATCAACACCCCGGAACTGGCCGAACAGTTGCTCGCCGAGGGCCACGCCGACATGGTGTCCCTCGCCCGCCCGATGCTCGCCGACCCGGACTTCGTCGCCAAGGCGCGGGACGGGCGGCCGGAGGCCATCAACACTTGCATCGGCTGCAATCAGGCCTGCCTCGACCACACCTTCAGCGGCAAGATCACGTCCTGCCTGGTCAACCCGCGCGCCTGCCACGAGACGGAGCTCGTCCTCGCGCCCACCCGGCTGCGCAAGCGCGTCGCCGTGGTCGGCGCCGGGCCCGCCGGACTCGCCTGCGCGGTCAACGCGGCCGAGCGCGGCCACGAGGTCACCCTCTTCGACGCCGCCCACGAGATCGGCGGACAGCTCAACGTGGCCCGCAAGGTCCCCGGCAAGCAGGAGTTCGACGAGACGATCCGCTACTTCCGTCACCAGCTCGAACTGCACGGTGTGGACGTCCGGTTGAACACCCACGTCGCCGCCGACGGGCTGGACGGCTACGACGAGGTCGTCGTCGCCACCGGCGTCAGCCCCCGCGTCCCGGAGATCCCCGGCGTCGACCACCCCAGTGTCGTCGGCTACCTCGACGTCCTGCGCGACGAAGCCACCGTCGGCGAGCGCGTCGCCGTCCTCGGCGCCGGCGGCATCGGCTTCGACGTCGCCGAGTACCTCACCGACAGCGGCGACAAGGCGAGCGAGGACCCCGAGACGTACTTCCGCAACTGGGGCGTCGACATGTCCTACCAGACACCCGCCGGCCTCGCCGCGCCGGAGCGCCCCGCCCCGCCCCGCACCGTGCACCTCCTCCAGCGCAAGACCACCAAGGTCGGCGCCGGCCTCGGCAAGACCACCGGCTGGATCCACCGCGCCGAACTCAAGCACCGCGGCGTCACGATGGTGCCGGGCGTCCAGTACGACCGCATCGACGACGCCGGACTGCACGTCACCGTCGACGGCGAAAGCCAGGTCCTGGAGGTCGACACCATCGTGCTGTGCACCGGTCAGGAACCGCGCCATGACCTGTACGAGGAGCTGCTCGCCGCAGGCCGCAGCGTGCACCTCATCGGCGGCGCCGACGTGGCCGCCGAGCTGGACGCCAAGCGCGCGATCAAGCAGGGCACCGAGCTGGCGGCGGCCCTGTAGGCACCGAAGGCACGAGGGCCGTCCCGGGACCGACCCGGCGGCGGCCCTCCTTAGGATGAGGCCCATGTCACTGCCGCACGCGATCCTCACCGCCCTGCTGGAGAAGCCGTCGTCGGGCCTCGAGCTGACCCGGCGGTTCGACAAGTCGATCGGCTACTTCTGGTCGGCGACGCATCAGCAGATCTATCGCGAGCTGGGCAAGCTGGAGGCGGAGGGCCACATCCGCGCGCTGCCCTCCGAACAGCCCGCCCGAGGGCAGAAGAAGAGCTACGAAGTCCTCCCGGCGGGCCGCGCCGAACTCGCCCGCTGGACCGCCGCCGCCCAGGACCCGAAGCCGTTGCGCGACACGCTGCTGCTGCGGCTGCGCGCCTCGGCCGTCGTCGGCACCGAAGGCGTCGAGGCGGACCTGCGCCGCCATCTCGAACTGCACCGCAGGCAGTTGGCCGAGTACGAGGAGATCCAGCAGCGGGACTTCCCGCCGGGCAAGGACGCCACGCAGGACCGGCTGCGCCATCTCGTGCTACGCGCCGGGATCGACCTGGAGACGTTCTGGACGCAGTGGCTCGCCCACGCCCTGGAGGAGTTCGAGCAGTTCGGCGACCAGCCGTCCGGGGCCGGACCGCAGGCACTGGAAGGTGCCGCCCGCGAGGGTGCGGCCGGCGCGGACGCGGGACGCGCGGACACGGCGCGCGACGAGGCACCGGGGGAGTAGACGCCCCGCGGGCGGAAGTCCGGAGCGGGCGCCCGGAGGGGACGGCCGGCGGCCGTGCGCGGCGCCGACCGGTCGAGTGGGCGGCCGTCCGTCGTGCCGACCGGTCGAGTGGGCGGTCGTCCGTCGTGCCGACCCGGTCGAGTGGGCGGCCGTCCGTCGTGCCGACCCGGTCGGGTGGACGGCCGCGGTGAGCCGGGGCCGGTATCGGAGTCCAGGGCGCCGGGGTCCGGGCCCTGTATCAGAGGCGGTGGGGCTTGGACCGGCGGCGCAGGAACCAGGCCGCCGCCACACTGCCGGTGGCGACCAGTGCGGCGCCGCCCACGACGGTGATCGTCCCGTAGTCCTCGACGGCTCCGCCGAAACCGCCCATGACGCCGCGCGACGGCGCGGCCGAGCTCGTCGCCGAGATCGTGGGCGTGGAGGGGGCCGAGACGATGATCGACTGGGTGCCCGCGGTCGACCCGCTCTGGCACACCACGATGACCGTGTAGGTACCGGGGCTCACCCCGGTCCAGGACGCCGACTGGCTGGTGCTGGTGCCGGTCAGCGGCATCTGGCGCCCCTGGGCGAAGTTCGCCTGCCCGCTGGAGAGCAACGAGGCGATGCCGAAGCTGCTGCCGTTGCTGGGGCACGCACTCGTGGTGACCGTGACGGCGCTGCCGCTGGTACTCACGGAGATCCCGGACGCCCGCGCGACAGCCGACGGGGCGGCCAGGGTGAGCGGAAGCGCAGCGGCGGCGGCCACGGTCAGGCCGGAACGGAGAAGTATCTGAGTCATACGCATAGGAACTGCCCTCCAGCGGCACGGTTGGCGGTACATCCCATGCGCCGCCGAGGATTGGAAAGGCCCGTGCTGCCTCAGGGCGAGCCAACGTGCACCCGGCCCGGCCCGCACGCGGACGGGGACCGGGCAGGTGAACAATTCCTTCGTCCGGCGGACGCCAGGTGGCTCGCCACGCGCTTCCGGTGGACGGCCGGAACTTGTCACACGATCCCCGCGGTCGGCCGGTGGTTCGTCACGCGTTCCCCGCGGTCGGCCGGTGGCTCGTCAAGCGCGGGCGGACCGTCCGTGCCGCGGCGGGGGTCGGCCGGTCGTCACCAGGTGCGGCCGGCCTGAAGCAGCCGCTCGCGGACGAGGGCCACGTGCGGATTGTCCGAGGCGCCGGGACGCTGGGTGAGATACCCGGTGTTGATCGGCGGGTCCTCGGGGGTCAGCAGCGGGACCAGGGCGCCGGTGGCCAGCTCGTCGAGGCACAGATAGCGGGGGAGCACGGAGATTCCCGCGCCGGCGACCACCGCGGCGAGGACGCCACGCAGATCGGGCACCGTGATCGCGGCCTGTCCGGTCAGCCGGGTCCCGAACACGTGCCGCCAGTAGCGGCGGGCGATGGGCAGGTCCTCCGCGTACGTCACCAGGGGCACCTCGTGGAGCGCGGCGGGTCCCTCCGCCGCGACCCGTTCCGGGCCGATCCGTTCGGCCCAGGCGGGGGCGGCGACGAGCACGAACTCCTCGTCCATCAGGGGAACGGACGTCAGGGTTCGCCCACGCGGCCGGACCGTGGCGATCACCAGGTCGAAGCGGCCACCGCGCAGCCCTTCCAGGAGTTCGTCGGTCAGGCCGGTGCTGATCCGCAGCCGGACGCCCTGCCGGGTGAGCGGCGCCAGCGCCGGCAGCGCCTTCACGCACAGCAGTTCCGCGGGGCCCGCCACATGGACGGGGTCCGGCGGCTGGTCCGCACCGAGCCCGCCGCGGTCCGCGACCGCCGCCAGCGCGTCCAGCGGGGCCGCCACCTGGGCGGCCAGCTCGTCCGCCACCGACGTGGGCACCACACCCCGCGACCGCCGCTCGAACAGTTCCCTGCCGAGCTGCTCCTCCAGGGACCGCATCTGTGTCGTCACGGTCGGCTGGGACAGGCCGAGCAGCCGCCCGGCCGCCGTGAACGATCCGCTCCGGTGCACCGCGAGGAAGGTCCGCAGCAGGGAGAGATCGAGCTGCGCCGCGACATTGGGTTCCCTATGGGCCATGCGTCCAAGCCTAGGTCCCACCTATCACCCGACCCTCTAAGGGGCCGGTTCCCGTTCACGTCGACTCCCGGCCTCGTGGATCAGTTCGTCTCCCGGCCTGCGGATCCGTTCGTCTCCTTGCCCGTGGCGCCGGTCGTCACCGAGCGTTCCGCCGACAGGCCGCCCCAGGTCCCGTCCGGCAGCTTCGCCCGGAGCCGCACCCGGTGCGCGGCCCCGGCCTCCCGGCCCACGTAGAAGCTGTACGTCGATCTCCCGCTGGGCGGGGTGCCGCCCCACACCAGCGAGGTCACCGGAGCGCCGTCGAGGTGGATCTGGTACTCCGTGATCACGCCGTCCGCCTCGGGCGCGACCCACGACAGGTCGATGTAGTAGGCGCCGTCCGCACGATGCGTCGTGGCGCGGAAGTCCGTCGGGGCCGTGCCCCGGTTGTCGGCGGCACCCCGCGCGGTGGTGACCGGGACCGTCGCGCTGGCGGCGGAGAGGTTGTCCGCCGCGTCGCGCGCCCGCACCGTGAAGCGGTAGTGGGTGCCCGGCCTCAGCCCGGTGACCACGGCCGCCGTCTGCCCGCCTCCGACGCTGTGGATCTTCGAGGTGCCCTGGTAGACGTCGTACGAGGTCACGCCCCGGTCGTCCGTCGACCGCTCCCAGGACAGTTGCACGGCCCGGCTCCCGACCGCCTTGCCGTGCGGCGTCCCGGGGCGGCTGGGGGCCGTGTCGTCGGCCGATGACTGGGCCGGCGTGGTGGCGCGGACCGGCTTGCTGGGCGGCCCCGCGTCCCCGGCGGCGTTGCGCGCCCGGACCGTGAAGACGTACGTGGTGGCAGGTTCGAGTCTGGTGACGTCCACCATGTGCTCGGCGCCGGGGACCTCCTCGACCTTCGTGGTGCCGCGATAGATCTCGTAGCGGGTGATCTTCGGGTCGGCGGACGCCACGTTCCACATGACGTGCACGCTGGTGGCGCTGCCCGCCGCGGCGGTGACGCCCAGGGGTGCCGAGGGCAGCCGTTCGCCCGGGTTCTGATCGGCCCCGCCCCAGCCGCAGGACGTCAGGACGAGCAGCGAACCGCACAGCGGTCCGCACTTCAACGCAAGGGGAACGCGTCGCACGGCACTGCCCTCCCTCGACGGGATTGGTCTGTACCTATAAGACAACGGTTGGCGTGGTCGCATCAAGAGGGGGGACTGCCGTTGGTCGGGCCGTGACGCGGTACGTATGCTGATCCCTGACGCGGCGTGAACTCAGGCTTGTCCCAAGGGAGTTCATGTCCACGGCGCGGACCGCTGTCGTCGCTGAACCCGCGCCGGCGAGAGCGGCCGGGCGGCCGGAGCCGACTGAGGCTCGGGCCCTCGGCCGCATGGCGTCCGAGCGTATCTCCGCTGCCCCCGAGCGCATCTCCCCTGCCCCGTCCGTCCCCGCCCGGCCGTGTCCGGATGGACGCACCGTCAGACGCCCACCGAATTTCCGGGGCGGGTGGGGGCCTGCCGTCGGCCGCGGCCCGGACCGTCGCGGCCACGCCGTCCCTGGCCCGTCCCTGACGTGCCGGAGGGGCGCCGGGCGGCCGGGGCCGAGCGTGCGACGACCGTGCCGGTCAGGTCTTCCGGTAGCTGTACGCCTCCGCGGCCGCCGCCTCGACCGCGTCCAGATCCGCGCCCGCCGACGCCGTGACGACCGCGGCGACCGCGCCCTCGACGAAGGGGGCGTCGACGAGACGCGCCCCGTCGGGGAGCTCGTCGCCCTCGGCGAGCAAGGCCTTGACGGTGAGGACCGCACTGCCCAGGTCGGTGAGGACGGCGATTCCCGCGCCCCGGTCCACGGCGGCGGCAGCGGCGGCGATCAGTTCCGCACTCGTGCCGAGACCCCCGTCGGGGGTGCCACCGGCAGGGGCGACGGGAGCGGTCGTGCCGCCGCCCGCGAGCCCCGTCGCCAGCTCGGCGACGGACGCGGCGACGGCCGCGCTGTGGGAGACCAGCACGATCCCTACGAGCTTCTCCGTCGTGTCACTCACCGGCCGCCTCCACGAGTGCCCCGATCAGTAGTGCCGAGGACGTGGCGCCCGGGTCCTGGTGCCCGATGCTGCGCTCGCCCAGATAGCTCGCCCGGCCCTTGCGCGCCTGCAACGGCGTCGTCGCGACCGCGCCCTCGTCGGCGGCGGCCTTCGCCGCGGCGAACGACTCGGAGAGCGCGTCGACCGCCGGCACCAGCGCGTCGATCATGGTCTTGTCGCCGGGCGAGGCGCCGCCCAGCGCCATGACCGCGTCGACGCCGGCCCGCAGTGCCTGGGCGAGTTGCTCCTGGGTGACCTCGGCGGCGTCCCCCAGCTCCTTGCCGGTCTTGCGGAGCAGACTGCCGTACAGCGGCCCGCTGGCTCCGCCGACCGTCGAGATGAGCTGCCGTCCGGCTAGTACGAGGACGGCGCCGGGCGTGGCCGGCGCCTCCTTCTCCAGTGTGGCTCTCACGGAGTTGAACCCGCGCTGGAGATTGCTGCCGTGGTCGGCGTCACCGATCGGTGAGTCCAGGTCGGTGAGCCGCTGCGCCTCGCGGTCCACCGACGCGGCGGTCGCCGTCATCCAGCGGCGGAAGAAGCCGACGTCGAGCACGGAGTCTCCTTACCTGGTACGTACATTGACTGCGCCGATATGTGCGGGTGCGGGTGCGGGTGTCGGTGCACGGTGGCGGCCTGGCCGCGCGTTGGCCGCGCGATGAGGCGGCCGGTAGGTGGCCGGACGTCGACGGCGCTTCGGCTGTGAATGGAGCTCACAACGTCCCGCCGTCTCCGCCCGGTTCCTTGTGGACCGGGTTCACAAGGTCGCGATGGCTCCCTCCGGCCGGCTGCCGACCGGGCTCACCAGGACATCCTGCCTCGCCACCACCGGACTGCCTGTTGACCGAGTTCACACGCCCCAGCGGAGTCCTGGCGTATTGACCGGTGCGTCCCACAGTCGCAGCAGCTCCTCGTCGACCTGGCACAGCGTCACCGAGGCGCCGGCCATGTCCAGCGAGGTGACGTAGTTGCCGACCAGTGTGCGCGCCACGGGCACGCCCCGCTCGCCCAGCACCCGCTGCACCTCCGCATTGAAGCCGTACAGCTCGATCAGCGGGGTCGCGCCCATGCCGTTCACCAGGACGAGCACGGGATTGCGCGGTTCGAGGTCTTCCAGGATCGCGTGCACCGAGAAGTCGGCGATCTCCCGCGAGGTCATCATCGCCCGCCGTTCCCGGCCCGGCTCGCCGTGGATGCCCACGCCCAGCTCCAACTCCCCGGGCGGCAGGTCGAAGGTGGGACTGCCCTTGGCCGGGGTGGTGCAGGCGCTGAGGGCCACGCCGAAGCTGCGGGAGTTCTCGTTGACCTGCCGGGCGATCGACTGGACGCGCTCCAGCGGCGCGCCCTCGTCGGCCGCGGCGCCCGCGATCTTCTCCACGAACAGGGTCGCCCCGGTGCCGCGCCGTCCTGCGGTGTAGAGGCTGTCGGTGACCGCGACGTCGTCGTTGACGAGGACCTTCGCGACCTGGATGCCCTCGTCCTCGGCGAGCTCCGCCGCCATGTCGAAGTTGAGGACGTCGCCCGTGTAGTTCTTGACGATGAACAGCACGCCCGCGCCGCTGTCCACGGCCGCCGCGGCACGCACCATCTGATCCGGCACCGGCGAGGTGAAGACCTCGCCCGGACAGGCCGCCGAGAGCATCCCGGGACCCACGAAACCACCGTGCAGCGGCTCGTGCCCCGAGCCGCCACCGGAGACGAGGCCCACCTTGCCGGCCACGGGGGCGTCCCGCCGTACGATCACCCGGTTCTCGACGTCCACCGTCAGCTCCGGGTGCGCTGCCGCCATGCCCCGCAGCGCGTCCGCGACCACCGTCTCCGCCACGTTGATGAGCATCTTCATATGTAGCTCCTGGTCAGGCTAGCCGATGGGGCTCTGGCAAGGGTTTTTGCTGTTCAGGACGGGTGTAGGTCAGTTTTCGATTTTGGCACTTGGGAGCGGGTCCTGACGGTATTGATGCTAACTTAATGCTGACTTTGATGACGGGGTGTCAGGTTGTTGCCGGTGATCGGCAGTGTCGCGAGCGGAGCCCCGCTCTCGGAAGTATCGGTCCTGCGGTCGCGGAGGTCACGTGCGCGGACGCTGCTGGGCGCGCCTTGTCGGCGAACGGGTGCTGAGTTCGTTGCCTTGTCCGGCGGGTTCCGACAAGGCCGGACATGGAAGAGCGGCACCTCCCGGTGCGCCGATGACGATGAGGGGAGGCGGTCGAACCAGCCGATGAGCTTTTCGGGGTGCTGTCCGAAGTAGTTGCAGGCGTAGAAGCGCTGGTTGGAGCCCTCGATCCAGAACAGCTCGTTGTCCTCCGCGCCTGGACACCGCCGAACTCCTCGGGCCAGAAGTTCATCGCGACGATCGTGGAGTTGGCTCCCGTGCACGGCTGTAGAGGCCGAGCTTCATCGCTGCCGGGCTGTCCTGGCTGCGGACGTAACGCAGCGAACCGACGACGTCGCGGGCCTCGATCAGTCCGAGCCGGCTGGTGACGCCGTTGGCGTCGCTGCTCAGGCCATGGTTGCGAAGGTCGTAGGTGAGGATGTTGTGGTCGGCGGCGTGCAGGAAACGCAGTTCGGTCAAGAGTCGACCTCGAAGCCACCGGACACACCAAGCTCGGTGTGCCACGGCTCGAGCTGCCCTGGGAATCCATACGGATTGCACGTCATTGGGTGGTTGACCACGAGAAGGCGGTCCGAACCGTTGACGGCGATGTACCAGGCCTCGTTCATGGCCATCGTCTCGGATGGTGGTGCGGATCTTTTGCCCCGTCGGGCGCCTTGGAGGCCGAGGTCGCGCATGAGCCGAACGACCGTGCAGCGGGCTGCTGTTATGCCTTCGCGGTGCAATTACAGGCGGGTGCCGGAGGGTGTGCCCGTGCCGGACATCGGGCGTCCTGTACTCAGGACGCCGTTTGGTCCTCTTTCCAGAGTCCGCGTTCTTCGAGCGTCTCGATGAGGTGGTCGGCGCTGTCGAGGATGTGCTGTTCCATCAGGGACCGGGCCATGCGTGAGCTGCGCCTGCGGAGGGCTTCGAGGATGAGGGGGTGTTCCTCGCGGGTGGCGGCGGCCCGGCCCTCGATGGAGAGGTAGAAGCGGTTGGGCAGTTGCTTGACGACCGAGCGGAGCAGCAGGGCGAGACGAGGGGAGTCGGCCGCGAGGTTGATCTGGCGGTGGAAGGCGTGGCCGTACTCGACCATTTCGTCCTCGTCGCCGGCCTCGATGGCCTCTTCCTGCTGCTTGGCGATGGTTTCGAGTCCGGTGAGCTGCTCGCTGGTGATCTTTATGGCGGCCCGGGCGGCCAGTTCGCCGCCGAGCTGCGCCTGGACCCAGAACAGGTCGCGTACGTCCTGCTTCGAGAAGGAGGTGACGACGAAGCCGCGGCGGGGGACCAGCTCGATGAAGCCCTCGCTGCTGAGGGAGAGCAGGCCTTCCCGGACGGGCGTGTTGCTGACACCGACCGCTTCGGCGATGGGTTCCATACGCAGGAACTCGCCGGGCTGGACCTTTCCGGAGATGATCAGCTCACGGACGTAGCTTGCCACCTCTTCGGACAGCTGCTGCCGCTTTGAGTCGCGGTCGCGCGTCATGAATGCCTCGTTCCCCATCGAGTCTCCGGCCGGTCTGGAATAGAAAGCATCATATAGCTTCTGCCTTCGGGGCGACCCTGAGCGGCGGAAACGGCTCCGTGCGCGAGAGCGACAAGGCGGGCTGCGGCGCGCGATGCGCACCGCAGCCCGCGGGTGTGTGGTGCGGCCGGCTCAGACCGTGCTGCCGCGCAGCTCCGTCAGGGCTTCCATGGTCAGGTGCCGGGGCGTGCTGTCGGGATCGACCAGGACGACGGTGCAGCGGGAACTGCGGGTGAGTGCGGTGGTGAAGCTGCCCTCGGTGAACTGGACGACGGGGCCGCGCGGCGAGCGGCCCACGGCCACCGCGCGGGCGTTCACTTCGGCGGCGTGCTGGGCGAGGACGCGGCCGGCGGCGGCGTGGTCGCCGACACTGCTGAGGATCTGGCCGGTGGCGGCGATGCCGCGGGCGGCGAGCCGGTCGAGGTGGGTGGTGACGGCTGCCCGTGCCTGGTCACCGGTCTCGGTGTCGGCGGTCTGCTCCTCGACCACGGCGGTCTGCTGGACGTGGACGACCTCCAGCGGGCTGCCGGTTTCGCGGGCGAGGCGCGCCGCGGCGTCGACGATGGCGGCCGCCTGGTGGTGATCGCCGACAGCGACGACGACCGGAGCCGTGCCGCCGCAGGGCGCGTCGCCGACGGGCGTGAGGGTCGGGACGACCGGCTCTCCTGCGCCGGCGTGCTGCTCGGCCTGACGGAGCAGGCGGTGCCCGCTGGCCAGGACCGGGATGGCGAGGAGGAAGGTACCGGCACCGAGGTAGAAGGGGACGCTCAGGCCGCCGGCGTCGGCGAGCTTGCCGGCGACGTACGGAGCCAGGCCGCCGCCGATGAAGCGCAGAAAGCCGTAGGAGGAGGAGGCCACGGGACGCTCGACCGGGGCGACGAGCATGACGGCCTGGGTGGTGAGGGTGTTGTTGATTCCGATGAAGGCGCCGCTGACGATGACCGCCACGATCACCACGGTCGGGTTGCTCACGCCGGCGGCGATGACGGCCATGACGACACTCAGGCCGAGCAGGTTGGCGTACAGGACCGGCGCGGTGCCGAAGCGGGCCTGCAGGCGCGGGGCGAAGAAGACGCTGAAGGCGGCCACCAGCAGACCCCAGCCGGTGAAGACGAGTCCGAGTTCGTGGGCGCTCAGCTCCATGGGGTACGGCGCGTAGCCGAGCATGGTGAAGAAGCCCCAGTTGTACAGCAGGGCCATGATGCCCATGGTCAGCAGACCGCGGTGACGCAGCGCCTTGAGTGGCGCGATCGGTGAGGTCCGGCGTTCCGGCTTGGGCAGGGAGGGTACGAAGGCGAGGGTCGCGACCAGGGCTATGGCCATCAGGACGGCGACGCCGAAGAACGGGCCGCGCCAGCTGATGGCGCCCAACTCGCCGCCGAGCAGCGGCCCGACGGCGATGCCGAGGCCGAGCGCTGCCTCGTACAGGATGATCGCGCCGCCGAATCCGCCGCTGGCGGAGGCGACGATGACCGCCAGGGAGGTGGCGATGAACAGGGCGTTGCCCAGGCCCCATCCGGCGCGGAAGCCGACGATGCCGTCGACGGAGCCGGAGGTGCCGGCCAGGGCGGAGAAGACGACGATGATGGCCAGGCCTATGACGAGGGTCCGCTTGGCGCCGAAGCGGCTGGAGAACCAGCCGACGATCAGCATCGCGACCGCCGTCACGACGAGATAGCTGCTGAACAGCAGCGACACCTGGCTCGGCGATGCGTGCAGGCTCTGGGCCAGGGCGGGCAGGATCGGGTCGACGAGACCGATGCCCATGAACGAGATCACGCAGGCGAACGCCACGGCCCAGACGGCCTTCGGCTGCCTGAACGGGCTGGCAGTCTTTCCGTGCGGTCCACTCATTACCGCTTCTCTCCAGTCATGTGGGGACGGGGACGGGGATCCCAACAGGGCGCGTTCAGGGACGCACTTGGCGATCCCGAATCGCGCGGGCAAGGGCCGGGAGCGCGACCTTCACCACGCGCCGCTCCGGTTCGGTCAGTTGCTCGACCAGCTCCCGCAGGGCTTCGGCACGCTCGGCCCGCCGCTGCCGGAACAGCTCCAGGCCCGTGTCGGTGGCCTCCACCAGCACGCCCCGGCCGTCGGTGCGGTCGGCTGTACGCCGTACCAGCCCCGCACGCTCCATGCGGGTGACGAGCTGCGTCATGTTGGGCTGGGAGACGTTCTCGCCCCGGGCCAGTTCGGTCAGTCGCTGGGGCCCCTCGCGGCCCAGCCGGCCGAGCGCGGACGAGGCCGCGCTGCCCAGGCCGCCGGCCGTGGCGCTGTGCCGTACGTACCGGACCATCTGCTCCACGGCGGTCATCAGGTCCTCGATGGACGCATCCGAGGAGGCAGGGGCCGCATCCCGATTCTGCATAATCGGATTATGCATCTATGTGTACTGTGAAGCAATCGAACGCGTCACCCTGGCGGGGAGACTGCCGAGCGACGGCTCGACCGCTGGGCGGCACCGCATCCGCAGAGTGGCGGGTTCAACGCCGAACGGGCGCATTGTGGACAAATATCCGTGGACCAAGGAGACGCGCATGACCCACCCCTTCGATCCCTACAGCGTGCTGCCGCCGGTGCCGCAGTTCACGCTGCGCAGCACCGACATCGCCGACGGGCAGACCCTGGACATCGCCCAGTGCAGCGGCCTGTTCGGCGGCCCCGGGCAGGACCGATCCCCGCAGCTGGCGTGGGAGGGCTACCCGGACGGCACGCGGAGCTTCGCGGTGACCTGCTACGACGCGGACGCGCCGACGGTCAGCGGCTTCTGGCACTGGGCGGTGTACGACATTCCCGCATCCGTGCACGAGCTGCCCGCCGATGCGGGCGCCGTCGGCGGAAAGAACCTTCCCGTCGGCGCCAAGGTGCTGGCCAACGACGCGGGTCAGGCCGGCTACCTCGGCGCCGCACCCCCGCCCGGGCACGGCGCTCACCGCTACTTCTTCGTCGTGCACGCGCTGGACGTCCCCACGCTCGACATCGCGCCGGACGCCACCCCCGCCTGGCTCGGTTTCCAGCTTCTGGGCCACGCCCTGGCGCGGGCCACGCTCACGCCGGTCTACGCGACGCCGGTCTGAGCAGAGCGAGAGCCCGGGGCGGATCACCCCTGCCCCGGGCTCTCGGTCCCATCTCGTGCCCCATCGCTCAGCGCGCCGGCTCCTGGTCGTTCCACAGGCCGCGTTCTTCCAGCACTTGGATCAGGCGGTCGGCGCCCGCAAGGATGTGCTGCTCCATGAGCGACCTCGCTTTGTGCGCCTGGTGTTTCCGCAGGGCGTCCAGCAGCAGGGGGTGCTCCGTCCGGGTGGCGGCGACCTGCCCCTCGATCGTCGCGTAGAAGCGGTTGGGCAGGTGCTTGACGACGGAACCCAGCAGGAGGGCGAGGCGGCGGGATCCCGCCGCCAGGTTGATCTCGCGGTGGAACGCGTGGCCGAGGCCGGCGACGCGTTCCGTGTCGTCGGCCTCGACGGCCGCTTGATAGCGGTCCAGGATCACTTCGATCCGTGCGATCTGCTGCGCGGTGATCTGCCGCGCGGCGCGAGCGGCCAGCTCGCCGGAGAGTCGTGCCTGGGCCCAGAACAGATCGCGTACATCCTGCCGGGTGAACGGTGCGACCATGAATCCGCGGCGCGGGACGAGTTGGACGAAGCCCTCGCTCCGCAGGGCGAGCAGTCCTTCGCGCACCGGTGTGCTGCTGACGCCGACCGCCTCGGCGACGCGCTCGGTGCGCAGGAAGTCACCCGGTCGAACCTCTCCCGAGATGATCAGCTCGCGCACGTAGCTCGCCACCTCCTCGGCAAGCGGCTGCCGCCGGCTCGTACGGTCATGGATCACGACCACGTCGTTGGTTCCCATCGGTCCGCCGCCCCCTCTTCGATCCCGACATCGCTCTTGCCTACGCATAATATATTTTGTATGTTCGCTCCGCTCCATTGAGAGTCCACCGAAAGTGAAAGGGCGATCCCTCATGGCAGGTCTTTACTTCGAGGAGTTCGAGCCCGGTGCCGTCATCGAGCACGTGAACCGGCGGACGGTCACCGAGACCGACAACGTGCTCTTCAGCACCCTCACGCTGAACCTGGCCCCGCTGCACCTGGACGCGGAGTACAGCAAGAACAGCATCCACGGTCAGCGACTGGTCAACAGCCTGTTCATCCTGGGACTGGTCTCGGGCATCACGGTTCCGGAGACGACCCAGGGCACCACGCTGGGCAACCTCGGCTTTCAGGAGATCAAGTTCCCCAAGCCGGTCTTCCACGGTGACACGATCCACGTCCGCACCGAGATCGTCGACAAGCGTGAGTCCAAGAGCCGTGACGACTCAGGGATCGTCACCTTCCGCCACCTCGGCATCAACCAGCGCGACGAGATCGTCTGCGACGCCCGCCGGGTCGGCCTGATGCTCAAGCGATCTGCTGCCGAGAAGGCGGAAACGGCCGCCTCCTGAGGACGCGGCTCGCAGATAGGAGTCGGTATGCGAAACACCAGCTTGTTCGCCAGGCCCGACCACCCGGTGTGGGTGCCGGGCGAGGCCGAGCGCGAGCGCAGCCGCCTGCTCGCGGCCATGCGCCGATGGGGATACGACAGAGTCGAGGAACTGCACCGGGCATCCGTGGAGCACCCGGAACGGTTCTGGCGTGACGTCGTGGACGACCTCGACATCACCTTCTCGCGGCCGTTCGAGCGTGTCCTGGACGACAGTGAAGGCAAGCCGTTCCCCCGCTGGTTCGAGGGCGGACGCCTGAACGCGGCGACGCTGTGCTCCCACCGTCATGCGGTCGGCCCGCTCGCCGACAAGACGGCCGTCGTCTACGAAGGCGACGGAGGCCAGCGGCGCTCGTTGACCTACGCCCAACTGGACACGGAGGTCAGGCGGTTCGCCGCCAACCTCACCGGGCTCGGCGTCAAGCGGGGAGACCGCGTCGTCCTGTTCCTTCCGGTCGTCCCGGAGGCCACCGTCGCCTTCCTGGCCTGCGCGATGATCGGTGCCATCTCGGTTCCGGCCTTCACCGGCTACGGCGCCGAGGCACTGGCCTCCCGGCTGCGCGACTCGGAGGCGGTCGTCCTGGTCACCGCCGACGGAACCACCCGCCGCGGCAGGCGGGTTCCGCTGAAGCGGACCGCCGACGAGGCCCTCGCGTCCGCGCCCTCGGTCCGGCACGTCGTCGTGGTCCGCCATCTCGCCGACGGCGTCGACATGGTCGACGGACTCGACGTCTACTGGGACGAGCTCGACCCGCACCCGGCCCCCGTCGACACGGTCGACGCCGACCCCAACGAGCCGCTGACCATCGTCTACACCTCGGGAACCACCGGGGCCCCCAAGGGGATCGTGCATTCCCACGGAGGCCTGGCGGTGAAGGCGGCCGCGGACTTCGGCTACGGCTTCGACGTGCACAGCGAGGACGTCATCGCCTGGATCAGCGACATGGGCTGGCTGGTCGGCCCGCTGCTCATCATGGGTGGCCTGCAGCTGGGCGCCACCGTCGTGTTCACCGAGGGCGTGCCCAACCACCCGACGCCGAAGCGACTTTGGGAGATCGTCGAACGCAACGGCGTCACCCTGCAAGGAGTCGCCCCGACCGCGATCCGCGCCGTGATGGCCGGCAGCGACGGGAAGTTCGGGGACCTCAGCAGTCTGCGCGCGTTCGTGTCCACCGGCGAGGCCTGGGACGAACCGACCTGGCGGTGGCTGTTCGAGACCGTCGGCGAGTCCCGGCGCCCGATCATCAACTACAGCGGCGGCACCGAGGTCGGCGGCGGCCTCCTGAACAGCTATCCCTTCCTGCCCATGGAGCCCGCGTCCTTCAACGGGCCGCTGCTCGGCATCGACGTCGCGGTCCTCGACCAGGACGGACGGCCGGCCGTGGACGAAGTCGGCGAGTTGACGGTGCTCAACACGTTCCCCGGTATGACGCACGCCTTCTGGCAGGACCGCAAGCGCTACCTGGAGACGTACTGGAGCCAGTGGTACGGCGTCTGGCTGCACGGCGACCTCGCGAGCGTCGACCACAACGGCACCTGGCGCATCCACGGCCGCTCCGACGACACCATCAAGGTGTCCGGCCGCCGCGTCGGGCCGGCCGAGATCGAGGCGTCCCTCCTCAAGGACCGCCGGATCGTCGAGGCGGCCGTCATCGGCGTCCCCGACGCGCAGCGCGGGCAGCGTGTGGTGGCCTTCGCCGTGCTGGGCGACGCCGACATCGATCCCGACGCCCTGACCACAACCGCGGTGCACAACGTCGGCCGCTCCTTCGCACCGACGCTGCACATCGTGGCGACACTGCCGAAGACCAAGAACGGCAAGATCATGCGCCGTGCCATCCGCGCCCGCTACCTCGGCGCGTCGACGGGCGACCTGTCGTCGCTCGACCCCATGACCCCCCTGGAGGACATTCCCGTCCTCGAAGAAGGAGCCCACTGATGGCCACGACCGAGCTCACCGATCTGGAGCTGATCCGCAAGACCGTCCGCGAGCTGGCGCGCAAGTTCGACTACGGGTACTGGCGGGAGAAGGACAAGAAGGGCGAGTACCCCTGGGAGTTCGTCAAGGCCTTCGCCGACGGCGGCTGGCTCGGCGCGATGATCCCCGAGGAGTACGGCGGTCTCGGCCTCGGCCTGGCCGAGTCCGCCGTCATGATGACGGAGATCGCGCAGTCCGGCGCCGGCATGAGCGGCGGTTCGGCGATCCACTTCTACGTCTTCCCGCCGGCCCCGATCCTGCGGTACGGCTCGGAGGCGATGAAGCGCGAGTTCCTGCCCAAGCTCGCCAAGGGCGAGCTCCTCATGGCGTTCGCCATCACCGAGCCCGACGCGGGTGTGGACACCTCCCGCATCCGCACGCGCGCCGAGAAGATCGACGGCGGCTGGCGGATCAACGGCCAGAAGATCTTCATCACCAACGCGCAGAACGCCCACAAGATCCTGATCGTGGCCCGTACCTCGCCGCGTGACGAGAACAGGCCGCTGGACGGCATGACCCTGTTCTTCACCGACCTCGACCGCTCGAAGATCACCGTGCGCGAGATCGAGAAGCTCGGCCGTGCGGCCATCGACACCAACGAGCTGTTCATCGACAACCTCGAGGTCGGCGACGACGAGGTCGTCGGCGAGGTCGGCCAGGGCTTCCGCTACCTGATCGACGGGCTCAACCCCGAGCGCATCGTCGTCGGCATGGAGGGCATCGGCCTCGGCCGCGCCGCGCTCGAGCTGGCGTCCAAGTACGCCAACGAGCGGGTCGTCTTCAACCGCCCCATCGGCAAGAACCAGGCCGTCGCGCACCCGCTGGCCGACTCCTGGATCCGCCTCGAGGCGGCCGAGCTCGTCGCCATGAACGCCGCCAGGCTCTTCGACGACCAGCAGAACTGCGGCAAGGAGGCCGCCGCCGCGAAGTACCTCGGAGCCGAGGCGGGCTTCGAGGCGTGCGACCGCGCGATGCAGACGCACGGCGGCTACGCGTACGCCAAGGAGTACCACGTCGAGCGGCTGTGGCGAGAGGCGCGACTGCTCCCGAACGCTCCCTTCTCCCAGGAGATGGTGCGCAACTACATCGCCACCAAGGCGCTCGGGCTGCCCCGCTCGTACTGAGCCGTACCGACGAGCGGCCGGGCCGCCCACACCGCGGCCCGGCAGGTACGAAGGTCACCGGAGGAAAAGTGAGGACAACATGGGTGACGCGGTGAGCGGCCCCCTGGCCGGAGTGCGCGTCGTCGTCCTGGCGGGCATGGGCCCCGTTCCCTTCACGGGGATGCTCCTGGCCGACATGGGCGCGCACGTCGTACGGGTGACCCGGCCGGCCAACCGGTCCGCACGTGCGCTGAGCCAGACCGACGGTCTGGGCCCGCAGCACGACCTGGCCAACCGAGGCGTGGACGCCGTGGCCGTCGACCTCAAGGACCCCGAGGGCGTCGAGACGGTGCTCCGCCTCGTCGAGGCCGCGGACGTCTTCATGGAGGGCTACCGCCCGGGCGTGGCCGAACGCCTCGGTCTCGGACCGGACATCGTCACGGCCCGTAACGCGGCTGTCGTCTACACCCGCCTCACCGGCTACGGCCAGAGCGGACCGCTGGCGAAGGTGGCCGGACACGACATCAACTACGTCGCCCAGTCGGGCGCGCTGCACGCCATGGCCCGGCGGGGCGAGGCCCCCCGGCCGCCCATCAACCTGCTCGGCGACTACGCGGGCGGCGGGATGATGGCCGCCTACGGGATCGTATGCGCCCTCCTCGAAGCGCGGACGTCGGGGCGCGGGCAGGTCCTGGACGCCGCGATGCTCGACGGTGTGGCCGTGCTGACCGCCAAGCTGCAGGGCCTGCGGGCGGCAGGTCTCTACGACGACGAACCCGGAACGAACTTCCTCGACTCCGGTGCGCCCTTCTACGACACCTACCGGTGCGCGGACGGACGCTACCTCGCGGTGGGAGCGCTGGAGCCGGACTTCTACCGTGAGTTCACCTCGCGCCTCGGCGTGGACGTCGCCGACTGGCCGGACCAGAACGACCGGTCCGGCTGGCCGAAGCTGCGCGAACTCATCGCGTCGGCGGTCGAGTCGAGGACACGGGCGGAGTGGGCGGACGTCTACGCGGGCACGGATGCCTGCGTCACGCCGGTCCTCTCGTTCGACGAAGCGGCCGATGACGCCCACAACGCCCAGCGCCAGGTCTTCCAGCGCGTGGACGGCGTGCTCCACCCGTCGCCCGCACCGCGCCTGAGCCGTACGCCCGGGCGGGTCCCCGCGGCGCCGAGCGCCGTGCCCGTCGAGGCGCGCGACCTGATCGAGTCCTGGAAGGCCGGGTCCGTCTGACCGTCCGGTGACCGAGGGGGTGGTGCACGGGAACTCCCGTGCACCACCCCTTCAGCAATGTGCGACGGCCGCCGTCACCTGTTACCCCTCGGACTCTTCGGGGGCAAGCGTGATATCGCGGTGCAGGTCGGGGCCGGGTTGGTAGACCAGCAGGGATTCCGCGCGTGGCGGATGCGCCGGACTGGAGACGACCAGTGTGTACGCGCCCGGTGCCAGCCTCGTGACGGTGTAGCGGCCGCCGGCCGTCTGCACCTGCGCCCGACGTTTGCCACGGCTGTCCACCACCGTGATCCGCGCCTCGCAGCTGCCGTGCTCCGGGCAGCGCACCGAGCCCTGCACGGTCACCGTCCCGTCGACGGCCCGGTCGGCGGCACGCAGGGCGCCGGCCGGCGTGCCCGCGAGGCCTGTGCCATGGAGCGGTCGGGTGCCTACCGCCACGGTGGGCGCAGCGGTCGACGTGGTGACGGTCATGCCACGGTCCTGGGCGATGCTTGCCAACACCTCGTCCAGCGCGGCGAGTTCACACAGCGCCTTGTGCAGGCGGTCCGCGCGAGGTCCCACGGCCGAGTCCAGGACGGCCTTCAGTTCGGAGATCGCGGGGCTGATACGGACCCAGGTCCCGCCGTCCTCGCCGGTGGTGATCTGCCGGCCGAGCGCGCGAACGGAGGTGGTGAGGACCTGCGTGATGTGCTCGACTTCGGTGCGCAGCCGTGGGGCCGGGTCGATGTCGATGTCCGCCGCCGCTGCCAGGGATCCTGCGTGCCGGGTGGCTGTAGCGAGCAGCCCGAGCAGGTTGTCGGCGCCCCGGCCCCGCGTCCCGCGCGGCATCCTGACCAGCGGTTGATGCACGCTCTTCATCTGGTGCAGAGCGGCCTCCACGGCACGCGCCGCACCACGCAGCCGCACCGGCGCCTCGGGGTCCGTCCACCGCTCGGTGAGCCGGCCGATCAGCTCCTCCAGCGCGGACAGGTAGCCGTGCGCGGCCTCGCGGGAGATCTTCCGGGTGGACACCGGGAAGATCAGTACGGTGCAGAGGGTGGCCACCAGCATGCCCAGCGCGTTGTCGATCAGCCGGTCCGCCAGCAGCCGGTCCATCTCGTCGTACGGCGTGACGAACCCGTACAGCTGCACCAGCGCGACCACCAGCCCGGTGACCATGTAGGTGTACCGACGCTGTACGCACGCGGCACCGAGGGACAGCCCGGCCACGATGACCAGCAGTGTCCAGTGGATGTGGCCGGGGCCGATGAGGCGCAGCAGCGCGATGCCGATCACCGCGCCGGCGAGCGTGCCCACCACACGGTGTGCCAGCTTGCGAAGCCGCTCATGGGTCGTGTTGGTCCCGAGCATGGCGACCATCGCGCCGATGATTCCCCAGTAGTAACGCTCCGGGTTGACGGCATCCGCGATCGGCAGGGCGATCGCGCCCGCGGCAGCGGCCTGAAGCGGAGCGCGCCACGCAGGGACCGCCCGCCGCAGGCCCGGGCCGCTCTGCGCGGACACCACACGCCGGGCAGCCGGACCGGCTTCGGGCAGGCGCCCGTTCTCCAGCACGACGCTGGGCTGGAAGGGAACCTTCGCGCGGGTGGTGGGCGTGTTCCAGCCGAGCCTGAGCCACGAGGCGAGCGAGTCGGCGAGCGAGTCCAGCAGGTCACCGACCCGCCGGGCCAGTGCGCGTACCTCTTCGTCCTGGTCCGTACCCCTCGGTGTGTTCGCGGCGTGGCCACGGATCAGCTCGGCGGCCGGTCGCAGGGCATCGGCCCGGCCCAGGTGGGTGTCGCGGGTGATGGTCAGGCCGACGACCATCGTTTCGCGCAGCGCCGACGGCACCTGGTGACGTGACATCTTCTGCACGGTCTCCCCGATGCCCTGAAGTGCCAGTTCGGCGTCGAACAGGTACTGATGCAGCAGTTCGGCCGCCTCCGGGTCGGCGGCGACCTCGGGCTGCGCGAGCCGCCCGTCGATGATCAGGGTCGTGATGTTGAGCCGGCGCAGGGCTCGCCGCATGCGCTTGATCGCGACAGCCGGGTCCGCGTCCGGGTCCAGGGCGGTGGCCGCGGCGTCGGCGATCCTGCGTGCCTCGACGACGAAGGCCCGCTGGGTCCGCAACAGGTCCTCACGCGGCATCGGGTAACACAGCAGCAAGCGGGCGGCGAGCAAGGCCACCGACGTCACCACGGAGATGACGAAGAGCCGGCCGCACTCGGACAGCGGGACGGCCGCCATCTCGCCCACCACGAGGGCGACGAACACCAGGATGCCGGTCAGCAACCCGAGGGGACCGAACCGGGCCAGCACCATCATGAGGACCAGTGCCACGACGAGGAGGCACAGGCTCAGTAGCCGGTGCGGGTGGAGCCACGCGCTCAGGGGCAGCACGGCGCAGAACGGGACCGGCATCCACAGGACGGCACGCGCCAGCCGCGCGGGGGTGTTCTCGGCGATCAGGAAGGATCCCACCAGCCCCAGCACGCCGCCGACTGTCATACCCAGCATGGGCGGGAGGCCTACGGCGTGGGACATTCCATAGCCCGCGGCCAGGGCCGTGATCATCGACACCAGGGTGCGCCAGGCCGCCTGTATCTGGCCGAGCCCCGGGTCGACCGCGAGTACCCAGTCCCACCAGCGGCGCGGCCCGCCGACCCGGCCGGGAGCGAGTGAGTCCTTAGGTGTCTCGCGGGGAGTGTCTGAAGCGGAGGAAGTCCCGGAGAGGTCGGAGGCGGTGGCCGACGACAGGGGAGGGGTGCTCAAGTAGCCTCGGATTCCAGTGCGTTGAGGAGGGTCAGGACGGTCTCGCGGGCGGCCGCGACGACGCGCTCGGCGTCTTCGACGCTCGGACCCAGTGCGTCGAGCAGGGCCGCGGCGATGCGCTGTCGCCCTTGCCGCAGTAGCTCCTGACCCTGGCTTGTGAGATAGGCGTTGGTCGCGCGCCGGTCGTCGGTGCAGCGCTGCCGCTCGACCAGCCCGCGCTCCTCGAGTTCTTTGAGGAGAACGGTGACCCTCGGCTGGGTGAGCCCGGTGGGGGCGGTCAGGTCGCCCACCCGGTGCGGGCCCGCCTCCAGCGCGGTCAGAACGTTGACGTGGCTGTGTGGCACCCCGAACTCGCCGAGGCGGTACATGGTGCGGGTGAGCCTGCCGATGCCGCTGAGCAGGTTCCTGGAGGCCCGAGTGATCCGTTCTTCGTCCTGCGCCCGCGAGTGCATACGCTCATTATATACGTGACTTATGCACTTTCCCTGCCGTGTGGCCGCGCACCACCGGTGGACTGGGGGAGAGATGTGCCACATAGATAACTCAATTATATAGCGCTATTATGTATCTCGTGCTCATCGCCACTGATGGTCGGCTTCGCCCCTCTCGACGGGCCGGTCGGGGTCGTGGGCGGGCCTGAACGGCCGGGCGTGGCGCCTGGCTGGTTCGCAATCGAGAACAGCGCGAGATCTGGCGCTGGCAGTAGAGGAGAGATGACAGTGACAGCCGACATTCGGACGCCGGGACTCGGCTCGCTCGTCGAGCCGGAGCGCATGCTGATCGGCGACTTCTGGGTTCCGGCCCGGTCCGGTGCGACGTTCCCCGTGGTGGACCCGGGCACGGGTGACGTGGTGACGCGTATCCCTGAGGGGGACGCCATCGACGTCGACGCGGCGGTCCGGGCGGCTCGACAGGCCTTCGAGGAGGAGCGCTGGACGGGACTGTCCGGTCAGCAGCGGGCGGTCGTGCTGTGGCGCGTGTCCGATCTGCTGGAGGCTCATGCCGACGAGCTGGCCCGGCTGGAGAGCCTGGACGTGGGCATGCCGGTGTCGGTGGCCCGGGCGATGCTGGGCGAGGCGGTCAACCTGTTCCGGTACTACGCGGGCTGGGCGGACAAGATCCATGGCCAGGCCGTGGAGATCGGTCCCGGTGCGCGCCGCCTGCAGGGCATCACGCTCAAGGAGCCGGTCGGTGTGGCCGGGCTGATCGTGTCGTGGAACGCCCCGCTCATCGGCATCTCCATGAAGCTGGCACCGGCACTGGCGGCGGGCTGCACCTGTGTCGTCAAGCCGTCGGAGGAAGCCTCGCTCTCCGTGCTGGCACTCGTACGCCTCCTGCTGGAGGCGGGCGTCCCCGAGGGCGTGGTGAACGTCGTGACCGGGCACGGTCCGGTCGGTGCGGCTCTGGCCGCGCACGACGACGTGGACAAGGTGAGCTTCACCGGCTCCACCGCGGTCGGCAAGAAGATCGTGCAGGCGGCCGCCGGCAACCTGAAGAAGCTCTCCCTGGAACTCGGCGGGAAGTCCCCGGTGATCGTGCTGCCGGACGCGGAACTGGACCAGGTGATCCCCGGTGTCGCCATGGGCATCTTCTGGAACTCCGGCCAGATCTGCACCTCTGGAACCCGCCTGTTCGTCCACCGGGACATCTACGAGGACGTCGTCCAGGGCATCGCGGGATACGCCCGCTCGCTCAAGGTCGGCCACGGTTCCCAGCCGGGCATGGACCTCGGTCCGCTCATCTCCCAGCGGCAGCTCGACCGGGTCACCGAGTACGTCGAGAGCGGGATCACGGAAGGCGCCCGCGTGGTCACCGGCGGCTCCCGCATCGGCGACAAGGGCTTCTTCTTCGAACCCACCGTGGTGGCCGACGCCGACCCGTCGATGCGCATGATCCGCGAGGAGATCTTCGGCCCGGTCCTCGGCGTGATCCCGTTCACCGATGTCGCCGAGGCGGTGGCCGCGGCCAACGATACGGACTACGGCCTGGCCGGCAGCGTCTGGACCCGGGACATCGCCACCGCCCACACCGTCGCGCGCAAGCTCCGCACCGGCCGCATCGGCATCAACGTCCACCGCGCGGGCGGAGTCCAGATGCCCGTCGGCGGCTACAAGCAGTCCGGCTGGGGCCGCGAGAACGGCCTGGAAGGCCTCGAGGAATACCTCGAGACCAAGTCCGTCATCACCCTGCTCGACCGCTGAACACCCAGTCGTCCGTCTTCCGCGGTTCCGCCGAGACGAAGACGGATCACCTGTCCATCACTCATCAAGAAGAAGGCGCAATGCCCAGGTACAGCTATGTCGTTCTGACCAACCCGGTGGAGGGCAAGGAGGACGAATACAACGAGTGGTACACGAACACCCACGTCCACGACGCGCTCGCCGTGCCGGGCTTCGTCAGCGCACAGCGGTTCAAGCTTGCCGACGCCCAGCGCAACGAGGCGCCCTACCCGTGGAGCTACCTCGCGATCTACGAGATCGAGACCGACGACCTCCAGAAGTCGATCGACGAGCTGTCCGCGCGGTACAACACGCCGGCCATGGTGATCAGCGAGGCGCTGAGCCCGGAGCGGCTGGGCCTGATCTTCGAGGCGATGACGCCGCGCCTCGAATCGAAGCCATAGGCCCACAGCCGTAGGGCCGCACCGACCCTGCGGCCGACAAGGGACCGAATCCCCGCAGACCGGCCCCTCCTCGCCGGTGCACCCGCGATGAGGACGGGCCACGCAGCGTACAGCGATATCAGTTCGACAAAGGAGATCATTCGATGCAGACGCGTGGAGCAGTGATTCGCCAGACCCCCGGCGAGCTGGAGGTCGTGGACCTGGAGCTGGACGACCCCCGCCAGGACGAGGTCCAGGTGAAGCTCGTGGCCTCGGGCCTGTGCCACTCGGACAGCCACCACATGTCCGACGTCCCGGTCGGCACCTATCCCTTCGCGCTCGGTCACGAGGGCGCGGGCATCGTCACGAAGGCCTTCCCGAACAGCAAGGGCATCAAGGAGGGCGACCACGTCGTCTTCACCGCGATCCCGTCCTGCGGGCACTGCCGCTGGTGTGCCACGGGGATGGAGAACCTGTGCGACCTGAAGGACGGCATCCTGCGCGGCCCGCGCTGGACCGACGGCTCCTTCCGGCTGCACACCACGGACGGTGCCCCGGTCGGGCAGATGTGCGGCATCTCCACCTTCGTGGAGACGACCACGGTGTCGCTGAACTCGGTCGTGAAGATCGACAAGGACATCCCGCTGGACAAGGCCTGCCTCGTCGGGTGCGCGGTCAGCACCGGCTGGGGCTCGGCCGTCAACCTGGCGCGAGTACAGCCGGGCGAGACCGTGCTGGTCGTCGGTGCCGGCGGGATCGGCGCGGCTGCCCTCCAGGGCGCCCTGCACGCCGGTGCGGCCAACATCGTCGCGGTGGACCCGGTGCCGTTCAAGCAGGAGACGGCCAAGCTGTTCGGCGCGACGCACGCCGCCGGGTCGGTCGAGGAGGCCGCCGAGCTCGCCAAGGAGCTCACCCACGGTCAGGGTGCGGACTCGGCGGTCATCGCCATCGGTGTCCGTGACTCGTCCATCGTGGGCGCGGCGCTGCGTGCCATCCGCAAGGCCGGCACCGTCGTGGTGGCGTCGGTGGCCCCGCACTCCGCCGACGAGGCGCCGATCCCGCTGTCCAACCTGACGCTGAACCAGAAGCACCTGGTGGGCTCGCTGTTCGGTGGCACCAACGGCAACCATGACGTCAATCGCCTGCTGGACCTCTACCGGGCCGGCAAGCTCAACCTCGACGACATGATCACCCGGACGTACAAGCTCGACGAGATCCAGCAGGGCTACCACGATCTCCACGCGGGCAAGAACCTCCGCGGAGTCGTGCTCTTCGACTGATCGAGGTCCGTGTCCGGCCAACGGCCGTCGTGCACCACCGTCATGAGAGGTGCCGGGTCCGTCCCCGCGTACCCGGCGCCTCCGTGCTCACACGGAAAGAAGTGATACACCGCCATGTGGACCCACTACAGGCGCGCTGTTCTGCACGCCGCGCGCCACGGCTTCAAGCTGGGGCGGCCCCTGCAGAACCCGGAGGCGCTGCTGCGGGTCGCCGTTGCCGTCGTCGTCGCCACGGTCGTCAGCTACTTCCTGAACAATCCGATGGTGACGATCGGCGCCTGGTTCACCGGCATGGGCTCGCTCGTCCCCCGCCGGCGCAACCGCGTGGTCATCTCAGCCGTGAGTACGCTCCTGCTCTGTGTCGCCGGTCCGCTCGTGGGCGTCCATCTGCACGACATCCCGTGGCTCCTCTACGTTCTGGCCTTCCTCGGCACATTCGTCGGCGGCATGCTGCTGACCCTCGGCATCGGCCCGGGAATGAGGGTGATCATCATGATGATCATGATGGTGGCCTTCGCCGACATCTCGCCCGACATCTCCACGGGGCTGAGCGAGGTGAAGTGGCTCGCCGTCGGAGGCGGCATCGGCTTCGTCTGCCATCTGATCCCGCCCTACGGCCCTCGGTTCGCGGGCCAGCGCGATGCTGTGGCGGCGCTCTACGACGCGCTCGCCGCCGATGCCAGGGCGTACGCGGACGGCGGCGCCCCGGGCCAGCCATGGCCCCAGCCGACGCTCACCGCACGGCAGGCGCTGACCGTCCTGCCGCAGCGCTGCCGCGCCGCGGCCGCACCCCTGTTCGCGCTGGTCGGCGAGGCGGAACGCATCGTGCGATACCTGCGCGCCCTCGAGGCGCCCACCGGCCTGGACCCCGACACCCGCAAGGCGCGCTGCGCCGCCGTCGCGGACGTCCTGTCCGAGATCGCCTCGGCCGTGCGAACCGGCCGAACGGTCGCTGCCACGACGGACGAACGCGCGCGGCGCCAGCTGGAGCCGCGACCCGGTGAGCCCCCGGCACGCACGCTGCGGGGCCTCGTGGAGAGCCTCACCGAAGCGGAACGGATCGCCTCGCTGTCCGACTCCGGCGATGCCGGTGCCTCCTGGCAGCACACCGAACTGGCCAAGCAGCACGCCCAGTCCGGCTTCCTCGCTCGTGGACTGCGGCAACTGCGTGCCGAACTCGGCTGGGAATCCCCCGCCTTCCGGCACGCTCTGCGCCTCGCGGTCGCGGCCACCCTCGCCGAGGCCGTCGGCCGCGCCAGCGGTGACTGGGGCGGCATCGGTGTGGCGCACCACGCCGTCTGGGCCTTCCTGACGGCCGCGGTCGTCCTGGTCCCCACCTTCGAGCACACCATCGGCCGCGGCATCAGCCGGAGCGCCGGTGCCATCGTCGGCGGCTTCCTCGGCTGGGCCCTGACCATGCTGCCCCACGACAAGCTGCTGCACTCCGTCATCGTGGTCCTGCTGATCTTCGGCTACCTGGCCTTCCGCAGCATGGGGCAGCCGCCGACGATCATCTGCATCACGGCCGTGGTGGCCTACATCGGCGGAGAAGGCGCCAGCGCGTGGAGCCGCACCGTCGACACGCTGATCGGCGCCGCCATCGCCATGATCGTCTACATGCTGTGGCCCACCTGGCACAGCAAGCGACTGCCCCGGCTGCTGGGGAACTGGACCCGGATCGAAGGCCGGTACCTCGGCGCCCTCGCAGCCGCTTGGGCCGACCCCGCAGGCGCCGACCGGGCGGCCCTGGACAGGATGGGGCACGAAGCCCGCGTCGCCCGCCGCCACTTCCAGGAAGCCGCCGCCAACGCCACGTCCGAACCGGTCCACCACCGAGCCCGGTGGAGCGGCCCCGAACTGGAGGAGCTCTCCCGCTCGACCCGCGAACTCGCCAAGGGATCGGCCCTGCTGGCCGCCCATGCGCCGGGTCCGCGGCAGCCGGGAGTTCCCTCAGTCGCTCGCTACGCGGAGTCCTTGCAGGAGGAGTTGTCCGAACTGGCCGAAGCCGCGGAGACGGGCAGGATGCCGGCTCCCGGACTGACCGCTGAGCTGCACGACCTCTTGAGCGTCGAACTCGCGGACACCACACCGTCCGGGATGTGCGAGCGTGAGGTCTTCGCCCATGTCACCCACGCCGTGGAGGACCTGGCATCCGCGATCAGTGACCAGCGCGTGACCGGCCGGCACCGGGCGGTCGGAGTGGGGTGAAGGGTTCGCGTCGGGAGAGCACCTGGACGAACAGAAGGTTCAGGAACGTGACTGACGATCCTGGATCGCGCGGGTCAGGGCCGGGAGCGCGACCTTCACCGCGTGCTGTTCCGGCTCGGCCAGCTCCTCGATGAGCTGCTGCAAGGCCTGGGCGCGCTCGGCGTGACGCTGCCGGAAGATCTCCAGACCGGTCTCGGTGGCTTCCACCAGCACCACCCGGCCGTCGCTGGGATCGGCGACCCGCCGCACCAGCCCGCCACGTTCCATACGGCTGACGAGCTGGGTCATGTTCGGCTGAGTGACTCCCTCGGCCCGGGCCAGCGTGGTCAGTCGCTGGGGGCCTTCCCGGCCCAGTCGGGCGATCGCGGAGGATGCCGCGGTGCTCAGGCCGCCGGCAGTGGCGCTCTTGCGTACGTAGCGGACCAGCTGCTCCACGGCGATCATCAAGTCTTCCGGCGGCACCCCGGGCACCCCAGGGTCGTCAGTTGTAGCCCGCTTATGCATCAACCGATTATATGTGTCCGCCGGTGGGATCACTTTGACGTGACCCCGGCGGGCGGGCCACCCACCGCCCGGTGGCCACCGGGCAGCCCGAGGGTCTGCCACCCTGCGGGCAGTGTCGTAGGGTCCGGGGCCGCGGCTACGACAAGACGCGCTCGATCAGTGCGACCTTGACGTGGTCCGGGCGCTTCAGCGTCCCGTCGGGGACGAGCTCGACGACCGTCTTCACATTGAGGGCCGAGCGGATCCGCTGTTCGAGCGCGGCGCGCAGGTCCTGCTGCTGGTCCTGGCTCAAGCCGGAGGCGTGCTCGACGACCAGGGGGAGCGGACGCTGGGTCGAGTGCCCCTCGAAGTCCGCCTGGATCCGCATCTCCCCGGTGGTCGCCGGCATCATCTCCAGAACCAGCTGCTTGATCGCGGACGGGAAGACGTTGATTCCGCGCACGATCAGCATGTCGTCCGTGCGGCCGATGCAGCGGACCTTGTAGCCGGTTCGACCGCAGGAGCAGTCGGTTCCGGTGACCACGACGTGGTCCCTGGTGCGAAAGCGCAGCAGGGGAGAGGCCTGGCGGCGCAGGGCCGTGTAGACGAGCTCGCCCTGCGCGCCCTCGACCGGTGCGACCTGCTCACCGGTCTCGGGGTCGATCAGCTCGGCGACCATGAGGTCCGGTGAGAGGAAGTGCATCCCGTCGCCCGCCTCGCACTCACCCCAGTACGTGCAGGCGATGTCGGTTCCCCCGAGCATCTCGCGCGCGGTCGCGCCCCACAACGTCTCAAGGTTCTCGCGCACCGCGGGCAGGCCGCCGCCGGGCTCACCGCCGACACTGATCGCGCGGACACCGAGTTCGCGGGCGGCGCGACCGACGATCTTCGGCGCCTGCTCGGCGAGGTGGGTGAGGAAGTACGGGGTGCCGATCAGGGCGTTGGGCCGCTGATCCGCCTGCACGCGCAGCAGCCGCTCCGCGCCGGCCTCCGCGCCGATCGGGATGTCGACGATGCCCATGTACTGCAGAATCTGGACGATCGGCAGTCCACCGACGAACCCCTTGCTCATGCCGAAGGCGTGCAGCAGCCGGTCACCCGGCCGGAATCCGTTCGCATACAGTGCCCGCGCCCCGAGTTCGCACCAGGTGACGACGTCGCTCGCGGTGAGCCCCACGTACGACGGGCTCCCCGTGGTGCCGGACGACGCCTGAATCTGCACGATGTCGGAATCGTCCACAGCGACATGGGCTCCCAGCGGCGGAAAACTCGCCAGACTGTCACGGAGCTCCTGCTTCTCGGTGAACGGAAGACCGGCCAGATCCTCGACCGTCCTGACCTTCGTGACATCGACATGGTGCTGTGAGAACTTCTCGCGGTAGAAGGCGCTGTTCGCGGCCAGATGGGCAATCTGTTCCCGCACGCGCTCATCCTGGACTGCCCGTGCCTCCGCGGCGGAAATGGTCTCGATCGAGTTCCAGTACTTCTCTGAGAACGGAGCACCTGCCATGACGCCTCCCTCTCTTTCAGGGTATTCAATAATCATATATCTTATTCAGGAGCCGACCCGGGCTGGTTCGGCGGGGACGGTGAGACGGATTGCGGGTGGCTGTATCCGGTCCAGCTCGCCATATCTTGCCCGAATTTGTCGGCATCCATATGAGCGCAGAGCGCGGCCGGGTGCGGCTGCGACTTCGGCGACCGGACGACCCTTCCGAGGTTTGGAAATATCATATATGTTGGTTGGGTTCCGACAGTGACAGCCCTGCGTACGTCGCCGGGTCGAAGGGATGACCATGCCTCCTGAAGAACTGCCCCCGCAGGAGGGGCTCCTGTCCGGCCTCAGGGTTGTCGAGATCTCGAGCTACGTGGCCACGCCTCTGTGCGGGCTCACGCTCGCTCAGTTGGGCGCCGACGTGATCCGGGTCGAACCCCTCGGCGGCGCGGCGGACCGGACCAGATGGCCGCTGGCCGACTCCGGAACCAGTCTGTACTGGTCGGGCCTGAACAAGGGCAAGCGCGCCGTCGCCGTCGACATGGAATCCGCGGCGGACCGCCGGCGCGTGGTGGACCTGATCGTGCGGGGCGGTCCGTGTGTGGTCGTGAGCAACAGCGACAGATACCCGGAACTGGGCTACGAGGCGCTCAGCGCGCTGCGTCCCGACGTGATCCACGTGGTCCTGCAGGGGCGTGCCGACGGCGGTGCCGGAGTGGACTACACGGTCCAGGCCGCCACCGGGTTCCCCCTGATCACCGGAGCGCCGGGCAGTGCCGCGCCGGTGAACCACGTGCTGCCCGCCTGGGACATCGCGGCCGGCCTGTATCTGGCGGTCGGCCTGCTCGCCGCGGAGCGGGAGCGGCTGGTCGGCGGCCGGGGCCGGGAGATCCGGGTCGCGCTGGAGGACGTCGCGCTCGCCACGGCGGGCAACCTCGGCTATCTGGCCGAGGCGCAGGTCACGAACCACGAGCGCGCGAAGTCCGGCAACGACGTCTTCGGCACCTACGGCCGTGACTTCGTGACCGCGGACGGCGTACGGCTGATGGTCGTGATCCTGACGAAGCGGCACTGGACCAAGCTGTTGACCGCGACCGGTCTGACGGCCGCGTTCGAGGGCCTCGCCGGCGCCCTGGACATCGACTTCTCCAGCGAGTCGCAGCGATACGAACACCGCGAGCTGATCTCGACCCTGCTGGCGCGCTGGTTCGGCGGTACCCGGTTCGCCGAAGCGGCCGAGATCCTGGACCTTCACCGGATCCTTTGGGAACGCTACCGGAGCTTCGAGGAGCTCGGCCGTGACGGCGGTGCCGCGCTGCGAAAGAGCGACCTGTTCGACGAGGTCGACCAGCCCGGAGTGGGCCCGCACCTGGCGCCGAAATCACCCATCGTCGTCGACGGCGGGCGCCTGGATCCCCTGCCCGCCCCCGCCGTCGGTGAGCACAACACGCAACTCCTCCCGGTGGTGGGCGGGTCCGACGCTCCCAGAGGCGATGCGTAGGCCACTCAGGACGCCGATTCCCACCTGCTCCACAGCCCGCGCTCATCGAGGGCCTCGACCAGGTGGTCTGCACCCTCGGCGATGTGTCGCTGCATGAGTGCCCTCGCCTCGCCTGCGTCGCCCGTGCGCAGCGCGTCGAGCAGGAGGGGGTGTGCGTGCCTGGTGGCGGCGACCTGACCCTCGATCGTCGCGTAGAAGCGGTTCGGCACATGCTGGACGGCCGAGTTGAGCAGGAGAGTGAGGCGGTGTGAGTCCGCCGCCAGGTTGATCTCCCGGTGGAAGGCGTGGCCGAAGCCGGCGATGCGTTCTTCGTCGCCCGCGGCGATGGCCTTCTCGTGCTCGGCGAGGATCGCCTCGAGCCTGGCGATCTGTTCTGCCGTGATCTTCCTGGCAGCGCGCGCGGCCAACTCGCCGGCCAGGTGTGCCTGGGTCCAGAACAGATCCCGGATGTCCTGCTGAGTGAAGGGGGCGACGATGAAGCCCCGGCGCGGGACCAGTTGGACGAAGCCCTCGCTCTGGAGAGCCAGCATGCCTTCTCGGACCGGTGTGTTGCTGACGCCCACCGCCTCGGCGATGGGCTCGATGCGCAGGAACTCGCCCGCGCGCACCTCGCCGGAGATGATCAGCTCACGGACGTAGCTCGCCACCTCGTCGGGAAGTCGTCTCCGCGTGGCGCCTCGACCGTGCAGGGTGATTACGTTGCCCGTCATCGTTGTTTCTCGCCTCCTCATGAGGCCCCAGCATAATATACGATCGATCACTCTCTCTTGTTCGTAGCCGAGGCGCAACGAGGTGTTTACGCGCGGCACCGGGCGACCCCCGAGGGGGTCGC
>NZ_BAABKB010000043.1:0-112426 GCF_039543605.1 Streptomyces siamensis | reverse complement strand
AGATCATGCTGCGGGCCCTTCGGCGTATCCGTGCCCGGGAGGCTCCTGAGGCGCTCAGAAAGCCGCCGGGGTGGCCGGAACACCATGGTTCCGGCCACCCCGGCGGCACGTTTCTGCTGAGTGGTGCGAAGGGCTCAGGCCTCTTCGTGGGTGACGGCGCGACGCGCGTCCGCGTCGAGGACACCCCAGCTGATCAGCTGCTCGGTGAGGACCGAGGGCGACTGGTCGTAGATGACCGCGAGGGTGCGCAGGTCGTCCTGGCGGATCGACAGCACCTTGCCGTTGTAGTCACCGCGCTGCGACTGGATCGTGGCCGCGTACCGCTGGAGAGGACCTGCCTTCTCCGCCGGGACGTGGGCAAGACGCTCCAGGTCGAGGACGAGCTTCGGCGGCGGCTCGGCGGCTCCGCCCGGCGTGGTGCCCGGCAGCAGCTCCTGCACCGGCACTCCGTAGAAGTCCGCCAGCTCCGCGAGGCGCTGCACGGTGACCGCGCGGTCTCCGCGCTCGTACGATCCGACCACGACCGCCTTCCAACGACCCTGGGACTTCTCCTCGACGCCGTGGAGGGAAAGGCCCTGCTGGGTGCGGATGGCGCGGAGCTTGGCCCCGAGCTGTTTGGCGTATTCGCTGGACATATAGCTCCCCGGACGCTGTATCAACGTGCGGCTCCGCCGCGCGGCTGGTGACTCTGGTGACTCACTGTGAGGTTACGCAGCGTTACTCTTCCCCGTCAAGCCGAACGGTTCGCACCGACCCTTCCGTGGGAGTCACGCGCGGTGGCTCAAAGGGATGTGATCAGGGGCGTTGCCGGGCTGGTAAGGTCGATGGCGCAATTCCGACGTCCTTTAATGATCCGTCCCGTGAGGCGGAGAAGGAGGTCCGTTTCGTATGGACACAGAGCAGGACAAGCAGCAGCACGAGTCCGATGCCCGGCCCGTTCTCGAGGGCCCCGACATCGCGCGGGTGCTGACCCGCATCGCCCACGAGATCGTCGAGCGCGCCAAGGGCGCCGACGACGTGGTGCTCCTCGGCATTCCGACCCGAGGCGTCTTCCTGGCCCGCAGGCTCGCGGCCAAGCTCGAAGAGATCACCGGCCGAAAGATCCCGGTCGGCTCCCTCGACATCACCATGTACCGCGACGACCTGCGCATGCACCCGCCGCGCGCGCTGGCCCGCACCGAGATCCCCGGTGACGGCATCGACGGCCGCCTGGTCGTCCTCGTCGACGACGTGCTCTTCTCCGGCCGCACCATCCGCGCCGCGCTCGACGCGTTGAACGACATCGGCCGTCCGCGCGCCGTGCAGCTCGCCGTCCTCGTCGACCGCGGCCACCGCGAACTGCCCATCCGCGCCGACTACGTCGGCAAGAACCTCCCCACGTCGTTGCGGGAGGCGGTCAAGGTCCAGCTCGCCGAGGAGGACGGTCGCGACACCGTGCTGCTCGGCGCCAAGCGGACCGCCCCGGGCGAGCGGCAGTAGCACTCCGCCGTACGGCACCGCCGTACGCCCCACGAGTGCCCTGCGCGCCCCCGCATGCCCGAATCCTCCTGAACTGCCTTACGGAGCCTGACAGATGCAGCGTCATCTCATCTCGGCCGCCGACCTCACCCGCGACGACGCCGTCCTGATCCTCGACACCGCCGAGGAGATGGCCCGGGTCGCCGACCGGCCGATCAAGAAGCTGCCGACCCTGCGCGGCCGCACCGTCGTGAACCTCTTCTTCGAGGACTCGACCCGGACCCGGATCTCCTTCGAGGCCGCCGAGAAGCGCCTCTCGGCGGACGTCATCAACTTCACCGCCAAGGGGTCGAGCGTCTCCAAGGGCGAGTCCCTCAAGGACACCGCCCAGACCCTCGAAGCCATGGGCGTCGACGCCGTCGTCATCCGGCACGGCGCCTCCGGAGCCCCCTACCGGCTGGCCACCTCCGGCTGGATCGACGCCGCCGTCATCAACGCCGGCGACGGCACCCACCAGCACCCCACGCAGGCCCTGCTCGACGCCTTCACCATGCGGCGCCGCCTCGTCGGCCGTGACGCCGGCATCGGCCAGGACCTGTCCGGCAAGCGCATCACGATCGTCGGCGACGTCCTGCACAGCCGCGTCGCCCGCTCCAACGTCGACCTGCTGCACACCCTCGGCGCCGAGGTCACCCTCGTCGCCCCGCCGACCCTGGTGCCCGTCGGCGTCGGGTCCTGGCCGTGCGAGATCTCGTACGACCTCGACAGCACCCTGTCCAAGTCCGACGCCGTGATGATGCTGCGCGTCCAGCGCGAGCGGATGAACGCGGCGTTCTTCCCGACCGAGCGCGAGTACTCGCGGCGCTACGGCCTCGACGGCGACCGCATGGCGCGGATGCCCGAGCACGCCATCGTGATGCACCCCGGCCCGATGGTCCGCGGTATGGAGATCACCGCCGAGGTCGCCGACTCCGACCGCTGCACCGTCGTCGAGCAGGTCGCCAACGGCGTCTCCATCCGGATGGCCGTCCTGTACCTGCTGCTCGGCGGCAACGAGCCCGCCGTCACCCACGCCCGCACCCTCGAGGAGAAGTAAGACAGATGAGCAAGATCCTGATCCGTGGTGCGAAGGTGCTCGGCGGCGAGCCGCAGGACGTGCTGATCGACGGCGAGGTCGTCGAGGCCGTGGGCACCGGGCTGTCCGCCGACGGCGCCGAGGTCGTCGAGGCCGACGGCAAGGTGCTCCTTCCGGGACTCGTCGACCTGCACACCCACCTGCGCGAGCCGGGCCGCGAGGACTCCGAGACCGTGCTCACCGGAACCCGCGCCGCGGCCTGTGGTGGCTACACCGCCGTCTTCGCCATGGCCAACACCTTCCCCGTCGCCGACACCGCCGGCGTCGTCGAGCAGGTCTACCGGCTCGGGCAGGAGCACGGCTACTGCGACGTGCAGCCCATCGGCGCCGTCACCGTCGGCCTGGAGGGCAAGAAGCTCGCCGAGCTGGGCGCCATGCACGAGTCCGCGGCCGGCGTGACCGTGTTCTCCGACGACGGCAAGTGCGTGGACGACGCGGTGATCATGCGCCGCGCGCTGGAGTACGTGAAGGCATTCGGCGGCGTCGTCGCCCAGCACGCCCAGGAGCCCCGCCTCACCGAGGGCGCCCAGATGAACGAGGGCGTCGTCTCGGCCGAGCTGGGCCTCGGCGGGTGGCCGGCGGTGGCCGAGGAGTCGATCATCGCCCGGGACGTCCTGCTCGCCGAGCACGTCGGCTCGCGCGTCCACATCTGCCACCTCTCGACCGCCGGGTCCGTCGAGATCGTCCGCTGGGCCAAGTCCCGCGGCATCGACGTCACCGCCGAGGTGACCCCGCACCACCTCCTGCTCACCGACGAGCTGGTGCGCACCTACAACCCGGTCTACAAGGTCAACCCGCCGCTGCGCACCGAGCGCGACGTCATGGCCCTGCGCGAGGCCCTCGCCGACGGCACGATCGACATCGTCGCCACCGACCACGCGCCGCACCCGCACGAGGACAAGGACTGCGAGTGGGCCGCGGCGGCGATGGGCATGGTCGGCCTGGAGACCGCCCTGTCCGTCGTCCAGCAGACGATGGTGGAGACCGGGCTGCTCGACTGGGCCGGTGTCGCCGACCGCATGTCCGTCAAGCCCGCGCTGATCGGCCGGGCCGCCGGTCACGGACGTCCCGTCTCGGCTGGTGAGCCCGCGAACCTCACGCTGGTGGACACGGCATACCGTGGGGCCGTGGACCCCGCGGGCTTCGCCTCGCGCAGCCGCAACACCCCCTACGAGGGCCGCGAGCTGCCGGGCCGGGTCACGCACACCTGGCTGCGGGGCAAGGCCACCCTCGTCGACGGGAAGCTCGCGTGACACCTCTCATCTCGATGGCCGCCGAACAGAAGTCGGCGGAAGTGACCGACTGGGCCGCCCGGATCGGCTGGCTCGTGGGCCTCGCCCTGTTCGTCGCACTCGTCTACTGGCTGATGCGCGAGGGCTGGAAGTGGCGCGGCACCCTCCAGGGAGACCTGCCCGAGCTGCCCACCCGTCCGTCGGCCGGCACCCTCGACGCGGCCGGTCAGCCGCAGGCGCCTGGAGTGCCGGAACACCCCGGCCCGGCCAGACTGAGCATGAGCGGCCGCTACCACGGATCCACCACCGCCGGGCAGTGGCTCGACCGGATCGTGGCGCACGGCCTGGGCACCCGCAGCCGGGTCGAGCTCACCCTGACGGACGAGGGACTGGACGTCGTGCGCCCCGGCGCCACCGACTTCTTCGTCCCGGCCGCCGCGCTGCGCGAGGCCCGGCTCGACAAGGGCATCGCGGGCAAGGTCCTCACCGAGGGCGGGCTGCTGGTCGTCACCTGGGCGCACGGCGAGAGGCTGATCGACTCCGGCATCCGTTCGGACCGCTCGGCCGAGCACGGCGACTGGGTCGACGCAATCAACTCCATGATCAACAAGACGGAAACGGAAGGCGCACGATGACGACCTCCACAAGGGGAGCCTCGAAGGTTCCCGCGGTACTCGTCCTGGAGGACGGCCGGATCTTCCGCGGCCGTGCCTACGGGGCCGTGGGGGAGACCTTCGGCGAAGCGGTGTTCTCCACCGGCATGACCGGCTACCAGGAGACCCTCACCGACCCGTCGTACCACCGCCAGGTCGTGGTGATGACCGCCCCGCACGTCGGCAACACCGGCGTCAACGACGAGGACCCCGAGTCGCAGCGCATCTGGGTCTCCGGCTATGTCGTACGCGACCCCGCGCGCGTGCCCTCCAACTGGCGGGCCAAGCGCTCGCTGGACGAGGAGCTGCGCCACCAGGGCGTCGTCGGCATCAGCGGGATCGACACCCGCGCCCTCACCCGCCACCTGCGCGAGCGCGGCGCCATGCGCGTCGGCATCTTCTCCGGCAACGCCCTGCCCGACGAGGGCACCATGCTCGCCGAGGTGCGCCAGGCGCCCGAGATGAAGGGCGCGAACCTCTCCGCCGAGGTCGCCACCAAGGAGACGTACGTCGTCCCCGCGATCGGCGAGAAGAAGTTCACCGTCGCCGCGGTCGACCTGGGCATCAAGGGCATGACCCCGCAGCGGATGGCCGAGCGCGGCATCGAGGTGCACGTCCTGCCCGCGACCGCCACGGCCGAGGACGTCTTCGCCGTGAACCCCGACGGCGTGTTCTTCTCCAACGGTCCGGGCGACCCGGCCACCGCCGACGGCCCGGTCGCGGTCATGCAGGCGGTGCTGGAGCGCAGGACCCCGCTCTTCGGCATCTGCTTCGGCAACCAGATCCTGGGCCGTGCGCTCGGCTTCGGCACCTACAAGCTGAAGTACGGCCACCGCGGCATCAACCAGCCGGTGCAGGACCGCACGACCGGCAAGGTCGAGGTCACCGCGCACAACCACGGCTTCGCCGTCGACGCCCCGCTCGACAAGGTGTCCGACACCCCCTACGGCCGCGCCGAGGTCTCCCACGTCTGCCTCAACGACAACGTGGTGGAGGGCCTCCAGCTGCTCGACCAGCCGGCCTTCAGCGTCCAGTACCACCCCGAAGCGGCAGCCGGCCCGCACGACGCCGCCTACCTGTTCGACCGCTTCGTATCCCTGATGGAGGGCCAGCGTGCCTAAGCGCACCGATATCCAGTCCGTCCTGGTCATCGGCTCCGGCCCGATCGTCATCGGCCAGGCCGCCGAGTTCGACTACTCCGGCACCCAGGCCTGCCGGGTCCTGAAGTCCGAGGGCCTGCGGGTCATCCTCGTGAACTCCAACCCGGCGACGATCATGACCGACCCGGAGATCGCCGACGCCACCTACGTCGAGCCGATCACCCCGGAGTTCGTCGAGAAGATCATCGCCAAGGAGCGCCCCGACGCGCTGCTGCCCACCCTCGGTGGTCAGACGGCGCTCAACACCGCGATCTCGATGCACGAGCAGGGTGTGCTCGCGAAGTACGGCGTCGAGCTCATCGGCGCCAACGTCGAGGCGATCAACAAGGGCGAGGACCGCGACCTCTTCAAGGGCGTCGTGGAGGCCGTGCGCGAGAAGATCGGCCACGGCGAGTCCGCCCGGTCCGTCATCTGCCACTCCATGGACGACGTCCTGGCGGGCGTCGAGACGCTCGGCGGGTACCCCGTCGTCGTCCGCCCCTCCTTCACCATGGGCGGCGCCGGCTCCGGCTTCGCCCACGACGAGGAGGAACTGCGCCGCATCGCCGGCCAGGGCCTCACGCTCTCCCCGACCACCGAGGTGCTCCTGGAGGAGTCCATCCTCGGCTGGAAGGAGTACGAGCTGGAGCTGATGCGCGACAAGAACGACAACGTCGTGGTCGTCTGCTCCATCGAGAACTTCGACCCGATGGGCGTGCACACCGGCGACTCCATCACCGTCGCGCCGGCGATGACGCTGACCGACCGCGAGTACCAGCGGCTGCGCGACATCGGCATCGCGATCATCCGCGAGGTCGGCGTCGACACCGGCGGCTGCAACATCCAGTTCGCGGTCAACCCCGACGACGGCCGCATCATCGTCATCGAGATGAACCCGCGCGTCTCGCGCTCCTCGGCGCTGGCCTCCAAGGCGACCGGCTTCCCGATCGCCAAGATCGCGGCCAAGCTCGCCGTCGGCTACACGCTCGACGAGATCCCGAACGACATCACCGAGAAGACCCCGGCGTCCTTCGAGCCGACCCTCGACTACGTCGTCGTGAAGGCCCCGCGTTTCGCCTTCGAGAAGTTCCCCTCCGCCGACTCCACGCTGACCACGACCATGAAGTCGGTCGGCGAGGCCATGGCGATCGGCCGCAACTTCACCGAGGCGCTCCAGAAGGCGCTGCGCTCCCTGGAGAAGAAGGGCAGCCAGTTCACCTTCGTCGGTGAGCCCGGCGACAAGGCCGAGCTGCTGCGCGAGGCCGTCCGGCCCACCGACGGGCGCATCAACTCCGTCATGCAGGCCGTCCGCGCGGGCGCCACGCCCGAGGAGGTCTTCGAGGCGACGAAGATCGACCCCTGGTTCGTCGACCAGCTCTTCCTGATCAAGGAGCTCGCGGACGAGCTGGCCGCCGCCGAGAAGCTGGACCCGGAGCTGCTCGCCGAGGCCAAGCGGCACGGCTTCTCCGACGCCCAGATCGCCGAGATCCGCGGGCTGCGCGAGGACGTCGTCCGTGAGGTGCGGCACGCGCTCGGCGTGCGCCCGGTGTACAAGACGGTGGACACCTGCGCCGCCGAGTTCGCCGCGAAGACGCCGTACTTCTACTCCTCCTACGACGAGGAGACGGAGGTCGCCCCGCGCGAGAAGCCCGCGGTGATCATCCTGGGCTCCGGCCCGAACCGCATCGGCCAGGGCATCGAGTTCGACTACTCCTGCGTCCACGCCTCCTTCGCGCTCAGCGACGCCGGCTACGAGACCGTGATGGTCAACTGCAACCCGGAGACCGTGTCGACCGACTACGACACCTCCGACCGTCTGTACTTCGAGCCGCTGACCCTCGAGGACGTCCTGGAGATCGTCCACGCGGAGTCGCTGGCCGGCCCGATCGCGGGTGTGGTCGTGCAGCTCGGCGGCCAGACCCCGCTGGGCCTGTCGCAGGCGCTCAAGGACAACGGCGTGCCGGTCGTCGGCACGTCCCCCGAGGCGATCCACGCCGCCGAGGACCGCGGCGCCTTCGGCCGCGTCCTCGCCGAGGCGGGCCTGCCGGCCCCCAAGCACGGCACGGCCACCACCTTCGCCGAGGCCAAGGCCATCGCCGACGAGATCGGCTACCCGGTCCTGGTGCGCCCCTCGTACGTCCTCGGCGGGCGCGGCATGGAGATCGTCTACGACGAGACCCGGCTGTCGTCCTACATCGCCGAGTCCACCGAGATCAGCCCCTCCCGGCCGGTCCTGGTCGACCGCTTCCTCGACGACGCGATCGAGATCGACGTCGACGCGCTCTACGACGGCGAGGAGCTCTACCTCGGCGGCGTCATGGAGCACATCGAGGAGGCCGGCATCCACTCCGGCGACTCGGCGTGCGCCCTGCCCCCGATCACGCTCGGCGGCTTCGACATCAAGCGCTTGCGGGCCTCCACGGAGGCCATCGCGAAGGGCGTCGGCGTCCGCGGTCTGATCAACATCCAGTTCGCGATGGCCGGCGACATCCTCTACGTCCTCGAGGCCAACCCGCGCGCCTCGCGTACCGTCCCCTTCACGTCGAAGGCGACCGCGGTGCCGCTGGCGAAGGCCGCCGCCCGCATCTCGCTCGGCGCGACCGTCGCCGAGTTGCGGGCCGAGGGCCTGCTGCCCGCGAACGGCGACGGCGGCACCCTGCCGCTCGACGCGCCGATCTCCGTCAAGGAGGCCGTCATGCCGTGGTCGCGCTTCCGCGACATCCACGGGCGCGGCGTCGACACGGTGCTCGGCCCGGAGATGCGCTCCACCGGTGAGGTCATGGGCATCGACTCGGTGTTCGGCACGGCCTACGCCAAGTCGCAGGCGGGCGCGTACGGTCCGCTGCCGACCAAGGGCCGCGCCTTCATCTCGGTCGCCAACCGCGACAAGCGCTCGATGATCTTCCCGGCGCGTGAGCTCGTCGCCCACGGCTTCGAGCTGCTCGCGACGTCCGGCACCGCCGAGGTCCTCAAGCGCAACGGCATCAACGCCACGATCGTGCGCAAGCAGAGCGAGGGCGAGGGCCCGAACGGCGAGAAGACCATCGTCCAGCTGATCCACGACGGCCAGGTCGACCTCATCGTCAACACGCCGTACGGCACCGGCGGCCGCCTCGACGGCTACGACATCCGTACGGCCGCGGTGGCCCGCTCCGTGCCCTGCCTCACCACGGTCCAGGCGCTCGCCGCCGCCGTCCAGGGGATCGACGCGCTCAACCACGGCGACGTGGGCGTGCGCTCGCTCCAGGAACACGCCGAGCATCTGATCGCGGCCCGCGACTAGCAGCCCCGAGGGGGACACCGGAAACGGTGTCCCCCTCTTCATGAGGCTCCTCAGGAGGTACCGGTCCACGGGTCTCACGAGGACACGTCTGACGAGGACACAGAGATGTACAAGCTTTTCTTCCGCCTGGTTTTCAAACGGATGGACCCCGAGCAGGCCCACCACCTCGCCTTCCGCTGGATCCGTCTGGCCGCCCGCGTCCCCGTGCTGCGGACGTTCGTCGCTGCGGCGCTGGCGCCCCGCCACGAGGAACTGCGCACGGAGGCGTTCGGCCTGCGCATGCACGGCCCCTTCGGGCTGGCGGCCGGCTTTGACAAGAACGCCGTCGCCATCGACGGCATGTCGATGCTGGGCTTCGACCACATCGAGATCGGCACCGTGACGGGGGAGCCGCAGCCCGGCAACCCCAAGAAGCGGCTGTTCCGCCTCGTCGAGGACCGGGCACTGATCAACCGCATGGGGTTCAACAACGAGGGCTCCGCGGCCGTCTCCGAGCGCCTGGCCGCCCGCACGCCCGTCTTCAGGACGGTCGTCGGCGTCAACATCGGCAAGACCAAGGTCGTCCCCGAGGAGGAGGCCGTCGGCGACTACGTGAAGTCGACCGAGCGACTTGCCCGGCACGCCGACTACCTCGTCGTCAACGTCAGCTCCCCGAACACACCCGGTCTGCGCAACCTCCAGGCGACCGAGGCGCTGCGCCCGCTGCTGAGCGCCGTGCGCGAGGCCGCCGACCGCTCGGTCACCGGCCGCCGCGTGCCGCTCCTGGTCAAGATCGCTCCCGACCTCGCCGACGAGGACGTCGACGCGGTCGCCGACCTCGCCGTGGAGCTCGGACTCGACGGCATCATCGCGACCAACACCACCATCGCGCGCGAGGGCCTCGGCCTGAGGTCCGAAGCCTCCCTGGTCAAGGAGACCGGCGGCCTCTCCGGCGCGCCCCTGAAGGCGCGCTCCCTGGAGGTCCTGCGCCGCCTCTACGCGCGCGTGGGCGACCGGATCACCCTGGTGGGCGTCGGCGGCATCGAGAACGCCGAGGACGCCTGGCAGCGCATCCTGGCCGGCGCCACGCTGGTCCAGGGCTACAGCGCCTTCATCTACGAGGGTCCCTTCTGGGGCCGCGCCATCCACAAGGGGCTCGCCGCGCGCCTCCGTACGAGCCCGTACGCCACCCTCGCCGACGCGGTCGGCGCCGACGTGAGGAAGTCCGCATGAGCCTGGAACCCTTCGGCGCACGACTGCGCCGCGCGATGGACGAGCGCGGGCCCCTGTGCGTGGGCATCGACCCGCACGCGTCCCTGCTCACCGACTGGGGCCTCGGCGACGACATCGCGGGCCTGGAGCGCTTCAGCCGCACCGTCGTGGAGGCGCTGGCCGACCGGGTGGCGGTCCTCAAGCCGCAGAGCGCGTTCTTCGAGCGCTTCGGCTCACGCGGGATCGCGGTGCTGGAGAAGTCGGTCGAGGAGGCCCGCGCGGCCGGTGCCCTGGTGGTCATGGACGCCAAGCGCGGCGACATCGGCTCGACCATGGCCGCGTACGCGGAGACCTTCCTGCGCAAGGACGCGCCGCTCTTCTCGGACGCGCTGACCGTCTCGCCGTACCTCGGCTACGGCTCGCTGAAGCCCGCCGTGGAACTGGCCCGCGAGAGCGGCGCCGGACTCTTCGTGCTCGCGCTGACGTCCAACCCGGAGGGCGGTGAGGTCCAGCACGCCGTCCGTGCCGACGGCCGGAACGTCGGGGCGACCGTGCTCGGGCACCTGGCCGCCGAGAACGCGGGGGAGTCGCCGCTCGGCTCCTTCGGCGCCGTGGTCGGTGCCACGCTCGGTGATCTGTCCTCCTACGACCTCGACATCAACGGCCCCCTCCTCGCGCCCGGGATCGGCGCCCAGGGGGCGACGGCGGGCGATCTGGCGGGTGTCTTCGGAGCGGCCGTGCGCAACGTCGTCCCGAACGTGAGCCGGGGTGTTCTGCGTCACGGTCCCGACGTCGTCGCGCTGCGGGAGGCCGCGGAGCGTTTCGCGGAGGAGATCAGGGCCGCCGTCGAGGCCGCCTGAGGGCCTTCGCCCGCCGCTCGCCGGACCGCCGGGACGGTCCGGCGAGCACTTCGACCGTCGATCCGCAGTCCTCCGATGAGTGTCCGCGGAGCGCCTTGAGTCTGAATACATTCTCAAATCCGGGGCAGTATGTCGGAAATGTCTGGCTCCAGGGAGGCTGACCAGGACTTTTCCGCTGTTCTCGCTGACTCTGGCGCGCTTGCCCGCTAGTCTCCGTCGAGTGGGGGCACCTCCCACGCTTCAAGGCAGTGGGGGAGCGTGTTGCTCGTAGCTCCCCAGGTGTGGGGCGACTAGGTTCCTCACCGGTCCGTATCCGACAGTTCGACATCCGAGGTGACGTAGGCGTGGCTCTTCCGCCCCTTACCCCTGAACAGCGCGCAGCCGCGCTCGAAAAGGCCGCCGCGGCTCGCCGGGAGCGGGCCGAGGTCAAGAATCGACTCAAGCACTCCGGCGCCTCCCTTCACGAGGTCATCAAGCAGGGCCAGGAGAACGACGTCATCGGCAAGATGAAGGTCTCCGCCCTTCTTGAGTCCCTGCCGGGCGTGGGCAAGGTCCGCGCCAAGCAGATCATGGAGCGACTCGGGATCTCCGAGAGCCGCCGCGTGCGTGGCCTCGGCTCGAACCAGATCGCCTCCCTGGAGCGCGAGTTCGGCGGCTCCGGCGCCTGAGTCCTGGGCACTCCGGGATTGCTGGAATAATCGCTGCATGAGTGAACGTCCGCGGCTGACCGTGCTCTCCGGCCCCTCCGGGGTCGGCAAGAGCACGGTCGTCGCCCATATGCGCAAGGAACACCCCGAGGTCTGGCTCTCCGTGTCGGCGACGACACGCAAGCCGCGCCCCGGTGAGAAGCACGGAGTCCACTACTTCTTCGTCTCCGACGAGGAGATGGACAAGCTCATCGCCAACGGTGAGCTGCTGGAGTGGGCCGAATTCGCCGGCAATCGCTACGGGACGCCCCGCGCGGCCGTCCTGGAGCACCTGGAGGCCGGTGTGCCGGTCCTCCTGGAGATCGACCTCCAGGGCGCACGTCAGGTTCGCGAGTCCATGCCGGAGGCTCTGCTCGTGTTCCTGGCTCCGCCCTCCTGGGAGGAGCTGGTGCGCAGGCTCACCGGGCGGGGCACGGAACCGCCCGAGGTGATCGAGCGCCGCCTGGAAGCGGCCAAGATCGAGCTGGCGGCCGAGCCGGAGTTCGATGTCACCCTGGTCAACACCTCCGTCGAGGACGTGGCGCGCGAGCTGCTAGCCTTGATGGACGTTGTGTGATCTTCACTGATCAATCCCACCTTTCGGAAGGCAGAGCGTGTCCTCTTCCATCACCGCGCCCGAGGGCATCATCAACCCTCCGATCGACGAGCTCCTTGAGGCCACCGACTCGAAGTACAGCCTCGTGATCTACGCGGCCAAGCGTGCCCGCCAGATCAACGCGTACTACTCGCAGCTCGGCGAGGGTCTCCTCGAGTACGTCGGTCCGCTCGTCGACACCCACGTCCACGAGAAGCCGCTCTCGATCTCCCTGCGCGAGATCAACGCGGGTCTGCTGACCTCCGAGGCCATCGAGGGCCCGGCGTAGTCGGCAATCTCACACCGTAAGTGGCATCTGCAGACCGCAGAAGTCTTTTCCACAGGCCCGGCAGCGCGACTGTCGGGCCTGTGGTGTGTCATGGGGTTGTACGCAGTCGAGTGTGGGGAGGCCCGGTGGACAAGCCGAAGGTCGTTCTGGGGGTCAGCGGCGGCATCGCCGCCTACAAGGCGTGTGAGCTGCTGCGACGGCTGACGGAGTCCGGTCATGACGTACGCGTCGTGCCCACCGCGTCCGCGCTGCACTTCGTCGGCGCCGCCACCTGGTCCGCCCTCTCCGGCCACCCCGTGTCCACCGAGGTCTGGTCGGACGTCCACGAGGTCCCGCACGTCCGCATCGGACAGCAGGCCGACCTCGTCGTGGTGGCCCCCGCGACGGCCGACACGCTCGCCAAGGCCGCCCACGGCCTGGCCGACGACCTCCTGACCAACACCCTGCTCACCGCACGCTGCCCGGTCGTCTTCGCGCCCGCCATGCACACGGAGATGTGGGAACACCCCGCCACCCAGGAGAACGTGGCGACGCTCCGCCGCCGCGGCGCCGTCGTCATCGAACCCGCGGTCGGGCGGCTGACCGGCGTCGACACCGGCAAGGGGCGACTGCCCGAGCCCGCGGAGATCTTCGAGGTCTGCCGCCGGGTGCTGGCCCGCGGCGTGACCGAGCCCGACCTCGCCGGACGGCATGTCGTCGTCAGCGCGGGCGGCACCCGCGAACCCCTCGACCCGGTCCGCTTCCTCGGCAACCGCTCCTCCGGCAAGCAGGGGTACGCCCTCGCCCGCACCGCCGCCGCGCGCGGAGCCCGGGTCACCCTGATCGCCGCGAACACCGGCATGCCGGACCCCGCGGGCGTGGACGTCGTCCAGGTCGGCACCGCCGTACAGCTGCGCGAGGCGGTGCTGAAGGCGGCCCCGGACGCCGATGTCGTCGTGATGGCGGCGGCGGTCGCCGACTTCCGCCCCGCCGCGTACGCGGCGGGGAAGATCAAGAAGGAGGACGGCCAGGAGCCCGAGCCCGTCGCCCTGGTCCGCAACCCCGACATCCTCGCGGAGATCTCGGCCACGCGGGCGCGCCCCGGCCAGGTCGTGGTCGGCTTCGCCGCCGAGACGGACGACGTCCTCGCGAACGGCCGGAAGAAGCTGGAGCGCAAGGGCTGCGACTTCCTCGTGGTGAACGAGGTGGGCGAGCGCAAGACCTTCGGCTCCGAGGAGAACGAGGCCGTCGTGCTCGGAGCCGACGGCAGCGAGATCCCGGTGGCCCACGGGCCCAAGGAAGCGCTGGCCGATACCGTGTGGGACCTCGTGACGCGCCGATTGGAGTAGCTTTCTCACCCGTCCCGGCAGATGCCTCCCGGCGCGCAAAAACAGGTGCGGTGGCCCTGGCGGAGGCGAATCGCCATGGCGCAGAATGCCCGTGCCGCAGGTCACAGCGCTTCCGACAAGCGAGACAGGGGGACCTGCCGGTGGGCACGACAGATAAACTGTTCTCGGACGACGCCGGGCGCAGCCCCCGTCCCGTCCACCAATGATCAGCCAGCAGCCGCTGCAACCACAGGGAGCGTTGTGTCCCGTCGCCTGTTCACCTCGGAGTCCGTGACCGAAGGTCACCCCGACAAGATCGCTGACCAGATCAGCGACACCATTCTCGATGCGCTCCTGCGCGAGGACCCCACGTCCCGCGTCGCCGTGGAGACGCTGATCACGACCGGCCTGGTGCACGTGGCCGGCGAGGTCACGACCAAGGCGTACGCGCCGATCGCGCAGCTGGTGCGCGACAAGATCCTCGAGATCGGCTACGACTCGTCCAAGAAGGGCTTCGACGGAGCCTCCTGCGGCGTCTCGGTGTCGATCGGCTCGCAGTCCCCGGACATCGCGCAGGGTGTCGACACGGCGTACGAGTCCCGGGTCGAGGGCGACGAGGACGAGCTGGACAAGCAGGGCGCCGGCGACCAGGGCCTGATGTTCGGTTACGCGACCGACGAGACGCCGAACCTGATGCCGCTGCCGATCCACCTGGCGCACCGGCTCTCGCGGCGCCTGTCCGAGGTCCGCAAGAACGGCACCATCCCCTACCTCCGCCCCGACGGCAAGACCCAGGTCACCATCGAGTACGACGGCGACAAGGCGGTCCGCCTGGACACGGTCGTCGTCTCCTCGCAGCACGCGAGCGACATCGACCTGGACTCGCTCCTGGCTCCCGACATCCGCGAGTTCGTGGTCGAGCCGGAGCTGAAGGCGCTGCTGGACGACGGCATCAAGCTGGAGACCGAGGGCTACCGCCTGCTGGTCAACCCGACCGGCCGCTTCGAGATCGGCGGCCCGATGGGTGACGCCGGCCTCACCGGCCGCAAGATCATCATCGACACGTACGGCGGCATGGCCCGCCACGGCGGCGGCGCCTTCTCCGGCAAGGACCCGTCCAAGGTCGACCGCTCCGCCGCCTACGCCATGCGCTGGGTCGCGAAGAACGTCGTCGCCGCGGGCCTCGCCTCCCGCTGCGAGGTCCAGGTCGCCTACGCCATCGGCAAGGCCGAGCCCGTCGGCCTCTTCGTCGAGACCTTCGGCACCGCCAAGGTCGAGGCCGAGAAGATCGAGACCGCCATCAGCGAGGTCTTCGACCTCCGCCCGGCGGCCATCATCCGCGACCTCGACCTGCTGCGCCCGATCTACTCGCAGACGGCCGCGTACGGCCACTTCGGGCGCGAGCTCCCCGACTTCACCTGGGAGCGCACGGACCGCGTGGACGCGCTGCGCCGGGCCGCGGGTCTGTAAGGCCCGACCGGTACTGTCACGAGGCCCGGCTGCCCTTCGGGGGAGCCGGGCCTCGGTGTGTGTGAGGGGGACGGTCACCGGACGGCCCGGGCCGCGGGGCTCGGACGCCCGGCCCCCGTGCCGGTCAAGTGCGGGACGCCCGGCCCGCACCGGTGGGGGCCGGGACGACCGTCCCGTGTCAGTGGGGTCTGGTAGGAATGCTGCTGTGAGCAGCGAGAACGGTCAGGGGGAAGGCGGCGCGGAGAGTGCGCCGCCCGAGCAGCTCGCGCTGATCCGGGAGGCCGTGCGCAAGGCCAAGGCGCCGAAGGCCAAGCCCCGTACCTGGCGGGGGGCTGCGCTGGCCAAGGAGCTGCCGGTGGCGCGGGTGCTGGTCGACAAGGGCGTGCTGCATCTCGACCGGTACTTCGACTACGCGGTGCCCGAGGAGCTCGACGAGGCCGCGCAGCCGGGCGTGCGGGTCCGGGTCAGGTTCGGCGCCGGCGGTCGCAATGTGCGCGACGGGCGCCGTGAGGGCGGCGGACTCATCGACGGGTTCGTCGTCGAGCGGATCGCCGAGTCCGACTACAGCGGGCCGCTGGCCGCGCTCGCGCAGGTCGTGTCGCCCGAACCCGTCCTGGACCCCGAACTGCTGGGCCTCGCCCGGGCCGTCGCCGACCGCTACGCCGGCTCCCTCGCCGATGTGCTGCAACTCGCCGTCCCGCCCCGGCACGCGCGGGCCGAGGCCCGGGAGTCCACCCCCGCGCCGCCTCCGCCCCCGGCCCCCGCCCCGGGCACCTGGCAGCGGTACGGCCGGGGGGCGGACTTCCTCGCCTCGCTCGCCTCCGGCGGTGCACCACGGGCCGTGTGGACCGCGCTGCCCGGGCCCCAGTGGGCCGAGGAGATCGCCCGGGCCGTGCAGGCGACGCTGGCCTCCGGGCGCGGGGCACTGGTCGTCGTACCGGCGGGCCGGCCCGCAGCCCGCGTCGACGCCGCCCTGACGGCACTGCTGGGGGAGGGGCAGCACGCCGTGCTGACGGCCGACGCCGGGCAGGAGCGGCGCTACCGCGAATGGCTCGCCGTACGGCGCGGGGCCGTGCGGGCCGTCGTCGGCACCCGCGCCGCCATGTTCGCGCCCGTGCGGAACCTGGGGCTCGTCGTCGTCTGGGACGACGGCGACGCCGGACACAGCGACGACAACGCCCCCTTCCCGCATGTCCGGGAGGTGCTGGAGCTGCGGGCCTCGCGCGACCGGTGCGGCTTCCTGCTGGGCGGCTGGAGCTGCACGGTGGAGGCCGCGCAGCTCGTCGAGAGCGGATGGGCACTGCCGCTGGTCGCGGACCGCGATCAGGTCCGTGCGGCGGCCCCCCTCGTGCGGACCGTCGGCGACGGGGACCTCGCGCGGGACGAGGCGGCCCGCGCGGCCCGGCTGCCCACACTCGCCTGGCAGACCGTCAGGGAGGGCCTGCGGCACGGCCCCGTGCTGGTGCAGGTGCCGCGCCGCGGCTACGTACCCCGGATGGCGTGCGCGCAGTGCCGGGCCCCCGCGCGCTGCCGCCACTGCGCGGGACCGCTCCAGGCGCAGGACGCGGGTGAACTGCGGTGCGAGTGGTGCGGGCGCGGCGAGCCCGCCTGGCACTGTCCCGAATGCGGCGGCTTCCGGCTGCGGGCACAGGTCGTGGGGGCGCGGCGCACCGCCGAGGAGCTGGGGCGGGCCTTCCCGGCCGTCCCGGTCCGTACGTCCGGGCGGGAGCAGGTGCTGGACACCGTCTCCGAGGCGCCCGCCCTGGTCGTGAGCACTCCGGGCGCCGAACCGGTCGCCGAGGGCGGGTACGCGGCCGCGCTGCTCCTGGACGGCTGGGCCATGCTCGGGCGGCCCGATCTGCGGGCCGGGGAGGACGCGTTGCGGCGCTGGCTGGCAGCGGCGGCGCTCGTCCGTCCACAGGGCGCCGGCGGGACCGTGGTGGTCGTCGCCGAACCGACGTTGCGTCCGGTGCAGGCACTGGTCCGCTGGGATCCTGTCGGGCACGCCGTGCGGGAGCTCGCCGAGCGGGCCGAGCTGGGTTTCCCGCCGGTGTCGCGGATGGCCGCGGTGTCCGGTGCGCCACAGGCGCTGGCGGAGTTCCTCGCGGCCGCCCGACTGCCCCATGATTCCCAGGTGTTGGGTCCCGTCCCGGTGCCCGGTACGGAGGCGGGGCGGCCTCGGCGGGCCGGCGGGCCGCCACCCGGGGAGCACTGGGAGCGGGCCCTCGTGCGGGTACCACCGGGGAGCGGAGCCGCGCTCGCGGCCGCGCTGAAGACCGCGCAGGCGGCGCGGTTGGCGCGCGGCGGGAGCGAGCCGATACGGATCCGCATCGATCCGCTCGACATCGGGTGAGTGCCGCTCGGCGCGATGCGTCGGTGGTCGCCGCGGCCGTCCGGGCCGGTGGGGGCTCGTGTCGGTCGTCCGGGCCAGTGGGGGGGTGCTCGTGTCGGTCGTCCGGGTCGGTGGGGGGTGCTCGTGTCGGTCGTCCGGGTCGGTGGGGGGTGCCGGCAACGAGCGTTCCGCTCGGCATGGCACGGGCGCTCGCAACGAGCGTTCCGCTCGGCACGAGGCGGGCATCGGTTGCCGCCGCAGGCCGATTTCAGGTGTGTGGCCGAAGGGTCCGCAGCCCCGCTCGCGTACGGCGAGCCGACTACGGGCGGGGGCCCGGCAGGCCTCGGCGCGGGCGCGGGCATGCGTCTGCCTCCCGGGTCGGCTGTGGACACCGGGAGGCAGAGACGGGCGGATCAGCCGTTGCGCGGGCCCGGGAACGCCGTGGGCCTGACCTCTTCGCGGAGGGTGGGACTCCCCGTCGGCTGGGTCGGCATGGAGCGGGCCGCGGGGACCGTCGGCACCGTGGGGATGCCGGTGTTGACGGCCACCGCCCGGGTGCCCGCCGTCTCCGTGGCGCGCTCCGCCTCCGCGGCGGCCTGGGCGGCGGCGCGGCGGGCGCCGTAACGGCGGTGCACGGCCTGCTTGGTGACCCCGAGGGCCGAGCCGACCGCGTCCCACGAGAAACCGAGTGAGCGGTCGAAGTCCACGGCGGCCGTGACCAGGGTCTCGACGCTGTCCCGCAGCTCCTGCGCGAGACGGACGGTCGGGGCGGGGGCGCGCCCGTAGACGACGAAGCCCGTGGAGGGGCCGGAGCGGCGCGGGCGGTAGACGTTGCCCAACTGGGCGGTGAGCGTGCGCAGTGCGTCCACCTGCCGGCGGACCCGCTCGATGTCCCGCACCAGCAAGTGCAGGCTGGCCCGAGCCTGGGCGTCGTGGGTTGCGTGGTCGGCCATGAACAAGCCTCTCGAAACCGGCGTTGAAAAGGATCGGGCCGCGAATGCGGCCCTTGTGGTCAACTCTTTCTTGACCAACGCGTTTCCGGGTGAGTGGTCACGCTGCGGGCGCGTAAGGGCATATGCACGGGGCGCGTCTTGACGCGTACGCCCCCAGGAGGCGGATGGGGCGGCACGCCGTCCGGCTCTCCTCCTGGGGGCGTACGCGCCCCGCGCGGATACTCCCGAGCCGCGGGCCCCCGTGCCGCATAGACTGGTGCGTTGCCCCGCACGACCCGGTTCGCCGGCCGTCGCGCGAGCCGATACGAACTCCCGCCCGAGAGGCCAGCCGCCACCCATGAAGCTCGTCTTCGCAGGTACCCCCGAGGTCGCCGTTCCCGCCCTGGACGCCCTGATCGCCTCCGGGCGCCACGAGGTGGCCGCCGTCGTCACACGGCCCGACGCCCCGGCCGGACGGGGCCGCCGGCTCGTCGCCAGCCCGGTCGCCCAGCGCGCGGAGGAGGCCGGGATCGAGGTACTGAAGCCGGCCAAGCCGCGTGACGAGGACTTCCTGGCCCGGCTGCGGGAGATCGCTCCGGACTGCTGCCCCGTCGTCGCCTACGGCGCGCTGCTGCCCCGGGTCGCGCTGGACGTCCCCGCGCACGGCTGGGTCAACCTGCACTTCTCACTGCTGCCCGCCTGGCGCGGCGCGGCTCCCGTGCAGCACGCGATCATGGCGGGTGACGAGATCACCGGCGCCTCCACCTTCCTGATCGAGGAGGGCCTCGACTCGGGCCCGGTGTACGGCACCGTCACCGAGGAGATCCGGCACACGGACACCAGCGGGGACCTGCTCACGCGGCTCGCCTTCGCCGGGGCGGGGCTGCTCTCCGCGACGATGGACGGCATCGAGGACGGCACCCTCAAGGCCGTGCCGCAGCCCGCCGACGGCGTCACCACGGCGCCGAAGATCACCGTCGAGCTCGCCCACGTCGACTGGTCCGCCCCGGCGCTCCGCGTCGACCGGCTGGTGCGGGGCTGCACCCCCGCGCCGGGCGCGTGGACCGTCTTCCGCGGCGAGCGGCTCAAGCTCATCCAGGTCGCCCCGCTCCCGGACCACAGCGACCTCGCCCCGGGCGAGCTGGCCGTCGGCAAGAACAACGTGTACGCGGGGACGGGTTCGTACGCCGTGGAGCTGCTCTGGGTCCAGGCCCAGGGCAAGAAGCCGATGCGCGCAGCGGACTGGGCGCGCGGCGTGCGCATCCCCTCCGGGGAGCGGCTCGGCGTCTGACGACGACGTCCCCGCGGACCGGGTGCGCGCAGGCGGGCGCACCCGGCCCGCGGGGTCGGCCGTGCCCGTACGGACGTAGGCTGGACGGGTCGAACCATCCAGGATCCGGAGCACCTTTTTCGTGAGTGAGCAGTCCCGTCGGCCGCGCAAGCCCGGCAAGCCCTACCGCCGTCCCCAGAAGGACCCGGTCCGCATGCTCGCCTTCGAAGCGCTGCGGGCCGTGGACGAGCGTGACGCGTACGCGAACCTCGTCCTGCCGCCGCTGCTGCGCAAGGCCCGCGAGAAGGGCGACTTCGACGGGCGGGACGCTGCACTGGCCACCGAGCTGGTCTACGGAACGCTGCGCAGGCAGGGCACCTACGACGCCGTCATCGCGGCCTGCGTCGACCGGCCGTTGCGTGAGGTCGACCCTCCCGTGCTCGACGTGCTCAGCCTGGGCGTGCACCAGCTGCTCGGGACGCGGATCCCGACGCACGCCGCCGTCTCCTCCGCCGTCGAACTGGCCCGGGTCGTGCTCGGCGACGGGCGTGCCAAGTTCGTGAACGCCGTGCTGCGCAAGGTCGCGCAGCGGGATCTGGACGGCTGGTTGGAGCAGGTCGCACCGCCCTACGACGAGGACCCCGAGGACCATCTCGCCGTCGTGCACTCCCACCCGCGCTGGGTCGTCTCCGCGCTGTGGGACTCGCTCGGCGGCGGCCGTGCCGGAATCGAGGACCTGCTCGAAGCGGACAACGAACGGCCCGAGGTGACGCTCGTCGCCCGCCCCGGCCGTCTCGGCGCCGACGAACTGCTCGACGCGCTCGGCGAGGAGTCCGCGCTCCCCGGCCGCTGGTCGCCGTACGCGGTGCGGCTCACCGAGGGCGGCGAGCCGGGCGCCATCGACGCCGTGCGGGAGGGGCGCGCGGGCGTCCAGGACGAGGGCAGCCAGCTGGTCGCGCTCGCCCTCGCGAACGCGCCGCTGGACGGACCCGACCGGACCTGGCTGGACGGCTGCGCCGGCCCCGGTGGCAAGGCCGCCCTGCTGGCCGGGCTCGCCGCCGAACGCGGCGCGGTGCTGCTGGCCTCCGAGAAGCAGCCGCACCGCGCGGGTCTGGTGGCGAAGGCCCTCGCGGGAAACCCCGGGCCCTACCAGGTCATCGCCGCCGACGGCACCCGGCCGCCGTGGCGGCCCGGTACCTTCGACCGTGTACTCATGGACGTCCCGTGCACCGGTCTGGGCGCGCTGCGCCGCCGTCCCGAGGCCCGCTGGCGGCGTCGCCCCGACGACCTCGACGGTTTCGCCCCCCTCCAGCGTGGGCTGCTGCGGACGGCGCTCGACTCGGTGCGGGTCGGCGGTGTCGTCGGGTACGCGACGTGCTCGCCGCACCTCGCCGAGACCCGCGCGGTCGTCGACGACGTGCTCAAGCACTACGACGCCGGCTCCGCCGAACTGCTCGACGCCCGCCCGTTCCTGCCGGGCGTACCGGCCCTGGGCGACGGCCCCGACGTTCAGCTGTGGCCGCATCTGCACGGCACGGACGCGATGTACCTCGCTCTGATCCGCCGGACCGGGTGAACGCCGGCGGACGCTGACGCCGGTTCACCGCCGGACGGTGGCTCCGGTTCACCGCCGGACGGTGGATCCGGTCCTGCGACGGACGGTGGCTCCGATCCAGCGATGGCCGGTGGCTCCGCTCCAGTGCGGGACGGTGGCTCCGCTCCAGCGCGGGACGGTGCGGGCGGTTCACCGTCTGACGGTGCGCCTGACGGTGACGTCGGATCCCTGCCCGGCGGGGACCCGGCCATGGTCGCCACGGCGCCCGGGCGGGCCGGACGCCGGCCCCTCGGGACGCCGCCGCGCGGCCTACTCCTGCCGTGCCGCCGGCTCCGGGGCCGCGGGGGAGTCCGGTTCCCTACGCGCGGAACCCTCCTCGTGGGCGGGGCGGTGCGGCCACCACACCTTCTCTCCCGCGTCCAGGAACAGGGACGTCACCAGGACCGAGCGCACGACGAAGGTGTCCAGCAGAACACCCAGCGCCACCGCGAAGCCGATCTCCGCGAAGGCGACCATCGGCAGGGTGCCGAGGGCGGCGAACGTGCCGGCCAGGACGAGGCCGGCGGACGTGATGACGGCGCCGGTCGCGGCCAGGCCCGTCACCACACCCGTGCGGGTGCCCTCGCGGGCGGCCTCTTCGCGGATCCGGGTGGTCAGGAAGATGTTGTAGTCGATGCCCAGGGCCACCAGGAACACGAAGACGAAGAGCGGGAAGTCGGTCTGCTCGCCCGCGTAGTCGAAGACGTGCCGGAAGAACAGCGCGCTCGCGCCGAGTGCCGCCGCGAAGGACAGCACGACGGTGCCGATCAGCAGCAGCGGAGCCACCAGAGCGCGCAGCAGGACCCCGAGGATCAGCAACACGACCACCAGGACCGCCGGGATGACCAGCATGTTGTCGTGGGTGGTCGCCTCGTCCATGTCGAGGAGGGACGCGGTGCCGCCGCCGACCTCGGCGTGGGCACCGGGCACCGCGTGCACCGCGTCGCGCACCCGCTCGACGGTCCGTTTCGCGGCGTCGCCGTCGGCCGGGTCGGTCATCGTCGCCTCGAACAACACCTTGCCGTCGTACGAGGGTTTCGTGCCCTCCGGCACGGCGATGCTGTCCGGCACCACGCCCTTGGTGCCGGCCACCGCGGCGCGCACCTGGTCCGCCCGTGCCTGGTCGGCGATGACGACCAGGGGGTCGCCGCTGCCGGCCGGGAAGTACCGCGCGGAGACCTCCTGGCCGGTGATCGAGTCCGGTTTGCCGGTGAACGCGTCCGCGTTGCCGATCCCACCGGCGCGGAGCTGGAGCAGACCGAGCGAGAGGACGGCGAGGGCGAGCGCGGTGGCGACCCACACCACGCGCGGAGCGCGGGCGATGCGCCCGCCCATGCGGGCCCACACGCCGCTCGCGGTCGGGTCGGCCGAGCCGAGGTGCGGGATCGCCGGCCAGAAGATCCAGCGGCCGAAGACGAGCAGCAGGGCCGGGAAGAGGGTCAGCATGGCGAGCAGGGCGATCGCCACGCCGATCGCGGCCACCGGACCGAGGCCGCGCGTCGAGTTCATCTCGGCGGCCAGGAGCACGAGCATGCTGAGGACGACCGTGGCGCCGGAGGCGAGCACGGCGGGGCCCGCGCGGTGCAGGGCGAGCGCCATCGCCTCGTGCCGGTCCTCGTGGCGGCGGAGTTCCTCGCGGTAGCGGGCGACCAGCAGCAGTGCGTAGTCGGTGCCCGCGCCGAAGACGAGGACGGTGAGGATGCCCGCGCTCTGGCCGTTGACGGTCAGTCCCGCGTGTTTCGCGAGGAGGTAGATCAGCGCCTGGGCCGCGAAGAGCGCCGCGACCACACCGATCAGCGGTACGAAGATCAGGGTCGGGCTGCGGTAGGTGAGCAGCAGCATCACGATCACGACGGCCATCGCGGAGAACAGCAGCGTCGAGTCGATGCCCTCGAAGGCCTTGGAGAAGTCGGCGGAGGTGCCTCCCGGGCCCGTGATGTGCACGCTGAGCCCGGCGCCGCTCCGGCCGACCCGGTCGCGCAGCGAGTCGACCGCGGGAGCGATCTCCTCCCAGCCCTTCTCGTCCATCGTGATCGGGACGAAGATCTGGGCGGCCTCGGGTGCGGTCGGCGTGTCGTAGACGGGACCGCGGGTCTCGGCGCCGCGTACGCCGTGGGCGGTGAGCGCCTTGATCTCCCGGGCGTCCTCGGTGATCCGCTGCCGGTCCCGGTCGGTGAGCCCGCCGTCGCGGGCGTAGACGACGACCGCGGGGATCTGTTCGGGCCTGAACCGGTTGGAGGCGTCGAGGACTTGGGTGGACTCGGCGGAGCCGGGCAGCCAGGAGGCCGCGTCGTTGTCCTGCGCGTCGGTGAGCTTCGAGGCGAGCGGTGCCGCGACCACGAGCACCACGAGCCACAGTCCGACGATCAGCCACTTGCTGCGGCGACCGCACACGAAGCCGATGAGTCCCTGGCGCACATGGCGCCCCTGTCCGTCCGTCATGGCCACCCCCGTAGCCCTTTCTGGATCCGGTCGGCGGCCAGCATGGCATGACGGAGGGCCCCGCAACATCCGCCTGAGGGTCCAGGTACGGACCGGGGAGAGCAACCGGCCCGGGGCATGGCAGGCTTGGGGCATGGCCGTGCAGATCAACCCCAGCATCCTGTCCGCCGACTTCGCCCGTCTTGCCGAGGAGGCAAAAGCGGTGGAAGGGGCGGACTGGCTCCATGTCGACGTCATGGACAACCATTTCGTACCGAATCTCACGCTCGGTGTGCCGGTCGTAGAGTCCCTGGCCCGTGCGACGGACACGCCCCTGGACTGTCATCTGATGATCGAGGACGCAGATCGGTGGGCACCGCAGTACGTCGAAGCGGGGGCGGGTTCCGTCACCTTCCACGCCGAGGCCGCCGCGGCCCCGGTGCGGCTGGCCCGGGAGATCCGCGCCAAGGGCGCCCGCGCCTCGATGGCGCTGAAGCCGGCGACCCCCATCGAGCCGTACGAGGATCTGCTGCCCGAGCTGGACATGCTGCTGATCATGACGGTCGAGCCGGGCTTCGGCGGCCAGGCCTTCCTCGACATCATGCTCCCGAAGATCCGTCGCACCCGTGAGCTGATCAGCAAGCACGGCCTCGAACTGTGGCTCCAGGTGGACGGCGGCGTGTCGGCCTCCACGATCGAGCGGTGCGCCGAGGCGGGGGCCGACGTGTTCGTCGCGGGCTCGGCGGTGTACGGGGCGGCGGACCCGGCGCAGGCGGTACGTGCATTGCGCACCCAGGCCCGGGACGCCACGGCCCAGGCGGCATGGGCGTGCGACCACTGAGCCAAGGGAACGTGAACGGCGCCCATCCGGGCTGATCAAGTACGCCGGATCTGCAAGGATGAACGGCGAATCCAGAATGTGAACAGCAGTGAGGAGATCGCCGTGTCGGGTATGTCGGCGGGCCGGTCAGCCATGCGGATGGGACCCGCTGAGCTGGTGCAGGCGGCGGCCATGGCTCGCCGCTTCTACCTCGAGGGCAAATCCAAGATCCAGATCGCGGAGGAGTTCGGCGTCAGCCGCTTCAAGGTGGCCCGGGTCCTGGAGACCGCTCTCGAACGGGATCTCGTGAGGATCGAGATCCGTGTGCCCGCAGAGCTGGACGCGGAGCGCTCCGACGCGCTGCGCGCCCGCTACGGGCTGCGGCACGCCGTCGTCGTCGAGTCCCCGGCCGAGGCCGAGGAGTCGCCCGACCCCGAGAACCTCGGCGAGGTCGCCGCCGACCTGCTCGGCGAGCTGGTCAACGAGGGCGATGTGCTGGGTCTGGCCTGGGGCCGCTCCACCATCCACATGGCGGCCGCGCTCGACCGGCTGCCGCCGTGCACCGTGGTGCAGCTGACGGGCGTGTACGACGCCGGGACCGCCGAGCGCGGTTCGGTGGAGGCCGTGCGCCGCGCGGCCCAGGTCTCGGGCGGCGACGCGCACCCCATCTACGCGCCGATGCTGCTGCCCGACGCGGCCACCGCGGCCGCGCTGCGCCACCAGACGGGCATCGCCCGCGCCTTCGAGTACTTCGACAAGGTCACGGTGGCGTGCGTCTCCATCGGTTCCTGGGAGCCCGGCATCTCCACGGTGCACGACATGCTCAGTGACGAGGAGCGCGCGCACTACGCGTCCCTCGGCGTCGCCGCCGAGATGTCCGCGCACCTCTTCGACGCGGAGGGGCGCCGGGTCGGGCGCGACCTGGGCGAGCGCTGCATCACGGTCGAGGCCGACCGGCTGCGGCGCATCCCCGAGGTCGTCGCCATCGCGGGCGGGCAGCGCAAGGCCGCCGCGATCGACGCGGTGCTGCGCTCCGGGCTGGTCACCAGCCTGGTGACGGACACCTCCGCGGCGGACTATCTGATGACGGCCGGGCCGACGCCGCGCCCCGCGCTCAACCGGGCGGACCCGGACGGTCCCTGACAGCGCGCCCGCCCGGGGTGGCCGTGGCAGCATCGGCGACATGCTGCTGCGGTCCGTCCCCCGTGCGCTCTCAGGCCTCCTGCTGTGCCTCGCGGTTCTCCTGACGGGCTGCGCGTCGGCGGACACGAACCCCTCGACGGGCACGACGTCGACGGACACGCCGACAGGCACGCGAGACTCGACCGGCACGCGGGCGCCCTTGGACACGCCGGCACCGACGGGCGCGGGCAGGCCGACGGCGACCCCCTCCTGGGTCGGCGGCATGCCCACCGTCGCCGAGTCCCGGCTCCCGGCCGAGGCCCGCCGGACCCTGACACTCATCGACCGGGGCGGCCCCTTCCCGTACGCCAAGGACGGAACCGTCTTCGGCAACTTCGAACGACTGCTACCGCGCCACGAGCGCGGGTACTACCACGAGTACACGGTTCGGACCCCGGGCGAGAGCGACCGGGGAGCCCGTCGGCTGGTCACCGGGCTGCACGGCGAGGTGTACTACACCGATGACCACTACGAGTCGTTCAGGGCGGTGCTGAGATGACCCGAGGCCCCCTCGCGGAGGTGTGCCACGCGGCCGGCTGGCAGGTCACCGTGCTCGACCTGACGGGGATCACCGACAAGGCGGGCTTCATGGCCCGCTGCGTGCGCGCACTCGACCTGCCGGACTGGTTCGGACGGAACTGGGACGCGCTCGCGGACGTCCTCGGCGACCCGGACTGGGGGCCCGCGAGTCCGGGCAGACTGCTCGTGGTGACCGGCTGGCGGCGGTACGCGAAGGCGCGGCCCGAGGAGTGGGAGGTCGCGCAGCAGGTGCTGGAGTCGGCCGCCGGGCACTACGAACAGTTCGACGCGGCACTCTCCGTCGTCCTCTCTCTCGGAGGATCCGACGAACTACCCCCTGACCAGCCTGGATGATCTGTGCGGGCACCGCATACAGGACGGCATGGGACAATGAAGTACGTGCTCTTCCCCCTGGCTGACCTGTCCGGGGGCCACCTCTGATCGACTGGGATGTGCAGCACGTGCGTTTCCTCAACGACATCCAGCCCCCTTACGACCTGACGTACGACGACGTCTTCATGGTGCCGAGCCGTTCCGCGGTCGGCTCGCGTCAGGGCGTGGACCTCACCTCCCCGGACGGCACGGGCACCACGATCCCGCTCGTCGTCGCCAACATGACGGCGATCGCGGGCCGCCGGATGGCCGAGACCGTCGCCCGCCGCGGCGGCCTCGTCGTCATTCCGCAGGACATCCCGATCGAGGTCGTCACCGAGGTCATCAGCTGGGTCAAGGGACGCCACCTGGTGCTCGACACCCCCATCGTCCTCGCGCCCCACCAGACCGTCGCCGACGCGCTGGCGCTGCTGCCCAAGCGTGCGCACAACGCGGGCGTCGTCGTGGACGAGGACGGCCGCCCGGTCGGCGTGGTCACCGACGCCGACCTCACCGGCGTGGACCGCTTCACACAGCTGTCCGAGGTCATGTCCCGGGACCTGCTGCTGCTCGACGCGGAGATCGAGCCGCGCGAGGCCTTCAACCGGCTGGACGCCGCCAACCGTCGCTACGCCCCCGCGGTGGACGGCGACGGCAGGCTCGCCGGCATCCTCACCCGCAAGGGCGCCCTGCGCGCCACGCTGTACACGCCCGCCACCGACGCGGGCGGCAGGCTGCGTATAGCCGCCGCCGTCGGCATCAACGGCGACGTCGCGGGCAAGGCCAAGCAGCTCCTCGACGCGGGCGTCGACACGCTCGTCATCGACACCGCGCACGGGCACCAGGAGTCGATGATCAGCGCGATCCGGACGGTGCGCGGGCTCGACCCGCAGGTGCCGATCGTCGCGGGCAACATCGTCGCCGCCGAGGGTGTCAAGGACCTCGTCGAGGCGGGCGCGGACATCATCAAGGTCGGTGTCGGGCCGGGCGCCATGTGCACCACTCGCATGATGACCGGTGTCGGCCGGCCGCAGTTCTCGGCCGTCCTGGAGTGCGCCGCGGAGGCGAAGAAGTACGGCAAGCACGTGTGGGCCGACGGTGGTGTCCGGCACCCGCGCGACGTCGCCATGGCGCTGGCCGCCGGCGCGTCGAACGTGATGATCGGCTCCTGGTTCGCCGGGACGTTCGAGTCCCCGGGCGACCTCCAGCAGGACGCGGACGGCCGTCTCTACAAGGAGTCCTTCGGCATGGCGTCCGCCCGTGCCGTCCGGAACCGCACCAGCGACGAGTCGGCGTACGACCGGGCCCGCAAGGCGCTGTTCGAGGAGGGCATCTCGACCTCGCGCATGTTCCTCGACCCGGCCCGTCCGGGCGTCGAGGACCTGATCGACTCGGTCATCGCGGGTGTCCGCTCCTCCTGCACCTACGCCGGTGCCAACTCCCTCGCCGAGTTCGCCGAGAAGGCCGTCGTCGGTATCCAGAGCGCGGCCGGCTACGCCGAGGGCAAGCCGCTGCACGCCAGCTGGAGCTGACGCGCGCACCCGCCGTACGGCCCCTTTCCCCGCTGCGGGGGGAGAGGGGCCGTACGCATGTCGTGCCCCGGACGGACCGACGGGTGCCGGGGGACAGGGCGGCGGTCGGTCGAGGGAAGGGCGGACCGGCGGTCGTCAGGTTCTCTTGCCGTCAAGTTCGCTTGACGTGACTCTGGAGACATGACGACGCCACAGAGCATCGAACCGCAGCACACCCTGCTGACCGCCGTGGCCCGCCTCGACGACCTGCGGGCGCGGGATTCGCTTGCCGGGGCGGGGAGCGACGCCGAGTCCCTCGACCGGGCCGAGCTCCTCGAACTTCTCGCGCTGAGCGAGGTGGTCGCCCGCAAGGCGGCCCACGGCCGTCAGCTCACCGTCCGCGCCGCCCGCGAGAGCGGTGCCTCCTGGTCGCAGATCGGCGCGGCCCTGGGCGCCAGCAAGCAGGCGGCCTGGGAGGCCCATACGCGCTGGATCGACGCGCAGGCGGCGGCCTACGGGCAGCCCGGACTCATGGGCTTCGACGAGGAGGACACGGCACGGGCGCGGGCGCTGGCCGGGGATCCGGACGAGACCTGAGACCGTCGGCGTGACCGGTCGTCAGCACTCCGGAACCGACGGGGGCCGCGATCGGCGCGGGCGCGCACACGGTTGCCGGGTCGGCCGCGCACGCGGCGGCCCCGGCGGGTGCGCAGCCGACGCAGGATGGCTCGCTGTGGCCAGGCCGGGGCCGGCGCCGGGTGGTGACGGGTCGTGAGATCGCGTTCGGGCGGCGGGAGTTCGGGGGTCGTGGAGCGGTGTCCGCAGGAGGGCGCGGAGCGGTTCGTGCCCGACCTCGCGAGGCCGTCGCGAACCCCCGCGCGACGTGCGGAAAGGCGCCTCACGCAACCATCGAAAGGGGTCGCGCAACGAACACGCGCCGGGATGCGATGAACGCAACGATCTTGCGGAGATGCGCAAGGTTGCTGCATTACGCCCGCGAAGGCAGGACTCGTAGGGTCATGCGCTGTACATAGGCGTGGCGGGGACCCCGCTCGGTGGGTTCCTGCTCGCAGGGGTGCCGCCGGTCCCCGCTGTTCCGACCGGCAGCGATCAAGGAGCCAGCGCGTGCTCGACCAAGGCGCACCCCCGCAGTCCCGCACCACATCCTCCCCACCGTCCCCCGGCGTCGGAGCGCGCCTCATGCGCCGCAAGCCGGTGGAACGCCTGGTCGCCGAGGGCGGCCAGGGCGAGGGAGGAACGCTGCGGCGCTCCCTCGGGCTGTGGCAGCTCACCATGATCAGCATCGGCGCCACGCTCGGCACCGGCATCTTCGTCGTCCTCGGCGAGGCCGTCCCCAAGGCCGGGCCCGCGGTCACCCTGTCCTTCGTGATCGCCGGACTCACCGCGCTCTTCTCCGCCCTCTCCTACGCCGAGCTGGCGGGCACGATCCCGGTCGCCGGGTCCTCGTACTCCTACGCGTACGCAACCATGGGCGAACTGATCGCCTGGATCTGCGGCTGGTGTCTGGTCCTGGAGTACGGCGTCTCGGTCGCGGCCGTCGCGGTCGGCTGGGGCGAGTACCTGAACGAGCTCCTCGACGGCACCATCGGCGTCACCATCCCGGACGCGCTCTCCGCGCCGCCCGGCGACGGCGGCGTCTTCAACCTGCCGGCCCTCATCGTGGTCCTGCTCGCGATGGCCTTCCTGCTGGGCGGGGCGAAGGAGTCGGCGCGCGCCAACACGATCATGGTGGTCGTGAAGATCGCCGCGCTGGTGCTGTTCTGCGCCATCGGCGTCCAGGGCTTCCGCTCCGGCAACTACGAGCACTTCATGCCGCTCGGCATGGCGGGCGTCAGCGCCGCGGGCGCGACCCTCTTCTTCTCCTACATCGGCTTCGACGCCGCCTCCACGGCCGGTGAGGAGGCGAAGGACGCGCAGCGCGACCTGCCCCGCGCGATCATGCTGTCGCTGGTCATCGTGACGGCCCTGTACGTCCTCGTCGCGGCCGTCGCCGTCGGTGCCAAGCCCTGGCGGCGGTTCGGCGACTCGGAGGCCGCGCTCGCCGAGATCATGAAGGACGTCACCGGTCAGACGTTCTGGGGCACCCTGCTGGCCGCCTGCGCCGTCATCGCCATCGCGAGTGTCGTCCTGACCGTCCTGTACGGCCAGACCCGCATCCTGTTCGCCATGTCCCGCGACGGCCTGGTGCCGAAGGTCTTCTCCAAGGTCCACCCGAAGACCGGCGCGCCCCGCGCGAACACGGTGATCGTCTCGCTCTTCTGCGGCGTCCTCGCCGCCTGCATCCCGCTCGGCCAGCTGGCCGACGCCACCAGCATCGGCACGCTCTTCGCCTTCGCGCTGGTCAATGTCGCCGTGGTGGTGCTGCGCCGGACCCGCCCGGACATGCGGCGCACTTTCCGGGTGCCGCTGTCACCCGTGCTGCCCGCGATCGGCTTCGCGCTGTGCGTGTGGATGATGGGCAGCCTCTCGGCCGTCACCTGGGTGGTCTTCGGAGTCTGGATGGCCGTCGGGCTCGTGTTCTACTTCAGTTACGGCTATCGCCGCTCCCGTATCGCCACCGTAGAAAAGTGAACCACCCGCAGTGCTGAACGATCTCGACGAACGCATCGTGCACGCCCTCGCCGAGGACGCCCGCCGCTCCTACGCCGACATCGGGCAACTCGTCGGCCTCTCCGCGCCCGCCGTGAAGCGGCGCGTGGACCGGCTGCGCGCGACCGGCGCCATCACCGGATTCACCGTACGGGTGGACCCGGCGGCGCTCGGCTGGGAGACCGAGGGGTTCGTCGAGATCTACTGCCGGCGCAACACCTCGCCGGAGACCATCCAGCGGGGGCTGGAGCGGTATCAGGAGGTCGTGGCCGCCTCCACCGTCACCGGGGAGGCGGACGCGGTCGTGCAGGTCTTCGCCTCCGACATGCGGCACTTCGAGCGGGTCCTCGAACGGATCGCCGGGGAGCCGTTCGTGGAGCGGACGAAGTCGGTGCTGGTGCTGTCGCCTCTGTTGCGTCGGTTTTCCTCGGGGTCGCCCACCTAGTCGGCGGCCCTGCAAGTGACCTTTTGCGCCCACGGGGTGGGGGCGCGGGCTGTGCGCGGGTGCGGGGCCTGCCGGGGGCTGGGCGCGCCGTTCCTCGCGCCCCTAGCGGGGCTGTTCCGCCGTCTTGCGGGCCAGGGCGTTGTTTCCCGTCGAGTTGTGCACGCTGAAGCTCACGGCGTCCGAGCGGTAGCGGTCGTCGGACCACTCCACCGGGCGCCCTTCGCGTGTCGTGGTGACCCGGCGGACCCGCAGCAGCGGGCTGGTGCGGCGCACACCGAGCAGTTCGGAGTCCTGGGCGCCCGCCGCGACCGCGTCGATGACGTGCTCGCCGTAGGCGAAGACCACACCGGTGTCCTCGAAGAGCCGCTGGGTGACGGACGGGCAGTCCGGCTCGATGACCTCGACGGCGGGCGAGACCCAGTCCGCGTACACCGTCCGCTCCAGCAGCACCGGCTCGCCGTCCAGGCCGCGCACCCGAAGCACATGCAACACCCTTGTCCCCTCGCGGAGTTGAAGGCGCACGGCGTCCTCCGTCGTCGCGGGACGGTACTCCTGCGCCACCACATGCCCGGTCGCCTCGCGCCCCATCGCGCGCGCCCACTGCGCGAAGCTGCGCAGCTCGGCGAAACTCTGGCTGCGCCGGCTGGCCAGGACCACGCGCCGGGCGCCCTGCCGTGAGCCGATGAGCCCCTCGGCGGTCAGCGCCGCCACGGCCTGGCGGACCGTGCCGCGCGACACTCCGTACCGGGCCGCGAGCTCCGTCTCCGCGGGCAGCAGACTGCCCACCGTGTACTGCTCGCGGTCGATCGCCCGCCGCAGTTCGTCGGCGATCTCCTCGTGTCGCGCCGCCATGCTTCCCCTCGGATCCGACTGCTGTGCACAGCGTGATCAGCGTAATCGAGATCAGGACGTGTTCGGGCATGCCCGGGATTGTGCAGGGAATCGGGGGTCACGGTTTCGCCAAAGTTTACGGACAGGACACCACTGGCGGGCCTACTGAGGCCAACTTGTTCAGACAAGTTCTCCGCTCCATCACACCCTCGTGCGTACTCCTGGAGAGACCGTGACCGTGTTCCTGCCGAGGACCGCCCTCCTCACCGGCGGCCTCGCCGTCGCCGCCGCACTCGCCCTGAGCGCCTGCGGCGCCGCCCCCGACGACAAGGCGACCTCCGCCGACGGCAAGAGCGCGGCCACCGCGACCTCCGCCGCGGACCTCGGCGGCCTCGACGCCCTCGTCCGGGCCGCCAAGAAGGAGGGCACGCTGCACGCGATAGCGCTGCCCCGTGACTGGGCGAACTACGGCGCCCTCATCGACGGCTTCAAGAAGAAGTACGGCATCCGGGTCGAGGTCGAGAACCCGGACGGCTCCAGCCAGGACGAGATCAACGCCGTCACGTCCCGCAAGGGCCAGGACCGTGCACCCGACGTCCTCGACCTCGGCAGCTCCTTCGCGTTGAGCGCCGCCCAGCAGGGGCTGCTCGCCCCCTACAAGGTGGCCGGGTTCGGTGACATCCCCGAGGGCCAGAAGGACGCGGAGGGCCGCTGGTACAACGACTACGGCGGCTACATCTCCATCGGCTGCGACGCCAAGAAGGTCAAGGAGTGCCCGACGACCTTCAAGGACCTCCTCAAGCCGCAGTACAAGGGCAAGGTCGCGCTCAACGGCAATCCCACCAAGTCCGGTTCGGCCTTCGGCGGTGTCTACGCGGCCTCGCTCGCGAACGGCGGCTCCTTCGACGACATCCAGCCCGGCCTGGACTTCTTCGCCGAGCTGAAGAAGAACGGCAACTACACGCCCGTAGAGTCGACTCCGGCCACCGTCGAGAAGGGCGAGACGCCGATCAGCATCGACTGGGACTACCTCAACGCCGGTTACGCAGACGAGTTCAAGTCCAAGGGCGTCGACTGGAAGGTCGCCGTCCCGGCGGACGGCCAGTTCTCCCAGTACTACTCGCAGGCCGTCAACAAGGGCGCCCCGCATCCCGCGGCCGCGCGCCTGTGGCAGGAGTACCTGTACAGCGCCGAGGGCCAGAACCTCTGGCTCAAGGGGTACGCCCGCCCGGCCCTGATGACCGCCATGGACAAGGCCGGCACGCTCGACAAGACCGCCGCCGGCAAGCTCCCCGCCGTGTCCGGCACGCCGAGCTTCCCCAGCGAGGCCCAGCAGAGCAAGGCCAAGACGGTCCTCGCCCAGGGCTGGGGCAAGGCCGTCTCCGGATGACCGCCGTCCTCACCGAGACCGACACGGCGCCCGCCGCTGCAGGCAAGCAGCAGCGGCGGCGCCGCGCCTCCGGCCGGCTCGCCGTCGTCCCGCTGCTCGTCTTCGTCGCGATCGCGTTCGGCATCCCGGCCCTGGCCATGCTGAACGGCGCGTTCACCGTCGAGGACCAGGCCACCGGCGCCACGTCGTACACCGCGGCCAACCTGACCGCCTCTCTCCAGGGTGCCTATCTGACGGCGCTGGTCGGCAGCGTCAAGCTGTCGGCCGTCTCCGCGGCCCTCGCGACCGTCCTCGGACTGCCGCTCGCCCAGGCGGTGGTGACCTCCCGCTCGCGTGCCCTGCGCGAGGCCGTGCTCACCGCGTCCGGCGTCCTCGCCAACTTCGGCGGTGTCCCGCTGGCCTTCGCCTTCGTCGCCACCCTCGGCAACTCCGGTGTGCTCACCCGGCATCTGGGCCTGACCGGCAAGGGCTGGAACCTGTACAGCTTCTGGGGCCTGGTGGTCGTCTACCTGTACTTCCTCGTCCCGCTGATGGTGCTCACCATCACGCCCGCCCTCGACGGACTGCGCTCCCAGTGGCGCGAGGCCGCGCAGAACAACGGCGCGACCGCCTTCCAGTACTGGCGGCACGTGGCCCTGCCCGTCCTCGCGCCCTCGCTCCTCGGCGGCCTGGTGCTGCTGTTCGGCAGTGCCTTCGCCGCGTACGCGACCGCCGCGGCCATGGTGGGCAGCGCGGTCCCGCTGGTCACCCTCCAGATCGCCGACGCCATCTCCGGCAACGTCCTGGTCGGCCAGGAGAACGTGGCGCTCGCCCTCAGCCTCGACATGGTCCTCGTCGCCGGACTGGTCATGGTCGTGTACCTGCCCCTGCAACGACGGAGCGCGCGATGGCTCGCCTGAACCTGTGGCGCTGGGCCGTCCTGGCCCTCGCCGGGCTGTACTTCCTGGTGCCCCTGGCGGCGTCCGTGATCTTCACGGTGGACGTGCCCGGCCGTGGTGTCACCCTCGACGCGTACAGCGAGATCGTCTCCACCGACGGCTTCGCCTCCAGCCTGCTGCTCTCGCTGGAACTGGCCGCCGCCACCATCGCCGTCGTCCTGCTGCTGATGGTGCCCGCCATGGTCGCCCTGCGGCTCGGCGCGCCCCGGCTGCGGCCGGTCGTGGAGGTGGTCTGCTCGCTGCCGCTGGTCGTCCCGCCGATCGCGTTCGTCGCCGGGATCTCCACCGTGCTCAAGTGGGGTCCCGAACACCTCTCCCGCACGCCGCTGTTCCAGACGTTCGTGGCCCTCCAGAACCCCGACTTCCCGTTCGTGCTCGTCCTCGCGTACGTCGTGATGGCACTGCCGTTCGTGCACCGTGCCCTGGACGCGGGGCTGCGTGCCGTCGACGTACGCACCCTCGTCGAGGCCGCCCGCAGCTGCGGCGCCGGCTGGCCGCAGGCGTTGGTCCGGGTCGTCCTGCCCAATCTGCGCGGAGCCCTGCTGAACGCCTCCTTCCTCACACTGGCCCTCGTCCTCGGCGAGTTCACGGTGGCCCAGCTGCTCGGCTTCCAGCCGTTCGCCGTGTGGATCTACAGCGTCGGCGGTTCGCAGGCCCAGCTGTCCGTCGCCGTCTCCGTGCTCAGCCTCCTCGTCACCTGGGCACTGCTCCTCACGCTCGCCGTCCTCGGCGGGCGCTCCCGTACCGCAACCGCTTCGGCAGACCGGGGATGAACCAATGACCGTCGCCACGCTCGATAAGGCCGCCACCGTCGAATTCCGGTCCCTACGGCGGGAGTTCGGTCCGACCGTCGCGCTCGACGGCCTCGACCTGACGGTGCGGCCGGGTGAACTCCTCGCCCTCCTCGGCCCGTCCGGCTGCGGCAAGACCACGGCACTGCGCATGCTGGCCGGGTTCGAACACCCCGACTCCGGCGAGGTGCTGGTCGACGGCGAGGACGTCACGGGAGTCCCGGCGCACCGCCGTGACGCCGGGATGGTCTTCCAGTCCTACAGCCTCTTCCCACACCTGAGCGCCCTCGACAACGTGGCCTTCGGGCTGCGTATGCGCAAGGTGCGTACGGCGGAACGGCGCTCCCGTGCCGCCGAGTTGCTCGACCTCGTGGGACTGGCCGACAAGGGAGAACGCTTCCCTCACCAGCTGTCCGGCGGACAGCAGCAGCGGGTCGCCCTCGCCCGGGCGCTCGCGCTGCGGCCCCGCGTCCTGCTGCTGGACGAGCCGCTGTCCGCGTTGGACGCCAAGGTGCGGCTCACCCTCCGCGACGAGATCCGCCGCCTCCAGCAGGAACTCGGCATCACCACCGTGTTCGTGACGCATGATCAGGAGGAGGCGCTCTCCATGGCGGACCGGGTCGCGGTCATGCGTGCCGGGCGGCTCGAACAGTGCGCCGCACCCGCCGAGCTGTACGGGCGCCCGGCCACCGCCTTCGTCGCCGAGTTCGTGGGCACGATGAGCCGGATCCCCGGGCAGTTGGACGGCGGGACCGTCGAGGTCCTCGGCCTGCGGCTGCCGGTGGACGGCGACGCCCCGGCCGGACGGGACGTCGACGTGCTCGTACGGCCCGAGGCGGTCCGGGTCCGGGCCGACGACGGCGGTGCCGCCCAGGTCGTGGCCACCGCGTTCCTCGGCGCGGCCACCCGCGTCACCGTGCGGCTCGCCGACGGGACCGAGGTCAAGGCCGACCTGGCCACGCACGAGGCCGCGGCACTCGGCCCGGGCGGCGCGGTCACGGTGAGCCTGCCCGACAGGCCCGTCCTGGTCGCCGAGCGCTCCGCCTGAACGGCGCGGGGCACGCGTCGGCGAGCCCCACCGCCCCACACCACGCAGACACCTGCACGCGTCCCACCCACCGACACCCCCCGACGAAAGAGAGCCCCGTGACCCACCGCACCACCCCGCGGCCCACCCTCCAGGCCGTCCTGTTCGACATGGACGGCACGCTCGTGGACACCGAGCGGCTGTGGTGGGAGGCGGTGGAGCAGGTGGCCGACGGGCTCGGGCACGGGCTGACCGGCGCCGACCAGCCCGAGGTGCTCGGACGGCCCGTCGAGCACACCGCCGCATGGCTCGGCGGGATCACCGGAGCCCCGGTGCCGGAGATCGCCGAGGAGCTGCACAGGGAGTTCGCGCACCGCGTCCGCACCGGCGTCGTGCCCCGCCCGGGGGCGACGCGGCTGCTGGACGCCCTGGCCCGTGACGGCGTGCCGACCGCCCTGGTCACCGCGTCGCCCCGGTCCGTGGCGGACACGGTCCTCAGGGCTCTCGGGGCCGAACGCTTCGCCGTCTCGGTCACCGCCGACGACACCGAACACACCAAGCCCGCCCCCGACCCCTATCTCGCCGCCTGCCGCGCCCTCGGTGTCGAGCCCGCCGCCTGCGTCGCCGTGGAGGACACCCCGACCGGGGTCACCTCCGCCGAGGCGGCCGGCTGCGCCGTGCTCGCCGTGCCCTCCCTCGCGCCGATCGCCCCCGCCGCCGGACGCACCGTCCTCGCCAGCCTGGAGGAGGTGACCCCGGACGGACTGCGGGCGATGGTCGCGCCGCGCGAGCTGCGGGTGATGAGCTGGAACCTCTGGTGCGGCGGCACCGAGGTCGACGACCACCGGGCGAAGCAGCTCAAGGTCATCACGGAGACGGGCGCGGACGTCGTCGGGCTCCAGGAGACGTACGGGGACTCCGCCCGGGAACTCGCGGACGCGCTCGGCTGGCACCACCACCGCGCCGGCGACAACCTCGGCGTCATCAGCCGGTACCCCGTCACGGCCCGCCTTGGCGACCCGGACGTCGGCTTCTACGGCGGCACGGGCGTGCGGATCCGGCTGGACGACGGACAGCGGCTGGACGTGTGGACCGCGCACCTCGACCACACCCCGTACGGCCCGTACGAGGCCGCCTTCGACGGGCTCGCGGCGGACGAGCTGATCGCCCACGAAGGCGTACGCCTGGCACAGATGCGGGAGATCCTCCGGAGGATCGCGGACGCGGCGGACGACGCCGTGCCGGTGGTGCTGACCGGCGACTTCAACGCGCCCTCGCATCTGGACCGGCAGGACGTCGAGTGGCCCGTGACGAGGGCCGCCGAGGAGGCCGGACTGCGCGACTCGTACCGCGAGGCCCACCCCGACCCCGCGCGGGAACCGGGCCACACCTGGTCGCCGGTGCACGGGCTGCACGAGGACGGCAGCGGGCGGCCCGAACCCCAGGACCGCATCGACTTCGTCCTGCACCGCGGTCTGCGCGTGCTCGACTCGCGCACGGTCGTCAGCGGCACCCCGCGCTGCTGGCCGGACGTCGCGGGCAACGACTGGCCGTCGGACCACGCGGCGGTCGTCACGACCTTCGCGCTGCCCCGCGCCGCCGCTCCGGGCGCGGCCCAGCCGGCCGGCCCGACGGCGGGTGGGTGAGCCGGGAGCCGGCGCGGACAGCCATTGCGCTTCGAGCACGCCATCCCCTAGGTTGATCCGCGCACTCGCTACCAGCGAGTAACACCGATGGGTAACGAACCGTCGCCCGGCCACCCGACCGTCCTGCCGTCCTGGGGAGTCCATGCGCTGGCCCTTCGGCCGTCCCTCCACGGTCCGTACCCGCATCGTGGCGCTCGCGCTCGCCCCGGTCGTCGCCCTCATGGCGCTGTGGAGCTTCGCCATGGTCTCCGTGACCGGCGAACTCCGCGCGCTCGTCCGGGTCCAGGGGGTGTACGAGTCCTTCGGCACCCCCGTCGACACGGCGATCGGGCAGATCCAGATCGAACGCCGGCTCGCCGCCGCGTACCTGGGCGCGGAGCCCCGCACGGCCGCGGCCCTCGACCTGATGGAGCAGCAGCGCCGGACCGACCGTGCCGTGACGGCCATGCGCGAGGCGATCCGGGGCGGCGACCGGGGCACGCTCTCCGACCGGCAGCGCCAAGTCCTCGACACCATGCTCGACTCCGTGGACGGCCTCGACGGACTGCGGCAGCGCGTGCTGTCCCGCGACATCTCCTGGGACCGCGCCGTCACCGAGTACAGCGCCCTCGTGGAACCGGGCTTCGACGTCCAGTCGGCGCTCACCGCGCTGCAGGCCGGACAACTCGCCCGTGAGGCCCAGGTCGTGATCGAGCTGGTGCGGGTACGGGAGTTCGTGTCGCGGGAGGACGCCCTCGTCGCCGGGGCGCGGGCCGCCGGATCGCTCACCGACCGGCAGTACGACACGCTCACCGCGACCATCGAGGACCGCCGCGTCTTCGAGCGGACCTATGTGCCCGACCTCCCCGCCGACTCGCGCGCACTCTTCGAGGGGTTCCAGCGGGCAGACGTGCACCGGGAGCTGACCCGGGGCGAGGACTTCCTGCTGCGGGCCGGGGCGCAGCGTGCCGGGGAGGCCGTCGCGGCCGGCTCCTGGCGCACCACGACCGACCGCGCCGTCAAGCGCTACATGCAGTCGTGCACCCGGGCGGCCGTCAACTCCGCCGAGCGCGGGCGGGCGTTCGCCTACCGGGAGCTCGCCAAGGCCGCGATCGTCGGCGCGCTCGGCCTCGCCGCGGTGGGCCTTTCCCTGTGGTTCGCCGTGCGCGGCGCCCGCCGCATCTCGCGCCGCCTGGAGGCGCTGCGTGACGCCGCCGACCGCCTGACCACCCGCCAACTCCCGGACGTCATGCGGAGGCTGAGCGCCGGCGAGGAGGTGGACGCCGCCGCCGAGGCACCGCCCCTGGCCGACGGGGAGGCGGGAGCCGACGAGATCGGCCAGGTGGGCCGGTCCTTCAACACGGCGCGCCTCGCCGCCGTGGAGGCCGCCGTCCGGCAGGCCACCCTGCGCCGCGGACTGTTCGCCGTGCTCCTCAACATCGCGCGCCGCAACCAGGCGCTCGTCCACCGGCAACTCAAACTCGTCGACACGCTGGAGCGGCGCACCGACGACCCGGACGTGCTGGACGACCTGTTCCGGATCGACCATCTCACCACGCGCATGCGCCGCCACGCGGAGAGCCTGATCATCCTCTCCGGCGCGGCACCGGGCCGCCGATGGCGGGCGCCCGTGCCCGTCGCCGACGTGGTGTCCTCCGCGGTGAGCGAGATCGAGGAGTACGCGCGCGTGGTGGTCCCGCCGATGCCGGACACGGGCATCGCCGCGGACGCCGTCGCCGACGTCGTCCACCTCGTCGCCGAACTCGTCGAGAACGCCACGGTGTTCTCGCCGCCGCACACCCAGGTCACCCTGCGCACGAGCCGGGCCGGCGGCGGTTTCGTCCTGGAGATCGACGACCGGGGCCTCGGCCTCGACCCCGAACAGATGGAGGAGGCCCACCGCACCCTCACCACGCCGGACGACTTCGACCCGACGCGGCACGACCGGCTCGGGCTGTACGTGGTGGGGCGGCTCGCCGCACGGCACGGCATCGAGGTCACGCTGTGCCGCTCGCCCTACGGCGGCACCACGGCGGTCGTACTGCTGCCCCGGGCGGTCCTCGCCCCGGTGGAGCCCGAACGGCCGGAGCCGGGCCGCCCCGAGCTCGCACGACGGGAGCGCGCGCGGCCGGCGACGGCACCCGAGGGCCGGGCGACCGAGCGCCCGGCGACCGGGTCCGGCCGATCGGCGGGGACGCCGGACCCGGATCGCCGGGCACTGCCCTCCCGGAACCGGACGGCGGTCCTGCCCCAGCAACGGACAGGGGAGCCGGGCGAGGCGGCGGACGCCGCGCCGGAGGCCGGGCAGGACACGGTCCGCGAGCGGGAGGGGGAGCGGTGGCAGGAGGGACCCGGGGTGCGGTGGCCCGGACGGGAAGGTGCCCGTGAGGAACCCCCACGGGACGGAGCCCGTGAGTGGGAGCCCGAACGGGAGGGAGCCCGTGAGTGGGGGCCCGGATGGGACGGAGCCCGTGAGTGGGGGCCCGGACGGGACGGAGTACCTGAGCGGGAGCCCGGACGGAACGGAGTACCTGAGCGGGAGCAGTGGCGTGGCGCGGGTCGGGGGTCCGAGGGGCGGCGGGGCGCCGGTCGTGAGCCGGACCGACGGCAGGAGGCCGCACACGGGCCGGAAGCCGGTGCGGCCGCGGGCGCTCCCGCCCTGCCGACCCGCGTGCGCCAGGCCTCCCTCGCCGCCGGGCTGCGCACCGAGGAGCCGGCGTCCGAGGAGGCACCGGAACGCGAGGTCACGCCCGAGGAGATGCGCGCCGTCTTCGGCGCCTTCCAGCGCGGACTCGACCGGGGCCGCAGGGGCCTGCCCACGGACCCCGGATCCGCGCCGCGAACCGACACCGAGGAAGGGACGGACGCCGACGATGCGCCGTGACCAGATCACCGACGGCCCCACCGAGGTCCCCGGGCCCGCGGACACCGCCGCCGAACCGCCCGGAGCGGACCTCGGCTGGCTGCTCGACGACCTCGTGGCCCGAACGGACCACGTCCGCCAGGCCGTACTGCTGACCGCCGACGGGCTCCCGCTGAGCCGCTCGGACGGCATGCGGCGCGCGGACATCGAGCACCTCGCCGCCGTCTGCGCCGGCTTCCACAGCCTCGCCCGCTCGGCAGGGGAGCGTTTCGCGGCGGGGGAGGTGCGCCAGACCATGGTGATGCTCGACGACGCGTATCTCTTCATCACCCCTGCCGGGGAGGGCAGCCGGCTCGCCGTACTGAGCGACGTGCAGACCGATGTCGGACAGCTCGCCCACGAGATGACGCTGCTCGTCCGCCGCGTCGGCCGGCACATGGCCGCCGCCGTACGGTCGGCCGCCGAACCGGCGGGGCCCTGAGCCCGCCGTGTCCGACGACCACTGGTACGAGGACGAGACCGGGTCGATGGTGCGGCCGTACACGATGACGCGGGGGCGGACCCGGCCCTCGGACCGGCACGCGATCGACCTGATGTCGCGGGTCACCGCCCTGGACACGGACGCGGGGCTCCCGGGTGTGGACCACGCCCGGGCCGCCCTGCTGGAGCACGTGCGCCGCGGCCCCCGGCCCGTGGTCGAGCTCGCCGCGGACGCCGACCTGCCGCTGACCGTCGTGCGCGTCCTGCTCGACGACCTGGCCGAGGCCGGTCTGGTGCGCGTCGACGACCCGCCGCGGCACGCTCCGGGCGGACCGGTGGCCGACCCGGAGCTGCTGCGCGAGATCGTCGAGCGCCTGCGCGAGCTCTGAGGACCCGACGCGTGCGGTGCCGTGACCGGCGGGCCTGGTCTCCGGGGCCGACGTGGCCGGGCATCGGGGCCGAGGCGAGAGCAGGCGTCGGCGCGAAGGTCGGCCCGGGCGCCACGGCCGGTGCGTGCCCGGCCGCGGCCGTGGCGGCCGACGGGCCAGGTCATCTGGAGTTGACGCGGTCCGGGTGTCGGGACCGACGCGAGTCCGGGCGTCGGCGCGAAGACCAGCCGGGGCAGCGGGGCACGGGGCATCGGGGCATCGGCGAGCCCTGTCGGCGGCGCCGGTCCCGGCCTGGTCTCCGGGGCCCGTGCGAGCCCCGCCGCTGAAGCCGGCGGGCGGCGGCCGACGGGCCGGATACGTGCGTCGGGCCCGGAGCGTGGGCCGCCGGGGCGCGGCCGTGCGGTCGCCGGCCGGTCGCACGCCTGTGACCTGCGCCTCAGGGGCAGCAGAGCCCCTTCCGAGGGCGCGCAACGAATCACCGCCGAAGGCCACGGGCACGCAACGATTCGTCCAGTGCCGCGCAACGGGTCCTTCTTGTCCGGCCGAGCCCGCCGACCGTACCGTCTATCTGGCCCCCCAAACCCCTCCGTACCGGTGAGGAACACGCATGCGCACAGCCCTGCTCCAGAGCTCCGGCCGCCCCGGCTCGGTCGTCGAGAACCTCAAGGTGCTCGACGAGGCCGCGGGCCGTGCCGCCGCAGCGGGCGCCGGGCTGCTGGCCACGCCGGAGATGTTCCTCACCGGGTACGCGATCGGCGACGACGTCGCCCGCCTCGCCGAGCCCGCGGACGGCGACTCCGCCGACGCGATCGCCGAGATCGCCACCCGGCACGGCGTGGCCGTCGCCTACGGCTACCCGGAGCGCGACGGCGAGCGGGTCTTCAACTCCGCGCAGCTGATCTCCGCCGACGGCACCCGCCTCGCGAACTATCGCAAGACGCATCTCTTCGGCTGCTTCGAGCGCGACCACTTCACGCCCGGCGAGCAGCCCGTCGTCCAGGCCGAGCTCGGCGGCCTGCGTGTCGGCCTGATGATCTGCTACGACGTCGAGTTCCCGGAGAACGTGCGCGCGCACGCGCTGGCCGGCACCGACCTGCTGATCGTCCCGACCGCGCAGATGCATCCGTTCCAGTTCGTCGCCGAGTCCGTCGTCCCGGTGCGGGCCTTCGAGAACCAGATGTACGTCGCGTACGTCAACCGCACCGGTCCCGAGGGCGAGTTCGAGTTCGTCGGGCTCTCCACGCTGGCCGGGCCCGACGGGATCGCCCGCGCCCGGGCCGGCCGCGGCGAGGAACTGGTCCTCGCCGACGCCGACCCCGTCCTGCTCGCGGACTCGCGCGAGACGAACCCGTACCTGAAGGACCGCCGCCCCGGCCTCTACGGGTCCTTGATCTGACACCCCGCCGCCCCGGCGCCCCGCCCCCGCCCCACCGGCCAGCCCCGCACGCTTTTCCCGCTAGGAGTCCGTACCCCATGACGTCCACGGTGCCCAACGCCGTCCAGCACGCCGACGTGCAGCAGCCGCCGATCACCATGTTCGGCCCGGACTTCCCCTACGCGTACGACGACTTCCTCGCGCACCCCGCGGGGCTCGGCCAGATACCCGCGACCGAGCACGGCACCGAGGTCGCGATCATCGGCGGTGGTCTCTCCGGCATCGTGGCCGCCTACGAGCTGATGAAGATGGGTCTCAAGCCCGTCGTGTACGAGGCCGACCAGATCGGCGGCCGGCTGCGCACCGTGGGCTTCGACGGCTGCGACCCGTCGCTGAGCGCGGAGATGGGCGCGATGCGCTTCCCGCCCTCCTCCACCGCGCTCCAGCACTACATCGACCTGGTGGGCCTCGAGACCCGGCCGTTCCCCAACCCGCTGGCCGAGTCGACGCCTTCCACGGTCGTCGACCTCAAGGGCGAGTCGCACTACGCCGAGACGATCGACGACCTGCCGCAGGTCTACCGCGACGTCGCCGAGGCCTGGAACAAGTGCCTCGAAGAGGGCGCCGACTTCTCGGACATGAACCAGGCCATGCGGGAGCGCGACGTGCCGCGCATCCGCGAGATCTGGGCGAAGCTCGTCGAGAAGCTCGACAACCAGACCTTCTACGGCTTCCTCTGCGACTCCGAGTCCTTCAAGTCCTTCCGGCACCGGGAGATCTTCGGCCAGGTCGGCTTCGGCACCGGCGGCTGGGACACCGACTTCCCGAACTCCATCCTGGAGATCCTGCGCGTCGTCTACACCGAGGCCGACGACCACCACCGCGGCATCGTCGGCGGCTCCCAGCAGCTGCCGCTGCGCCTGTGGGAGCGCGAGCCGGAGAAGATCGTCCACTGGGCGTACGGCACCTCGCTGGCGAGCCTGCACGAGAACGGCGAGCCCCGCCCGGCCGTGACCCGGCTGCACCGCACCGCGGGCAACGGGATCACCGTGACCGACGCGGACGGCGACATCCGCACCTTCAAGGCCGCCGTGTTCACCGCGCAGTCCTGGATGCTGCTCTCCAAGATCGCCTGCGACGACTCGCTCTTCCCGATCGACCACTGGACGGCGATCGAGCGGACCCACTACATGGAGTCCTCGAAGCTCTTCGTGCCGGTCGACCGGCCGTTCTGGCTCGACAAGGACGAGGAGACGGGCCGGGACGTCATGTCGATGACGCTCACCGACCGCATGACCCGCGGGACCTACCTCCTCGACGACGGCCCGGACAGGCCCGCCGTCATCTGCCTCTCGTACACGTGGTGCGACGACAGCCTGAAGTGGCTGCCGCTGTCGGCGAACGAGCGCATGGAGGTCATGCTGAAGTCGCTCGGCGAGATCTACCCGAAGGTCGACATCCGCAAGCACGTGATCGGCAACCCGGTGACCGTGTCCTGGGAGAACGAGCCGTACTTCATGGGCGCGTTCAAGGCCAACCTGCCCGGTCACTACCGTTACCAGCGGCGCCTGTTCACCCACTTCATGCAGGACGGGCTGCCCGAGGACAAGCGGGGCATCTTCCTGGCCGGAGACGACATCTCCTGGACGGCAGGCTGGGCCGAGGGCGCCGTGCAGACCGCGCTGAACGCGGTGTGGGGCGTCATGCACCAGCTGGGCGGCGAGACCGACGCGACCAACCCGGGTCCCGGCGACGTCTACGACGAGATCGCACCGGTGGAACTGCCCGAGGACTGAAAACGTCCGGCGCGGGCAGGCCGGGCCGATCCCGCCCGCCCGCGCCGGAGTCAGATTCCGCCCGCCCGCGCCGGAGCCGGACTCCGTCCGTCGGCGGCGACGTCAGATTCCGGCCGCGCGCGCCGCGGTGTACACCTCGGCGGCCACGTCCTTGAGCTCCTCGGCGTCCCGCACCGAGCTCTGGAGGTCGAGGAAAATCTCGTCGAAGCCGAGCTCCGCGTGCGCCGCCAGATCCTCCACGATCTGGTCGACGCTGCCCTGGAAGGGGTGGCGGTGCTCGCCCTCGTACGCCTTCGCCGAGTACCGGGCGTTGGTGCGCAGCACCGTCTCGATCGGCCGGGTGCGACCGCGCTCGGCGGCCAGGTCCTGCAACTGACCCCACTGTTCGGTCAGTTGCCCGACACCGAGACCCACGGGCATCCAACCGTCCGCCACATCGACGAGGCGGCGCCGGGCCTTGGGCGAGCCCGCGGCCAGCAGGATCGGGATGGGACGGGCCGGCTTGGGACCGACCGCGGCCGACGCGATCCTGGTGACCTTGCCGTCGTAGACCACCGGGTCCGGGCCCCACACGGCGCGGCACACGGCGATGATCTCGTCGAGGGCCTCGCCGCGCTCGGCGAAAGGCCGTACGGACGCCGCCGCGTACTCGTCGTGCGACCAGCCCGTGCCCAGGCCCGCGACGACGCGTCCGCCGCTCGCCGCGTCGAGCGTGGCGAGGGACTTGGCGAGCTGGAACGGCACGTGCAGCGGGGCGATCAGCACGCTGGTGCCGAGCCGGGCGCGCTCGGTGGCGGCGGCCGCGAGGGTCAGTGAGACGAGGGGTTCGGCGACCCCGCGGTACGACTCGGGCCAGGGGAGCCCCTCGATGCCGTACAGCCCCTGGGTCGGGGGATCCGGGAACAGGGCCCGCTCGAAGACCCACAGGCTGTCGTACCCGATCCGCTCGGCCGTGCGAGCGACCTCGGGCACGTCCCGCCCGAGGTCGTACTGCTTCATCTGGGGGAGACCGAGGCCGAGCCGAGTCGCCATACCTTTGCTCCTTCGCATCCGGGTGTGCCCGTCGATCAACGTACAGCGATCTCCGGGGAGTTCCGGCGATCCGGGCGCGGCGTGGCCGGATCAGTCGGGCAGCGGCGTGAGCATCATCCGGCCGGCGAACCCGACCGCCGCGTCGAGGCGCTCGGCGAACTCATCGGCCAGATCGGCCAGTTCGCGCAGTGCCCAGAGGGCCCGCGCCGCCGCCCAGGTGGCGTCGCGCGCCCGCTCCAGGCTCCACGAGCCGAGCAGATGGGTGAGCGGATCGGCGATCTGGAGCAGGTCGGGGCCCGGCATCAGATCTTCGCGGACGCGTTCCTCCAACGAGACGAGGAGGTCGCCCACGCGGTCGAACTCGTCCTCCAGATCGGCCGGTTCGCAGCCGAGCGTACGACAGGTGTCCACGACCGCGAGCGCCAGATCGTGCCCGATGTGCGCGTTGATGCCCGCGAGCGCGAACTGCAGCGGACGTACGCCCGGATGGCGGCGGAACTGGAGCAGGGGCCGCCAGCAGGCGGGCGCGCGCCCCTCCTCCGCCACCGTCAGATAGCGCTCCGCGAACCGTACGTCTAGCGCTGTCGTGGCCCGCCGGTCCGGGAAGTCACCGGCCTCCAGACGCCGGCCGACCTCCTCGGTGACGGTGAGGTAGACGCGGTTGAAGACGGCGACGCCGTCCCGCCCGGGCAGCCTCGCGTCGAGGGCGCGCATGCGGGAGACGACGGTGCCCACCGTGCCGACGGGATCGCTGAACTGTGCCGACTGCGCCATGGGGGCAGCGTCCCAGTCCTAGGCTGGCCGCAGTGCCGCCGGGCCGGACGCTTCCCCAGAACGGGGGAACCGTCCGTGGCGGGAGTGGGGGGGGAGCAGTACGTGTCAGGCTTGCGTGCCCAGCGGCTGGCCGCGCGGAGGGTCGAGCGCAGGCGCACCGCCCGGCGCGGTGCGATGGTGGTGGCGGCCTCGGTCGTGGTCGCGGTGGGCGGTGCTACGGGAGTCCTGTCCGCGCTCGACGGTCACCGCCCCTCCGACGAGGCAGGGCCGACGGTGACGAGTTCACCTCGCCTGCTGCCCCTGCCCGCCGTGCCGCCGCCGACGACCGCCTCGGCCTCGCCCTCCCCGTCGGTGTCCGCGTCCCCGAAGCCGCGCCCCGCGCCCTCTGCGACGAGGAAGCGGACCAAGACCGTCGCGGCCGCGCCCCTGCTCTACCGGCATCCCGACTCGCAGGTCCTCGACTGGGTCCGGGCCCACCCCGGCGACTCCCGGCGGGCGGTCATCGAGTCCCGGATCGCCGACCGCCCGGCGGCGGTGTGGTTCGCGGACTTCACCCCGTCGACCATCACCGCGCGGGTCAGGGCCGTGACGTCGGCCGCCGCCGCGCAGGGCCGGGTCCCGGTCGTCGTGCCGTACGCCGTCCCGCAGCGCGACTGCGGCGGCGCCTCGGACGGCGGGGCGCCCGACCTGGCGGCCTACGACGGCTGGATCGACAGGTTCGCGGCGGGCCTGGGCTCCGGCGAGGTCGTCGTGATCCTCGAGCCGGACGCGATCGCCCAGTCCGACTGCCTCTCGGAGGGCGAGCAGGCCGACCGGTTCGCCTCGCTGGCCCGCGCGGGGCGTGTTCTCAAGGCCGCCGATCCCAAGGCCCGGGTCTACTACGACGCGGGACACTCCGACTGGAACCCGGCGGCCGAGCAGGCCTCGCTGCTCGATCAGGCGGGGGCCGCCTCGCCCCGTTCCTCCGACGGCATCTTCACGAACGTGTCCAACTTCCACCGGACGGCCGACGAGATCGGGTACGCCAGGCAGGTGCTCGCCGCCCTCGGCGGTCCCGCGAGCCTGGGCGCGGTCGTCGACACCAGCAGGAACGGCAACGGCGCGCCGGCCGACGGCGAGTGGTGCGATCCGGCGGGCCGGAAGATCGGACAGGCGCCGACCCTGAACACGCACGAGTCCAGGATCGACGCCTATCTGTGGGTGAAGCTGCCGGGCGAGTCCGACGGCTGCAAGGGCTCGCCGGGCAGCTTCTCGGCGGAGTACGCCTATGAGCTGGCGCGCTGATCCCTGCCCGGCGTGGTCGACTCCGGCCCGTCGTCCGCGTCGTACGAGGAGGTGCCCTCGTCCAGCAGTGGTTCCTGCGTCTTGAGGTGCGCCGGTGCCATCGCGCGCAGCGCGTGGTAGCCCGTGATGACGACGAGGGTGCCCAGCGCGATGCCGTTCAGCGAGAAGTTGTCCGTGAACTCCAGCGTGACGCCGCCGACGCCGATGATGATGCCCGCGGCGGCCGGCACCAGGTTCAGCGGGTTGCGCAGGTCGACCCGGGCGTTGAGCCAGATCTGCGCGCCGAGCAGGCCGATCATGCCGTACAGGATGACGGTGATGCCGCCGAGGACACCGCCCGGGATCGCCGCCACGACCGCGCCGAACTTGGGGCAGAGGCCGAAGAGGAGGGCGAAGCCGGCGGCGGCCCAGTACGCGGCCGTGGAGTAGACGCGGGTCGCGGCCATCACGCCGATGTTCTCGGAGTAGGTGGTGTTGGGCGGGCCGCCGACCGCGGTGGAGAGCATCGAGGCGACGCCGTCCGCGGAGATCGCGGTGCCCAGCTTGTCGTCCAGGGTCTCCCCGGTCATCTCGCCGACCGCCTTCACATGGCCCGCGTTCTCGGCGACCAGCGCGATCACCACCGGCAGCGCGACGAGGATCGCGGACCACTGGAAGGACGGGCCGTGGAAGGACGGCAGTCCGACCCAGTCGGCCTTGCCGACGGCGGAGAGGTCCAGCCGCCAGTGGTCCGTTAGCTTTCCGCTCGCGTCCACCGAGTGGATCTTGCCGAAGATCCGGTCGAAGGCCCAGGAGATGCCGTATCCGAAGAGCAGCCCCAGGAAGATCGCGATCCGTGACCAGAAGCCGCGCAGGCACACCACGGCCAGGCCGGTGAACAGCATGACCAGCAGCGCCGTCCACTGGTCCTGCGGCCAGTACGTGGAGGCGGTGACCGGAGCGAGGTTGAAGCCGATCAGCATGACGACCGCGCCGGTCACGATCGGCGGCATCGCCGCGTGGATGATCCGTGCCCCGAACCGCCGCACGGCGAGGCCCACCAGGAACAGTGCGACACCGACGACGAACACGGCGCCGGTCACCGTCGCGCTGGTGCCGCCCTGGGCGCGGATCACGGCGGCGACGCCGACGAAGGACAGGGAGCAGCCCAGGTAGCTGGGCACATGGCCGCGTGTCGCGAGCAGGAAGATGGCGGTCGCGACGCCGGACATCATGATCGCGAGGTTGGGGTCGAGGCCCATGAGGACGGGCGCGACGAAGGACGCCCCGAACATGGCCACCACATGCTGTGCCCCCAGCCCGATCGTGCGGGGCCAGGAGAGGCGTTCATCGGGGCGGACGACTGCTCCGGGTTCGGGCCTGCGCCCGTCGCCGTGCAGTTTCCAGCGCACGCCGAGGTCCATGGTGTGGCTTCGCTTTCTCTGTACGTGAATCTGTCCGGACCATTGTCAGGGGTAACCAGCCGCCCTACGCTCGCACGGTCTTACTCATGAACCTCGTTCACATGTCTGATCGGAGTGGTCAATGAGTGCAAGATCCCGACTGGGCGTGGTCGTGGCCGCCGTGATCGCCCTGGCGGCCACCGTCGTCCCCTCGGCCACGGCCCACGCGGGGCCCAAGGTTCCCTGGACGGCGGTCCTCGACGGCGCCGCACTCCAGCGGACGAAGGTCCGCCTGGACCACGGGGATCCACAACTCGCCCGCACCCTGAAGGACTTGACGGCCCGCGCAGACAACTGGCTGGGCCAGGGTCCCTGGACGGTCGTCGACAAGCCGAAGCCCGCGCCCGGTGGTGACGTCCACGACTACCTCAGCCAGGCGCCCTACTGGTGGCCGTCCCAGCCCAGGACCGCCGAGAACCCCTGGGGATGCCCCTACGTCCAGCGCGACGGCCAGCGCAATCCCGAGGTCGACACCGGCACCGACCGCCAGGACGTCGAGAAGGTCTTCGACTCGACGTACGACCTGGCGCTCGCCTGGTACTACACCGGCGACAAGCGGTACTCCGAGAAGGCCGGGCAGGTCCTGCGCACCTGGTTCCTCGCCCCGGACAGCCGGATGAACCCGAACCTGGACCACGGGCAGTTCATCCCCTGCAAGTACGACGGCCGGGCCATCGGCATCATCGACTTCTCGCAGTCCTACACCAGCGTCCTGGACGCCATCGCCATCCTGGACACGGGCGCCCCCGGCTGGTCCGAAGGGGACCGCGGTGCGATGCGCGCCTGGAACACCGCGTTCCGTGACTGGCTGGCCGACAGCGCCTTCGGCAAGGAGGAGGGCGCCGCCCAGAACAACCACGGCACCTTCTACGACATGCAGCTCGCCGCCCTGGCCTACGCGACCGGCGACCGGGATCTCGCCCGGCGGATCGTCCTCGACGCCCGCGCCCGGCGCATCGACCCGCAGATCGCCGGCGACGGCAGCCAGCCGCAAGAGCTCGCGCGCACCCGCAGCTGGCACTACTCGACCTTCGACCTGGTCGCCTACACCCGGCTCGCGGCCATCGGCCGGCACGTCGGGGTGAACCTGTGGTCGTACCGGGGGCCGGACGGCCAGAGCCTGTTCAAGGCGGTCGACTACCTGCTGCCCGCCGCCACCGGTACCGAGCCCTGGGGGCATCCCGAGCTCGAGTTCCACCGCTTCGCGGCGAGCGACGTCGTGCACGCGGCCGCCGACGCGGGGGACCGGGCCGCCCGGGCCGCACTGCCCAGGCTGGAGGCGCCTCCCGGCGGTGACCTGTGGGCGCTGCGGCCCGCCGCCGAGCAGCTCGACTCCATCGCGGGCTGAGCCCGCCCGGCCGGGGCTTCTGAGCGTTTGCTTAGGATGAGAGGGTGCCGTTTTCGGCCATGTCCCGTTCGTCCCGTACGTCTCAGGAGCCCCGCCCGTGACCGCCGAAGCCCCCGTCGCCCCCGCCCTGCCGTACGGGCGGCTGCTGCCCGTCACCGTCCACTTCGACGACCTGGACGCCCTCGGACTGCTCCACAACGCCCGCTACCCGGTCATGGTGGAGCGCGCCTGGACCGCGCTGTGGAGCGACCTCGGCTTCGGCTTCGACGGCGACTGGGAAGCGGCGGGCGACTTCTGCAACGCCGTGCGGGAACTGCGCGTCAGCTACGAGGCCCCGGTCAGCAGGCCCGGCGCCTACGCCGTCCACATCTGGCTGGAACGGCTCGGCAACACCGGGCTCACCTACGGCTTCCGCTTCTGCTCGGCCGACGGCACGGTGACGTACGCGCACGGCACCCGTGTCCTGGTCCGGCTCGACGCCGGGACGCTGCGTCCGACCGCGTGGAGCGACCGGTTCAGGGCCTTGGGTCGGGAACTGCTGCGTCCGCAGGGGTGACCGTCGGGCGGTCCCGGTCGCCCGCGCGCAGCACACCCGCCAGCACGGCCAGGCCGCACGCCAGTACCGTCACCAGCCCGAACGACACCACCAGGCTCGTCGCCTGCGCCAGAGTGCCGATCGCGCTCGGCGCGACCAGGCCCGAGGTGTACGTGATGGTGGCGACGCCCGCGATGGCCTGGCTCGGGTTCGGACCGCTGCGCCCGGCCGCCGCGAAGCAGAGCGGCACCACGACCGCGATGCCGAGGCCGAGCAGCCCGAAGCCGCCCATCGCCACGGCCGGATGGTCGGCCACGACGACCAGCAGTCCGCCGAGCACGGCCAGGACCCCGCCCGCCCGTACCGTGCGGACGGCGCCGAATCGGTTCACCACCGTGTCGCCCAGGAGCCGGGCCACCGCCATCGTGAGCATGAAGCCGGTCGTGCACGCCGCCGCGAGACCGGCCGAGGTGCCCAGCTGGTCCCTCAGGTAGACCGCCGACCAGTCGAGGCTCGCGCCCTCCGCGAACACCGCGCAGAAGCCGACCGCCCCGATGAGCAGCGCCGACCTGGGCGGCAGCGTGAAGCGCGGCGGCGGCTCCTCGTCCTCGGTCGGCTTGAGGTCGAGCACCCACTGGCATGCGGCCAGGCCCAGGACGGTCAGCACCGCGGCGGCCAGCGCGTGGTGCAGACGCGCGTCCGAGCCCAGATGTGCGGCCAGCGTGCCGGCCGCCGAGCCGATCAGTGCGCCGGCGCTCCACCACCCGTGCAGGCCCGACATGATCGACTTGTGGAGCCGGTTCTCGACCTCCACGCCCAGCGCGTTCATCGCGACGTCCGCCATGCCCGCCGTGGCGCCGTACGTGAAGAGCGCGAGGCACAGGGTGTACAGGTTCGGCGCGAGGGACGGCAGGATCAGCGCCAGCGTCCACAGCGAGATCAGACCGCGCAGCGCGTTGCGGGCGCCGAAGGTGTGGCTGATCCGGCCCGCCAGCGGCATCGCGACCGACGCGCCGATCGCCGGGAAGGCGAGAGCGAGGCCGAGCTGTCCCGCGCCGAGCGAGGCATGGTCCTGGATCCAGGGGACACGGGTCGCGAAGGAGCCGGTGACCGCCCCGTGCACAGCGAACACGGCGGCCACGGCATACCGGGCGCGCTTCACGTCGCTCATGTCGTAGACCACTTCACCCATCGTGTCGCTGCCCCTCCCGGACGTCCTCCCCATACTGCTGCCGTAAACTATCAGGAACCCTGCCTGATAAATAGTCGACGATGCGGACGCCGGTACCGGAGGACAGGACCGGGCGCCGGACGCCGGGGCCCGTACCCCGGCCGTCCGGGCCGTGTGCCCTGCCACCCCGGGAGGACTCCGTGATCTGGGAGGATCCCGGCATGCCCGCATCCCCGAGCACCGCCCGAGCCATCAACGACCGGCTCGCCCTGCGGCTCCTCCAGCAGGAAGGCCCGTTGACGGCAGGGCAGTTGAAACAGCTCACCGGACTGTCCCGGCCCACCGTCGCCGACCTCGTGGAGCGGCTCACCGCCGCCGGGCTCGTCTCCGTGGTGGGGGAGTCCGGGGAGCAGCGGCGCGGACCGAACGCCCGGCTGTACGGGATCGTCGCCGACCGTGCCCAGCTGGCCGCCCTCGACGTCCGCACCGAGAGCGTCTCCGTCGTCGTCAGCGATCTGCTCGGCGCGGAGCTCGCGCGGGCGTCCCTGCCGATCGCCGACGACACGGGCACCGGACCCGCCGTCGAACAGGCCGTCACCCTGGTCGAACGCACCGCCAAGGAGGCCGGGGCCGAGCGTCTGCACACGGTGGGGATCGGAGCGCCCGGCCTGATCGACCCCGCCAGCGGCGAACTGCGTGACTCCTCCGGTCTGCCCGCGTGGCACCGCCGCCTCGTCGCCGCCCTCCAGGAACGCCTGCCCGCCCGCGTCCTCGTCGAGAACGAGACCAACCTCGCCGCCCTCGCGGAACAGCGCGACGGCGCCGCGCGCGACCGCGACACCTTCGTGCTGCTGTGGCTGGGCCACGGCACCGGCGCGGCCGTCGTCCTGGACGGAGCCCTGCGCCGCGGCGCCTCCGGCGGCACCGGGGAGATCGGCTTCCTGCCCGTGCCCGGCACCCGCACGCTCCCCTCGGCGACGGACTGCGAGGGCGGCTTCCACTCGCTGGCGGGCGCCGCGGCCGTCGCGGCACTCGCCGCGGAGCACGGCCTCGCGGCCGAGTCCGCCGCGCACGAACCGCACGCCGCGGCGCTGGTGCGCGCGGCCGTGGCGGCCCCGGGCGATTCCGGCCCGGTCCGCTTCCTCGACGCCCTCGCCGACCGGCTCGCCATCGGCGCCGCGTCCGTGATCGCCGTGCTCGACCCCGGGTGCGTGGTGCTCGGCGGCGAGGTCGGGCAGGCGGGCGGCGACGCCCTCGCGACACGGGTGGAGGAGCGGCTGCGGCGGATGTCGCCGCTGCCCACCGAGGTGCGCGCGAGCACGCTCGGCGGGGGTGCGGTGCTGCGCGGCGCGCTGCTCACCGCGCGCGACGGCGCGCAGGACGAGCTCTTCGCGGCGCCGGGGAGCGCCGCAGGGCGCGACCTCCTTTAGACCGCGCCCCGAAACGGGTCGCGGTCGCGGACGCCCGCAGGGCAGCTGCCCGCGCGCGGGATGCCAGGCCGCCCGCGCGATCCCCGATACCGGGCGGGCGATCCCCGATACCGGGAGGGCAGACCGCCCGAGTCGTCCCGTACGCCGGAGGTGCTCGCTTCCCGCACGCTCCCTCGAGCCGGGGCAGGCCTCCCGCACGCTCCCGTAGCCCGTGAGGGCAGGCTGCCCGCGTGGTCGCGTACGCTCCCGGACGCCGGTCGGGCAGGCCTCCCGCTCCGTCCCGTACGCCCGGAGGGCTCGCCTCCCCGCAGGCTCCCGTACGCCGAGGGCGCCCCGTCCGCCTCAGGACTCGGTCCGTCCGATGCGTGCCTCGAGGTACTCCTCGAACGTCCCCTTGCCCACCGCATGGTCCGGAGCGAGGTGCCCGCCCGTCCTGAAGGCCCGGTACGTCTTTCCGGCCAGGCGCACATCGACGAGCGGGCGTCGCCTGCCGGTGGCGCGCAGGTAGGCGTCGGCCAGGGAGCGGAAGCCGCGGACCTCGGGGCCGCCCATGTCGTCGACGCGGCCAGCGGGTGCCCCGAGCGACAGTGCGGCGAGCCGGTCGGCGACCTCGGCGACCTCGACCGGCTGGTCCGAGACACCGGCGGGGAGCAGCAGCACGGGCATCTTGGCCAGGGACCCGAGGACCTGGGCCACGAGGTCGTGGAACTGGGTGGCGCGCAGGATCGTCCAGCCGAGCCCCGACTCCTCGATCTGCTTCTCCACGGCCAGCTTGGCCCGGTAGTACCCGAGCGGCACCACGTCCACGCCGACGATGGAGATGTAGACCAGGTGGGACACCGCGGCCTTCCGCGCGGCCGCGATCAGGTGCGCCGCCGCCCGCTCGTCACCCCCGCGGGGAGAGCTCGCGCAATGCACGACGGTGTCCACGCCGGCCAGCGCCGCGTCCAGCCCGGCACCGCCCTCGCGCAGGTCGACGGCGTACGGCTCGGTGTGCCGGCTCAGCACCCGCACGTCGTGGCCGTCCGCCCGCAGTCGCGCGGTGACGAGCCGCCCGAGGGTTCCGGTACCGCCGGTCACCAGGATCGTGGTCATGCTGCTCAGCCCTTTCGACGTCGGCAGCTCCCGTGCGGAGCGCACTTCACCGACTGAGACCGGGCAGCACCCGCGCAATGTGACAACGGCGCGCTACACCCCGGCCAGCTGGCGTCCCACGAACGCCAGCTTGTCCGGGTTGAGCACGCCGCGCATCTGTGTGAACACTCCGTCGTGCGCCTCGAACGAGACGACGACGAAGACCTGGCCGTCGTGCAGTCCGACCAGCGCCGCACTGCCGTTGACCTCGGCCGTCGTGAACTCGGCTCCCGCTTCGATCCTGTTCGTGACGCCCGCGAAGAAGCGCAGGACCTTGTCGCGGCCCCGGATCGGCCGCAGCGCCGCTCTGACCTTGCCCCCGCCGTCGGACCACCAGGTCACGTCCGCCGCCAGCAGCCGCTCCAGGCCGGCCAGGTCTCCTTCGCGCGCCGCTGTGAGGAAGGAGTCCACGAGCCCCTCCTGCTGCTCCGCAGGGGCCTCGAAGCGGGCCTCGGGCACGGCGAGCCGCTGCACCGCCCGCCGGTACAGCTGGCGGCAGTTGGCCTCGCCCAGCGCGAGTACGCCGGCGATCTCCCGGTGGTCGTACGCGAAGGCCTCGCGCAGCACGTACACGGCGCGCTCCGTCGGGGTGAGCCGCTCCAGGAGGACGAGCAGGGCCAGGGACACGGCGTCGCGCCGCTCGGCCGACTCCAGCGGGCCGAGCGTCCCGTCCGAGGTGACGACGGGCTCGGGCAGCCATGTCCCCGTGTAGCGCTCGCGCCGCGCGCGGGCCGAGGCGAGCAGATTGAGACAGAGGTTGGTGACGACCTTCGCCAGCCAGGCGCGCGGCTGTTCGACGGCCGCCCGGTCGGTCCTGCTGAAACGCAGATACGCGTCCTGCACGACGTCCTCCGCGTCCGCGGCGGAGCCGAGCATGCGGTAGGCGAGCCCGAACAGCTGCGGGCGGTGCGTCTCGAACTCGTCGGCGAGGCTTGTCGTCACGCTCCCAGCCTGGCAGAGGCGGTTCCTGCCATGTCCCCGGGCCCGTACGTGTCTTCGGGCCGGCTCGCCCGTGCCGGGAGACCCGGGGCGGCCGGGGTGGGGGACCCGGCGGCGGGGCAAGGGCCTTCGTCACCGCCGCCGGGTCGATCTGGGGGGCACAGCGCAGTGATCGCAGACCCTAAGTGGACTAGACCAGCAGGGTCAATAGGTATGGACCAATAGCAAGATGGCTTCGCGGCAAGGGAGTTGGGCCGACAGGCCTGTCGCAGAAGTCCATTCGCCTGGCCTGTGAGGCACCCCACAGGGATTCACCCCCATGGACGTCGATCAGGCGTGGCACACTGGCCCTGTACCAGAAGCAGCGCACTCCGGGGTCGGTGAAATTCCGAACCGGCGGTTACAGTCCGCGACCCGGTCGCTTCCAGCGGCCGGTTGACCAGGTGAAATTCCTGGACCGACGGTTAAAGTCCGGATGGGAGGCAGTGCGCGGCGGGCGGGCATTCGTGCGCGCCGCCGTATGTTGCGACACGTCCTGTCGGACGTGTCCCTGTCGGCGACGTTCCCGGTGTTCTCGTCCGCTCATTCTGTCGTCATCGACAGGCCCCGGAGTCCGTGCCCCATGAGGCAGGAGGACCCGGGAAGTGTTCACCGGAATCGTCGAAGAGCTGGGTGAGGTCACCGCCGTCGAGATCCTCGACGACGCCTCCCGTTTTCGTCTGCGCGGCCCCGTCGTCACGCAGGGCGCGCAGCACGGCGACTCCATCGCCGTCAACGGCGTGTGTCTCACGGTGGTCGAGCACGAGGGCGACGAGTTCACCGCCGACGTCATGGCGGAGACCCTGAACCGCTCCAGCCTCGGTGCCCTGGCCGTCGGCTCCCGCGTCAACCTGGAACGCCCCATGGCCGTGGGCGAGCGCCTCGGCGGACACATCGTGCAGGGGCACGTCGACGGCACCGGCTCGATCATCGAGCGCAAGCCGTCCGACAACTGGGAGATCGTCAAGATCTCGCTCCCCGCGGACCTCTCCCGCTACGTGGTCGAGAAGGGTTCGATCACCGTGGACGGCATCAGCCTCACGGTCGTCGACGCGGGCCCCGACCACTTCACGGTCAGCCTCATCCCCACCACCCTCGACCTGACCACGCTCGGCCACAAGCAGCCCGGCGACCCGGTCAACCTCGAGGTCGACGTGATCGCCAAGTACGTCGAGCGACTGCTCGGCGGGCGCGGCGACCAGTCGGCCGGCCTGCCCGGCACCGAGGGAGCCACCCGGTGAACTGGCTCAACTCCGAGGCCTTCGTCCTGTTCGACCAGCACATCAAGTGGTCGGACATGGCGGGCAACGTGATCGGTCTGATCGCCCTCGCCCTCGGCTGGCGGCGCTCCATATGGAGCTGGCCCGCCCAGTTCGTCTCGGGCGTCATCCTCTTCGCGGCCTTCGCGACCGCCCACTACTCCGGCAGCGCGGGCAAGCAGGTCGTCGTCATGGTCGTCGCCGTGTACGGCTGGTGGCAGTGGAACCGCGGCAAGGGCCAGGACGGCTCCGTCGCGGTCCGCTTCGCCACCTGGCGCGAGCGCGCGGCGATGGCCGGTGCCGCCGCCGTCGGCACGGTCGCCGTCGCCGGCCTGTTCCTCGCCTACCCGTCCCTGTCCTGGGACCCCTGGCCGGACGCGTACATCTTCGTCGGCACGATCGTGGCGATGTACGCCCAGGCGCGCGGCATGGTCGAGTTCTGGTTCGCCTGGCTGCTCGTCGACGTCGTGGGCGTACCGCTGAACTTCGCCAACGGCTTCGCCTTCTCCGGATTCGTCTACGTCCTGTACGGCGCGCTCGTCCTGTGGGGCATGCGCGACTGGTGGCTGCGCTCCCGAAAGGCCGGGCAGCCCGTCATGGAAGGAGCCCCGGCATGACAACCGCGCCGGTTCGGTACAGCATCGGGCACGACCAGGATGCCTCCGACTTCGCTCTCGACCCGATCGAGCAGGCCATCGCCGACATCGCGGCCGGCCGCCCCGTCGTGGTCGTCGACGACGAGGACCGGGAGAACGAGGGTGACCTCGTCATCGCCGCCGAGAAGGCGACCCCCGAGATCGTCGCCTTCATGATGAGCGAGTGCCGCGGGCTGATCTGCGCGCCCATGGAGGGCGACGAACTCGACCGGCTCCGGCTCCCGCAGATGGTCGACGACAACACCGAGTCGATGAAGACCGCGTTCACGGTGTCCGTGGACGCCTCCGCCGCCCACGGTGTGACCACCGGCATCTCGGCGTCCGACCGGGCCACCACGCTTCAGCTCCTCGCCGACGGGACCGCCCAGGCCGACGACTTCGTCCGCCCCGGGCACATCTTCCCGCTGCGCGCCAGGCCCGGCGGTGTCCTGGTCCGCAACGGCCACACCGAGGCCGCCGTCGACCTGGCCCGCCTCGCCGGACTGCGCCCCGCCGGCGCGATCGTCGAGATCGCCGGCGAGGACGGCCGGATGCTCCGGCTGCCCGAGCTGATCCCGTTCGCCCGCAAGCACGGCCTGACGATCATCTCCATCGAGGACCTGATCGCCTACCGGCGCTCCCTCAAGCTCTCGGCCCCGCCCGAGCAGGGGGGACCGGCGGCCGAGCCCACCGTGCGCCGCGAGGCCGAGGTGCACCTGCCCACCGCCTTCGGCGAGTTCACCGCCTACGGCTACCGCTCCACCGTCGACGGCGTCGAGCACGTCGCCCTCGTCCACGGCACCGTCGGCGACGGCGAGGACGTGCTCGTCCGCGTCCACTCCGAGTGCCTCACCGGTGACGTCTTCCACTCGCAGCGCTGCGACTGCGGCCCCCAGCTCCAGACGTCCATGCAGCGCATCCAGGCCGAGGGCCGCGGCATCGTGGTCTACCTGCGCGGTCACGAGGGACGCGGCATCGGGCTGCTCTCCAAACTGCGCGCGTACGAACTCCAGGAACGCGGCCGGGACACCCTCGACGCCAACCTGGAGCTGGGCCTGCCCGCCGACGCCCGGGACTACGGCGCGAGCGCCCAGATCCTGGAGGATCTCGGCGTGCGGAGCCTGCGCCTGATGACCAACAACCCCGACAAGACCGACGCGCTCGTCCGGCACGGCCTCCAGGTCACCGGACGCGAGCCGATGCACGTCCAGGCGGGCGAGCACAACCTCCGCTACCTGCGCACCAAGCGGGACCGGATGGGACACGATCTGCCCTGGCTCGACACGACCACCGTGTCGGCCTGCAGCAACCAGTAACACGGCAACACCATCTGACAAGCAGCACCAACGGCAACACAGCACAGCGGCACTGAGGAGAGACGTGAGCGGCAAGGGTGCACCCGAACTGTCCGTACGCAACTGCGGCGACCTGCGCGTCGCGGTCATCGCGGCACAGTGGCACGAGAAGGTGATGGACGGCCTCGTCGACGGTGCGCTGCGCGCCCTGCACGAGCTGGGGATCGACGAGCCGACCCTGCTGCGGGTCCCCGGCAGCTTCGAGCTCCCGGTCGTCGCCAAGGTCCTCGCCGGACGCGGCTACGACGCGATCGTCGCGCTCGGAGTCGTCATCCGCGGCGGGACCCCCCACTTCGACTACGTGTGCCAGGGGGTCACCCAGGGCCTCACCCAGGTCTCCATCGACACCGGCGTCCCCGTCGGCTTCGGCGTGCTGACCTGTGACACCGAGGAACAGGCCCTGGACCGCGCGGGCATCGAGGGCTCGAACGAGGACAAGGGCCACGAGGCGGTGACCGCCGCCGTGGCGACGGCGGCCACGCTCCGCTCAGTATCCGAACCCTGGCGCTGAGGTACGGCCACAAGCGCGTAGGGTGGGCAGCACCATGTCCAAGAAGACGTTCGAGGAGCTCTTCACCGAGCTCCAGCACAAGGCCGCCAACGGCGACCCCGCCACTTCGCGTACCGCCGAGCTGGTCGGCAAGGGTGTCCACGCCATCGGCAAGAAGGTCGTCGAAGAGGCCGCAGAGGTCTGGATGGCCGCCGAGTACGAGGGCAAGGACGCCGCCGCCGAGGAGATCTCGCAGCTGCTCTACCACGTCCAGGTGATGATGGTCGCGCGCGGGATCTCCCTCGACGACGTGTACGCCCACCTCTGAGCCGCTCCAGCAATCCGCACACCACACGCACGAACGAAGGAAGCCGACCTCATGCTGCGCATCGCCGTCCCCAACAAGGGTTCCCTGTCAGGCCCTGCGGCGGAGATGCTGCATGAGGCCGGCTACCAGCAGCGCCGGGAGTCCAAGGAGCTGCGGATCGTCGACCCGGAGAACGAGGTCGAGTTCTTCTACCTCCGCCCCCGCGACATCGCGATCTACGTCTCCTCCGGCCGACTCGACATCGGCATCACCGGCCGGGACCTGCTCATCGACTCGGGCGCCAACGCGGAGGAGATCCTCCCGCTCGGCTTCGCCCGCTCCACCTTCCGCTTCGCCACCAAGCCCGGTACCGCGAACGGCGTAGCCGACCTCTCCGGCATGACGGTCGCCACCTCCTACGAGGGCATCGTCGCCAAGCACCTCGCCGACCACGGCATCGACGCCTCCGTCGTCCACCTCGACGGGGCTGTCGAGACCGCCATCGAGCTGGGCGTCGCCGAGGTCATCGCGGACGTCGTCGAGACCGGCACCTCGCTGCGCAACGCGGGCCTGGAGGTCTTCGGCGACCCGATCATGAAGTCCGAGGCCGTCGTCATCCGCCGCGTCGGCGCCGACACCTCGGAGGAGGCCGAGCCCAAGGTCCAGCAGTTCCTGCGCCGCCTCCAGGGCGTCCTGGTCGCGCGGACGTACGTGATGATGGACTACGACTGCCGCGCCGAGCACCTGGAGAAGGCCGTCGCGCTCACCCCCGGGCTGGAGTCGCCGACCATCTCGCCGCTGCACAACGAGGGCTGGGTGGCCGTCCGCGCCATGGTCCCCGCCAAGGAGGCCCAGCGGATCATGGACGACCTGTACGCCCTCGGCGCGCGGGCCATCCTGACCACGGCCATCCACGCCTGCCGGCTCTGACGGGACGCAGAACATGTCGGACAACTCCGCGCCTCCCGCGCTCCCCGTCACCTTCCGGCCGTCCCGCACCCGGGCCGTGCTGCTCATCGGCGGGGCCGCCATCTTCGTGGTCATCACGACGGTCGCACTGCTCCTCGAACAGCTCAGCCCGGGGGAGCGGACCAGCTTCGTCTTCACCGCGGCGCTGCTCTTCGGCGTACTCCTGCTGCTCGCCCGGCCCAAGGTCGTCGCCGACGAGACTGGTGTCACCGTGGTCAACATCGCCAGCAGAAGGCACCTGGAGTGGGCCGAGATCCTCCAGGTCAACCTGCGCCCGGGCGACCCCTGGGTGTTCCTCAACCTGAGCGACGGCACCAGCCTGCCCGCGCTCGGCATCCAGCCGGGCATCGCCAAGCAGCGCGCGATCGAGGACGCCCGAGCCCTGCGCGCCCTCGCCGAGGCCCGGGCCATCGGCGAGCCGCACGGACGACGTGACGAACATCAGGGCTGACTCTCGCCCTTCCACCCTGCCCCGAGGGCCCATGTCTTGATTAACCTGTTGGCGGAGGCGTTTTCGTTGCGCCTCCGCCTTCGATCTGCCACCCGGCGTTTCCAAGGCCCCCTGCTACCCGAGGAGTGACTCCCTCCAGCGATGGACGGATCGTCCTGTAGTACCTGCGCCGCCCCCTCCCGACATACCGAGGCGGCGGCATGACCATCCCCCTGCTGCTCCTGGGAGCGGCGTTCCTGCTGATCCTCGCCAACGGCTTCTTCGTCGCGGCGGAGTTCGGCCTCGTCACGGTCGAGCGCCCCGACGCCGAGAAGGCCGCGGCCGAAGGCGACCGACGGGCCGGTACCGTGGTCGACTCCCTCAAGGAGCTGTCCTTCCAGCTCTCCGGCACCCAGCTCGGCATCACCATCACCTCGCTCGTGGTCGGCATGCTCGCCGAACCGGCGCTCGCCGAACTGCTGCACGGCCCGTTCACCGCGATCGGCCTCCCCGAAGGCGCCGTGCCCGGTGTCGCCGTGGTCGTCGGCATGCTGCTCGCCTCGGCCGTGCAGATGGTGGTCGGTGAGCTGGTGCCCAAGAACTGGGCGGTGTCCAGGCCCCTCCAGGTCGCCCGCTTCGTCGCGGGCCCCCAGCACGTCTTCTCCCGGCTCTTCCGGCCGGTGATCGCCGCGCTCAACACCGTCGCCAACCGGCTGGTGCGCGCACTGGGCGTCGAACCCGCCGAGGAGCTGGCCTCCGCCCGCACCCCCGGCGAACTCGTCTCCCTGGCCCGGCACTCGGCACAGGCCGGCGCCCTGGAGCAGGACACGGCGGACCTGTTCGTGCGGACCATCTCGCTGGCCGACCTGACGGCCCAGCACGTCATGACGCCGCGCGTGAAGGTCAGCGCGCTCCAGTCGTCGGCGACCGCCGAGGACGTCGTCAACCTCACCCGCGCCACCGGCCTGTCCCGATTCCCCGTCTACCGGGAGCGGATCGACGAGATCGTCGGCATGGTGCATCTCAAGGACGCCCTGGCGATCCCCTCGCACGACCGGCTGCGCACCCCGGTGGGCAGGATCGCCCAGGCACCGCTGCTCGTCCCGGAGACGCTGCCCGTGCAGCCGCTGCTGGAACAGCTGCGCAGCGAACAGCCCATCGCCGTCGTCGTCGACGAGTACGGCGGTACGGCGGGCGTCGTCACCCTGGAGGACATCGTCGAGGAGCTCGTCGGCGAGGTCCACGACGAGCACGACGACGTCCTCAACGAACTCCCCGAGCTCGCCCCCGCCCCGCCCGAGGACGGGCGGCCCGCTTGGGACGCCGACGGCAGCTGCCGCGTCGACGTCCTGCAGCGCATAGGCCTCGACGTGCCCGAGGGGCCGTACGAGACGGTGGCCGGCCTGGTCGCCGATCTGCTCGGCCGGATCCCGGCCCCCGGCGACCGGGCCGAACTGCCGGGCTGGCGTCTGTCGGTGCGCCAGGTCGGGCACTACCGCGCCGAACGCGTCCGCCTGGTGCGGGCCGCGCCCGTCCCGGAGGCCGTCCGATGAGCGTGCTCCAACTTCTCTTCGCCGCCCTGCTGGTGCTCGCCAACGGCTTCTTCGTCGGTGCCGAGTTCGCCCTGGTCTCCGTGCGGCGCAGCCAGATCGAACCGCTCGGGACCGCACGGGCCCGACAGGTCCTGTACGGCCTCGAACGCCTTCCTCAGATGATGGCCGCCGCGCAGTTCGGCATCACCGTCTGCTCCCTGACGCTCGGCGCCGTCGCCGAACCGACCGTCGCGCACCTGCTGGAGCCGGTCTTCGAGGCGGCGCATCTGCCGGACGGGCTGATCCACCCGCTCGGCTACGTGATCGCGCTCGCCCTCGTCGTCTTCTTCCACCTCGTCATCGGCGAGATGGTGCCGAAGAACCTGGCGATGGCCGCGCCCGAGAAGACCGCGCTGTGGCTCAGCCCCGGTCTGGTGGCCTTCGCGCGGCTGTGCCGTCCGGTGACCGTCGCCCTGGGAGCCTGCGCGCGGGTGATCCTCAAGCTGTTCCGCGTCGAGCCCAAGGACGAGGTCGAGGCGGTCTTCACCAGCGAACAGCTCAACCGTCTCGTCGAGGACTCGGGCCAGGCCGGTCTCCTCGACCCCGAGGAGCAGGAACGCCTGGAGGACGCCCTTGAGCTGGGCTCCCGCCCGGTCACCGACGTCCTGCTGGACCGCGATCTGCTGATCACGGTGGATCCCTCGGTCACTCCCGGCCAGGTCGTCGCTCTCACCGCGCGCACCGGGTACTCGCGTTTCCCGGTGGTCGCCGAGAACGGCGCCTTCATGGGCTGCTACCTGCACGTGAAGGACGTCCTCGACCTGGAGGACTCCGACCGGGCGGTGCCGCAGCAGATGTGGCGCCCGATGACGACCCTGCGGGCCGAGCTTCCCCTGGACGACGCCCTCACGGTGATGCGCCGCGCCGCCACGCACCTCGCTCAGGTCGCCGACGCGTCCGGCAAGGTCCTGGGGCTCGTGGCGCTGGAGGACGTCCTGGAGCTGCTGGTCGGCGAGGTCCGCGACCCGGCGCACCGGGAAGCCCCGCCGCTGCGTGTCGCGGAGCCGCGCCCGAGCGAGGCTCCGGAGGAGGCGCTGGCCGGCTGAGCCGCCTTCGGCCCGCCGCTCGGCGGCGGGCCGGTGAGGGATCGTCGCGAGGTTCCCCGTGTCCCTGAGGGGGCCCGGGGATCCTCGCGTTCACGGACAGGCCCGCAGGTGCCGCCCCGAAGCGAGGTGCCGGTCACAGCGCCGACGGATCCTGGGGCCCCCGGCCGGAGAGGACCTCCCCGTACGCCTGCATCAGGTCGGGCAGCCGCAGGGTGGACAGGTCGTCGCGCGACGGGGTCCTCGGGTAGCCCGAGAGCCGCAGGTCCCGGTACGCGCAGCTCTTCTCGTACAGCGTGCGCAGGAAGCGGCCGTTGCCGAGCTCGTCGATCCAGCCCTGGTCGACGACGTGACCGCTGATGGAGCGGAGCTCGTCGAGTGCCTCGTCGTCCCAGACGTCGCCGTTCTCGGCGGCCAGCACCTCGCCGATGGAGGTGAGTTCGAGGGGGCGGTAGGAGGGGAAGTCCACGCGGGTCGTGAACCGGGAGGAGAGACCGGGGTTGGCGGCCAGCAGGCGGTCCATGCCCTCCGGGTAGCCGGCGAGGATGACGACCAGGTGGTCGCGGTTGTCCTCGGCCCGCTTCAGCAGGACCTGCAGGGCCTCGTCGCCGTACGCGTCGCCCTTGCCGTAGCCGGAGTTGGACAGCGAGTACGCCTCGTCCACGAAGAGGACACCGCCGATCGCGGAGTCGATCAGCTCGTTGGCCTTCACGGCGGTCTGCCCCAGGTACTCGCCGACCAGGTCGGCGCGCTGGGCCTCCACCAGATGGTCGCCGCCGAGGAGGCCGAGCGCGTAGAAGACCCGGCCGAGGATGCGGGCCACGGTGGTCTTGCCGGTGCCGGACGGGCCGGAGAAGACGAAGTGCCGCTTGGGCGGCTGCACCGGCAGGCCCTGACCGGCCCGCAGCCGCGCCATGTTCAGCTGCGCGGACAGCGCCTTGACCTGGCGTTTCACGGGCTCCAGGCCCACCATGCGCTCCAGCTCGGCGAGTGCCTCCTCGAGTAACGCGGGGTCCGTCGGGCCCGTGGGCAGCGGCTGCACCGGCAGCACGGCCTTCTCCCGCACCGAGTCGGCCTCGGGCGGCAGCCCGCCCGGTGGCGCGAGTCCGGGCTCCGAGATCTTCAGGTCCCGCCCCTCGACGCCGAACAGCGGGTCCACGCCGTCCGGGCCCTCCATGACGTCCTGTCCCATGCCGGCCAGGCTGATCGCCGCGAGGTCGGCGGCGGCGTCGTCGTACCCGTCGCCCTCGGCGATGGCCGCCAGCCGGGCCGAGGTGTCCATGAAGGAGGGGTCGACCCGGTGCACCGCCCGGTACAGCGGCAGCGCCGCGGCGGAGCGTCCGGTGCCCTCGTGGGCCCGGGCCAGCCAGTACCGCAGCTCCTTGCGCTGCGGCTGCTCGCTGCGGCAGCGCATCAGCGCGGAGGACAGCAGCGGCTCAGCCTGCCCGTACATCTCCAGACGCACCCGCGCCATACCGCCGAAGAGCCCGGCCTCTATGCCGAGCATCGGATCGTCGATCAGCGGGTCGGTGTGCCGGACCAGCTGCTCCCAGTCCTTGACCAGATAGGCGCGACAGGCGTGCAGGAACCGCACCTGATGATCGGCGTCCACGGGCGGCAGGCCGGCCAACGCCCGGTCCAGTTCGGGGACATGGCGTCCGTCGAGCCAGTGCGAGGCGTGCGCCAGCAGCAGGTCGCGCGGGCTCTCCAGCACCGGCTGGACCCACCAGCCGAGCCAGTACCAGGAATTGAGCGTGCGCCGGTGGCGGGCGCGCTGCTCGCCGAAGCGGTCGCGGTGGCGGAACATCCGCAGCAGCGCGGTCGTCGTGTCCACGCGCAGCGCGTGCAGGCCGAGCCAGCCGTCCGCCATGCCCGGGTCGATCCGGACCGCGGTACGGAATTCCTCCTCCGCCTGCGGATAGGCGCCCATCGTGTAGGCGTCCACGCCTCGCAGCCAGGCGAGGTCGGCCGGGGCCTCGGGGCCCTGCGTGCCGAAGTCCATCGCGTCCCCCCACAAACCGTGCCCCCGATGATCGGGGAGTGCCTCGTGGCCCGGCACCCCCTCGCCGCCGGGCCGGTGCCCGTCGGCAGCTTGGTCGAACTGCTGTGCCGCGGACGGGAGTTGCACCGGTGCGCAGAGCAGCCGTCCGAAGGTCGCACCGAGGGCATCGTACCTGCGGCACAGGGGCGGGCCGAAGGGTGCCGCACACCCCGTTCCACGAGGTGGGAGCAGATGGGGCGCACTGTGCTCGGTCACCGAGGGTGAACGAATCGCGGCGCGCGGCGTCCGAAAAAGGGCGTCTGGGCAGAACGAAGCCCCCGATCACGGGGGAACAACCGGGGGCTTCGCGAATGCGGGCGGCTCCCAAAGGCCGCACATTCAGAACGTAAGTCCTGTACGGCCCCCCGGTCAAGCCGAGTTGGAGCACTCACGGAAGTTCGTTCGCAAGGGTCTTCACAAGTTCAGCACATTGCGGATGGTCCGTCACCGTGAGTGATGGAGGTGTCCGGTCCGGGGGCCCCAACAGGCCCCTTCAGCACCTCGTATCCCTCAGGACACTGCCGCACCAGGAGGTCGGCGAAGGGGCGCGAAGGGTCCTCGGCGAAGTGCCGGCGCTCGGCGCGGACCCATCCGTCCCAGAACGCGCTCTGCGCCTCGCCGTCCCGTCGCTGCCCTCGCGTCCAGGCCTCCTCGTGCGGCAACTCCATCCACAGCAGTCGCGCGAGGAACGGCCGCAACGCCCGGCGGCCCGCGCCGACACCCTCCAGCAGGATCACCGGCGCGGCCGGCAGTTCGCGGGACGCCCCGAAGCTCCGGGCCGTCCAGTCGTAGGGGGCGTACCGGGCGGGCTCCCCGCGGTGCAGCGGCTCGACCACCTGGCGCAGCAGCCGTCCGGTCCAGGCGAAGAGCTCCTCGTGCGTGGCGACGTCGTCCAGGTGCAGCACGGGGGCGCCGTCCAGTGCCGCCGCCAACTGCCCGGCGAATGTGGTCTTTCCGGAGCCCGCGTGCCCGTCGATGCCGACGAGGCGGACGGGGCCGCAGGACGGCGGCAGCCGGAGCAGCTGTGCGGCGAGGTCGTGAATGGTGCTTCCCGGGGGACGTGGGGTCGGCAAGGGCGTGGACGGCTGTGCGGGGGAGGGGTCGGGCATATTCCTGGGGAACATTCTATCGACTGCTGTTCGTGGCGGATGTGCGGCCGCACAATAGTGCCGCATTGAACTACCTTTTGAACAATCCCCAGTGTCTGCTTTCGCTTCCTCCATAAGATGTCGACACGGCGGAACCAGGTATTTCGGAAACCCCGTTCCGGCTCCCCTTGATGCTGAGTAGGGTGCCTGTTGCGCAACTGCGAAGTGTCGTACGGGGACGGACAGGGGAAGATGGCCGCGGGGTTATTCGAGGGGCAGTATGTGTGGCATCCGGCGGCCGACGACCGCACACTCGCGAGTGTCTGTGTGGATGTCCGCGCCGGTCGCTATCTGAGTGCCCGTGAGGCCCTGGAGGAGACCCGCGCCGACTTCGGACTGCGCGCCCACCGTTCCCTGGTGGTGGCCTCCGAGGCCGCCGATTCCGACCTCGCCGAACGCTGGCTGGCCGAAGAGCCGTCCCCCGAGGCGGCGCTGCTGTGGGCACGCGTGGCCGTGCTGCGGGCGCTGCGCGCGGCCGACATCAAGGACGGCCGCGCCGAGGCCCTGGAACGGATCGCGCTGACCGCCTGCGAGCGGGCCGCCGCCATGATCCCCGCCGATCCCACGCCCTGGGCCGCCAAACTGTCCATGGCCCGGCTGCACGACCTGCGCGAACCCGCCCCGCAGGGGCTGCTCACCGCGCCACCCGGCCCCTGGCGGCTGTTCTCGCACATCCTCCGCCTCGACCCCTGGCACCGCGAGGGCCACCATCGGTTCCTGGCCTTCTTCTTCACCCGCCACGGCGGTTCGGTCAACGCCGCCTGGGACGTGGCCGCCTTCCTGAGCCAGCGTGCCCCCGCCTCCTCGCCGCTGCGACTCCTTCCGCTGGTGGCCCTGGTGGAGAGCTACAACCCCTCGCAGCTCCTGGTCGACCGGACCTGGGAGCAGCCCCAGTGGCGTTCCACCGCGCTCGCGATCTACCAGAACTGGCTCCCCGAGGTGCCGGGCTACCGGTTCACCCCGGTGCTCGACCTGTCCTACCTGGCGCACGCCCTGTTCATGTCCCAGCGCGAGTTCGAGGCGCGCGCGGTCTTCACCGCCATGGGGCCGTACGCCTGCCGCATGCCATGGAGCGTGTTCGGCGAGCCCGAGGAGCAACTCTCCCGTGCCCGCCGGACGTGCGGCATGCCGGTGCCGGGAGCCACCTGACGGACCGGCTGCCGGCCCCCACAGTCTTCCGGCCAACCCCCAGAGAAAGGTCAGTTGTGTCAGAACGGATATCGGTCCCACGTACCGGAGGGCGCACGGGTGAGGAATCCGCCGCGCTCGACGACGACGCGACACTTCATGCGATGGGATATCCGCGAAAACTGACGCGCCGATTCCAGGCGTTCGACAATTTCGCGATCTCCTTCACCATCATCAACATCATCTCGGGAATCTTCTCGTCCTTCGGATTCGGAATGAATGCCGGTGGTCCGCGCATTCTCGTGTTCGGCTGGATCGGCGTGTCCGTGATGGTGCTGTTCATCGGCGCCGCCATGGCGGAAGTGGCATCCGCCTATCCGACCAGCGGGGCGCTCTATTTCTCCGCGGGAAAGCTCGCCAAGCGTCACAAGGGCGCATGGTCGTGGTACACGGGATGGCTGAATTTCGTGGGTCAGGTGGGCGGCACCGCGGCCACCGGGTACGCGGCCGCCACGTTCATCCAGGCCTTCATCGCGCTCCAGTGGGACTCGTACGAGCCGACCGCGCACCAGACCGTCCTGATCACGATGGTGATCATCGTGCTCCAGGGTCTGGCCAATACCTACACGGTGCAGCTGGTCGCCGTGCTCAACCGGATCTCGGTGTGGTGGCTGCTGATCGGGCTCGTCGTGATCGTGAGCACACTCGTCGTGATGCCCGATCATCACCAGTCGGCTTCGTTCGTCACGCATTTCGAGAACAACACCGGTTTCACCAACGGCCTTTACGGGGGGATGCTCGGCCTGCTGGTCACCAGTTGGACCTTCACGGGCTTCGACGGCAGCTTCCACATGTCCGAGGAAACGGTCCGGGCCACGGTCAACGCGCCGAAGGGGATCACGCGCGCGATCGGCTATTCGGCGGTCACCGGACTCGTCCTCATGCTCGCCCTTGTGTACAGCATTCATGATTATGACCAGGTGGCGGGCTCCTCGGCGCCACCGGTGCAGATTCTCATCGACGGACTTGGCATGGGCACGGCAAAGGCCATCCTCCTCATCGTCATCGGCGCCATGCTCTTCTGCGGCCTGGCGAATCTGACCAGCAACACCCGGCAGATCTTCGCCTTCTCCCGGGACGGCGCGATGCCCGGCTCGCGGTGGTGGCACTCGGTCTCGCCGCGCACCCGCACCCCCGTCAAGGCCGTCTGGCTGGCGGTCGGCTGCTCGCTGGCGCTCGTCCTGCCCGGCTGGTGGTCGCACACCGCCTTCACCGCCATCGTCAGCGTCAACGTCGTCGGACTCTTCCTCGCCTACGCCGTGCCCATCTTCCTTCGGCTGCGGCTCGGCGACGAGTTCCGGCCCGGCCCCTGGAACCTGGGCCGCTGGAGCACGCTCATCGGCTGGGTGGCGGTGATCTGGATCCTCGCCAGCAGTGTGCTGTTCATGCTGCCGCAGGTCTCGCCCATCACCGGCGACACCTTCAACTACGCGTCCATCGCCCTGGCCGTGGTGCTCGTGGTCGCCACGGTCTGGTGGTTCGCCACCGCCCGCCGCCGCTTCCAGGGACCGGTCAGCTACGGCCGGCCCGACGAGGTCGCGGCGATGGACCTCATCTGACGGCCGCCCCCTCGGTGCCCGACGGCCTTCCTACGGCGCGTCCGACGTCCCCTCCCCGGCCCGGCCCTCGCCGGACCGGGGAGAGGCTCCGCAGGTCATGCCAGTGGTCCCGACCAATATTGGTGGGCGCGACGCGAGCCGAAGTGCTGGCAGAACTCGGTGTCCGGCGTCCATAGTTGGCCCACCACCGTGCATTGGGCCCGCCCGTTCCGGACACCTGGGGGTCATCCACCCATGAGCAGAGCCGAACAGCCGTCCCGCAGAACCGTCCTGGCCGCCGCCGTCGCCGCGGCGGCCGTGGGCGCCGCGAGCCCGCCGGCCGCCGCCGCACCGGCGCGCCGCGGGAAAGCGCCGGGCGGCCTCGTGGACAACCGCGCTTGGACCTCGTACTCCGACTGGCGCGGCGGCACCGCGAAGGGCACGCGCAGCGTGTCCGGCGCCCGCCCCGGGGTGGTGATCGCGGCCCCGGCCGGCACCACGGACTACACCGACCCGCACACCGGCACGACCTCCACCTGGGAGTACGCCACGTGGACCTCGCCGGTCCACAAGCTCGCCGTCCCCGCCACCGAGGCCATCGCCTCCTGGAACGCGGACACACCGGCGGGCACCTGGCTCCAGGTCGAACTGACGGGCACGTACTCCGACGGCACGAACACCCCCTGGTACGTGATGGGCCGCTGGGCCGCCGGCGACCAGGACATCAAGCGGACGTCCCTGGACGACCAGAGCGACGGCAAGAGCAGCATCTGGACGGACACCTTCTCCATCGACGACGCCGCCTCGGGCCTGCGCCTCGTCTCCTACCGGCTGCGCCTGACCCTGTACCGGACCCCGGGCAGCCGCATCACGCCCGTCGTGTGGCGGCTCGGCGCGATGGGCTCCGACGTCCCGGACCGCTTCACCGTCCCGGCCTCGACCCCGGGCCTCGCCCAGGAACTCGCCGTCCCGCGCCTGTCCCAGGAGATCCACGCCGGGCAGTACCCCGAGTACGACAACGGCGGCGAGGCCTGGTGCAGTCCGACCTCCTCGCAGATGATCATCGAGTACTGGGGCCGCCGGCCCACCGCCGAGCAACTGTCCTGGGTCGACCCCGCGTACGCCGACCCCCAGGTGTGCCACGCGGCCCGCTTCACGTACGACTACCAGTACGGCGGCTGCGGCAACTGGCCCTTCAACGCCGCCTACGCGTCGACGTACCCCGACCTCCAGGGTGTGGTGACCCGACTCGGCTCGCTCACCGACCTGGAGACGCTGATCGCCGCCGGCATCCCGGCCATAACGTCCCAGTCGTTCCTGAAGACCGAACTGACGGGCGCGGGCTACGGCACCTCGGGCCACCTCATGACCGTCATAGGGTTCACGGCCGACGGCGACGTGATCGCCAACGACCCCGCGTCGCCCAGCGACCAGGCCGTGCGCCGCGTCTACAAGCGGCGCGAGTGGGAGAACATCTGGCTGCGGACCAAGCGGTACAACGCCTCCGGCAACGTCGTCTCCGGCACGGGCGGCGTCTGCTACCTGTACTTCCCGGCGCAGCCCTCGGCACGGCAGCGCAAGGCGCTCGCCGCGGTGGGCATCCGCTGAGCCCGGGAGGGCGGCCCCTCCTCCCCGCCGTGGAGGGGCCGCCCCGGGTGGTCAGCCCTGGACCGGGGCGACCACCCAGTCGGGGTGGTTCGGCATCGGCGGGGTCTTCGCCCCGTACAGCCACGGGTGCAGGAAGCCGTCGAGATCCTCGCCCGCGACCTTCGAGGCCAGATCGACGTAGTCCTGCGTACTCGCGGTCTTCCCCTTGTACGTCGTCACCCAGGCGCGCTCGATCTTCCCGAAGGTCTCCTCGCCGACCTTCTCGCGCAGCGCAAACAGGACGAGCGCCGAGCCGTCGTAGCGCATCCGCTTGAAGAGGTTCGGCTCGGTCGGCTCGGCCGGGGCACCGTAGTCGTGGCGCCATTGGTCGTGGCTCGTGTACGCGGTCTTCATGGTGGTCTCGAAGTCGTCGCCGCCGTGCTCCTGCGAGTACTGCCGCTCGTAGAACCGCGCGTGGCCCTCGCTCAGCCACAGGTCGGACCAGGTTTTGATGCCGACACTGTCACCGGTCCACTGGTGGACCAGCTCGTGCACGAGATTGCGCTCGGCGTCGACTCGTGTGCCCAGCAGATCGGCCTTCGGGACCAGGGAGAGCGACTGCGTCTCCAGCGCCACGCCCAGGTCGGTGTCGCCGACGAGGACGCCGTAGCGGTCGAACGGGTAGGGGCCGAGGCGCTCCTCCAGCCAGGCGATGTGGTCGGCGGTGAGCTTGCGGTACTCCTCGGTCGGCGCCACCAGGTCGTCCGGCACCACATCACGTAGCGGCAGCCCGTGCGGGCCGGTGCCGTCGACGAAGGTGAACCGGCCGATCGCCAGTTGCGCGAGCTGCGTCGCCAGCGGCTGCTCGGAGTCGTACGTCCACTTCACACGCCCGTCGGCCTGCTCGGTGCGCCCGGTGAGCTTGCCGTTGGCGACCGCGGACAGTCCGGCCGGAGTCGTGATGTGGAAGGTGATGGGTGCGCGCCGGCTCGGATGGTCGTTCGACGGGAAGATCATCTTGGCGCCGTCGGGCTGCGGATAGAGCACCGTGCCGTCCGGTGTGGGGATCCAGCCGTAGTCCTCGATGGCGTCGTCGCGGTGCCGGATCCGGGTCGGGTCGGCGGTGTAGGTGACCTTGACCGTGAAGGCCTTTCCCCGGGGCAGGGCCGCCTTCGGGGTGATCACGAGCTCGTCCCCGTCGCGCACGGTGGTGGCCGTCTTCCCGTTCACGGTCACCGAGTGCAGGGTGTTGCCGGCGAAGTCGAGGTCGAAGCGGGACAGGGCCTGCGTCGCGGTCGCCCTGATAGTGGCGGAGGCCTCGAAGGGCGTCCTCGGGGCCTGCCAGTCGAAGTCGAGGGTGTAGCGGCCGACCTCGTAGCCGCCGTTGCCGTCGAGCGGGAAGATCGGGTCGCCGAGCCCGGGCGCACCGGGCGAGGGAGCCGTGGACGTGGCAGGCGCGGCCTGGGAGACGGGACCCGTCAGGGCGGCCGCCACGGTGATCGCCGCCGCGAGGGCCAGGCGAGCTCTGCGGCGGGGCGTCCGGAACGTGCTCATCGAAGACCTTTCGGTTGGCTGACCGCTTTCGTGTGAGGAGACGCACAGTCCCCGCGCATCGTTGTGGAATCACGGGCCATTCGAACCACGTCGAAGTGTGTGCGTGACGGAGGTCTCTACCGCCGCGACCCCTGCCGGTGGCAAGGTGGACGAGCCGGTGGGGAGCCGGCCGAAGCGGGGGACGCCACCGCACCACTACGTCAGCGAGATGCCATGACCGCGACCTCCGCCACCAGCTCCCGTGCCCGCGCCCGCACCGGCGGGCCGCAGGAAGACGGCCCCAAGATCCTTGAGCACGTGCTGGGCTGGACCCTCGTGGTCGTAGTGGCGATGCTGATCACCCAGCTCGGACTGCTCTGATCACCCGGCTCGGACTGCTCTGATCGCCCGGCTCGGACTTGTCTGATCGCCCGGCTCGGAGGTCTTTGATCGCCGTCGGCGGCTCCGCGCCCTTCGGGGGCGGCGCACACCTCGGATCGCTCGTGCGCCTGCGACCTCCACTCCCGGCCCATGCGCCGGGCGAGCGCGTGGGCGATCGACGGGAGTCGATCGAGCAGGTGGCCCTGGTCTGCCATACTTCCGATGTCCTGTCGGCAGGTGGAGACTTGGGCCGGAATTGAATAATAGTCAACAACGCGACGTCGACCGTCCCCGGGCGCGCGGCACCGACCGCTCACTGGCGCGCCGCGCCGAACTCATCGCCATCGGACGGAAGCTCTTCGCCGACACGTCGTACGACGCGCTGTCGATGGACGACATCGCGCGGCAGGCGCATGTCGCCAAGGGGCTGATCTACTACTACTTCAAGTCCAAGCGCGGCTACTACCTCGCCATCGTCCAGGACTCCGTGGCGGATTTGATCTCCCGGGCGGCGGGCGGCCTCGAACTGCCCCCCGAGGAACGGGTGCACCGCACGATCGACGGCTATCTGCGCTACGCCGAGCACAATCAGGCCGCGTACCGCACGATCATCACCGGAGGTGTCGGCTTCGACACCGAGGTGCAGGCCATCCGGGATGGTGTCCGGGAGGTCATCGTCGAGACCATCGCCGAAGGGGCGTGGGGTGCGCGCCGTTTTGGCGGCGAGGCCGGGAGCGCGGGCGGACGGCGCGGTATCGCCCCTTTGCCGCGCATGGCCCTGCTCGGGTGGCTGTACAGCGTCGAGGGAGCCACCCTCGACTGGATCGGCGATCCGGCGCTGCCGCGCGACACCATGCGCGAACTGCTGGTGAAGATGCTGGGCGGCGCGATGCGCGCCGTCGAGGAGCTCGACCCTTCCTATCCGGCTCCCGAGGCGGCCCGTCGGGACGGCGTCTGAGCGTTCCCGCGCCGGGATCACTGGGTATCCGCGCGCACGCGACAGGGGCGGGGGCCGCCGTGGGCCCCCGCCCCTGTCGCCGTACGACTGCGGCTAGTTGATCGACTTGATCAGTTCGCCGTTCGAGGTGTCACCGCTCAGTTCCCAGAAGAAGGTGCCGCCCAGGCCCTGCGCGTTCTTGTAGCTCATCTTGCCGGCGATCGTCGACGGGGTGTCGTAACTCCACCAGTTGTTGCCGCACTTGGCGTACGCGGTGCCGCCGACCGTGCCGGTCGCCGGGCACTTGGTCTTGAGCACCTTGTAGTCGTCGATGCCCTGCTCGTACGTGCCCGCCGCCGGCCCCGTCGCCGTGCCGCCCGGCGCCGCCTGTGTCACACCGGTCCAGCCGCGTCCGTAGAAGCCGATGCCGAGCAGCAGCTTCGAGGCCGGAATGCCGAGGCCCTTGAGCTTCGCGATGGTCGCGGACGTGTGGAAGCCCGCCTTCGGGATGCCGGTGTACGAGTTCAACGGCGAGTGCGGAGCCGTCGGGCCGGCCGCGTCCCAGGCCCCGAAGAAGTCGTACGTCATCGGGTTGTACCAGTCGACGTACTGCGCCGCGCCCGCGTAGTCGGCGGCGTCGATCTTGCCGCCGGCGGTGGCGTCGGCCGTGATCGCCGCGGTGACCAGGTTGCCGCTGCCGAACTTCGTCCGCAGCGCCGACATCAGGTTCTTGAACGCCGCCTTGCCGCTGGTGTCACAGGTGTTGCCGCAGGCGTTCGGGTACTCCCAGTCGATGTCGATGCCGTCGAAGACGTCCGCCCACTTGGAGTTCTCGACCAGGTCGTAGCAGGACTGGGCGAACGCGGCCGGGTTGCGCGCGGCCTCGCCGAACCCGCTCGACCAGGTCCAGCCGCCGAAGGACCACAGGACCTTGAGGCCCGGGTGCTTCTTCTTGAGCTTGCGCAGCTGGTTGAAGTTGCCGCGCAGAGGCTGGTCCCAGGTGTCGGCGACGCCGTCGACGGACTGGTCGGCCGTATAGGCCTTGTCCGTCGCCGCGTACGCGTCTCCCATGGCGCACTTGCCGCCGGTGACATTGCCGAAGGCGTAGTTGATGTGGGTCAGCTTGGCGGCCGAGCCGGAGGTCTCGATGTTCTTGACGTGGTAGTTCCGGTCGTAGACACCCCATTCGGTGAAGTAGCCGACGACTTTGGATCCGGCCGCGGCCGCCTGCGCGGTGCCGGCCTGTGCGGTGCCGGCGGTGCGGGACTCGGGCGTGGCGGTCGCGGTGCCGGCACCGGCGAGCAGTCCCGCGCCCAGGACGGCGCAACAGGCGGCGGACAGGAGCGCCCGGAAGGAGGCGCGGGGGCGGTGCGGTCTGAGCATCGTGTCTCCTCGTGGGGGAGGGGAGCGTGTGGGGGCGATGGTGCTTGGACCTGCCGACGGCCGCGGGGCCCGCCTGTTGCGGGCCGCTCGGCCCGTCGGACGCCAGGCCACGGGGGCCTGTCGATGCTGCTTGGCATGAACGCGTTAAGGCGTTGGAGGAACCCTAGGAGGACTAGACCAGTGCGTCAATGGTTCGGACCAATTTCCCTTTCTTTGAGTAAGCGGTCGTTAACTGGTGACTCGATGCCTCCGATCGGGCATACTCACAGCGCCACAGCCGCTGATCAGCGCGTTCCGCAACCCGGAGCGGGAGCATCGGCTGGGCCAGGTGAGACCCGGCGGAGCAGCCCCACCCAGGTGTGCGTCCGCCGATGTGCCCGACAGGGAGGAGAGCGTCGCCATGCCCGACCGCGCCCCGCAGCCGGTGGACCGTCAACTGCCCACGGACGAGGCCCGGGATCTGATCTCGCTCGTCCGCGACATCGCGCAGCGTGAGATCGCCCCGAAGGCGGCCGAGGAGGAGGACGCCGGACGCTTCCCGCGGGACGTCTTCGGGCTGCTGTCCGAATCGGGTCTGCTCGGTCTGCCCTACGACTCCGAGTACGGCGGCGGTGACCAGCCGTACGAGGTCTACCTCCAGGTGCTCGAAGAGCTCGCCGCGGCCCGTCTCACCGTCGGCCTCGGCGTCAGCGTGCACACCCTCGCCTGCCACGCCCTCGCGAACTACGGAACCAAGGAACAGCAGGTCGAGCACCTGCCCGCGATGCTCGGCGGCGGACTCCTCGGCGCGTACTGCCTCTCCGAGCCGTCCTCCGGGTCGGACGCCGCCTCGCTGCGCACCAAGGCCGTGCGCGAGGAAGGGGACCCCTCCCGCGCGAGCGGGGCCGAGGGCGGGGGAGATTGGGTGATCACCGGCACCAAGGCCTGGATCACGCACGGCGGTGTCGCCGACTTCTACACCGTGCTCGCCCGCAGCGGCGGCCAGGGCCCCCGCGGCATCACGGCCTTCCTGGTGCCGGGGGACGCCGCGGGGCTGAGTGCCGCGCCGCCGGAGAAGAAGATGGGCATGAAGGGTTCGCCCACCGCCCAGGTCCACCTCGACGGGGTGCGGGTCCCCGACGACCGCCGGCTCGGGGACGAGGGCCAGGGGTTCGCCATCGCCCTGTCCGCGCTCGACTCCGGACGCCTCGGCATCGCGGCCTGCGCCATCGGCCTGGCCCAGGCGGCGCTCGACGAGGCCGTGGCCTACGCGACCGGCCGTCAGCAGTTCGGGCGTCCCATCTCGGACTTCCAGGGGCTGCGCTTCATGCTCGCGGACATGGCGACGCAGATCGAGGCCGGCCGGGCGCTGTACCTGGCCGCGGCACGGCTGCGCGACGCGGGACGGCCGTTCTCCAAGCAGGCGGCCATGGCCAAGCTGCTGTGCACGGACACGGCGATGAAGGTGACCACGGACGCCGTGCAGGTGCTCGGCGGCTACGGCTACACCGCGGACTTCCCCGCCGAGCGCTACATGCGCGAGGCCAAGGTGCTCCAGATCGTCGAGGGCACCAATCAGATCCAGCGCATGGTCATCGCGCGTCACCTCGCGGGTCCCGACTCGCGCTGAACTGCGCGTACCCGTACATCGCCGACGGGGCGGCCAGCCTGACCCACTCCGGGTCGTGCCGCCCCGGCAGCGTGCGTCCGCGATCGGCCCAGGTGCGGATCAGGGCGCGGTAGATGGGCGGATCCGGGTTCGGCGGGGGCCCCTGCCGAACCGGTTCTGTCGGAGCGGGGACGAAGATCCGGCGCCGACGACCGGTCGCGGAGTAGGTGGGGGTCATACCGGGGCAACGCGCGGGCGGCCGGGCAGGTCACCCGCGCACGGAATCGACCGTGAGTTCACTCGAAGCCCGTACGGGGGCCTGTCGGGCGCGGCGCCTGGACGCCGGCGGGCGGGCCCCCTGCCCGGCGTGCCCCACCGCGTGGTCGGCGTGCTCGCGGCCGCCCGTGGGGGCACGCGCATCTCGCGCGGCCGGTCCGTGACCGGTGCTTTCGCGGCGGGTCTGTGGGGCGCGCGCATCCGGTGAGGCGGTCCGCGATCGAGCGGTCCCCCGGCCGCATGTGGTCGCCCCACGGGTTCTCCGGCCCGGATGGGTGTCGTGCTCGGGCAGGGGTCCCGGCTGGGGCGTGCGGCCCGGCCGGGGCTTCGCGCGGGGTATTGCCCGCGGGTTCTCCGGCCCGGATGGGTGTCGTGCTCGGGTATGGGTGCCGACAGCGGTGTGCGGCCTTGCTGGGGCCTCGCCGAGGTCCTGCGGTCCTGGGTGGGGTGCTCCGCCGCCCCGGGGCCCGGTCGAGGCTCCCGGTGCCGGGGTGTGCCCCCGCGGCGTGCGGAGCCGGGCGCCCGTGCCCTCGCCGGGCGTCGTCCGGCGCGGCGACGTCCGGCGTCCGGGCCGGGACGCGGCACGCGACGCCGAGGCGCTCCGCCCGGGCCGCGGCATGCGGTCGCGGGACGTATCGCCCGGGCCGCGGCATGCGGTCGCGGGACGTATCGCCCGGCGTGCGGGATCTGGCCGTGCGGCAATATCTGACGTACCGTCAATTCGCCGTCGTGCCCGGGCCGCACCCTGTCGCGCGATGTCGACCGCCGTGCGTCCAGGGAGGCCTGCCGTGCCCGACGACCGTCCCGTTGCCCTAGACGAGTACCCGGTGCACCAGGTGCCCCTGTCCATGAGGCACGTCGCCACCGGCGACCGGAACGCGTACGACCGGTGCATCTTCCACGTCCTCGACCACCAGGGCGGAGCGCTGCTGATCCTCGGCCTCGGCGTCTATCCGAACCTCGGTGTGATCGACGCCTACGCCACCTTGCGTCTCGGAGACCGCCTGCACGCGATACGGGCGTCGGACGCGCTCGGCGACGACCGCATGAACCTTGCCGTCGGCCCGCTGCGGATCACCGTCGAGGAGCCGCTGCGCCGTCTGCGCCTCCGGTCGGACGACGACTCCCTGTCCTACGACATCACCTGGACCGCCGACTTCCCGGCCCTGTGGGAGCCGCACCACATCCAGCGCCGCGGTGGCCGTCTGACGCTGGAAGGGCGCCGCTTCGTGCAGGCGGGCGGCGTCCAGGGGGTCATCCGCGTCGACGGCGAGGAGATACCCGTCTCGGCGGGCGAGTGGACCGGCACCCGTGACCGCAGCTGGGGAGTGCGTCCGACCCCGGGGGAGGAGGGCGGCCGGCTCGCCGAGGAGAACCCCACCGAGGGGTTCCACTGGATCTGGTGCCCGGTCCGCTTCGACGACCGCTTCCTCATGGTCGTCGTGCAGGAGGACGCCGACGGCCATCGCACGCTCAACGACGCGACCCTCGTGCGCGAGGGTCACCGCGATCTCCAACTCGGCTGGCCCCAGGTCGACATCACCTACCGGTCCGGCACGCGCGAGCCCACCTCGGCCGTCGTGCACCTCACGGACCCCGTCGGCCGCAAACCCCTGGAACTGGGCGTGCAGGTGCTGGCCTCGTCACCGCTCGCCGTCGGCGCGGGCTATCCACCCGCCGACGACTGGCAGCACGGCACCTGGCGCGGTCGCGACTGGACCGACCGCCGCGTCTACGACCTCTCCGACCCCGCCGCGCATCCGCTCGCCGCGTACGGGGTGGTCGACCACGCGGCCCGCTTCACCCTCGACGGGCAGGTCGGTCACGGGATCTTCGAGCACGGCTCGTTCGGCCGCCACGACCCGAGCGGCTTCACCGGCTTCGACTCCGTAGCGCCCTGATGGGAGTGGTCAGATGGCCACCGCACCACGTCCCCGCACGACCACCCGCGAACCCGAGGAACTGGCGCGCCGGCTGACCGCCTGGCTGCGCACGAGACTGCCCGGCGCCGAGGCCGTCGACGTGACCGTCCCCGCGTCCAACGGAATGTCCAGCGAGACCCTGCTGTTCGACATCGAGCATCCCGAACCACCCCTGCGCGGCTGCGCGTTGAGACTCGCGGCGGACCCGTCGGCGTACACCGTGTTCCCCGTGTACGACATGCCGCGGCAGTACCGCACCATGTGCCTGGTCGGCGAGCGCACCGACCTGCCGGTGCCGCGGGTGCTCTGGCTCGAGGAGGACCCGGCGCCGCTGGGGGCGCCCTTCTTCGTCATGGAACGGGTCGACGGGCGCGTGCCACCGGACGTGATGCCCTACACGTACGAGGGGAACTGGCTGCACGCGGCGAGCGACGACGAGCGCGCGCACCTGGAGGCGGCGTCGATCGGACTCCTGGCCCGACTGCACGACCAGGTGCCCGTGAAGGAGGCCGACTTCCTGGCGCTGCCCGGCGACGGCAGTCCGCTGCGCCGCCATGTCGCATCCCAACATGCCTACTACGCGTGGGTGACTGACGGCCTGTCACGCTCGCCGCTGATCGAGAGCGCCTTCGCACGTCTCGAGGAGCTCTGGCCGCGCGAGGAGGGCGAGGCGGTGCTCAACTGGGGTGACGCGCGCATCGGGAACGTCGTCTACGACGGCTTCGAACCGGCCGCCGTCCTCGACTGGGAGATGGCGGCCCCGGCCCCGCGTGAGGTCGACCTCGGCTGGACCGTCTATCTGCACCGCTTCTTCCAGGACCTCACCGTGGGCTTCGGCCAGGCAGGCCTGCCCGGCTTCCTGCGCCGCGACCGCGTCGAACGGCGCTACGCCGAACTCACCGGCCACGTACCGCGGGACATGGACTTCTACACCCTGTACGCCGCGCTGCGGCACGCCATCGTCATGCTGCGCGTCGCCTACCGCCAGGCGCACTTCGGCGAGGTCGCCGTGCCCACGGACCCGGACACACTGATCCTGCACCACGGCAGCCTGCGTGCCATGGTGCAGGGCAGTTACTGGGACGGACCGGGCGTCGGCCGCTGAGGCCGCGGCGTCAGGCGGCCTGGCGCGGCATCACGGGGATGCGCATCGGGCGCGAGCCCGGACCACCCACGTGGGAGAACGGCTGCGTGCGCCAGTCGAGCCCCTGAGGGAGCGTCAACAGCAGGGCCATGTCCTGCTGTTGGGGTTCCGCGGACTCGTCCGCGGGTCGTGCGTCGGCCGCCGCGCGACCGGTACCCGAGCAGACCGTGAGCCCGAACGGGTTCCACGGCGAGGCGCACAGCGCGTGCTCCGGCAGGAACTCCTCGTCCGCCAGGAGCGCGATGGGCTGCGCGCAGTCCGGGCAGATCACCCGGTACATCTCGAAGGTGTCGTACGCGTCGAACTCCTCGCCGTCCAGGGCGTCCGGTTCGACGCCCTCCGGCTCGGGCTCGACAACCGGCTGCTGCCGCTTGGGTGCCGTACGGCCAGGGCGCTTAAGACTCTGCATGGGATTCTCCCCCTCGGGTGGGCCGACAAGGCGCTGCGGCCTCGACCACAGCAAGCACTTCCCGTCCGGTCTCTGCGGTAATCACGAGAACATCTCGGACCCGGTTGCATGCGTGTGGTGTTCGTCACATGCCGTGTGCAGGTGCCCGGCCCGGTCGTTTTGTCCCCCGCGCGCCGCACGGCTCACGCACAGACACATCACAAACCGGGTATGACCTGCGCTGCTGAGGTATCCGGGGGATCAAGCGCCCTGTAGGTTCTTGCGTCATGGAGGAGCTGGACCGACAGATTGTGCAGCTGCTCGTCGCAGACGGGCGGATGAGTTACACCGACTTGGGCAAGGCCACGGGCCTGTCCACGTCCGCCGTGCATCAGCGCGTGCGCCGGCTGGAGCAGCGCGGCGTGATCCGCGGCTACGCGGCGGTAGTGGACCCGGAGGCCGTCGGTCTGCCCATGACCGCCTTCATCTCGGTGAAACCGTTCGACCCCAGCGCCCCGGACGACATCGCGGAGCGCCTCGCCGACGTCCCGGAGATCGAGGCCTGCCACAGCGTCGCCGGCGACGAGAACTACATCCTCAAGGTGCGCGTCTCCACCCCGCACGAGCTGGAGGAGCTTCTCGCCCGGCTGCGCACCCTGGCGGGTGTGTCGACCCGTACGACGGTCGTGCTGTCCACGCCCTACGAGGCGCGACCGCCCCGGATCTGACGTCGTTCGCCCCTTTTTGCGGGCCCCGCGCGCGGGGAGCGTGCCGACAGGCGCGAGACTGTCTCCATGAGTGAGAGCACCGCCTCGTCGGACACCGTGCTGCTGCGCGGTGGAGAGGTCCACAGTCCCGCCGACCCCTTCGCCACCGCGATGGTCGTGGAGCGAGGGCAAGTCGCCTGGGTCGGCTCCGAGGGCGCGGCCGACGCCTTCGTGGACGGGGTCGACGAAGTCGTGGACCTCGAAGGCGCCCTGGTCACCCCGGCGTTCACGGATGCGCACGTGCACACCACCGCCACCGGGCTCGCGCTCAGCGGCCTCGACCTGTCCGGCGCCCGCACCTTGGACACGGCCCTCGCCCTGGTGCGCGACTTCGCCGCCGCCCACCCCGGCGACCGGGTGCTGCTCGGGCACGGCTGGGACGCGGCCCGCTGGCCCGGCGGACAGCCCCCGACGCGCGCCGCACTCGACGAGGCCACCTGCGGCCGGCCGCTCTACCTCTCCCGCATCGACGTGCACTCGGCCGTGGTCACCACCGCACTCCTCGACCTGGTCCCGGGCGTCACCGACCAGGCCGGTTACTCACCCGACGGCCCGCTGACGCGGGACGCCCACCACGCCGTGCGCGCCGCGGCCCTCGGCGCCGTCACCGGCGAGCAGCGGAGCCGGGCCCAGCGCGCCGCCCTCGCGCACGCCGCCTCGCTCGGCATCGGATCCGTGCACGAATGCGGTGGCCCCGACATCTCCTCCGAGGACGACTTCGCCGCCCTGCTGCGGCTCGCGGCCGAGGAGCCCGGCCCCCGGGTCGTCGGTTACTGGGCCGAGGCGGGCGAGGAGGGCATCGAGAGGGCCCGGGCGCTCGGCGCGCTGGGCGCGGCGGGTGACCTCTTCGCCGACGGCTCCCTCGGCTCGCACACCGCCTGCCTGCACCAGCCGTACGCCGACGCGGGGCACACCGGCACCGCCTACCTCGATGCCGCCGCGGTCACCGCGCACGTGGTGGCCTGCACCGAGGCCGGCATCCAGGCGGGCTTCCACGCGATCGGCGACGCCGCTGTGGCCTCGGTGGTCGAGGGCGTGCGCGCAGCCGCCGAGAAGGTCGGCCTGGCCCGGGTCCGGGCCGCCCGGCACCGCGTCGAGCACGCCGAGATGCTCACCCCCGAGACGATCGCGGGCTTCGCCGAGCTCGGCCTGACCGCCTCCGTGCAGCCCGCCTTCGACGCGCTGTGGGGCGGCGAGGACGGCATGTACGCGCAGCGTCTCGGCGCCGAACGCGCCCGCGCGCTCAACCCCTTCGCCGCCCTCCTGCGCAGCGGCGTACCGCTCGCGTTCGGCTCCGACAGCCCCGTCACCCCGCTCGACCCGTGGGGCACCGTACGGGCCGCCGCGTTCCACCGCACACCTGAGCACCGGGTGTCCGTACGCGCCGGTTTCACGGCGCATACGCGGGGCGGCTGGCGGGCCGTCGGACGTGACGACGCGGGCATCCTGGTGCCCGGAGCGCCCGCCGACTACGCCGTATGGCGCACCGGCGACCTCGTCGTACAGGCCCCGGACGACCGCGTCGCCCGCTGGTCGACGGACCCCCGGTCCGGCACGCCCGGACTGCCGGACCTGACCCCGGGAGGCGACCTGCCCGTCTGCCTGCGCACCGTCGTCGGCGGCCGGACGGTATTCGTACGGCCTAACGAGTGATGTCCGGGGGTGGCGTGGCCCCCGTCGTCGTTCGCGGCCCTGTCGCGCGACCTGCGCATCCTCCGCACTGACCAGGGGTTTGTGTGGAAAGCCGCAGCTCAAACGACTGTTGACACCGGGCCGCAGGGGGCCGGTAGGTTCGGCCGGGTCCACCACCGGACGTCCGACCGGGGAACTTCCGCGCGGCCGTCGAGGCGCCGCTGGGTCAGGGGTGATGTGCCGCACCGGCGCACCACCACTGGGAGCCAGGCCCAGCGCCCGCGCCACGAGGCGAGGGAACGTTCCGACAAGTCGGCAGGTGTGACCCGGGTGGGGCCCGGACGTTCAGTAGACAACGGCTTTCGGTCGACTCGCAGCCAGCGAGTCCCTGGTCGGCCCGAAGGGCGCCGGGCCCCGATCCCGCAGCACACGCCTCCGGCCTCCGGAAAACGCAGTCTTACCCCGTTCTTGTCGAATCGACACCCCGGTAGTGACGCGCCGACGCAGCAGTGCAGGTTGGGCGCACTATGGTGGACCTCTGCGTACGGACTTGAAGGGGCAGCAGTGAACGACGGCGACGGGACCCTCGCGGCACAAGCCCAGGGGAGGCAGTTCGGCCCGCTCGGCACGGCCTTGGTGATCATCCCGACCTACAACGAGGCGGAGAACATCAAGCGGATCGTCGGTCGCGTACGCGCCGCCGTGCCCGAGGCCCACGTCCTGGTGGCCGACGACAACAGTCCGGACGGCACCGGCAAGCTCGCCGACGAGCTGGCCGCCGAGGACGACAACGTCCAGGTGATGCACCGCAAGGGCAAGGAAGGACTCGGCGCCGCGTATCTCGCGGGCTTCCGCTGGGGCCTCGACCACGGCTACGGCGTACTCATCGAGATGGACGCCGACGGCTCGCACCAGCCCGAGGAACTGCCGAGGCTGCTGACCGCGCTCAAGGGAGCGGACCTCGTGCTCGGCTCCCGCTGGGTGCCGGGCGGCCGGGTGGTGAACTGGCCCAAGTCCCGCGAGTTCATCTCCCGCGGCGGCAGCCTCTACTCGCGCGTGCTGCTCGACGTGCCGATCCGTGACGTCACCGGCGGCTACCGTGCCTTCCGGCGCGAGACCCTCGAAGGCCTCGGACTCGGCGAGGTCGCCTCCCAGGGTTACTGCTTCCAGGTGGACCTCGCGCGCCGCGCGGTGAAGGCGGGCTACCACGTCGTGGAGGTCCCCATCACCTTCGTGGAGCGGGAACTGGGCGACTCCAAGATGAGCCGCGACATCCTGGTGGAGGCGCTGTGGCGCGTCACCACGTGGGGTGTGGGGGAGCGGGTCGGACGGATCACCGGGCGGAAGTCCTCCTGACGCACCCCGGACGCCACCGCGGGGCATCCCCCCGGCGCCCGGCCGCCCTCCCTCGTGCCCCTCGCCCAGGCGGGGACGCTCTCCCGTGGAGGGTGGGGCGGCCGATCATCCGCTTATCCCGTACTGAGCCGGGTCCAGGCACACTGGGAGCATGACGACTGGCGTTCCGACTTCCTCCTACCCCGCCCGGCCGCGGCGATCGCGGCTGCGCACCTTCCTGCCGCTCGGCATCGCGGCGTGGCTGGTGCTGGAGATCTGGCTGCTGACCATGGTCGCGGGGACGGCGAGCGGCTTCGCCGTGTTCCTGCTGCTGGCCGCCGGATTCGTGCTCGGCGGGGTGGTCATCAAGCGCGCCGGGCGCCGTGCCTTCCGCAACCTCAGCGAGACGCTGCAGCGGCAGCAGAGCGGTGTCGCGCCCGCCGGCCAGGGCGGCCGGGGCAACGGCCTGATGATGCTCGGCGGTCTGCTGCTGATGATCCCGGGGCTCATCTCCGACGCCGTGGGTCTTCTCCTGCTGATCCCGGCCGTCCAGAAGGCCGTCGGCCGGTACGCGGAGCGCACCCTCGACCGCAAGATGCGGGAGGCCGTCCCCGGCACCTTCGGCGACGCGTTCCAGCAGGCCCGCATCCATCGCCCCGACGGCAAGGTGGTGCCGGGCGAGGTCATCAGGGACGAGGACCGGCCGAGCCCGCAGCACGGTGAGTACCCGCCGCTGACCCGCTGACCTCCGGGCGCCGTACGCCCGTCGCGAGGACCCCGCCCAGCCGAGGGCGGGGTCCTCGCGCATGCGGGGCGAGGTGCCCGCGTGGCGCGACCGGGATGCGCACGAGCGGCGACGGGTGGGCCGGGGCTGTGCCGGGCGGCTGTGTGGGCCTGGGGGCGCGGGACGAGCGGTTCGTGGGGCGCCCGGAGGCCGGGACGGCCCGCGACACGGCCCGGGGCCGCACGCGAGACGTGCCCGGGGCGCACGATGAACGTGCCCGGGCCGCACGCGAGACGGGCCCAAGGCAGCAGGAGACCGCGGGCCCGTACGCGAGACGTACGTGCCCGGGCCGCACGCGAGACGGGTCCAAGGCAGCACGAGACCGCGGGCCCGTACGACTGACGTACGTGCCCGCGGTCTCGGCGTGCTATGTGTATGCCGTCCGGCCCCGTGGGGTCAGGCGGACTTGCGGCTGTCCCGCGGATGCACCGCGATGTTCATCGCGCCGGAGCGCAGGACGGCCAGGCGCTCTTCGAGGACCTCTTCGAGTTCCTCTCGGGTACGCCGCTCCATCAGCATGTCCCAATGGGTACGCGCAGGCTTGGCCTTCTTTTCCTCAGGGCCGTCGCCGTCCACGAGGAGTGCCTGGGCCCCGCAGACCTTGCACTCCCACTCCGGCGGGATCTCCGCCTCGACCGAGAAGGGCATCTCGAACCGGTGCCCCTTCTCGCATGCGTACTCCACGGCCTGGCGCGGGGCCAGGTCGATGCCGCGGTCCGTCTCGTAGCTGGTCACCACGAGGCGCGTGCCGCGAAGAGCTCGCTCACTCATGAATCGTGCCTCCCGGGCTTGTCGCCCACAGGACAGGTGTCGCTGTCGTCGTCATCCGGTCAACGTCCGGTCGGCGGTAAAGATTCCCGTTCCGGGTCATGCGTCGCCGTCGTAGCCGCCCCTTGTTGTACCCACAGCCGCCCGGTTTGTCACATCTGGGAACAGATGTCACCCAACGCTTCAGCATCTTTGACGCGCAGTAACGGTACGCCTGGCAGGCCAAACGCGTACACTACCGCTCTTTGGCGCCGGGTGCTAAATCCTGTCCGGTACGGGATTCCCCGCGTCGCGGACCGCCTGCGCCACCGAGACCCGGGCGAGCAGCACGAACCCGATGACGAAGAAGGCCACCAGCGAGATGATCGCGTCCCGATAACTTCCGGTGAGCTGGTACGTCAGACCGAACAGCAGCGGCCCGAGCCAGCTCATCCCGCGATCGCTCATCTCGTACGCCGAGAAGTACTCCGCCTCCTTGCCGCGCGGCACCAGATGCGAGAACAGGGAGCGCGACAACGCCTGACTGCCGCCCAGGACCAGGCCGATGCCGGCGGCGAGGACGAAGAACCAGACGGGCCGGCCCGCGGGGAGGAAGTACCCGGCCCCCAGGGTCACCGTCCAGGCGACGAGCGAGCCGAGGATCGTACGTTTCGCGCCGTAGACACGGGCCAGCCGCCCCATGCCCAGCGCGCCGCCGACGGCGAGCACCTGGACCAGCAGGACGGCCACGATCAGGGTGGACTGGCTCAGCCCGAGCTCTTCGGAGCCGTACACGGAGGCCTGCGAGATGACGGTCTGGATGCCGTCGTTGTAGACGAGGTACGCGAGCAGGAACGCGAGGGTGAGCGGTTTGCCGCGCATGTCCCGCACCGTGGCCGCCAGCTGCCGCCAGCCGTGCGTCGACGGCCCGGCGGGCGTCGTACGGCGGTCGCGCAGCCGTTTGAGGGGGACGAGGGTGAAGGCGCCCCACCAGATGCCCGCCGACGCCAGGCAGATGCGGACGGCCGTCGACTCGGAGACGCCGAAGGAGTCGTGGCCGGTGAACAGGACCAGGTTCGCGACCAGCACCAGGGAACCGGCCGCGTATCCGAAGGCCCAGCCCCGGGACGAGACGGCGTCGCGTTCCTCAGGCGGGGCGATCTGCGGCAGGTAGGAGTTGTAGAGGACCATCGACACGGCCACCGAGGCGTTGGCGACGACCAGCAGCGCCCCGCCCAGCAGATAGCGGTCGCCGTCCAGGAAGAACATGCCCGTGGTGGCCGCGGCGCCCAGATAGGCGGCGGCCGCGAGCAGCGGCTTCTTGCGGCCCGTCCGGTCCGCCGCCGCGCCCGCCAGGGGCATCACGAGGATCGACAGGACGACGGACGCCGAGACCGCGTAGGCGAAGAAGGAGCCGGCGCGGACCGGGATACCCAGGGGATGGACGAAGCCGTCCGCGTCCGCCGCGTGCTCCGCGACCGACGTGAGATAGGGGCCGAGGAAGACGGTCAGCACGCTCGTCGAGTAGACGGAGCACGCCCAGTCGTAGAAGTACCAGCCGCGCTGCTCGCGGCGGCGCTCGGCGGCCTCGTCGGCCGGCTCCGTGCGCACGGTGTCAGTGCTCACCCGTGCCCCTCGCTTCCCCGTGAACGGACCGCGCGAGGAGGCTCAGAACCAGGTGCCCCGGTCTTCCAGGACCTTGCGCAGCGTGTCGATGTGATCGGTCATGATGCCATCGACTCCCAGGTCCAGGAGCCGGTGCATCCGTTCCGGTTCGTTCACGGTCCACACGTGCACCTGGAGCCCGCGCGCGTGCGCGGTCCGAACGAAGCGGCGGTCGACCACCGGCACACCGGACTGCGACTCGGGCACCTGGGCGGCGACCGCGGAGCGGCGCAGCGGCGCGGGCACTCCCCAGGAGCGCAGCCGCAGGCCGAGGACACCGCGGGTGCCGTACGACGTCGCGAGGCGAGGCCCGGCCAGGCGCTGGGCACGCGCGACCCGTGCCTCGGAGAATGAGCCGAGGCAGACGCGGTCCCAGGCGCCGGTGCGCTCGACCAGGTCGAGGAACGGCCGGAGCGCGGGTTCGGCCTTCACGTCCACGTTCCAGCGCACGTCGGGGAAGGTGTCGAGCAGCTCCTCGAACAGCGGCACCGGTTCCTCGCCCGCCACGCGCGCGTGGCGCACGTCGTCCCAGGGGAGGTCCGCGATCCGGCCCGCCCCGTCCGTCACCCGGTCCAGGGTGTCGTCGTGGAAGGCGACGAGCCTGCCGTCCGCCGTCGCGTGCACATCGGTCTCGATGTAGCGGTAGCCCGTCTCCACCGCGCGGCGGAACTGGGCGAGGGTGTTCTCCAGGCCGTCCGCCGCCCCGCCCCGGTGCGCGAACGCGATCGGGCCGGGATGGTCGAGGTACGGATGGCGTATGCGCGTGCTCACCCGGGCAGTATCGCGCGCTCCGGTTGCCCGGCGGCAACGACGGCGCTGCCGGGCGGTGCCGTGGGGACGGCGAACACGCGCAGGAAGAGCTGGGCGAGGGGGCCGATCGCCACCGCGTACAGCACCGTGCCGACGCCGACCGTGCCGCCGAGCGCGAAGCCGGTGGCGACGACGGCCACTTCCAGGACCGTGCGCACGACGCGGATCGAGCGGCCGGTGCGCCGGTGCAGGCCCGTCATCAGGCCGTCGCGGGGCCCCGGGCCGAAGCGCGCCGAGATGTAGAGGCCGGTCGCCACGCCGTTCAGCAGGACGCCCGCCACCAGCAGCGGGATCCGCACCGCCAGTGTGTGCGCGTCCGGCAGCAGCGCCAATGTGCCGTCCATGGCGATGCCGACCACGAAGACGTTGGACACGGTGCCGAGGCCCGGGCGCTGGCGCAGCGGGATCCACAGCAGCAGGACCGCTGCCCCGACGATGATCGACACCACGCCGATCGTCAGACCGGTCAGCTCGGCGAGCCCCTGGTGCAGCACGTTCCAGGGCTCCAGGCCGAGCCCCGACTCCACGAGGAGCGCCGAACTCGCGCCGTACAGGGCCAGGCCCACGTACAGCTGGACGAGGCGGCGCGGCAGCCGCCGGGACAGGGGGCCCGAGGGGCTCCCGACGGGGTGCGAAAGCGCGGAGCGGATGGACAAGTGGTGCCCCCTGTGGTCGGACTGGCCTGGCTCGTGACACTCTGTGGCTTGAGAAGAAAAGCCATCCATGGCCAATTCGGGGAAGGTGGACTGGAAATCATGGCGCAGTGGACCTCGGCGGTGGGCGCCGCACAGCTCGCCCGGCTCCTCAACTCCCAGCAGGAGCGGCCCGCGGGCCCCGGGACCCGCCGCCCGCCCGCCTACCGCGCCCTCGCCGACGGCATCCGGCTGCTGGTGCTGGAGGGCCGGGTGCCGGTCGCCGCGCGGCTGCCCGCCGAGCGGGAACTGGCGCTGTCCCTCTCCGTCAGTCGTACGACCGTCGCCGCGGCCTACGAGGCGCTGCGTGCCGAGGGATTCCTGGAGTCCCGGCGCGGCGCGGGCAGCTGGACCGCCGTGCCGGCCGGCAACCCGCTGCCCGCCCGCGGCCTGGAACCGTTGCCCCCCGAGGCCCTCGGGTCCGTGATCGACCTCGGCTGCGCGGCGCTGCCCGCGCCCGAGCCGTGGCTCACCCGCGCCGTGCAGGGCGCCCTGGAGGAGTTGCCGCCGTACGCGCACACGCACGGCGACTATCCCGCCGGACTGCCCGCGCTGCGCTCGATGATCGCGGAGCGGTACACCGCGCGCGGGATCCCGACCATGCCCGAGCAGATCATGGTGACCACCGGCGCGATGGGCGCGATCGACGCCATCTGTCACCTGTTCGCGGGACGTGGCGAACGCATCGCCGTCGAGTCCCCCTCCTACGCCAACATCCTCCAGCTGATGCGCGAGGCCGGAGCCCGGCTGGTGCCCGTCGCCATGGCAGAGGGGCTCGCGGGCTGGGACATGGACCGCTGGCGGCAGGTCCTGCGCGACGCGGCCCCCCGCCTCGCCTATGTGGTCGCCGACTTCCACAACCCGACCGGTGCCCTCGCGGACGAGGGCCGACGGCGGGGGCTCGTGGAGGCGGCACGCTCGGCGGGCACGGTGCTCGTCGTCGACGAGACGATGAGCGAGCTGCATCTGGAGGACGGTCTGGACATGCCGCGCCCGGTGTGCGGCTTCGACCCGGCGGGATCGACCGTCATCACCGTCGGCTCCGCGAGCAAGGCCTTCTGGGCCGGGATGCGGATCGGCTGGGTGCGCGCCGCTCCCGACGTCATCCGCAGCCTGGTCGCCGCCCGCGCCTACGCCGACCTGGGCACACCCGTGCTGGAGCAGCTCGCCGTGAACTGGCTGCTCAGCACCGGGGGCTGGGAGCAGGCCGTGGACATCCGGCGCGGCCAGGCCCGGGAGAACCGCGACGCCCTCGTGGCCGCGGTGCGGCGTGAGCTGCCCGGATGGGAGTTCTCGGTGCCCCGGGGCGGCCTCACGCTGTGGGTGCGGACCGGTGGGCTGTCCGGCTCCCGCCTGGCCGAGATGGGCGAACGCGTCGGCGTACGCGTCCCCTCCGGCCCCCGTTTCGGTGTGGACGGCGCCTTCGAGGGCTATGTGCGCCTGCCGTTCACCGTGGGGGGCGCCGTGGCCGAGGAGGCCGCGGTGCGCCTGGCGGCGGCGGCCCGCCTGGTCGAGAGCGGCGCGAGCACCGGGAACGAGGCGCCGCGCACGTTCGTGGCGTAGTGCCNCCCGAAGCCCCGAAGCCCCGAAGCCCCGAAGCCCCGAAGCCCCGAAGCCCCGAAGCCCCGAAGCCCCGAAGCCCCGAAGCCCCGAAGCCCCGAAGCCCCGAAGCCCCGAAGCCCCGAAGCCCCGAAACCGTACGGCCGAGGACCACGCCGCCGCGCGTGCACCGGGCTTCGACAGCGTCAGGCCTGAGCCGAGGGACTTCGGCTCAGGCCTGACGAGAAGGTGCGGAACGGGACGGGGGTCTCAGCCCTCGGCCACCACCGGGAGGGACGCCGTGGGCTGGGCGTCCGCGGTGAGGGACTTCGTGGGTTGCGCCTCCACGGGGAGTGCCTCGGCGGGCCGGGCGTCCGGCGCACCCGGAGTCGTCCGTCCGGGAAGCAGGCCGAGCACGGCCTGCCGTTGCGCCTCGCTGGTCGTGTCGTCGTACGGGTCCGGAGTCGCCGGAACCTGGAGGCGGAGGACGGGCCCGCTCCCGAGCCGGGCGTAGCCGCGCCCGGGCGGGACGTCCCGGGTCGGCGTGGTGTGCGGCGGGGCCCCGAGCACCGCTTCCAGCTGCTCGCAGGACGCCGCGCCGAGCACCACGCGCGCGCGGGTGTGCTGCCGCACGGCGTCGCTGAGGCAGTCGAGGCTGTCGAAGTGCTCCGCCACCACCACCATGACGCCGGCCGCCCTGCCGTGGCGGAGGGGGACCTGGAGGAGCCCCTGCGGGTCGTTGCGCCCGTCGGCGGCGGCGAGGTGGCCCAGAGCGCTGGGCCGGTCCAGCAGGATCCACAACGGGTTCTTGACGTCGTCCGGAGCGGGGTGCCCCGCCTGCCGGGCGCGGTTGGCGGCGATCAGCCGCCGCTCCGTCTCGTGCGCCGCCCACTCGAGGCTCGCGAGAGCCCCGGCCGGCGCGCACTCGACGGCCAGCACACCGTCCCTGCCGGTCAGGCAGGCGTACTCGCCGGTGCCCGCGCCCTCGACGACGACCACGTCGCCGTGCTGGAGGGCCTGGAGGGCGATGGAGCGCAGCAGGGTGGTCGTGCCGCTGCCGGGCTGGCCCGCGATCAGCAGGTGCGGCTCGGTCGAGCGGACACCCGTGCGCCAGACGACGGGCGGGACGTCACGCTGTTCCTCGCCGTGGGTGAGGGGCAGCGTGCGCTGGACGTCGGCCGGGTCGGTGAAGCCGAGGACCGTCTCGCCCGGCGCGGTGACGAAGCGCTGGGCGGCGATGTCGGTGGGGAGGGGAGGCAGCACGTCGACCGTGAGTTCGTTGCCCTCCTCGTCCCACGCGAAGTGGTACTCGCGACCGCGCCCCGACTTCGCGTGCAGCAACTGCTCGATCCGGGCCCGGGACTCCGCCTCGCCGTCCGTGAAGTACGCCGGATAGCGGACGAGGAGACGGGACACGCGCCCGTCGTCGTCGAACTCGAACGTGGGGAAGGCCTTCTCCCAGTCGCCGCCGTGGGCGTACAGGGGAGCGGGGTCGTCGGCTGTCGAGAAGTACGGGACCAGGGCCTCGTACAGGGACTGGAGGCGCTGGATCTGGGACTCGTCGGGGCCCGTGGGCGCGGGCGCCGCGCGTTCGCGTCCGGTCCACGCTGCCGCCGCCATCAGGCTGATGGCGGCGAGCAGCGGTCCGTATGGCAGCAGAGCCACGACCAGGACCGCGGAGGCCGCCAGGAACAGCAGCGGCCCGCGCCGGTCCTTGGGGGTGTCGGCCCACTTGCGCCGTCCGGCCCCGGCCAGCCGGCGCAGTCCACGGGTGATCGTGATCAGCGGGTGGAGGACATCGGTGGCGCTGTCGGCCGCCGTCCTGGCCAGCTCCCGGCTTCGGGCGATCTGCGCGCTGCCGTTGCTGAGAATGCGGGGGAGGGGGCGCCGGGCCACTGCTGTCTCCTGGTGGTGCGTGCGAGGGGGAGGGGCGTCAGAACTTGATCCCGCCGAGGAGGCTCGCCAGGCTCTCGCCACCGGCCTTGATGCTCGGTGCGATGGCCGTGCTCGCCAGGTAGAAGCCGAACAGGGTCGACACCAGGCAGTGCGACGCCTTGAGGCCGTCCTTGCGGAAGAAGAGAAAGACGATGACGCCGAGCAGGACCACACCTGAGATGGACAGGATCATTTGAGCTCTCCTGGTTCGTGGGGACAGTCACCATGAGTACTTCCAGGATCACAGGATGTATCCATACGATAAAAGGTGCAACTGGGTGATTTTCTGGCGATTTCATCCAAGTGGCAGAGTCGTCCTGAGGCGCCCGGGCGGGCCTGATGCGTCCGTCGTCGGCCCGTGGATCCGCTGTGATCTTTGCCGTCGGCGGGGCCGGTCATGTGCCGCCGGAGCCAGTACGCTGGCGATTCACCCGTACGGGCGCATCCCCGGCCCCGTGCAGGTCCGGGCGTGACAGCTCCGCTCGCTGTCGTAAGCTCCCGCAGTCCCCGTTGTAGTCGTTGTGAGAGGCGGTCCGGCCGATGAGTGAAGCCCCCGACCCCGAGGTCGTGGAGCTGGCGACCAAGATCTTCGATCTGGCCCGCCGCGGCGAGACCGAGACGCTCGTGGCGTACGTCGACGCGGGTGTTCCGGCCAACCTCACCAACGACCGCGGCGACTCGCTCGTGATGCTCGCCGCCTACCACGGCCACGCCGAGGCCGTCCGCGCCCTGCTGGAGCGCGGCGCCGAGGCCGACCGTGTGAACGACCGAGGCCAGACACCGCTCGCCGGTGCCGTCTTCAAGGGCGAGGAGGCCGTGATCCGGGTGCTCCTGGACGCCGGTGCCGATCCCGCCGCCGGGACGCCCTCGGCCGTCGACACCGCGCGCATGTTCGGCAAGACCGAACTGCTCGAATTGTTCGGCGCGCACTGACGCGTATGTCCTGACCAGGCGAAACGTAAAAAACGGGGGAGGCGGTACGGGGCCGCCGGAAATACGGTCGCGGCAGGAAGAACTGCCGAGTCATCATGACGTCGTGATTCACGGACGCGATGGCTGGGCAGGTGTTGCCGCACCGCGCGGGCCGTGATGCGGCCCGCATGGGCCACCGACGAGAGGCAGAGGAAGATGGTCTACAGCAAGCAAGAAACGGCGGGCGCTCCGACGTGTTGTCACGCGGCCAGGTAATCCAGGTTCCCGGTTGCGTCGACGCTTGATGTGAGGCTGTTTCCCATGTTCGATCCGGTCATAGCGCCCAGCGCCACGCTGCTCGGCCTGCTCCAGAGGGGCCGCGGCGACGGCACGCTGCACGCGCTCACCGCACCGCGAGCCGAAGCGCTCGCGGCTCTGAACCACTGTGTGCTGCGGGACCCCCGCCACGACTGGCAGGTGGAGAACCGCTCCCTTTACTACGCCCGCCTCTACCTCGACCTGAGCGGCGAACTCGACGAGATCGAGCGCCACCTCTTCGACGTCGAGGACACCCTCGACGAGTGCGAGTCACGCACCGGGCTCGCCCTGGCGGTGCTCGGCCACCTCGCTTCGTACGGCAGGCGCGACGCGCTCGAACTGCTGCGCAGGTACGCCGCCGTGGGCACCAACTGGGCCTGGGCCCTGGACGAGCTGGCGCTGCGTGACGACGACGCGGGACTGCGCGCCCTGGCCGAGCCCGTGCTCGCCCGCTTCCCGGCCGATCCGGAGGGCGAGGCCGCCCTCGCCACCGCCGTGCGCGACGCCTTCGAACCCCGGCCCTGGCGGCTGTGGGCCGACGATCCCCGCGCATTCGTCGGCACGCGTGTGCGCGGCGCCCAGGAGGCCGGCTCCTTCGACCGCTGGCAGCGCCAGATGCGACCCAGCGGGCCCCGGCCCGGCTGGAGCGTGCAGGCGGTCTTCGACTGGGCGCAGCAGGGCATCGACCGCGGCGCGGCACTGCACGTCCCCGCCGCCCGCTGCCTCATGGCCGTCGCGGGTCCCGAGGACCGGGCGGAGATCGTCGCGGCCGCACGCGACGGCGGGGAGGGTGCGCGCTGCACCGCCCTGCGCTATCTCGCCGACGGCAACGACCCCGAAGCCCCCGACCTGATCGAGACGGCCGTCGCCACCGGTTCGACGGCCGTCGTGGACGCCGCCGTCGACGCCTTCGAGCGGATGCGCAGCGTCGCCGCCGTCGACCGGGCGCGCGGCTGGGCGCACCGGCCCGACGTCCTGGGGGCCGCCGCCGGGCGGATGCTCGCCTGCCGGGGCGGGGCCCAGGACAGCGAACTGGTCCTCGGCGCACTGCGCGAGGCGGTACGCGGCGAAGGCCCCGACGCACCCACCCTGTGGACCCTCGTCGACGGCGCCGGACGGCTCGGCATCGCCTGTGCCGCCCCCGTGCTGCGGCACATCTACCGGGAGACGGCGTCGTCCCATCTGCGCGGGCGCGCCGCACGCGCCCTGGCCGCCACCGACCCCTCGTTCCCCGCCGGCTTCGCCGTCGAATGCCTGTGGGACTGCGAGGAGACCACCCGCGAGGTCGCCGCACGGCACGCCGAGACCGGTGACGCGCGCGTGGTGGACCAATTGCGCCGACTGGCCGCGGATCCGGCCGAGGAGGCCGATGTCCAGACAGCGGTCCGCAGCCGGATCGGACCCGACATGCCCGCCGTATGAACGTTCGGTGACCCGTGAGTCAGGGGGGCGTGGACGCGGGCTGACCTGGACAGGGGCGCAGCGCAACGCTCATGGGACGTTCCCCGCGCGGAAAGATCCACTTTGACGCGTCCACGTCCGGCACGGCGACAACACCGGTATGCGTGTCGTCATCGTGACCGAATCCTTTCCCCCCGATGTGAACGGCGTGGCCCACTGCGCGCTCCAGACCGCCCGGCACCTCGTCGATCGCGGTCACGCTCCCCTCGTCGTCGCTCCGGCGTCCCCCAAGTCCTCGGCGTCCCCCAAGTCCTCGGCGTCCCCCAAGTCCTCGGCGTCCGCCAAGTCCGTCCCGTCCCCGACCGATTCCCCGTTCTCCGCTGCGCCCGGGTGGGCGGACGCCCACGGGCGGGGCGGTGAACCCGTCGCCGGGACGGGGGCCGACGCCTCGGCGCCGTGCCCCGTCGTCCGTGTCCCCTCCCTCCCGCTCCCGGGCTATCCCCAGGTCCGCGTCGCCCTCCCCAGCCGACGCGTCGCCGCCGCGATCACCGAACACCGTGCCGACATCGTCCACCTGGCCAGCCCCTTCGTCCTCGGCGTGCGCGGCATGGCCGCCGCCTCCCGGCTCGGCATCCCCGCCGTCGCCGTCTACCAGACCGACCTCGCCGGCTACGCCCGCACCTACATGGGCGCCGGCGAAGCCACCGCCTGGCGGCGCATACGCTCCGTGCACGCCGCCGCCGACCGGACCCTCGCCCCGTCCAGCGCCGCCCTGGCCGACCTGGAGGCGCACGGCGTGCCCCGGGTTCGACTGTGGCCGCGGGGCGTCGACACGGTCCGCTTCCGCCCCGGACACCGGGACGAAAGGCTGCGCCGCGAACTGGCGCCCGACGGCCGACTGATCGTGGGCTACGTCGGTCGGCTCGCCCCCGAGAAGCACATCGAACTGCTGGCGGGCGCCTGCGGCCTCGACGGCGTGCGCGTGGTCGTGGTCGGCGACGGCCCGAGCGGGACGACCCTGAGGGGTGCCCTCCCCGGCGCCGTCTTCCTCGGCCGTCGCACCGGCGACGAACTCGCCCGCATCTTCGCCTCCTTGGACGTCTTCGTGCACACCGGCCCCTTCGAGACCTTCTGCCAGACCGTGCAGGAGGCCATGGCGAGCGGGGTACCCGTCGTCGCACCCGCAGCGGGTGGACCGCTCGACCTGGTCGCCCACGGCCGCACGGGACTGCTGGTGCCGCCGCGCGACGCCGACGCCGTACGGGACGCGGTGGCCGCCCTGGCCGCCGACCCGGGCCTGCGCAGGGCGTACGGCACCGCGGCGCGGGACATGGTCGAGGGCCGTACCTGGGCCGCCGTGGGCGACCAGCTCATCGGGCACTACACGGACGTGCTCTTCGCACGGAAGCCGGTGGCGGCATGAAGCTGCGCATCGTACGGCTCGCCAACTTCGTCGCCCCCGCCTCCGGCGGCCTGCGCACCGCGCTGCGCGAGCTGGGCGCCGGCTACCGGGCGGCCGGGCACGAACCGGTCCTGGTCGTCCCCGGCGAGCGCGCGAGCGACGAGGAGACCGAACAGGGCCGGGTGATCACGCTGCCCGGACCGCTGCTGCCCGGGACGGGCGGCTACCGGGTGCTCACCGACAAGCGGCGGGTGGCCGGGCTCCTGGAGTCCCTCGCGCCCGACCGCCTGGAGGTCTCCGACCGGACCACCCTGCGCTGGACCGGGGTGTGGGCACGGCGGGCCAGGGTGCCCGCCGTGATGGTCTCCCACGAGACCGCCGACGGCGTGCTGCGGACCTGGGGGCTGCCGGAAGGCCTGGCCCGGCGGACCGCCGACGCCCTCAACGTCCGCACCGCGCACACCTACGCGCGCGTGGTGTGCACCACCGAGTTCGCCGAGCGCGAGTTCGTCCGGATCGGCGCCCGCAACGTCGTACGCGCCCCCCTGGGCGTCGACCTGGTGGGGCGGCATCCCGCGCTGCGGGACGAGACGCTGCGGGCCCGCCACGCGCGCGGGGGCGAGGTGTTGCTCGTGATGTGCTCGCGGCTGTCGGTCGAGAAGCGGCCGGGCACGGCGCTCGACGCGCTGGAGGCGCTGCTGCGGCGAGGACGGCGGGCCGTTCTCGTCGTCGCCGGGGACGGGCCGCTCAGGACCCGGCTCGAACAGCGCGCACGGGAGCGGAACCTGCCCGTCACGTTCCTCGGGCACGTCGCCGACCGTGCCGCTCTGGGCGCCCTCCAGGCCACCGCCGACGTGTGCCTGGCGCCCGGTCCCGCCGAGACGTTCGGGCTGGCCGCGCTGGAGGCCATGGCTTGCGGGACCCCCGTGGTGGCCAGCGCGCTGTCCGCGCTCCCGGAGATCGTCGGCGCGGCCGGCGCCACGGCGGCGGACAGCGGGGAGTCCTTCGCGGACGCGGTACGGCTGCTGCTCGGCCGGCCCGAACGCGACCGCAGGCAAGCGGCACGCGCGCGTGCGGAGTGCTTCGGCTGGGGCGACGCCGTGGCGGGCTTCCTCGCCGCGCACGACGCCGAGGTCCAGGTGCGGCCGCGTCTCCAGGAGGGCGTGGGATGAGACCGCTTCGGTTCGTGGCCCTCGGCGACTCGCTCACGGAAGGCGTGGGCGACCCCGTGGGCGAGCGCCGTCGGGGATGGGCCGCGCTGCTCGCCGACGGTCTCGCCCGGTCCGTCGACTTCACCAACCTCGCCGTGAGCGGGGCGCAGACCCGCGACGTGCTGGAGCGGCAGACACCGGTGGCGCTGGCCCTGCGGCCGGACGTGGTGTCCGTCGTGATCGGCGTCAACGACACCCTGCGGTGCACCTTCGACATCCATGCCGTGGCCGCCCGGCTCGACAAGGTGTACGCGGCCTTCCGGGGCCAGGACGCCGTCCTGCTCACCGCGTGCCTGCCGGACCCCGGCGCCATGCTCGGGCTGCCGGGCGCCCTGGCCCGCCCCCTGGCCCGGCGGCAGCGGGCCGTCAACACCGTCGTGCACGCGCTGTCCGAGCGGTACGGGGCGGTGCACCTGCACGCCGCGGAGGGCGCGTGGCTGCGGGACCGCGCGATGTGGAGCGCGGACCGGCTGCACCCCGGAGAGCGCGGGCACCGGCAACTCGCCCTCCGCTTCCATGCGGTGCTCACGCGCGAGGGCGTCGCCGACGGGACGGCGCCCGGCGCCGAGCTCGAGTTCCCGCCGCCCACCCGGTCGGCCGGCCTGTGGTGGCTGGCCACCGCGGGCACGGGGTGGGTGGCCCGCCGGTGCACGGACCTGCTGCCGCAGCTCCTCACCCTCGCCGCCGCCGAGGTACGGCACCGGGCGCGCGGCACCAGCGCCCGGCTCGACCTGAGCGCCTCGCACGCCGTGGCGTCCGCGCTCGCCGCCCTCTCGGCGGCCGAACAGCCGGACGTGGCATGAGGAGCGGGGCGCGACCTCCTCGGGGCGGCGCACTGCCGCCGGGTGTCGGTGCGCGACTGCGTGGCATCGGCGTACGGATGCTGGGTGTCGGTGTGCGACCGCGCGGCGGCGGCGTACGGATGCTCGGTGGCGGTCTGCGACCGCGTGGCAGCGGCCGAGGGGCGTTCGGTGTCGGCGTGCGGCCGCGCCTCAGTGCTGTGCCCGCGCTCGTCGGCCGCGTGCTCAGCGGCGGCGTACGAGCGTGAAGCGGACCGGCGTGCCCGGCACCGCCTGAGCGGCCGCCGGGAGGTCGACGCGACGGACGACCGCGATCACCGGGTACCCGCCGGTGGTCGGATGGTCGGCGAGGAACACCACCGGTCTGCCGTCCGGCGGTACCTGGACGGCGCCCAGGACCAGGCCCTCGCTGGGGAGTTCGCCTGAGACGGACCTCTCCAGCGAGGGCCCGTCCGTCCGCAGGCCGATGCGGTTGCTCGCCGAGGACACCCGGTACGCGCGTGTGGTGAGGGTGCGCAGCGCCGACGCCGTGAACCAGTCGTCGCGCGGACCGGGCGTCACGCGCAGTACCAGTTCGGAGGGCGGCGCGACGTGCGGGACGACGTCCACGCGCGCGTGGAGCACGCCGGGTCGGCCCAGGGGCAGCACCGTGCCGTCCGTGAGGGGCGCCGGTCCGAGGCCCGAGAGGAGGTCGGTGGACCGGCTCCCGAGGACCGGCTCCACGGCCACGCCTCCCGAGAATGCCACGTAACTGCGCAGCCCCGCGCGCGCGGAGCCGATGTCCAGGAGTGCCCCGGCGGGCACGTGCACGGGCGCGCCCCAGGCGGCGGGACGGCCGTCCACGGTCACCGGGCAGGGCGCTCCCGTCACCGCCACGACGACCGCCGAACGCGGCCGCAGGGCGCAGCCGTCGAGCGTCGTCTCCAGGACGGCCGCCTCCGCCGGATTGCCGACGAGCCGGTTGGCCAGTGCCGCCGCGGGCGGGTCGAGCGCGCCGGAGCGCGGCACGCCGAGGTGCGCGTGGCCGGGGCGGCCCTCGTCCTGGACGGTGGTGAGGGCTCCGGATCGGACGACGGACAGCGCACGGTCCGTCATGAGGGCTCCACCGGGACGAAGCGGACGCGGGCACCCGGTGTCAGCAGCGCCGCGGGCACACGCGCGTGGTCCCACAACACCGCGTCCGTCGTGCCGATCAGCTGCCAGCCGCCCGGCGAGGAACGCGGGTACACGCCCGTGTACGGGCCGGCGAGCGCCACGGAACCCGCCGGGACCGCCGTGCGCGGGGTCGCCCGGCGGGGCACGTCGTACCGGGACGGCAGCCCCGTGAGATAGCCGAAGCCGGGGGCGAACCCGCAGAAGGCGACCCGGAACTCGGCCGCCGCGTGGATCGCGGGCACCTCCCGCTCGTCGACACCCCACAGCGCCGCGACGTCCGCCAGGTCGGGGCCGTCGTACCGCACGGGGATCTCGACGGTGCCGTCCGCGCGCGCGGGCAGCGGCGGGACGTGCCACGAGGGCAGCCGCCCGGCCAGCCCGACCGGGTCGTCCACACCGTCCAGGAGGACGGTACGGGCCGCCGGGACGATCTCCCGCACGGACAGGGACCCCTCGGCGCGACGGCGCAGCAGCTCCGCGTGCAGGGCCTGGGCGGCGTCGCCGGAAGGGACCTCGACGAGCAGGGCGCTCTCCCCGACGGGCAGCGCCCGCACGCCGTCCTCCGGGGGCCGGGCCGCGACCCCGGTCCCGGCGGACGGGGCGGAGCCTTCCCCGAGGGGAGCGGCCGTCATGCGAACGCCTCGACGCGGACGCCGGAGGACTCCAGGCGTTCGCGCACGCGGCGGGCCAGGTCGACCGCGCCCGGGGTGTCCCCGTGCAGGCACAGGGAGCGTGCCCGGACCGGGATGCGGGTCCCGGACAGGGCGCTCACCTCACCGAGGCGGGCCAGTCCCACCGAGCGCTCGACCACGGCCTCGGCGTCCGTGATGACCGCGCCGTCCTGGCCCCGCGGCACCAGCGTGCCCTCCTCGGTGTACGCGCGGTCCGCGAACGCCTCGGTGGCGGTGGGCAGTCCGGCCTGTTCGGCGAGTTTCAGGAAGCGGGACGACGGCAGGCCGAGGACGGGCAGGGCGGTGTCCGCGAGCCGGACGCCCTCGACGACCGCCGCCGCCTGCTCCTCGTCGTGCACCACACGGTTGTAGAGCGCGCCGTGCGGCTTCACATACGCGACACGTGAGCCGGCCGCGCGCGCGAAGACCTCCAAGGCGCCGATCTGGTACGCCACTTCGGCGGCCAGCTCGTCCGACGGCACGTCCATCGCGCGCCGTCCGAACCCCGCCAGGTCCCGGTAGGAGACCTGGGCACCGATCCGCACGCCGCGCTCGGCCGCCAGCGCGCACACGCGCCGCATGGTGGCCGCGTCCCCGGCGTGGAAGCCGCAGGCCACGTTGGCGCTGGTGACGACGGACAGCAGTTGTTCGTCGTCGGTCAGCCGCCAGCGGCCGAAGCCCTCGCCGAGGTCGGCGTTGAGATCGATCGGGGTCATGGGGGGCGGTCCCTCCTGTTCGGTCGTCGTGGGCCGTGTCACGCCACGCGGTACTGCTCGTCACGGGTGTCCGTGAGGAACATCTGACCGGGTGCGTGGGTGATCGCGAAAGGGGGTCGGGAGGCCATCACGGCCGCCTGGGGCGTGACACCGCACGCCCAGAACACCGGGATGTCGTCCGGCGCGAAGTCGGCGGGATCGCCGAAGTCGGGGCGTGCGAGGTCCTCGACGCCCAGCCCCGACGGTTCACCGCAGTGCACCGGCCCGCCGTGCACGGCGGGCAGCAGGCTGCTCTCCCTGATCGCCGCTGCCAGGTGCTCGGGCGGGACCGGGCGCATCGACACCACCATCGGGCCGTGCAGCCGCCCCGCGGGACGGCACTGACGTGCCGTCACGTACATCGAGACGTTGCGGCCCTGTTCGATGTGGCGCATCGGTACCCCCGCCTCGCTCAGCGCCCACTCGAAGGTGAAGCTGCACCCGATGAGGAAGGACACCAGGTCGTCACGCCAGCGGTCCAGCACGTCCGTCGGCTCGTCGACCAACTCGCCGTGTTCCCACACCCGGTAGCGCGGGAGGTCGGTGCGCAGGTCGGCACCCTCGGCGAGCGGAGTGGTCCAGGCGCCGGCGTCGGTGACGTCCAGCACCGGGCAGGGCTTGGGGTTGCGCTGGCAGAACAGCAGCATCTCGTACGCCCAGTCGGCGGGGACCGAGATGAGGTTCGCCTGCGTGTGGCCCGCGGCAACCCCCGCGGTGGGGCCGGACAGACCCGAACGGTAGCGGGCCCGCGCCTCTGCGGGCGTCCACGCGTGCGAGTGGCCGTCGCGGTCGGGCGCGCCGGCCGCGGGGAGTCGCCGGCCGGGGAGACTCGACGGGCGCACCTGGAGGGTGTCCTTCACCGGAGCTCCTTCCCGCGCGTCTCGGGGAGCCCGAGGAGGGCCACCGCGGCGAGGGCGTAGCCGATCGCGCCGAAGACCAGAGCGCCGCCCACGCCCCAACTGTCGGCCAGGAAACCGACGGTGGTGGGGAAGACCGCGCCCACGGCACGCCCGGTGTTGTACGTGAAGCCCTGCCCCGTGCCGCGCACCGCCGCCGGGTACAGCTCGCTCAGGAACGAGCCGAAACCGCTAAAGATGGCCGACATGCAGAAGCCCAGCGGGAAACCGAGCACGAGGAGCAGGTCGTCGGCGCCGCTGGGGATGTTCGCGTACGCGAGGATGCAGGCCGCCGACAGGATCGCGAAGAGCAGGATGTTGCGCTTGCGGCCGAGCTTGTCGGTGAGGTAGCCGCCGGTGAGGTAGCCGATGAAGGCCCCGGAGATCAGGAACGTGAGGTAGCTGCCGGTGCCGACGACGGACAGACCGCGTTCCGTCTTCAGGTAGGTGGGCACCCAGGTGGCCAGCGTGTAGTAGCCGCCCTGGACTCCGGTGGAGAGCAGGACCGCGAAGAACGTGGTGCGCAGCAGGCCGGGACCGTCGGCGCCGGCGGGCTTGAAGATGGCGGTGAACGAGCCCTTCCGGGCGCTCTTCTCGCGCTGGGCGGCCGCCTCGGGGGCGTCCTGCACCTTGCGGCGGACCCAGACGACGAGCAGGGCGGGCAGTGCGCCGGTCCAGAACATCACGCGCCAGGCGAGGTCGTCGTCGACGTACTGGAAGACCAGCGTGTAGACGACGACCGCGAGCCCCCAGCCGACGGCCCAGGAGCTCTGGACCGCGCCGAGCGTACGGCCGCGGTGGCGCGGGCTCGCGTACTCGGCGACCAGGATCGCGCCGACCGCCCACTCGCCGCCGAAGCCGAGGCCCTGAAGGGCCCGGAAGACCAGCAGCGTCTCGTAGTTGGGCGCGAAGCCGCAGGCCACGGTGAACACCGCGTAGGTGGCCACGGTGAGCAGCAGCGCCTTCACGCGCCCGATGCGGTCCGCGACGACGCCGGCGACCGCGCCGCCGATCGCCGAGACGACCAGCGTGACCGTGGTGAACAGGCCTGTCTGGCCGCTGTCCAGGCCGAAGTACGCGGCGAGCGCGACCATGCTGAGCGGCAGCGTGAAGTAGTCGTAGGAGTCGAGGGCGTAGCCACCGAAGGCGCCACCGAAGGCGCGGCGGCCCCGCGGGCCGAGTGCCCGCAGCCAGCCGAACGCGCCGTCCTGATCGGCGGGTTCGGGTGCGCCCGGCCGGGCGTCCGGGGTCAGGGCCTGGGACGGAGGGGTTGTGCTCATGGGCACCTCACAGTGAGGGGACGGAGGGTGCTTTGGGCTGAGCGATGCGGCGCGCGGCGGCGGACGCCGGAGCGGTGCGGTTCGGCGGCCTGCCGTGCGCGGTCGTGCGGGTGGTGCGGCTTGGCGTGTGCGGTCGTGCGGCTTGGCGTGCGCGGTCGTGCGAGCGGGTGCGTGTGCGAGTCCTGCGGTCTGGCATGTGCGGTCGTGCGAGCAGGTGCGTGCGTGTGCGGTTCGTGGCTGCGCTGCAAGTGCGCCCGCAGCCGCGCGAGCACCATCTATGCGGTTTTATGGGCGATTTGTCCGCAGTTGTTTCGGTGGTGCGGTGAAGCCGAGCGGATGACGCCTGACCGTCAAGGTAGAGGATCGTTGAACGATCCCTCAATACCCATGTTGTTTCGTTCTTGTATCTGCGATTGAATTCCGGGCATGGCAGAGCTGACGGGACTGGCCGACGATCGCGCCCTGCTGGGCCGCACCAGCACCGCCGAGCGGGTCTCGGACATCCTCAGGAGCCGCATCGCCGACGGGTTCTTCCCGCCCGGCACGCGATTGTCCGAGGACAGCATCGGCGGGGCGCTCGGCGTCTCCCGCAACACCCTGCGGGAGGCCTTCCGGCTGCTCACGCACGAACGGCTGCTGGTCCACGAGCTCAACCGCGGCGTCTTCGTACGGGTGTTGACCGTCGACGACGTCGAGGACATCTACCGCACCCGCTCCCTCGTCGAGTGCGCCGTGGTCCGGGGCCTCGGCGAGCCGCCGTACGCCGTGGACGGCCTCGCCCGCGCCGTCGCCGACGGACAGCGGGCGGCGCGCGAGGGCGACTGGAAGGGCGTTTCCACCGCCAACATCCACTTCCACCGGGAACTGGTGGCGCTCGCCGGGAGCGACCGCACCGACGAGCTGATGCGCAGCGTCTTCGCCGAACTCCGCCTCGCCTTCCATGTGGTCGACGACCCCCGGCGGCTGCACGAGCCTTACCTCCTCCGCAACCGTGACATTCTCGGCACCCTCCAGGACGGCGACCGGGACCGTGCCGAGCAACTGCTCTCGGTCTATCTCGACGACTCGCTCAGAGGCCTCGTCGAGGTGTACGGGCGGCGGGTGGCCGACGCGGCGCAGGGCACCGCCTGACCGGGCCGGGGGCCACCGCCGTGCCCGTCGTGACCGCCGGTCGCATCTGCGTCGTTTCGACCGTTGTCAGACCGAGGACCTAGTCTGTGCACCGTGACTTCGCCTGCATCGACGGACAGCGTTCCGCCCCAGCTCAGCGCGGGGCCGCGTCCTGCACCGGGCCCGGCCGCCGACGAGGGCCTGGCGCGGCGCCTGCGCGCGCTCGCCTGCACCGCGCCGCTGCACGACCTCGACGCACGCAAGGCGAACCTCGCGGGTGAGTACACGGTCTACGGAATGGCGGAGATCGCCCTCGCCGCCATCGACCTCGTCACACTCAACATGGACTTCGACACGGGTGCCGACCACGACCAGATAGTGGCCAGGCTCATCCCGCGCATCGCCGCGCAGGCCCCGCGACGGCCCGTCGCCGAGCACGAGCGCGTGGCCCGCTGGGTCCTGGAGAACCTGATCAACGTCGGCAGCGTCGACCGCGGCTTCCGCGCGGTGTACGGCACCTTCGCGCCCGACGGCTCCTACGTCCGCCGCGACTACGACTTCAAGCTGATCGAGGAGGTGCCCGGATACGGCGGCAGCGTCTACCTCCGTACGACCGACGAAGCGGTCAACGTCCTCGTCGGCGCCCTCGACACCGACGTCACCAGCGCGCAGATCGCCGCCGAGGTCAAGCTGGAGGTGCTGATCAGCAGGGGCCGGCTCGCGGACGCCCAGCTCGCCGCCGAGCAGGCCCGCTACCGCACCGTGCAGTACTCCGAGACGCTCCGCCGGGCGCTGGACGCGACCCGCCGCAATGTGCGGGCCGTCGACTGGCTCCAGGCCGTCCCGGACATGATCGCCGAGGCGCTGGACCACGTGGCCGACCGGTACCGCCACGAGAACGCGATCCTCACCAACATCCGCAAGGCCCGGGACGAGTCCGAGGATCCGGAGCACAAGCGGCGGGCCGCCGAGCTCGTCGACATCGTCAAGGACTGCATCCGCAGGCACACCCAGCTCCAGTCCCGGCTGCTGGAGGCGGGCCCCCTGTTCCGCGCGGAGCAGGACCGGCAGGCCTTCGCGACCCCCATGACGACGTCCGGCATCGACCTGTACGGACATCTCGTCGCCCCCGTGCTGCCCCTGCCGGTGGAACAGGCCCTGCGCGTCACCGACGCCTTCTTCGCCCGCGGGACGGGGCTGCGCACCCCCGTCGCCGTACGCGTCGGGGATCTCGTCGACCTGCTCCTGACCCCGCCCGTGGAGCGGGAGCACCTCGGCGCCGAGATGCCCGAGCCCGATCTGATCGCCACGCCGGACGACAGCCGGTTCAGTGAGGAGCAGCTCGCCTCCGCGAGGGAGCTGCTGGACCTGCCCGCGGACGCGCCGCGCCGCCTGTCCGGACTCCTCGCCGAAGCCCGCCGCCGCGATCCCGAACTGCCCTACCTGGTCGCGCTGCTGGCCGTCCACGCGGCCAGCCCTCCGGTCGGCACCGCCTACCGGCAGGGCGAGGAGAAGCTGCTCTTCGCGGTGGACGACGGCACGGAGCTGGACGACCCGGAGTTCGGCGGCGCCGACCTCATCGTCGGCACCGCGCTGCTGGACGCGGCGGGGATGGCGGCGGACCGCACGGAAGCCGCATGAGATGCCGGACCGCAGCCGGACGCGGGGCCGGACCGACGCCCGCCTGACCCCGGCCGGACGTGGCGCCGGGCTCCGTGACGGAGCCCGCGTGACACCGGCGGGGAGCCGCGCGAGCGACCAGGACCGGACCGGACACGCGGCCCGGCGCGAGCCGCACGAGACACCGGGCGACAGCCCCCTGACATTGACGTATGTGATGAAGCACCAGCCGACCAAGGAGCCCCAGCCGTGACCGAGCACGTCGAGTGGAGTGAAGCGGAGGCCACCGCCGCTCCGGCGCACGCCCCCGTCACCCCGGCCGACGCCGCCGACGCGGCGCGGCTCGTCGCCTTCGGGCTCCAGCCCAAGCTCCAGCCCGCCCGCGACCAGGAGTACACCGAGCTGCTGCGCCGCTACCGGGAGGACCCGCCGTTCGCACGGCTCGCCGACGCCGTGGCCGCCGGACTCGGGCTGGTCGTGCTGGAGGTGTCCCCGCGCGCGGGGATGGCGGTGACCGCCGCCGAGGACTCCGTGTTCGCCGTCCGGATGGGCGACTACGCCCGCCGCGCGTCTGCCGACTCCGGCGACCGCTTCCTGCACGGACTCGCCCACCTCGCGATCGCCGCCCTCGCCTTCCCGCGCCCCGAGGACCTCGCGGACGACGGATACATCGGACGCGTCTCGGTCAACGGCGTCGACGCGTTCGTCCGACAGGCCTGCCGACGCCTGGAGGAGCGGGCGGGCGACCAGGGCGAGAACACCGACCCGGCGACGGACGCCCCGGGGCTGGAGGCGGCCTGGCGGATCTGGGCGCGCCGCAGCTCCACCGGCGCCACCAAGGACGCGAGACGACTGGCCGGCTCGACCACCGGCATCGTCGGCAAGGCGGCCGCCTTCCTCACCGACTCGGGATTCCTCCAGCGCACCGGGGACGACGCAGGAGGCACCTACCGCACGACGGCCCGCTATCAGCTCCAGGTCCGTGACATGGCCGGCAGCGCGGCCATGGCCGAGCTCCTGGAACTGGGCGTCGTCCCGGTGACCGACGGCACCGCGTCCCTGATGCCCGCCGAGGACACCGACGACCTCGAGCTGGCCGCCGACGCCGGACTGCCCTTCCACTCCTGACCGACTCACCCCCCTCACGACTACGAGAGTCCGCCGCCATGTACGAGCTGTCCCGGGTCCGCCTCTACTCCATCGGGCCTGCCGGTGCGCGCTACGCCGACACCGTGCTGGACCTGCGGGGTGTCGGCGAGCCCGTGCCCGACCCCGCGCCCATCCAGGCGGAGTTCTTCGAGGAGGAGCCGGTCGGGCCGCCGCGCCGGCCCGCTCCCGCGGGCGTGCTCTTCCTGGAGAACGGCGGCGGCAAGTCGGTGCTGCTCAAGCTGATCTTCTCCGTGATGCTCCCCGGCCACCGCAACACCCTCGGCGGCGCCAGCTCCGGCGTCCTGCGCAAGTTCCTGCTCGCCGACGACTGCGGGCACGTCGCGCTGGAGTGGCAGCACACGCTGACCGGCGAGTGCGTCGTGGTCGGCAAGGCCAGCGAATGGCGCGGACGGCAGGTCTCCAACGACCCGCGGAAGTTCGCCGAGGCCTGGTACTCCTTCCGGCCCGGCCCCGGACTGAGCCTGGACAATCTGCCCGTCGCGGAGTCCACCGCGGTGCGCCCGCCCGTGGAGGGCGCGTCCGGGGCGCAGGGACGCCGCCGCACCATGAAGGGCTTCCGGGACGCGATCACCGAGGCGGGCAAGGCCTACCCGCACCTCGAAGTGCACTGGGAGGAGATCCACGACCGGTGGAACGAACACCTCGGCGACCTGGGCCTGGACCCCGAACTCTTCCGCTACCAGCGGGAGATGAATGCCGACGAGGGTGAGGCCGCAGGCCTCTTCGCGGTCAAGAAGGACTCCGACTTCACCGACCTGCTGCTCCGCGCGGTCACCGACACCCGGGACACCGACGGACTCGCCGACCTGGTGGGCGGCTTCGGCAACAAGCTGGGGCGCCGGGCCGAACTCATCGCCGAGCGCGACTTCACGGCCGGCTCCGTCGAGCTCCTCGGTCGGATCGTCGAGGCCAGCGAGGCGCGCGCACACGCGCGTGACATCCACGCCGGCGCGGAGCGGCGGACCCGGACACTGGCACGCCGGCTGTCCGCGCGTGCCGTGCAGGAGCGCGTGCGGGCCGGTGAGCTCGCCCAGCGCGTGACCGCCGCCGCGTACGCCGTCACCCACGCCGAGGGCGCCCGCGAGCGCAGCGCCCTGATCGCCGCCGAACTCGCCTACCGGCACGCCTCGTTGGCGCTGGCAGGAGCCGAGAAGTCCGCGGCGGCACAGAAGCGCGAGCTCGCCGACGCGCGCACCCTGCACTCCGCCTGGCAGGCCGCCGAGGCCGTGCTGCGGCACCGCGCGGCCGCCGACCGCTCCGCGCGCGTGGCCGCCGCGATCCGGGAGGCCGAACGCGACGCCGCGCCCGCGCTCGCTGCGCGCGCCAAGGCCGCCGTCGATCTGGTCCGCGCCCTGCACCGCGCCGCCGAGAGCGCCGAGACCCTCGCCAACGAGGAGGAGGAGCGCTCGGCCGGTCTTCAGGAGGTCGGCGAGACGGCCTACGCGGACTCGACCGCCGCGGCGACCGCGGCGCAGCGCGCCCGCAGCGAGGTCGGGCATCTGCGCCAGCGCCTCGCCGAGGTCGAGCAGGAGACCGCCGAGGCGGTGCGCGCCGGCTGGCTCGACGACAGCGCCCCGGACGCCGACCCGGCCCGCGCCGCGCTCGCCGCCAGCGACGCCGAGAAGACGGCCGTCGCCTCCTGGGACACCGCACGCGAGGCCGCGCGCCGTGCCTTCGAGCACGCCCGCGAGGCGGCCTCCGCCGAGTCCCGCGCGGAACTGACGGCCGCACGCGCGGCGGACGCCGCCACGGCGGCCGAGCGGTCCCACGAGGCGGAGCGCCGTACGGCGGAGACGCTGGCCCAGGAGGAGAGGCTGGCCGAGCTGCTCGGTCTGCCGGGTGCCGCCCGCACGTTCCTCGGCACCGTGCCCGTACCCCGCACCGGCGACAGCCCGGCCGAGGACGTCCGCGGCGGTGTCGGCCACGGCAGGGAAGACGGTGCCGGGGCGGGGCGGAGCGGCGCGGACGACACCTGGGACACGGCCGAAAGCCCCCTGGCCCCGCACGAGTTGGACCACTACGCCGACGAGCTCCGCGAGCTCCTCGACGACGGGGTCGCCGCCGCCGAGCGCCAGCTGTTCGAACTGCGGACCGCCGCCGCGGACGACGCGCGCATCCTCGGCGCCCTCGGTGACGGCGGTCTGCTGCCGCCGGGCCCCGACGTGCTCGCCACCGTGGAGTACCTCGGCGAACACGGCATCCCCGCCCTGCCCGGCTGGCGCTATCTCGCCCAGGCCGTCGACCCCGCCGACCACGCGCGCGTGCTCGCCGCCCGCCCGGAGCTGGTCGACGGCGTGATCATCACGGACCCGGACACGCACGCGCGGGCCCGCGAGGTGCTCGGCGACGCCGCGCTGCTGCCCCGTTCGGCCGTGGCCGTCGGCACCGCCGCCGCGCTGCTCGCCCCCACCCCGGCCCCCGACGCGGGAGACGGCGGAGTCTTCCTCGTACCGCCGAACCCGGCCATGCACGACGAGCACGCCGCCGACGAGGAGCGGCAGACGCTGCGCAGCCGCGCCACCCAACGGGACGAGGAGATCCGCGTCCTGGCCGGGCGGCTCGCCAAGGACCGAGAGCTGGCGGCACGCCTCGCGTCCTGGCGCACCGGATGCCCGGCCGGGCGGCTCACCGAGCTCGCGACGGCCGCGGGGGAAGCACGCGCGTTCGCCGACGAGGCCGAGGCGGAGCTGGCCGAGGCCCGCACCGTCCGGGCGGAGGCCGACGAGGCCGCGGCCGAAGCGGCCCATGTGCGCGACGAACGCCAGGAGGCCGCGCAGCGTGCCCGGCGTGCCGCCGACGCGCTCGCCGGGCTCGCGTTCCGGCTGCGTGAGCGCGCCGGCTGGCAGGTCAAGGTCCGTGAACTCGCCGACGAGGCCGCGGAGTCGGAAGCTCGGGCCCAGGTCTGCCTGGAGCGCGCCCGTGCCGCCGACGAGGACCGCCGTGCCGCGCAGCGCGCGGCCGACGACGCCCGGCGCACGGCCCGCGCGCTGCGCGCCGAGCGAGCGGAGATCGCCGGCGCCCCCGATGACGTACCGGAGGACGAGACGGCAGCGTCGCAGTCCCCGCTGCCCGCGCTGCGCGAGGCCTACCGCGCCGCGTCCCAGCTGTACGAGAAGGTCGGCGTCGGCGCCGACCTCCGCGCCGAGCAGGCCCGCGCCGAGAGCGACGAGAGCGCCGCGCTCGCCGAACTGGACCGGCTCAGCAACAAGGTACGCACACGCGCGGCCCAGCTCCTCGAATCGCCCGACGGCTCCGACGGGCCCTCCCGGCAGGCCGCCGCCGCCCGTGCCGAGGAGCTCGTGCAGCTCCTGGAGACCCGCATGTCGACCGCGAGCGAGCAGCTCGGACGACTGCGCGGCGAGGCCGAGCGGCACGCGCCCGAGGACGGCGAGGCCCACACTCGGCTGCCCGAGGAACTGCTGCCCCGCGACGCCGAGCACGCGCAGAGCCTGCTGCGCACCGCCACGGGCGAACTGACCTCCCGTGTCGAGGCGTTGGACCAGGCCCGCGAGGCCCACGCCGAACTGCTCGCCGCCCACCGCGCCGCCGAGGACGCAGCCGGCGGCTTCGACGAGACGTCTGCCCTGCTCAGGGATCTCCTGCGGGAGCACGCCGACGAGGAGCAGGAGGAGCCCGAGCCCTACCCCGGCACGCTCGAAGAGGCACGCCACTTTGCCGCCGAGACCCGCCGCTCGCTGCGGGGCTGCGCCGCCGACCTGTCCGCCGCCGAGTCCGCCGTCCGCGAGGCCGGTGACGTCCTCGTACGGCATGCCAACTCCACGCGGTACGAGCAGGTGCGCACCCCCGCACGGCAGCAGATCCGCGAGCTTCCCGCCGCCGCGCTGCCGGAGCACGCGCAGAAGTGGGCGGACGCGTTCGCGCCCCGGCTGCGGGTGCTGACCGACGAGCTGGCACAGCTGGAGCGCAACCGCGACTCGATCGTGGACCGGCTGCGCGGGCTCGTGGAGTCGTCGCTCGCCACTCTGCGGTCCGCGCAGCGGCTGTCCCGCCTCCCCGAAGGGCTCGGCGAGTGGTCCGGACAGGAGTTCCTGCGGATCCGCTTCGAGGAGCCCGACCAGGCCACGCTCACCGAGCGGCTCGGCGAGGTCGTCGACGAGGCGACCCGCGCGGCGGTCAGGAAGAACTCGGACATGCGCCGCGACGGCATGTCGCTGCTGCTGCGCGGGGTCAGCGCGGCGCTCCAGCCGAAGGGCATCGCCGTCGAGATCCTCAAGCCGGACGCCGTGCTGCGCGCCGAGCGTGTCCCGGTCGGACAGATGGGCGACGTCTTCTCCGGCGGCCAGCTGCTCACCGCGGCCATCGCCCTGTACTGCACGATGGCCGCGCTGCGCAGCAACGACCGGGGCCGCGACAAGCACCGCCACGCGGGCACGCTCTTCCTCGACAACCCCATCGGCCGCGCCAACGCGACGTACCTGCTGGAGCTCCAGCGGGCCGTCTCGGACGCGCTCGGCGTCCAGCTCCTGTACACCACGGGCCTGTTCGACACGACGGCGCTCGCCGAGTTCCCGCTGGTGATCCGGCTGCGCAACGACGCCGACCTGCGTGCCGGCCTGAAGTACATCAGCGTGGAGGAGCACCTGCGGCCGGGACTGCCGCAGCAGCCGCAGGCGGGGGAGGCCGTGCACAGCGAGATCACGGCGACGCGGATGTACAAGCGTCCCGCGCCGAGCACTCCACAGCCCTGAGCCGTGGCGGGGAGCCGCGCGCCGGCCCGGCGCGCGG
>NZ_BAABKB010000042.1:0-148237 GCF_039543605.1 Streptomyces siamensis | reverse complement strand
CGGTATTCCAGGACCTCGGGGAAGTTGTGTCCGGTGTCGACGTGCAGGAGGGAGAAGGGGACTTGGGCGGGGGCGAAGGCCTTGAGTGCCAGGTGGAGCATGACGATGGAGTCCTTGCCGCCGGAGAAGAGGATCACCGGCCGCTCGAACTCGCCCGCGACCTCGCGGAAGATGTGGACGGCCTCGGACTCCAACGCGTCCAGATGCGACAGCGCGTACGGGCTGGACTCCTCGGAATCGCCGGCTGCCTCGGAGACAGTGGCTGCGGTCGTCATGCGAGACCCCTTTCGGTGAGCAGCGCGTGCAGCGCGGCAGCGGACTCCTGCACGGTCTGGGTGTGCGACTCGATGCGCAGATCGGGCGACTCGGGCTGCTCGTACGGGTCGTCGACCCCGGTCAGCCCCGAGATCTCGCCCGCCGCCTGCTTGGCGTACAGGCCCTTCACGTCGCGCACGGAGCACACCTCGACCGGGGTGGCCACATGGACTTCGATGTACGGCGTCCCTCCCGTGCTGTGGCGCTCGCGCACCGCGGCACGGCTGTCCGCGTACGGCGCGATCACCGGGACGAGCGCCTTGACGCCGTTGCGCGCGAGCAGCTCGGCGAGGAAACCGATGCGCTGCACGTTCGTGAAACGGTCCGCCCGCGAGAAGCCGAGACCCGACGAGAGGAACTCGCGGATCTCGTCGCCGTCGAGCACCTCGACGCGATGTCCCTCCTCGCGCAGCCGGCCGGCCAGCTCGTACGCGATGGTGGTCTTGCCGGCACTCGGCAGACCTGTGAGCCAGACGGTGGCTCCGGTCGTCACTTGCTTCTCCCGGGAGTTCTGGAGGTTGTCGGTGGTGGCGGTGGGCACTGCCGTCCCCGTCGTCGTGGTCATCCGTGCAGCCCGCACTCGGTCTTGGCACGGCCCGCCCAGCGGCCGGCGCGCGCGTCCTCGCCCTCGAGGACCCGGCGGGTGCAGGGCGCACAGCCGACGGAGGCGTAACCGTCCATCAGCAGCGGGTTGGTGAGGACGCCGTGCTCGGCGACGTACGCGTCCACGTCGTCCTGGGTCCAGCGGGCGATCGGCGAGATCTTGACCTTCTGCCGCTTCTCGTCCCAGCCGACGACCGGGGTGTTCGCCCGGGTGGGGGACTCGTCGCGGCGCAGGCCCGTCGCCCACGCGTCGTACTTGGTCAGGCCCTCTTCGAGGGGCTTGACCTTGCGCAGCGCGCAGCACAGGTCGGGGTCGCGGTCGTGCAGCCGGGGGCCGTACTCGGCGTCCTGCTCGGCGACCGTCCGGCGCGGGGTGAGCGTGATGACGTTGACGTCCATCACGGCCTCCACCGCGTCCCGGGTGCCGATGGTCTCCGGGAAGTGGTAGCCGGTGTCGAGGAACACCACGTCGACACCGGGGAAGGCACGGGAGGCGAGGTGGGCGACCACCGCGTCCTCCATGGAGGACGTCACGCAGAACTTCCCGCCGAAGGTGTCGGCGGCCCACTGGAGGATCTCCAGCGCGGAGGCGTCCTCCAGCTCGCGCCCGGCCTGCTCGGCGAGGCGCTTCAAGTCCTCGCCCGTACGCTCTTCCTGAACGGTCGTCATATCTGTGCCCCTCCGTCGTCACCCTGCTGGAGCCCCCGGGCGAGCAGCCCGAGGAACTTCAGCTGGAAGGCTCGATTGCACGCCGCGCATTCCCATGCGCCGTGACCCTGCTCGCTCGGACGAAGGTCTTCGTCACCGCAGTAGGGGCAGTAGAAGGGGGCGGCCCGCTCGCTCATGACAGGGCCTCCTCTGAGGCCCGCGCAGCCCAGGCGGCGAAGCGCTCGCCGTCCTCGCGCTCCTCCTGGAAGCGCTTGAGGACCCGCTCGATGTAGTCGGGCAGTTCCTCCGAAGTGACCTTCAGGCCACGGACCTTGCGGCCGAAGCCGGCCTCCAGGCCGAGCGCGCCGCCCAGGTGCACCTGGAAGCCCTCGACCTGCTCGCCGCGGTCGTCGAGGACCAGCTGGCCCTTGAGACCGATGTCCGCGACCTGGATACGGGCACAGGCGTTCGGGCAGCCGTTGATGTTGATGGTGATCGGCTCGTCGAACTCCGGGATGCGGCGTTCGAGTTCGTCGATGAGCGAAGCGCCGCGCGCCTTGGTCTCGACGATCGCGAGCTTGCAGTACTCGATGCCGGTGCAGGCCATGGTGCCGCGCCGGAAGGGCGAGGGGTTGACCGTCAGGTCGAGCGCCTCCAGGCCCTCGACGAGGGAGTCGATCCGCGACTCGTCCACGTCGAGCACGATCATCTTCTGCTCGACGGTGGTGCTCAGCCTGCCGGAGCCGTGCGCCTCGGCCAGCTCGGCGATCTTGGTGAGGGTGGCGCCGTCGACGCGTCCCACACGCGGTGCGAAACCGACGTAGTACCGGCCGTCCTTCTGCCGGTGCACGCCGACGTGGTCGCGCCAGCGGGCGACCGGCTGGTCCGGGGCCGGACCGTCGACGAGCTTCCGCTTCAGGTACTCGTCCTCCAGGACCTGACGGAACTTCTCGACACCCCAGTCGGCGACCAGGAACTTCAGGCGGGCCCGGGTGCGCAGCCGCCGGTAGCCGTAGTCGCGGAAGATCGAGATGACGCCCTCGAAGACGTCCGGGACCTCGTCGAGCGGGACCCAGGCGCCCAGGCGCTGCCCGATCTTCGGGTTGGTGGACAGGCCGCCGCCGACCCAGAGATCGAAGCCGGGCCCGTGCTCGGGGTGGTTCACGCCGACGAAGGCGACGTCGTTGATCTCGTGGGCGACGTCGAGCAGGGGCGAGCCGGAGATCGCGGTCTTGAACTTGCGGGGCAGGTTCGAGAACGCCTTGTTGCCGATGACCCGGCGGTGGATCTCGTCGATCGCGGGCGTGCCGTCGATGATCTCGTCCTCGGCGATGCCGGCGACGGGCGAACCGAGGATGACGCGGGGCGTGTCACCGCAGGCCTCGGTCGTGGACAGGCCGACGGCCTCCAGCCGGTTCCAGATCTCCGGGACGTCCTCGATGCGGATCCAGTGGTACTGGACGTTCTGCCGGTCGGTGAGGTCGGCGGTGCCGCGCGCGAACTCCTGCGAGATCTCGCCGATGACGCGCAGCTGCTCGGTGGTCAGCCGGCCGCCGTCGATGCGGACCCGCAGCATGAAGTACTTGTCGTCCAGCTCCTCCGGCTCCAGGATGGCGGTCTTGCCGCCGTCGATCCCGGGCTTGCGCTGGGTGTACAGCCCCCACCAGCGCATCCGGCCGCGCAGGTCGTTGGGGTCGATCGAGTCGAAACCCCGCTTGGAGTAGATCGTCTCAATACGTGTCCGCACATTGAGACCGTCGTCGTCCTTCTTGAACTGCTCGTTGCCGTTGAGGGGGGTGAAGTGACCCACGGCCCACTGCCCCTCGCCACGGTGACGGCTCACCTTGCGGCGGGGCGTGGCGGGGTTCTGCGGGGTGGCGGCCATGGTTGCTACGTCCTTCGAGACTGCGGGACAAGTGTGTCAGCGACTCTGACCTGCGCATACGGGCGCATACGGAAGTATGGGCGCGTCCTTGCGCAGGGGTGCGGAGGAGAAGAGGTCGGCGGTGCTGAGCCCGTGGCCGAAGGCCACTGAAGGGTTCGTCAGCTCGCCGGACAGATGGCGCTGGACATGCGGCCGAGGTCGACGTGCCGCCGACTCACCAAGGCAATTCCAGTTCCAGACATGACGGAAGCGTGTCACGGGGATCTCCGCACAGTCCACCATCGTCCGTCATGTGGACACCCTTGTCCCGGATGCTGGGACAAGGGTGTCGTCGGTCACACAGGGGCCCTGAAACCGGGCCGGAACGGCTCAGACGGCTCGCGCCCCCGGCCACGGTCCCGGCGTGGCGACCTCCGGCTCCTCCTCGACCTTCGTGTCGAAGAGCTTGAAGCCGCGCCGGAGGTAGTTGTCCATCGCGTGTTCGCCGTCCTTGCTGCAGGTGTGCAGCCAGACGCGCTTGGTCTCGGCGCGGCCCGGCCAGCGGTCGGCCAGGTCCCAGGCGCGGGCGGCGCCGTAGGAGAGGAGGTGCCCGCCGATGCGGCGGCCCCGGAATGCGGGGATCAGCCCGAAGTACATGATCTCGACGACACCGTCGTCCTGCGCGTCCAGCTCGACGTAGCCCGCGGGCGTCCCCCTGTCGTATGCGACCCAGGTCTCGACACCGGGCCGGTCCAGAGCCTCCTGCCACTGCGCGTACGTCCAGCCGAGCCGGTCCGTCCAGCGGATGTCGCCGCCGACCGACGCGTACAGGAAGCGGCTGAACTCGGGCGAGGGAACCTCGGCACGCACGATCCTGACGTCGCCGTCGGGCGCGATCGCGGGGAGCAGGTCGGCCGGGGCCGTCTGCTCCAGGGACCAGGTGGTCACAGTGACGTTGCTCATGCGAGCCAGGGAACCACGGGGGTGGGGGCCCCTCCAAAAGCGACCGCTGAACGGACACCCGTCCGCGGCGGGTGCCGGCGCGGCGGGCGGCCGCTACTCCAGCGAGCCGTCCACCGCGGACAGCGGCACCGCGTAGAGCGCCCGCCGTCCGGCCGCACGGGTCAGCGTCCACACCTCGCCGGTCTCCTGCCAATAGGACAGGGACCCGGTGCGCAGGCCCCAGCAGGCGTGCGACCGGTCCGCGGTGCAGGTAGCCGCCTCGGCGCCGTCCTCGGTCTGCCGCCAGATGCTGCCGTGCCGGGTGGGTGCCTCCGGTGCCTGCCCGAGGTACCACTGCGCCCCGCGCGCGCCGCGCGGGGTGTGCGCGAGGACGCCGGACACCCCCGCGGCCCTGGTCTCGTAGGCCTCGACGGCGTCGACCCGGCCGCGGGAATCGGCGAGCAGTCCGGTGCGGTAGGCGGCGGTGCTGTACGCGTAGCGCCACACCCGCGTCCGTTCGGAGCCGGCCGTGGGGCGCTCGGCGGCGACCAGACTGTCGGGTGCCGAGCTGCGGTCCAGGGACAGCGAGCCGAAGCAGGGGGTGCCGCCGCCGCGGCGGGTGCACGCGCCGCCGGCCGGCTCGTACGCGTCGACGGCGGGGAGCACGTACCGGTAGCCGCCCGCGGAGTAGCCGCCGCTCACCCGGCCGACCGCGCCACTGTCGACACCCGCCCGCAGGATGCGACGCATGTCGAAGACGAGCAGGCCCGAGCCGTGCGCGCCGGTGACGATCAGCTTGTCCTGGTACCAGACCATGCCGTCCAGTGCGGAGCGGACCGGCTCGAAGTCCCGGCCTCCGTCGCGCGGGGCGACCAGCAGGACCCAGCTGTACCTGAGCGCGCGCGGGTCGGTCGCGTCGACGAAGGCGACCCGTGCCAGGCCCCGCTCCCGTGTCGGTGCGGCGGCCTGGCGGTCCCGGTGCGTCCAGCCGGCCAGGATCACCCGGTGCTCGCCCCACCGGCCGTCGTCGTCGGCGTCACCGGAGGTGGTCACGGACCGGGGCTGCCACTGCCGGGTCCCTTCGTCGCCCTCGTCCCAGCAGTACGCGCGCGTGGCCGTCGGCTCGACCGGCAGCGCGGCCCGCTCGGCGGTGGAGCAGCCGGCCTCGTCGCGCATCGCCTGGTCGGCGCTTGTGAGGACGCCGTCGACGCCCACGTTCCCGCCCATGTCCTTGGTGAGCCGGTCCAGCGTGTCCAGGTCCACCGGCTTCTCGTGGAGGCGCAGCGGTGCGGTCCGGGACGCGGTGCCGAGCGCGGTGAGGCCGCCGGGACTGCCGCTGCCGGTGGCCTGGGAGGTGCTGATCAGGGTGGCGGCCGCGGTGAGGGCGAGGGCGGTTCCGGCCAGGGTGGCGCGCAGCGCCTGTCCTCGCCTGCGACGACGGTGCCTGCCGCGGTACTTCATGCGTCCTCCCGAGGAAGGCCAACTGCCTCTCGCATCTCGGCCGTTGACGGAGAGACGGGTGGGGTGGCCTGTGAGGGGATGCTACGGCAGATACCTGCGGGCCAGGTCGAAGACCCCGGAAGACCCCCACGAAATACGCGCACGAAATACGCTGACGACGACATGTGTCCGCAGCGGGCCGGCGCCGGGGCGCGCCTGCCGGGGGTGCCGTGCCGCTGCCGGCAGGTGTGCCCGCCGAGGCGAGGGGTGCCGAGGCGAGGCCGGCCCCGGCGGTCTCACAGAGGTGGCCGCACCCGCGCGTCCAGCACCGCCGGTGCCGCCGAGTGCGGCAGCAGGTCCAGCGGGGCGTCCGGGAACAGGACCTCGACCACGACCTCGTCGCGGAAGCGGTACGGCCGGTGGTCGAGCAGGCCCGTGAGGCGGCGCCGTACCCGCGACAGTTCGGCGCGGACCGTCACCGTGCGGGTCGGGTCGCCGAAGATGTCCACCGCGAGCTGGGCCGCGCTGCGCCCCTCGCGGTGCACGGCGAGCACGTACAGCAGCTCGGCGTGGCGGGGGCTCAGGTCCTGCGCCCAACTGCCCGCCGAGCCCGAGACGGTGACCTGGGGCCGCCGGGGCTCGGCGAGGTCGAGCACCACCCGGCTCGCGCACGCCGGGACGTCGGTCTCGATGACCCGCAGCAGCCAGCCACCGGGCATCGGTTCCACGAAGCACGCCCCGAGGGAGGGCAGCCAGACCCGGCCCGCGCCGAAGGAACTCGGCAGGGGAACCCGGTCGACGGGCGGCATCCCCGTGACGGCGGCGAGCCAGCCGTTGGTGTCCACCACCAGCGCCTTGCCACCCAGCCGGGACAGCAGCGGCGCGGCCACCGCGCGCAGCCGCTCGACGGCCGCGAGATGCCTGCTGCGCAGTTCACTTTCGGCCAGCCGCGACACCGAGTCGACCAGCGCGAGCGTCGCCGGGTGAAACGTGTGATCGGGCCCGCTGACATCGACGATGCCGAGCAGGCGCCCGTCGCGCGGGTCGTGCACGGGAGCCGCGGCGCAGGTCCAGTCGTGCAACGTACGGACGAAGTGCTCGGCCGAGTGCACCTGGACGGCCGCGCCCGCGTTGAGCGCCGTACCGATCGCGTTGGTGCCCGTCGTGTCCTCGCTCCAGGCGGCGCCTTCCTCAAGGCAAATGGTGTCGGCCCGGCGCAGCACGCCGGTGTTGCCGTCACGCCACAGGACCCGCCCCTCCGGATCGGTGACCACCATGATCTGCAGCGACGCGTCGGCGACGGCGGCCAGCCCGCCGCTGAGGACGGGCATCACCTCGGCAAGAGCCGTGGAGTTCCGGCGGTGTTCGAGTTCGTCCGTCTGCAACAGCACACTGTCCGTGCTCTGTTCGGGATCCACTCCGAATCGTTTCACTCTTTGCCATGACTGTCCGATGACCGGGCGAGGAGCGATCGCGGAGGGTTCGCCCCGGAGTGCCGCGGCCCACGTCGCCTGGAGGTGCCGAACTGTTTCCGACGCATCCGGCGGAGCGAAACGGGCGGGGTTGATCGATGTGGTCTTCACAAGGCACTCCCGGAACCAGGACCGCGCACGGGCAGTGACGCCGACGTCACTGCACATCGTGCCTGCTCTGGGTGGGGGACGCCGGGACTTCGCACAAGGAGCACAAAGGAATGCAACGGTCTGCAACTCTCGCCAACGGTCACAAGGTTCCTTGAAACTGACAGCGAGGCCGCTCAGGCGGCGTCCGAGCTCCTTGAACGGGGCCAGAGGCGGGGGTGGTGCCGTGTCGGCGCAGCACCACCCCCGCATCAGCTCCTCACGCCATCGGTCGTGCCCGCTCCACGACGGTGGCCAGATCCAGACTGTGCGGCAGGGTGCCGAACGCCGTTCCCCAGTCGCCGCCCAGACGTGAGGCGCAGAACGCGTCGGCGACCTCCGCCGGCGCGTACCGCACGAGCAGCGCCCCCTGGAGCACCAGCGCGAACCGCTCGACGAGCCGGCGGGCCCGGCCCTCGATGCCGTCCAGGTCGGCGAGTTCGGTCAGCAGGTTCTTGATCGCCCCGTCGAGCCGGTGGTCGGCGCCGCGGGCCTGCCCCACTTCGCGCAGGTACGCGTCGAGCGCGGCCGGCTCCCGTTGCAGCGCGCGCAGCATGTCCAGGGCCTGGACGTTCCCCGCGCCCTCCCAGATGGAGTTGAGCGGTGACTCGCGCAGCAGCCGGGGCATGCCCGAGTCCTCGACGTATCCGTTCCCGCCGAGGCACTCCAGCGCCTCCGTCACCACCGGCGTGCACCGCTTGGTCACCCAGTACTTCGCGGCCGGCACCGCGAGCCGCAGAAAGGCCCGCTCCTGCTCACCGCCGTCGTCGTAGGCGGCGGCGAGCCGCATCGCGAGGGCCGTCGCGGCCTCGGACTCCAGCGCCAGATCCGCGAGCACGTTGCGCATCAGCGGCTTGTCGATCAGCTTGCTCCCGAACGCCTCCCGGTGGGTGCAGTGGTGGACGGCCTGCGCGACCGCCTGCCGCATCAGCGCCGTGGCGCCGAGCACACAGTCCAGACGGGTCGCCGCGACCATCTCGATGATGGTGCGCACCCCGCGCCCCTCGTGGCCCACCCGGCGCGCCCAGGTCCCGTCGAACTCGACCTCGGCGGACGCGTTCGACCGGTTGCCGAGCTTGTTCTTGAGCCGCTGGACGCGGAAGACGTTGCGGGCGCCGTCCTCCAGGACGCGCGGGAGCAGGAAACAGGTCAGCCCGTCCGGTGCCTGCGCCAGCACCAGGAACCCGTCGGACATGGGCGCCGAACAGAACCACTTGTGCCCGGTCAGTTCGTACGTCCCGTCCTCGGCGAGCGGGCGCGCCACCGTCGTGTTGGCGCGTACGTCGCTGCCGCCCTGTTTCTCCGTCATGCCCATCCCGAAGAGCACCCCGGGCTTCCGGGCCGCCGGCCGCAGCTGCGGGTCGTACATCGTGGATGTCAGCCGCGGCTCCCACTCGGCGGCGAGCGCCGGGTCCGTGCGCAGCGCGGGCACCGCCGCGTGGGTCATCGACAGCGGGCAGCCGTGGCCCGCCTCCACCTGCGACCACACCACGAAACCGGCCGCGCGCCGCAGGTGTCCGCCGGGCCGGTTCCAGGCCGCGGTCAGCCCCGCGGACACGCCCTTGCCCAGCAGCCGGTGCCAGGACGGATGGAACTCGACCTCGTCGATCCGGTTGCCGTAGCGGTCGTGGGTGTGCAGTTCGGGCGGGTTCTGGTCGGCCAGCACCCCCCATTTCTGGGCCTGCGCCGAGCCCGCCGTGCGGCCGAGGGCCGACAGCTCCTCACGGACCTCGTCGAGGAGCTCCGGAGCGAGGTGCCGGTCGACCGCCTCCACGAGGGCCCGGTCGGCCGCGAACACGTCATATCCGACCAGGGGCGGAGCCTGGTTGGTCACGGTGTGGGTGCTGGCTGCCATACGGATACGGTAAGGACGTGCACCAGGCAAAAGAAACACCCGAAGGTCCACCCGCGGGCCGCTTCCACCGCGCTCGCGCGCTGTACCGGAACGTGTCGAAGCGACGGACCGCCTGGCTGCTGCTCAAGGACACCGTCAACTCGTGCATGGAGTACCGGATCCTGGGTCTGGCGGCCGAGGCCGCCTTCTTCACGCTCCTGTCCGTGCCGCCGCTGCTGCTGAGCTTGATCGGCATGCTCGGCTATGTGGACGACTGGACCGGCGCCGACACGATCGCCAGCCTGGAGTCCAACCTCCTGGAGGCGTCCCGCACGGTCCTGACCGAGAAGGGCGTCCACCAGATCGCCGAGCCGATCCTGCACGACGTGATGAAGGGCGGGCGCCCGGACATCATCTCCCTCGGATTCCTGTTCGCCCTGTGGTCCGGCTCGCGCGCGGTGAACGTCTTCATCGACACCATCACCGTGATGTACGGCCTCGACGGCACCCGCGGGATCGTGAAGACCCGGGTGATGTCGTTCCTGCTGTTCATCGTCGCGCTGCTGATCGGCTCGATCGCGCTGCCGCTGATGGTGGCGGGCCCGGACGCGGTGGTGAACGTGGTGCCCTGGTCGACGACCGTCGTGCAGGTCCTGTACTGGCCCGTCGTCATCGTCCTGTCGGTCGTCTTCCTCACGACGCTCTACCACGTCTCCGTGCCCGTGCGCTCACCCTGGGTCGAGGACGTGCCGGGCGCGTTGGTGGCCCTCGCCATGTGGGTGCTGGGCAGCTTCCTGCTCCGCATCTACCTGACCAACACCGTCGAGGGCCCCACCATCTACGGCTCGCTCGCCGCCCCCGTGGCCGTCCTGCTGTGGATCGGTGTGTCCGCCTTCGCGGTCCTGGTCGGCGCCGCCGTCAACGCCGCCATCGACCGGATCTGGCCGGCCGCCGCCACCGCCGCGGCCCGCGCCGCCAACGAACGGCTGCGCGAGGCGCAGGCCGCCGAGTACGTCGCCCGCGTCGCCGCCCACCGGTCGTACGACGCCGATCCCGACGACCCGGACATGCCCTCGGAGTTCCCGGAGCGCTGGTCCCGCTTCCTGCCCCCGGAGGACGTGACCTCCCGGCTGCGGACCCACGCGAAGAGCACCCACCCCAGCCACAGGAACGGCGAGCAGCACCCTCCCGCGGAGTGATCACGCCTTCCAGGTACCGGCCGCCGCCGCCTCCCGCGCGAAGTCCGTGAAGTCGCGCGGCGCCCGGCCGAGGATCTGCCGGACCCCGTCCGAGAGGTAGGAGTTGCGGCCGTCGAGGAGGCTCTCGAAGAGGTCGACGAGGAATTCCACCTCCTCGGGAGGCACCCCGAACCCGGCCAGGTCGTCGCCGTACCGGCGAGCGGTCACCGGCGTGTACGTCAGCTCGCCGCCCGTCGCCTCCGCGATCTCGGCGACCGCCTCGCGGAAGGTCAGCAGCCTGGGCCCGGACACGGCGAGTTCCTGGCCGGCGTACCGGTCGCCCGCCGTCAGCACGGCCACCACGACGTCCGCGATGTCCCGCACGTCGATGAACGGCTCCCGCACCTCACCCGCAGGGAAGACCAGCTCCCCGTGGCGCAGCCCCTCCACCAGCGGGCCCTCGCTGAAGTTCTGCGCGAACCACGCGGCCCGCACGATCGTCCAGTCCGCGCCGGACGCCTTGAGCGCCTCCTCCGTCGGCCGGGCCCGCTCCTCGCCCCGCGACGACAGCAGCACCAGCCGCCGCACGCCGAGCCCGACCGCCTCCCGGGCCAGCGCTCCGATCGCCTCGGTGGCGGCCGGTGAGCCGACGTCCGTCGGGTACACCAGGTACGCGGCGTCGGCGCCGCGCAGCGCTCCGGCCCACGTCGACGCGTCCTCCCAGTCGAACCCCTCGGCGCGCGAACCGGCCCGCACCGTCAGCCCCGCCGCCCGCGCGGCCTGCGCCACCCGGCTGCCCGTGCGCCCCGTGGCCCCGCTCACCCATACCGTCGTGTTCCGCGTGTTCTCTGCCATGCCCCCAGTCAACGGGCGCCCGTCGAGGGCGGCCATCACTGAATGACTCATTCCCATAAGCGGACGTCCAGTGCGCCGTGCGGCCTGCGTCTACGCTGACGCCATGGACGCACTCGCAGGCCTGCTGGAGGGCCCACGCGCGCGTGGGGCCTTCATGATCCGTGCGTGTTTCGACCCGCCCTGGTCCCTGCGCATCGAGGACCGGGCACCCCTGACGATCATGCTGGTGGTCCGCGGCGACGCCTGCGTCGTACCGGACGGGGGAGAAGCGGTGCGACTGCGGGCCGGCGACCTCGCCATCGCCCGCGGGCCGGATCCGTACCTGTGCGCCGACGATCCCGGGACCGCCCCGCAGGCGGTGATCCTCCCGGGCGGCGAGTGCACCTACCCCGACGGACGCTCGCTGAAGGGCCGCTGGGACCTCGGGGTGCGCAGTTGGGGCGACCGGCTCGACGGCTCCACGGTGCTGCTGATCGGGACGTACATGATGCAGGGCGAGATCGGCGGCAGACTGCTCGACGCCCTGCCGCCGCTGCTCTCGCTCACCTCCGAGGTGTGGGAGTGCCCGCTGACGCCGATCCTCGCCGAGGAGATGGTGCGCGACGAGCCGGGCCAGGAGGTCGTCCTGGACCGGCTGCTCGACCTGCTGATGATCGCCGCGCTGCGGGCCTGGTTCTCGCGCCCCGAGGCCGAGGCGCCGGCCTGGTACCGGGCTCTCGCCGACCCCGTCGTGGGCCGGGTGCTGCGGCTCGTGCAGGACGACCCGGCCCACCCCTGGACGGTGGCCGACCTCGCCGCCAAGGCCGGGGTGTCCCGGGCCGCGCTGGCCCGACGCTTCAGCGAACTCGTGGGCGAACCCCCGATGACCTATCTGACCGGCTGGCGGCTGGCGCTGGCCGCCGACCGCCTGCGCGACTCGGACGACACCCTCGAGTCCATCGCCCGCCAGGTCGGCTACGGGAGCGCGTTCGCACTGTCCAGCGCCTTCAAGCGGCGGTACGGCGTCAGCCCGCAGGAGCACCGCAGCCGGGCGGCGTAGCGTGACGTACGTGGCCGTCGAACCCCTCGCCGCCGCGTCCGGGTACGCGGAGCGCCCGTCCCTGCTGGCGGGCGCCGTGGTGTGGACGCGCGCGCCCGCGGGCGGGCCGGTGCGGGCCGTCCTGCCCGACGGGTGCATGGACCTGCTGTGGCACGAGGGACGGCTCCTGGTCGCCGGGCCCGACACGCGCGCGTACCACCCGCAGGGCGCACCGGGCCGTTGGGCCGGCATCCGGTTCTTTCCCGGCACGGCTCCCGCGCTCCTCGGCGTGCCCGCACACGAACTGCGGGACCTGCGCGTCGACTTGGCGGATCTGTGGCCCGCCGCGGAGGTGCGCCGCCTCACCCGGCGCGTCGACGCCGCGGCCGACCCGCTCGGCGCGCTCGAAGAGCTCGCGCTGCGACGGGCGGAGGAGGTGGCACCGCCCGACCCGCTGCTCGCCCGGCTCGTGACGGACCTCGACGCGGGGCGCCCGGTCGCCGAGACCGCCGACAAGCTGGGCCTGGGAGCACGGCAGTTGCACCGCCGCTCGCTCGCCGCGTTCGGCTACGGGCCCAAGACGCTGGCCCGCGTGCTGCGGCTCCAGCGGGCGCTCGCCCTGGCCCGCGACGGGGTTCCCTTCGCGCAGACCGCGGCGCGGGCCGGGTTCGCGGACCAGGCCCATCTGGCCCGCGACGTGAGGCAGTTGGCGGACACGACCCTCGGGGAACTGGTCGGCCGGCCGTAGCGGGCGGAGCTACTGCCCGGGCAGCCGGGCGAACAGGTCGACGCCGTTGCCGTCCGGGTCGTGCACGACGGCGTACCGCATGCCCCAGAAGGCGTCCCACGGCTTCAGTTCGCCGTGGTGACCCGCGCCGACCAGCTCCTCGTACACGGAGTCCACCTCCGCCGGGCTGTCGCAGAGGAAGGCCAGGGACGTCCGGCCGCCGCCGCTCGGCGGGCGCCAGCCGGCGTGGAACGAGCGGATCGTCTCCTCCGTGTCGAGCGCCAGCCGCAGCCCGCCGGGCAGTTCCGCCTCGACGTGCGGCTCGGTCTCGGACCCCTCCGGGAAGACGAGCCCGAGGCGCCGGTAGAAGGCGAGGGAGGCGGCCATGTCGGAGACGACGAGGCCGATCACATCGAATCGTGGAGTCATGCGTCCACCGTAGGCGGGGCCCGACCACCGGGTCTTGAACGAATCGGACACGTCGCGCGACACCCCACGACACCTCCGCCCCGGCGCCGCAGGCCTGGTCGAGGCCCCGCTCCGGCCGGTGCCCACGCTCCGAAATTTTCGGTTCCGCGGCCCCGTGGGGACCTGTCCCGGCGGGGCATAGGCTCGGTGCCATGCCTCCGCGCGTCCTCGTGTACTCCCGCACCACCGACTACCGGCACGAGTCGATTCCCGCCGCCGTCGCCGCCGTGCGGTCCCTCGGCGACGCCCACGCCTTCGCCGTCGACGCGACCGAGGATCCCGCCGTGTTCGAGGCCCCCCTGGACGCCTACGACGCGGTCGTCTTCCTCTCCACCAGCGGGGACGTGCTGACGCCCGCGGGCCGCGCCCGCCTCGCCGCCCACCTCGACGCGGGCGCCGGATTCGTCGGCGTGCACGCCGCCGCCTGCACCGAGTACGACTGGCCCTACTACGGCGAACTGCTCGGGGCCCGCTTCGCCCGGCACCCCGACCACCAGCCCGGCAAGGCGGTGGTGGAGGACCGGACGCACCCGGCGACCCGGCATCTGCCGCCCGTCTGGGAGTTCACCGACGAGTGGTACGACTTCCGGACCAGTCCGCGCGGGGCGGTGCGGGTGCTCGTCCGCGCCGACGAGTCCTCGTACGAGGGCGGCGGCATGGGCGCGGACCACCCGCTCGTGTGGTGCCACGAGCGAGGCGCCGGACGGGTGTTCTACACCGCCTTCGGGCACGCTCCGCAGGCGTACGAGGACCCGGACTTCCGGACCCACCTGCTCGGCGGCATCACCTGGGCGACGGGGAGGTAGCCGGCACCGGGGCCGTGCTCGACCGCTCCACCAGACGGGTCGACAGTTCCGTACGCGTGCCCTCCGGGCGGTCGCCCGCCATCATCCGCACCAGCAGGCGCAGCGCCGTCGCCGCCATCTCGGACAGCGGCTGGCGCACGGTGGTGAGCGCCGGGCCGGCCCAGCGGGACTCGGGGAGGTCGTCGAAGCCGACCACACTGATGTCGTCCGGCACCCGCAACCGCCGCTCCGCCAGGGCCTGGTAGACCCCGAGCGCCATCCTGTCCGAGCAGGCGAACACGGCCGTGGGGGGTTCGGGCAGGTCGAGGAGTTCGAGCATGCGGCGGTGGCCTCCCCGCTCGTGGAAACCGCCGTGGCGGACGTACTCGGGCCGGTACCGGAGCCCGGCCGAGGCGAGAGCCGAGCGGTAGCCGGCGATCCGGTCGCTGCCGCACGTCCTGCGCCGGTGACCGCCGATGACCGCGACGCGCTCGTGGCCGAGCGCGAGCAGATGGTCCGTCGCCAGCAGACCGCCCTGCCAGTTCGCCGCGCCCACCGACACCACACCCTCAGGCGGTTCGACGACGGGGTCGATCATCACGAACGGGATGCCGTGCCCGTCGAGTCGGGCCTGCTGCGCCGCGGTCAGCTCCGCCAGGTGGAACAACACCCCCGACGAGCCACGGGCGGTGAGCTTGTCCAGCCAGCCGTGCCCGGGGCGCCCGCCGCCGGTCCGGGTCGGCCCCGCCGAGACCACGACCTCCAGCCCGGCGTCGGACGCGGCCCGCTCCGCGCCGTGCAGCAAGGCCCCCGACCAGGAGCTCTGCAGCGAGTGCACGACGACGTCGACCAGGCCCGGTGGTGCCGACGTCTCGAACCGCGGTCTGCGCACATAGCCCAACCGGTCGAGCGCCTCGGTGACCCTGCGTCGGGTCTCCGGTGCCACGTCCTCCCGGCCGTTGACCACCTTCGACGCCGTGGGCACGGACACCCCCGCCGCGCGGGCGACGACCGCCAGCGTCGGACCGGTCGCGCGTCCCGTGCGCACCATGGAACCCGCCCCTCCGGCCCCCGCGGGCCATCGAAAGTTTCGGACAGTGCTGCCCGCGGGACGGACGCCCCGCCGGGATAGCAAGCGCTTCCTACATTAAGCCCGGCCGGACACGGCGGGAAGCGGCAGGCGTTCATGGAATGGGGTCCCGCCGAAACTTTCGGCATCCCGGACGCGACCCGGCACTGAACGGCTGCGACACCGCCCCGAACGGCTGCGACACCGGCCCGAGCGACTGCGGACACCCCGGGCCCAACTTCTGGGCGTGTCCGCCGAATGGGGACGTCGGCAGGAATACCGGGGGGCGATGTGGTGCTCTGAGGTGAACGGTTCGGAGCGTGAGGAGCTGGTGCTCGGATGGCGGTGGACGAGGCGGACGCGGATCTCCCGGCGCACGACCCGGTCGTCGCCACCCCGTACGGGGCGGTGCGCGGCCGGTACGAGAAGGGCGTCGCGGTCTTCCGCGGCATCCCGTACGCGGCCCCGCCGTTCGGCCCCCGCCGGTTCCTGCCACCGGTTCCGCCCGAGCCCTGGGACGGCGTCCGCGACGCGGGTGCCTTCGGACCGACCCCGCCCAAGCCGCCGTACTCCGAAGCCTTCGCGCGGCTGCTCGCCGACCCCGTCGTGCCCGGCGACGACTGCCTCAACCTCAACGTGTGGACCCCGGAACCGGGGCGCGGCGCCCGGCTGCCCGTCATGGTGTGGATCCACGGCGGGGCCCTGACCCGCGGTTCCTCGGCCGTACCCGTCTACGACGGTCACTCCTTCGCCCGCGACGGCGTCGTCCTCGTCTCCCTCAACTACCGTCTCGGGGTGGAGGGTTACGGCCTCTTCCCGGACGCGCCCGCCAACCCGGGACTGCGCGACCAACTGGCCGCGCTGGAGTGGGTGCGGGCATCCGTCGCCGAGTTCGGCGGCGACCCGGACCGCGTCACCGTCTTCGGCGAGTCGGCCGGAGCCATCAGCATCGGCGCGCTGCTCGCCGCCCCACGGGCCCGGGGCCTGTTCCACCGGGCCGTCCTGCAGAGCGGGCCTCCCGAGGCGGGCGACCGCGACAAGGTGCGCCGGATGGTCCGCCGGATGGCCGCCCGGCTGAAGGTCCCGGCCACCGCGGAGGCGTTCGCCGCCGTCGACCGCGAACTGCTGCTGCGCACCCAGGCCGACGTGGGCAGACTCAGCAGTCCCGTCCTCGGCGGACCCGCGTTCGGCATCGTCGTCGACGGCGACCTGGTCCCGCGCGACCCGCTGGAGGCCCTCATCGGCGGTGCCTCACCCGACGTCGACCTCCTGATGGGCTGGACCAGCGAGGAGTACCGGCTGTGGCTGGTGCCCGGCGGGCTCCTGGAGAGCGTCGACCGGCTCGGGCCCGTCGCGCTGGCCGGGGCCATGGCCCGCTGCCGCTGCGGCCACGAGGTGCCCCGCGGCTACCGCGCCCTCCACCCGGCCGTGAGCACCGCGGACCTGGTGGGCCAGATGGTCACCGACCACCTGCTGCGCGTCCCGCTGCACCGGCTCGCGGACGCCCGCGGCGGCCCGTCCCGTTCGTACGTCTACGAGTTCGCGTGGCCCTCGAACGTGCCGGACCTCGGTGCCTGCCACGCCCTGGAGCTCGGCTTCGTCTTCGACACCTCCGACGTGCCCGAGTCGGAGCGACTCGCGGGCGAGGGCGCCCCGCAGGAACTCGCCGACGCGATGCACTCCGCGTGGGTGCGATTCGCCGTCGACGGCGCACCCGGGTGGCAGACCTGGGACGACACACATCCGGTGCGGGTCTTCGGCAGCGGCGAACCGTACACCGTCCACGGGCCGCGCGACCGCGAACTCGCCCTGTGGGACGCCGAGTCGGTCCGGCCCGCGCCGCCCGCCGACCCGACCGGCGCCACGGAGTCCGCCCCGGTGCCGCGCGCGTCCGGCGGACTGCCCATGTGGGGAGCGGCACCACTGTCGGCGGTACGGCGCCTGCGGAACTCGGGCCGCGCCCGGCGGTCCTGAGGCCGGGTCCGCCGCCGGTCCCCGCCCGGCGCGCCTGCGCCGGGCGAGGAGCTTGCCCGTGGCGCAGGGGGGCGGGCGCCACCGGTCCGGGGGTGGTGCGCATGGTCCGGGGGTGGCGCGCATGGCCCGGCGTTGGTGCGCCCGGTCCGGCCGTGGTGCGTCGGCCCAGGCCGAGCCCGGACCGGTCCCCGGAGCCGGGTGCGGGCCGGTGGGTCAGGCGGGCTTCAGCGTCCGGGTGATCCCGGCGATCGCATCGGGGCCCACCCGGCAGCAGCCGCCGATGAGGCGGGCCCCGGTCCGTTGCCACCCCGTCACCTGCTCGGCGGTGAACGTGGAGCGGCCGGTCCACGACCGTGCCCGGGCGTCCCACGCCTCACCGCTGTTCGGGTAGACCACGACCGGCTTCCCCGTCACGCGCGCGGCGGTGGCCACGGCGCCGTCCACGTCCTCGGGCGCGCAGCAGTTCACGCCGACCGCGATCACCTCGTCCGCGTCGGCGGCCAGGGCGAACGCCTCCTCCAGAGGCTGCCCGGCGCGCGTCCGGTCCCCGGCGACGCTGTACGACAGCCATGCGGGCACGCCGAGACCGCGCACCCCCCTGAGCAGTGCCCGCGCCTCGTCCGCGTCGGGCACGGTCTCCAGGGCCAGTACGTCGGGTCCGGCGGCGGCCAGCACCTCCAGGCGCGGCCGGTGGAACCGTTCCAGTTCCTCGACGCTCAACCCGTATCGCCCCCGGTACTCCGAACCGTCCGCGAGCATCGCCCCGTACGGCCCGACCGAAGCGGCCACCCACAGCGGCCGTGCGACGCCCTTCGCCCGCGCGCGTCCGGCCGCCTCGCGGGCGAGCGCGACGCTCAGGCCGATGAGCTCGGCGGCCTCGTCCCGCGGGATGCCGCGCTGGGCGAATCCTTCGAAGGTCGCCTGGTAGCCGGCGGTGATCGCCACGTCCGCGCCCGCCTCGAAGTAGGCGAGGTGCGCCTCCACGACGGCCTCGGGTCGCTCCGCGAGCAACCGTGCCGACCACAGCGCGTCGCTCAGGTCGTGCCCGGCCGATTCGAGCTGGTTGGACATGCCGCCGTCCAGGACGACGCTGCCACGGGAGAGCGCCTCGGCGAGGGTGCGGGGGGTGTCGCTGGTCATGTCACGACGCTAGTCGATGCGGTGGGCGGCATCCGGTCCCGTCCATCTGGTGAACGACCGGCCCACGATGCGGGACGCGTCGACCAGCCCGCGACGCCGGGTCTGCGGGCGGGTGCGTCCGGGCCTGTGGGCGGGGTGGGTCCCCACTTGTGGCGGGAGCGCACGGTGCCCGCGGCCGGGTGGGTCCGGGCCTGCGGGCGGGAGCACTTCGGATCCGCGGCCCGGAGCATTCGGTCGCCGCGGCCCGGGGCACTCGGTCGCTGCGGCCCGGGGCACTCGGTCGCTGCGGCCCGGGGCACCGGAGTACGGGCGTCCTGCCGCGAGCGGGGGCTTCTCGGTCGGGGCGGGAACGCGATCGCCCCGGCGCCGATCCGGGCCGGGGCGACCGCCGCGACGTCACGCGGGTGCCGTCACGCGTCGAACGCGGTGTCCCGCGCCACCTTCTCCCAGGTGGCGATCTCCGTGCGCTGCGCGTCGAGGTGCCCGACCACGGCGTCGACACCGTCGCCGCCGAGCGGCAGCCGCAGGGGAGTGTTCACGTCGGCGAGCGCCGCCAGCACCGCCGCGACGCCCTTCGCGGGGTCACCGGGCTGGTCGCCGTCACCGGCGGCGATCGCCCGGCGGGTCGGGCCGACCGTGTCCGCGTAGTCGGCGATCTGGTCGCTCGTGGTGGCACCGCCCAGCAGATTCGTGCGGAACGACCCCGGCTCGACGATCAGCACCTTGATGCCCAGCGGAGCGACCTCCGCGGCCAGCGCGTCGGAGAAGCCCTCCAATGCGAACTTGGTGCCGCAGTACGCGGAGAACCCGGGGAAGGTCATCTGCCCGCCCATGCTGCTCATCTGTACGACAGCGCCCGAGCGGCGCTCCCGCATGTGCGGCAGGACCGCGCGGACCAGCGCGGCGGGTCCGAAGAAGTGCAGGTCGAACAGCGACCGCAGTTCGCCGTCCGTGGTCTCCTCGGCGGCGCCGACATGGGTGCGGCCGGCGTTGTTCACCAGGACGTCGATCCGTCCGTGCCGCCGCACCACATCGGCGACCACGGAGTCGATGCGCGCCTGGTCGGTGACGTCGAGGGCGACCGCCTCGACCTGGTCGGGGTGGGCCGTGACGAGATCGGCCAGCGCCTCGGGCCTGCGGGCCGTCGCCACCACCACGTCCCCCACCGCGACGGCCGCTTCGGTGAACGCCCGGCCGAAGCCGCTGTTCGCGCCGGTGACCAGCCATACCTTGCTCATGTCCGACTCCCTCGTACAGGTCGTGCTGTCGATGCACCGAGCTTCTCCGCGAACCGTGTCGCCCGTCCAAGACCCTTCGTGATAACCAATGGTTATGGCCATGGACGTGCACGGCAGGGACCTGCGCTACTTCGTCGCGGTCGCCGAGGAACTGCACTTCACGCGCGCCGCGGAGCGCCTCTTCGTCTCCCAGCCCGCCCTGAGCAAGCAGATCCGTGCCCTGGAACGGCAGTTGGGCGCCGATCTGTTCGAGAGGGACAGGCGAGATGTGCGGTTGACGGCGGTGGGCGCCGCCCTGCTGCCGTACGCGCGGCGGATGCTCGCCGACTGGGCGGCGGCCTCCGGTGCCGTGGAGCGGGCCAAGGCCGAGCAGCAGGCGACGATCGTCGTCGGGATGAGCACGAGCCCGGGCCGCGGGGGACTGCTGCCCGCGATCAGATCCCGGTTCAGTGAGACGTGTCCGGCGGCCAAGGTCGAACTGCGGCAGGTGAGTTGGACGGACTCCAGCGCGGGGCTCGCGGACGGTTCGGTCGACGCCGCGTTCGTGTGGCTGCCGGTGCCGGACGAGGAGCGCTACGCGTGGGTGGTGGTGGCCGAGGAACCGCGTCATGTCGCGCTGCCGGACACGCATCGCCTCGCGGACCGCCCGGAGGTCGACTTCGCGGACCTGCTCGACGAACCGTTCATCGCGATCCCTGAGTCGGCCGGGGTGCTGCGCGACTACTGGCTCGCCCTCGACGCCCGCGCGGGGCGCCCGGCCCTGATCGGCGCGGAGGCCGCGAGTGCCGACGAGACGTACGAGGCGCTGGTGGACGGCCGGGGCGTCTGTCTGCTCGCCGCGGGCAACGCGCCGCTGCTCACCCGGGGCGGCGTCGTCACCCGGCCCGTGCGCGGTGTCGCGCCGAGCCGTCTCGCGCTGGCCTGGCTGGCCGGGGACCGGCGACCGCTGGTGCGGGCCTACGCCGAGGCGAGCCGCCTGGCGTCGGGCCGCCTGGTGTCGGGCCGCCGCACCGGATGATCCGTGGCCGGTGTGCCGGACGACTTGTGGCCGGAGTACCGGGTGATCCGTGGCCGCCGCACGGGATGACCCGTCGCCGCCGAGGGGACGACCTGCCGGTGGAGACAGGGCGACCTGCCGATCGTGACGGGACGACCTGCCGGTGGCCACGGTCCTGCGAAAAGCGACCGACCACTAGAAAGCGCTTGCCCCCAGGCGATACGGTCCAGCGGCCAGGTCCTTTCGTGATCGGAGCGGGCGGCCCGCGCTCGGCACCCGAGCCGCCGTGCACGGCGCCACCGTCCGCGGCGGGGTCCGTCCGGGCCGGACTCGGTACCCGCCGGCCGGTGTCCGAGGGCCTGGCGCGGGAGGGATGGACTCCTGGGGCGCCCCGACCGGAACCGGAGCGCCCCAGGCCCGCCGGAAGGACTGGAACCACTGATGCACCTGCCGCCGCCCGACACCGCACTCAGCCCCCGCACCGGATACACCCGCGCCCACTGGGAGGCCGCCGCGGACTCGCTGCTGGCCGCGGTGGAGCCCTACGCCACCGAGGACCGTGCCCTTTACCACCTGCCCGGTGATCACGGGAGCTGGTCGGGCCGGCTCTCCGACGGCCTGGAGGGCTACGCCCGCACCCTGTTGATCGCCGCCTTCCGCCAGGACGAGAAGACCCTCGAAAGGTACGCGGACGGTCTCGCGGCCGGAACCGCGGGCGTCTGGCCACGCGTCGAGGACCGCAGCCAGCCCCTGGTGGAGGCCGCGTCGATCGCCCTCGCGCTGCGCCTGACCCGGCCGCTGCTGTGGGACCGGCTGGACGACCGCGTCCGGCAGCGGGCGGCCCACTGGCTCGGTGACGCGCTGACCGCCGAACCCTGGCCCAACAACTGGGAGTTGTTCCCCGTCACCGTGGGTGGCTTCCTCCAGGAGATCGGCCACGAACCCGAGGCGGCGCGCGCCGCCGTGGACCGCGGACTCGCGCGCATCGAGCAGTGGTACCTCGGCGACGGCTGGTACAGCGACGGTCCCGGCCGCGCCTTCGACTACTACAACGGCTGGGCCATGCACCTGTATCCGGTGCTGCACGCCTGGCTGTCCGACGACAGCCGCCTCCTGGACCTGTACGGCACAAGGCTGGAGACCCATCTCGCCGACTACGCCCGCCTGTTCGGCGGCGACGGTGCCCCCATGCTCCAGGGCCGCTCCCTGACCTACCGCTTCGCGGCCGCGTCCCCCCTGTGGCTGGGCGCGCTCACCGGCCGCACCCCCCTGTCCCCGGGCGAGACCCGGCGGCTGGCCTCCGGCGCCCTGCGTCACTTCCTCGACCACGGCGCCGTCGACGACCGCGGTCTGCTCACCCTCGGCTGGCACGGCCCCGACGAGGCGTTCCTGCAGGGCTATTCGGGCCCGGCGTCCCCGTACTGGGCGAGCAAGGCCTTCGTCGGGCTGCTCCTGCCGCCCGACCACGAGGTGTGGACGGCCCGCGAGGAGCCGGGCCCGGCGGAGCGGGCCGACGCCGTCACCCCGGTCGGTCCGCCCAACTGGCTGCTCCAGAGCACCGGTTCGGACGGCGTCGTCCGCCTGCACAACCACGGCAGCGAGGACGCCCGCTACGACCCGTTCTACACCCGGCTCGCCTACTCGACGGCGACGCGACCCGCGCCCGCGCCCACGTACGACAACAGCGTCGTCGTCGACGGCGACCCGGGCCGCACGGACATCGAGCCGCTGGGCGTCGGGGAGGGCTGGGCCGCCTCCCGGCACAGGGTCGCCGGGGACACCCGGGTCGTCAGTCTCGTGGTCGCGCACGGGGCGGTGGAGGTGCGCGCGCACCTGGTGACCGGGGCGGCCCCCGGCACCGGCGTACGGGTCACGGGCTGGACGGCGCCAAAGGGGCTGCGGGCCGAACTCCTGCCCGTCCACGGCCTGTCGGAGGAGTCCGCCCCGGCCGGCACCACGGGTGTCACGGGTGACGGGCCCACTCTGTTCGTCGCCGTGGCCCGGCTCACCGGCGACGCGCACCCCCGGCCCCTCGGGGACCAGGTGTCCGTGGAGGTGTCGCAGGCCCGCGAGCTGTCCGTCGACTGGCCCGGGGGCCCGTCGGCGCGGTTCCGGTTCGAGGCGCCGGACGAGCGGTCCGAGCCGTCGGCGTGGACGGTGACGCCCGTGTGAGCCCGCGCCGCTGCCGGCCTGTGGCCCCGGGTACGGTTCGGCGGCCGCCGAAGTGTTCCACCGCTAGCGTGGCCGTATGACCTCCCTCGGTACCCCGTTCGCGGCGCTGCACCACTCCGACGCGCCGCTGGTCCTGCCCAACGCCTGGGACCACGCTTCCGCGGCCCTGCTCGCGGACCGGGGATTCGCGGCGGTCGGCACCACGAGCCTCGGCGTGGCGGCCGCCGCGGGGCTGCCCGACGGGGCGGCGGCCACCAGGGACCTGACGACGGCCCTGGCCCGGAGTCTCGGCACGGTCCCCTGTCTCCTGTCCGTCGACGCCGAGGACGGGTTCAGCCGGGACCCCGGCGAGGTGGCGGAGCTGGCGCGGGAGCTCGCCGCCGCCGGGGCCGCCGGGATCAATCTGGAGGACGGTCTGGGTCCCGCCGGACTGCACGCCGAGAAGATCGCCGCGGTGAAGGCCGCCGTGCCGGACCTCTTCGTGAACGCCCGCACCGACACGTACTGGCTGGCCGACGGCGACCCGCGGGAGACGGAACGCCGCCTCGACGTCTATCAAGAGGCGGGTGCCGACGGCGTGTTCGTGCCGGGACTGACCGACCCGGCGCGCATCTCGGGTCTGCTGAGGACGCTGGACGTCCCGCTCAACATCCTCTTCTCGCCCTCGGGGCCGACCGTCGCGCACCTCGGCGAGCTCGGCGTCGGCCGGGTCAGCCTCGGATCGCTCCTGTACCGGCGGGCGCTGGGCGCCGTCCTGGACACGGTCGAGGACATCCGGGCCGGACGCCGGCCGCGGGGCGACGCGCCGACCTACGACGAGGTGCAGGCGCTCAGCCCCCGGACCGGTCCCGCGGGCCGATGAGCGTGCCGGCCAGCAGGTCCGCGAACTCCACGGGGTGTTCCAGGCAGCCCAGATGGCCGCCGGGGAACTCCACCAGTTCCGCGCCGGTGAGCCCGGCGAGCGACTCGGCCGTGCGGCGAGGCAGTTGACCTCGTGAGTCCCGCCCCACGCCGAGTGCGAGCCGCGGGGAGAGCCCCTTCAGGGCGTCCACGTCCGGCGCGTGGGTGGCGAACGGGCTGAGGACATGGGCGAGGAACAGGCCCAGCGGGGTGTCCGGGCCGGGTGCGCCGCCTCCCTCGCCGGCCCGCCCCGACGGCGGGGCGTCGGCGCCGTCCGCCGCCGTCGCCTGCCGGGGCCCGGGCTGCCAGGGGCGCCCCTCCAGTCCGGCGCCCAGGCGCTCGACGGCCCGCGCCACGCCCTCGGTACGGCAGATCGCGTCCACCTCGCGAACCATCGCGCGCTGCGCCTCCCGGTCGGGGAGCACCTCGACCGTCGGCGGTTCGTGCGCGACCACGCGTCGGACGCGTTCGGGGAAACGGGTCAGCAGGTCCAGGGCGACGATGCCGCCGGAACTGGTGCCGAAGACATGGGCGGAGTCGCCGGCCGGCAGGACCGTGTCGAGGAGCCGGCGGGCGTTCTCGCTCCACGCTTCGACCCGCTGGTCCCCGACCGGCTCGTCCACGGGCCCGCGCGACAGCCCGAGCGGGTCGTACGTCACCACGGTGAACCGCTCCGCGAGGCGCGCCGTGACGCCCTCCAGGCCCATCGGATGCCCGGCCCCGCCGGGGACGAGCAGCAGCACCGGACCACTGCCGCACACGGAGTGGTGGAACTCAGGCACGGTCGTCCTCCTCGGCGCGCGGCCAGTGCTCCAGGGCGATGTGCAGGGCGTCCAGCGCGCGTTCCCAGGACGCCTGGACGTCACGGGGCGCACCGAAGCCGCCGATGGATTCGAGGTGGCAGTAGCCGTGGAAGGTGCTGCGCAGCAGGCGCACGGCATCGGTCAGATCGGGCTCGGACAGTCCGTACCACCGGAGCATCCCGTAGGTCACCTCTGCGGTGCGCCGGGCGGTGGACTCCGGGACCAGACCGGGGTCGAGCTGCATGTGCGTGGCCCGGTAGCGCCCGGGGCGTTCCAGCGCGTAGGCGCGATACGCGTCGGCGAACGCGACCAGGGCGTCCTTGCCTGCCCGTCCGGCCACGGCGGTGGCGATCCGGTCGATCATCTCCCCGGCCGCGCGCAGCGCGATCCGGGACCGCAGGTCCTGCACGCTCTTGACGTGCGAGTACATGCTCGCGTCCTTCACCCCGAAGTTGCGCGCGAGCGCGGAGACGGTGACGTTCTCGAACCCGACCTCGTCCGCGAGGTCGGCCGCGGCTTCCACGACCCGCTCGGTGGTGAGCCCTGCGCGCACCATGACTGACCGCCCCTCCGTGCCACCGGCGGGCTGTCCGCCGATGTTTCCTAGACCATCTAGGAAACATCCTAGTGTACGAAGTCAGGGAAGGGCGGGCCGAGGCCGCGGCACGGTGGCAGTCGGCTGGAACCATCGCGAAGGTCCCAGCCGACATCGCTCCCCTCGCACCACGCTACGCACGCCGCCGCCGGCCGAGTCTCCGGTTCCCGCCCGTGGTGTCGCCGATCCGCGCCACGGAACCGGACACCCGCCGTTCTCGTCCACGCAGTGAAGGATTCGCGGCACGCGCCGTGCGCGGCGCGGTGACAAGGGGGCAGCCCCGTGAACGACCCTCACTTAGGAGCCCTGCACGTACGCCGGGCCACCGTGGGCCAGTTGCAGACCGCGGCGTCCACGATCCTCGCCCCGCTCGCGGTGACCGCGAACGGCGTGGACGGGTTCCGCGCCGACATCGACGCGGTGGCCGTCGGGCGTCTGTCCGTGGCGCGCATCCGGGGCTCCGGGCACCTCGTCGCGCGGACCCCCCGGGTGATCACCTCCACCGACCCCGAACTGCTGAAGATCACGTTGCACCGGTCACCACGACCCGCGGCGGTGGACCAGGGCGGCCTGCAGTCGCGTGCGCACGGCGGGGACTTCGTGGTGCTGGACATGACGCGGCCCTACCGGCTCGCGGTCGCCGACGGTTGTGACGTGACGGCCGTCGGCATCTCGCGCACCGAGCTCGGCCGTCACGCGGACGCCGTCGCCGGCCGGGCGGCCAGGCGGCTGCCGGCCGGGTCCGGTGCGCAGGCCGTGCTCTCCGCCTTCCTCGACGGCCTCGGCCGGCACCTGGACGAACTGTCCGGAGCGCAGCGAGCCCATCTGGGCGACGCCCTGGTGTCCCTGCTCGTCGCGGCTTTCACGGACGGCGCGGTACCCGGCCGGATGGACACCGAGACCGCCCTGGTGGACCGCATCCGCGTCTACACGCTGGCCAACATCTCCGACCCGTCCCTGTGCGTCGACTCGGCCGCCGCGGCCCACGGCATCTCGGCGCGCCAGCTGCACCGGCTGTTCCGGCGGACCGGTGAACCCTACGCGGCCTGGCTCCGCCGGGAGCGTCTCGCGCGCGTTCGCCGCGACCTGCTCGACCCGGCCCACGACAGCCGCACGACGGCGGCGGTCGCCGCGCGCTGGGGCATCCACGACCCGCGCCATCTGGCGCGCGCACTGCGAGCGCAGTACGGGCGGTCGGCGCGCGAACTGCGGCACGAGCGGCCGTGACCGGACACCTCGGCCGCACACGGAACCTGACCGTACGGGGGCGGCCGGGGCAGCGGTGACACGTCGTGGCCCAGCGGAATCACGGTGACCGACAGGGGCCGGTGCCACCCCTCACCGCGCCGTCCTCCGGGTCAGCGTGATGAGCCACACGGTCGCCGCGAGGGACGCGGCGGACAGTGCCGTCAGCAGCCAGGGCACCGCGTGGATCCCGGACGCCTCGATGCCCACGCCGAGCAGCGGGGGCGCCGCGACACCGCCGATCATCGAGGCGGCGATCACCCACGCCCCGGCCCGCTTCGCCTGCGGGAGGGCCCGGTTGAGCCAGGTCAGCCCGGTCGGGAAGACGGGGGCGATGAACAGGCCCACCCCCGCGTACGCCACCGGAGCCGCCCCCTTCACGAGCGCCGGCAGCAGGCACACCGTCATCCCGGCGGCGCAGACCGTGAGGATGCGTTCGGGCGTGTACCGCAGTGTGACCGGCACGACGAGGAAGCGGCCCGCCGTCATCATCAGCCAGTAGACGGCGGTGGCGGACGCGGCGACCGACGTGCCGTAGCCGACGGTCTCCAGATGCGTGGGCTCCCAGCCGCCGACACCCGCCTCCACCCCGACGTTGAGGATGTAGAGGGCGAGGAAGCCGACGAGGATCCGGGACGGGCCGAGCGGCGCGGAGGTCCGCGGCGGTGCGGTCGCGTCCGCGGTCGCCGTACGGACGCCTCCCGTGCACAGGACGAGTGCCGCCGCCAGCAGGGCGCAGGCCCCGAAGGCGTACGTGTAGTTCGCGGGTCCCAGCCAGGCGATGAGCGCGGGCCCGAGCACCGCGCCGATGCCGAAGTGGGCGTTCAGGACGTTGAGCATGGCTGTCGAGCGGTCGCCGAAGCCGACGGCGAAGAGCTGGTTGAGGCCGTAGTCGATGCCGCCGAAGCCGAGGCCGCCGAGGAAGGCGGCGGCGAGCGCCGAGGGCCAGTCCGGAGCGAGGGCGAAGCCCGCCCCGCCCAGGGCCATCAAGGCGTAACTCGCCGACAGAAGTGTCCTGTTGCTGATCCGGGAGTGGATCGCGTTGAAGGCGAGGACGCCGGCCACGCCACCGGCGAAGTGCAGGCTCAGACCGAGACCCGCGCCGGACGGGGACAGCCCGTACTCCTCGCGCACCCCGGGCACGGCGGGGCCGTAGAGCGCCTGGAGCATGCCGATGAGGACGAACGCGACACAGGACGCGACCGCGGCCGGACGGCTGAAGAGCCGGCCGGCCGCGACGGGCGTGAGGGTGTCAGTCATGGATCTCCGAGAAGACGAACGAGAACTCGGCCGGGCCGGCGTGCAGTCGGTACTGGGGCAGGGCGCCGGGGCCGCACGACTGCGAACCGATGCCCTGCTGCCCGTGATCGAGGTTGATCCAGACCGTGTCGCCGGGCACCAGGTCCGTCAGGTGGTCGGCGGCGTCGAGCTGTTCCGTCGTCCAGCGGCGCGCGGTGAACCAGAAGGCGGGCTCGCCCTCGACGCGCAGGCCGCCGATCTCCGCCCGGCGCACGTCGGCCCGGGCGCCGTTCTCCTGCGGACGTACGTACGGCGTCTGGAGGTCCTCCACGGAGGACTCCCAGCGCCCCAGCATCGAGGCCGACCCGGTGTCCGGATAGGCCTCACCCGGGCCACCGCCGAACCACACCGCACGGTCCGCCGGACCCGTGAGCCCCAGCCGGATCCCCAGGCGCGGCAGCGGAAGCGTCCACGCGCCCTCGGGTGCCACGGACACGGTGAGCCGCAGCCGTGTCCCGTCGGACGTCCACCGGTACACCGTGCGCAGGCCGGCCTCCCGGCCGGCCGGCGCGACCCGGGTGCGTACGGTCAGTGCGTCGTCGCCCAGCTCCACGGCGTCCAGCCGGTGACGCATCCTGTGCAGGCCCAGGCCGCGCCACAGCGGGCCGTGGCGCGCGTCCGGCTGCCAGTGCGCGCCGTTGTCGTTGTCGGTCGGCGCGCGCCAGACGTCCAGGCGCAGACCGGTGACATCGATTCCGCCGATCGTCCGCAGCGCACCCGTACGGGCGTCGAAGGCGGCCGGGCCGAGAGTGATGTCCCGCAGGCCGAGCACCGGACCGTCGGTCTGCGCGACACGAGGCAACGGGTGTTCGCTGACCGGCAGTTGGGTCCACGCCACCACATGACCGCGCGGGCCCCAGGCGGTCCCTTCGGCCAGCACGGCCCGCACCGTCCACCGTGTCTCGGCCCCGCGCCCGTCCGCGGACGGCGCCGGCAGCTTGACGTCCGCGGAATCGCCCGGGCCGAGCGCGGGCACCGACAGCGCACCCGACTCGACGCTCACCCCGTCGACCTCGAACGACCACTCGAAGGCCAGCCCGGACAGGTCCGCGAAGTCGTAGCCGTTGGTGACGCGCACCGTCCCGGCCGGACCGTCGCCGTCGATGCGGACCGGTTCGATCACCTTCTTGTACTCGACGAGTCCGGGCGACGGCGTGCGGTCGGGGAAGAGCAGCCCGTCGCACACGAAGTTCCCGTCGTGCAGCTCCTCGCCGAAGTCGCCGCCGTACGCGAACCCGTACCGCTCGTCCCTGATCCCGTGGTCGATCCACTCCCAGACGAAGCCGCCCTGGATACGGTCGTAGGACTCGAACAGACGCTGGTAGTCGGCGATCCCGCCGGGGCCGTTGCCCATGGCGTGCGCGTACTCGCACAGGATGAAGGGGAGTCCGCGCCGCTTGTGGGTGCCGCCGTCCAGGCCTCGGCCGATCCGTTCGACCTCCGCGTGCCCGGCGTACATCCGCGCGTAGATGTCCGTGTCGCGGCAGTCGGGGTCGCCCTCGTAGTGGATCAGCCGTGAGCCGTCCCGGCCGCGGATCCAGTCGGCCATCGCGGTGAGGCCGCGCCCCGTGCCGGCCTCGTTGCCGAGCGACCAGACGACGACGGACGGGTGGTTCTTGTCGCGCTCGACCATCCGGGCCGCCCGGTCGAGCAGCGCAGGCGTCCAGCGTTCGTCGTCGACGGGATTGTCGCGCCAGGCCTGCTCGGTGAAGCCGTGGGTCTCCAGGTCGCACTCGTCGATCACCCAGAGCCCGTACTCGTCGCACAGGTCGAGGAAGGCGGGGTGCGGCGGGTAGTGCGAGGTGCGCACGGCGTTGATGTTGTGCCGCTTCATGAGCAGCACGTCCTCGCGCATGGTCTCCGGATCGAGTGCGCGGCCCCGCTCCGGGTGCCACTCGTGCCGGTTGACGCCCTTGAAGAGGATCGCCCGGCCGTTGACCTTGATCAGGCCGTCGTCGAGCGCGACCGTGCGGAAGCCGATGCGCAGCGGGACGCGTTCGCCCTCGGTGACCAGGGTGCCGTCGTAGAGCCGGGGCGTCTCCGCGGTCCACGGCCGCACCGGCACGGTCACCGGCTCACCGGTCGCGACGTCGATGTCCAGGCCGGGGACCACGACCCGGCCGTCGACGTCGGAGTCGACGCGCAGCGTCCCGAGGCCCTCGACGTGGTCGTAGGAGGCGAGCACGAAGTGGTCGAGGACGCTGCCCGGCGGGCGGTGCAGGAGCGTGACGTCCCGGAAGATGCCCGGCAGCCACCACTGGTCCTGGTCCTCCAGGTAGGAGCCCGCCGACCACTGGTGGACACGCACCGCCAGCACGTTGCCGGCCGGCTTCAGCAGGTGCCCGACGGCGAACTCGTGCGGCAGCCGGGAGCCCTTGAACTCGCCGATGTCCGTGCCGTTCAGCCACACCCGGGCGCAGGACTCCACACCGTCGAAGCGCAGCACGGAGCCGCCCTCGGCGGGCCAGTCGGCGGGCAGGTCGAAGTGACGCAGATGGTCACCGGTCGGGTTCTCGGTCGGCACCCTCGGCGGATCGACCGGGAACGGGTAGAGGTGATTGGTGTAGATCGGCGAGCCGTGGCCCTGCAGCACCCAGTGACCGGGGACGGTGATCTCGGCCCAGTCCCCGGTGTCGTGGCCCGCCGCCGCGAAGGAGTCGTCCTGCGCGTCGGCCGTGGGTGACAGGCGGAAACGCCAACTGCCGTTCAGCGACAGGGTCCTGGCGTCCGAGGCGGGGTGGCGGGCGCGTGGCGGGAGGGCGCCGCTGCCCGGCGAGACGTCCTCGACGTAGTCGGTGGCGGTGGTGCGGAAAGACATCGGTCTCCCGGTCGTGGAAGGGACGTGTCAGCCCTTGATGCCGGTCTGCGCGATCCCCTGCACCAGCCAGCGCTGGAGGAAGAGGAAGACGAACACCAGGGGCAGGATGGAAACGGCCGTGGCCATGAAGATCAGATGGAAGTTGACGGTCTGGTTGGTCATGTACGAGGAGAGCGCGACCTGGACCGTCCACGCCTGCGGGTCCTGGCCGATGACCAGCGGCCACAGGAACGCGTTCCAGCCGCTGATGAAGGTGATGGTCGCGATCGCGGCGAAGAAGTTCAGCGAGTTGGGCACGACGACGCGCCAGTACGCGCCCCAGTACCCGAGCCCGTCCACCCGCGCCGCCTCCTCCAGCTCCTTGGGGAACCCCAGGAAGTACTGCCGGAAGAGGAAGCAGGTGAAACCGCTGAACAGCCCCGGGACGACGAGCCCGCGCAGACTGTCCACCCAGCCGAGCGAGGAGACGAGCACGAAGCTCGGCACGAAGGTGACGGCGGCGGGCACCATCAGGGTCACCAGGACCGCGTAGAAGATCTTGTCGGCGTGCCGGTAGGGGATGCGGGCGAGGCCGTAACCGGCGAGGGAGCAGACCAGCAGGGTGCCCAGGGTGTGCAGGACGCCGACGACCGCGGAGTTCCACAGGGACCGGGCGAAGGGGACCGTGCTGTCGCCGAACAGTTCGCCGACGTTGCCCCATTGGAGGTGGGTGGGGAAGAACTTCCAGCTCTCGCCGGTGATTTCGGCGTCGGTGGACAGGGCGTTGCGGACGAGCAGATAGAAGGGCACCAGGAAGAGCAGGGTCGCGATGCCGGTGGCGAGGTACAGGCCGGTGTTGCCGAGGACACCGCGCCGGTCGCGTCGGCGTCCGCGCCCGTTCGGCGGGACGACGGAGGCCCCGTGGCCCTTGATGACGGTGGTCACTTGGCCTCGTCCCTCCTTCCGAATCCCATGAACCTGCCCTGGAGCAGGGTGACGAGGCAGATCAGCAGGGTGAGGATGACGGCGCCCGCGCTGCCCGCGCCGTAGTCCTGGGCCTGGCCGAGTGCCGTGTAGTACAGCTCGACGAGCGGCGGACGGCCCCACGTGGTCTTCGACAGCAGGTTGAAGAACTCGTCGAAGGCCTGGTACGCGGCCACGAGCAGCAGCAGGATCACGGCGGTCGACGTCGCGCGCAGCTGCGGCAGGGTGATGTGACGGAAGGTCTGCCAGCCGGGCCTGGCACCGTCGATGGCGGCGGCCTCGTAGAGCTCCGGCGGGATGTTCTGGAGCGCCGCCAGGAACAGGATCATGTAGAAGCCGGACTGCAGCCACAGGCGCGCGGTGACGATGACGAGCCAGTACCAGGGCGGGTCGGGGTTCGCCAGCCAGGCGATGTTGTCGATGCCGAACCAGCCGAGGACCGTGTTCATCAGGCCGAAGCGGACCCCGCTGAAGAGGGACATCTTCCAGATCAGCGAGGCGGCGACGTAGCTGCACGCGGTGGGCAGGAAGAACACGGAGCGGAAGAACGCCCGCATGAAACGCAGCCGGTTGACCATCAGGGCGAGCCCCAGCGAGACGGCCCAGGTCAGGGGCACGATGAGTGCGGCGAAGACGGTGAAGGTGACGAGGGCGCCGGTGAAGTTGCTGTTCTCCAGCATCTGCCGGTAGTTGTCGAGACCGACGAACTTGTCGGGGGTGACCGTGAAGCGCGCCTCGAAGAAGCTCAGCCACAGGCTCCAGCCGATCGGGATGTAGACGAAGACCAGCAGGCCGATGAGGAACGGACCGGTGAAGACCCAGAAGGCGAGGGTGCTGCTGCCTCGCGGCCCCCGCCTCGGCCGGGTCGGGGAGACCGCGGCCGGGGCGGGGCGCGCGGCACCGCGCGTGGTGGTGGTCGACATGTCGTAACCCGCCCGCCGGCCTATCCGAAGAGCTTCTTGAGCTCGCGGTTCACGGTCGTGTCGGCCTTGTCGAGAGCGGCCTCCGGGTCACCGTCCTTGCGGACGCAGTCGGCGAAGACGTCCTCCAGCGCGGTGATCATGCTCTGGGTCCAGCCGATGTTGTCGAAGTGCCCGTACTCGTTGAAGAGGTTGACGCCCTCGGCGGGCAGGCCGGACTTGAGCTTGGTGGCGCCCGCGGCGAGCGAGGAGCGGGGCGGTATGTGGAAGCCGTAGGAGAGCGACCAGTCCTCCTGGTACTTCTTCTGGTCGATCCACAGCCACTTCACGTACTCCTTGGCCAGGTCGACGTTCTTGCCCTTGGCGTTGACGAACATGGACCAGCCGCCGTTGTAGACGGACGGCTTGCCGCCGTCGGTGACCTTGGGGAAGGGAAAGACGCCGATGTCGTCGCCGAGTGCCTTCTGCATCTGCGGCATGGCCCACATGCCGCAGAACTGGATCGCGCACAGGCCCTGGTCGATCGCGGAGGGGTCCCAGTAGTCGGCCGGGGCGTCGAGGAGGAGATCCCCGCTGGTGAAGAGCTTGCGCATCTTCTTGAGGCCTTCCTTGACCCCCTCGGTGTGGTACGCGATGCGGTTCTGGTCGTCGAGGGTGTCGGCGCCCGCGGACCAGATCATCGGGTTGATGACCGCGTGCAGGTCGTTGCCGAGGAACAGGCCCTTGACCTTGCCGGTGGTGAGCTTTGCGGCGGCCTCGATCAGCTCGTCGAGCGTGGCCGGCACCTCGACGCCCGCCTTCTCCAGCAACGACGGGCGGTAGAAGAAGAACTGCGGGTCGTCGATCATCCGGACGCCGTAGATCTTCCCGTCGACCGTGTGCGAGGCGATGTCGGCCGGATTGAAGTCGTCCTTGACCGGCTCGACGATGTCGCTCAGGTCGGCGACCTGGCCGCTCTTGACGAGCTGGATCTGTGGATGGAACTCGAACAGGTCGGGCGCGTTCTTGGTGAGCAGGGAGGCGAAGAGCTTGCTCTCGAAGTCGGAGCCGGTGATCCACTGCGTGGACACGTTCGCCTTGTCGTAGTCCTTCGCGTACCGCTTGACGGCCTGTTCGGTGCCGGCCTCGCCGTACGCGTGGAAGTACTGGACGAGGTTCTTGCCCGAACCGCTGCCTCCTCCACGGCCGTTGTTGCCCCCGCACGCGGCCAGCGGGCCGAGGGCGGCGAGGCCCGCGGCGGCGCGCAGTACGGATCGACGGTCCCAGTTGCTGCTGCTCATTGCCGACATGCTTGACGTCCTTGTCTCGAATACGGCTGCGGCTCGGTCGCTCACGCGCCAACTGGCTCAAAGAACGTTGCGGTGCCGGACGTTAACCTTCGGCTAATACTTCGGCAAGGGGTTGGACGAAGCCCGTTCGAAGAGTTGCGGCGGGTTCGGAGTACCGGACAGGACGAGTCGGCGGGCGGGTCGGAACGGCCGTGCGGACACCGCCGACTCCCGTGCGATCACTGCGACATGAGCAGGCGGGCCGCGATCCGTCGTGACGGAGACGGCGGACGGCGTCGGGGCCACCGGGAGCCGTGACCGAGCGTCCGCGCTCAGCGGGGCGCCGGCGTCGAACCCCCGGCGGTGGTCAGCCCTTCGAGCCGCCGCGCGCCCGCACCCGTGGCATGGCCGCGTTCCGCTGCCCGACCGACTGAAGGGCCCCCTCCAGTGCGAACGTCGCGGCGCCGAGGCAGACGGGGTCGGTCGGAATGGGGGAGAGGACGATCTCGGTGGCGGCCAGCGGCCGCTTCAACGCGTGCCGGGCCACCGCGTCGCGCACCTCGTGCAGCAGCGGCTCCCCGAGCGTGGCCGCGACCCAGCTGCTGAGCACGACCACTTCGGGGTTCAGCAGATTCACCAGGTCGGAGATCCCGGCGCCGAGATAACGGGCTGTGTCCCGTACGACCTTGAGCGCCACGGGGTCCTGTGCGGCGACCCCCCGCGCGAGCGCGTCGATGGTGGCGGTCTGGTCCTCCGGGTGCAGCAGCACGCTGCCGGGGCTCAGCTCCCGCAGATTCAGCATGATGCCCGGCGCCCCGACATAGGTCTCCACGCAGCCGTGATTGCCGCAGTGGCACAGCCGGCCGTCCAGGACCAGCGTCGTGTGGCCCCATTCGCCCGCGCTGTTGCTGACCCCCCGGTGCAGCCCGCCGCCGAGGGCGAGCCCCGCGCCGACGCCCGTGCCCAGATTGACCACCACGGCGTCGCCGCGCCCCCGGGCCGCACCGAACCAGAGCTCCGCGACCGCGCAGGCGCGCAGCGGATTGTCGAGGTGCAGCGGGTAGGCGATGTGCTCGGCGAGCAGGTCGAGCAACGGCACGTCGTGCCAGTCCCAGTTGGGGGCGTACTCGCAGACGCCGCCCTCCCGGTCGACCTGCCCGGGCACGCTCACCCCGACGCCGAGGACCCGGGCCGCTTCCACGCCGGCCTGCGCGACCACCGAGCCGACGGCCGTCGCGACGTGCCCGACGACCTGCTCCGGACGGCTCTCGCCCGGGCGCATGTCCTCGTCCGCGCGCGCCAGCACGTTCAGCGCCAGGTCGAAGAGCTCGACCCGCACGTACGTCTCCGCGATGTCGACGCCGATCAACGCTCCCCCCGAGGCGTTGACGGCCACGAGGCCCCGCGGGCGGCCGCCCGCGGAGTCCTCGAAACCGACCTCGGTCAGCATGCGCAGGTCGAGCAGCTCACCGACGAGCGTGGCCACCGTGGCCAGACTCAGTCCGGTCGCCGCCGCCAGTTCCTGCCGGGAGGTGGGTGATTCGGCGATGATCTGACGCAGCACCTCGTAGCGGTTCGCCGTACGGATGTCGCGTGATGTGCGCTTCACCGGACCTGCCACCTCGATCCCCCGGTCCCTCCCCGTCACGGCCGGGCCCAGCGGCCACGGCGCGCCGCAAGGCTATGACTCGGGAAGGGCTTTCGACAAGGGGTTAGGAAAGGGGCTGGAGGAAGTCCCGCACAAACGCGTTGGTGAAGGTCCCCGCGGGGTCGAGGGCAGCCGCCAGCGCCCCGAAGTCGGTGAGCCGCGGACTGCGCGCGCGCACCACCTCGGAGGGCACCGTGAACACCTTGCCCCAGTGCGGCCGCGCGTCGAACGGCGCCAGCGCCTCCTCGACCCGGGCCACCACCGGCAGCACCGCCTGCGTGTCCGCGACCCAGGTGAAGTGCAGGGCGACCGAGTCCCGGCCGTACGCCGGGCTCAGCCACTGGCGGTCGGCGGCCACCGTCCGCACCTCGCAGATCTGCAGCAGCGGCGCGATCACGTGGCGGATCGCGTCGAGGGCGTGCAGCGCGGCCAGGGCGTCCGAGCGCGGCAGCAAGTACTCCGACTGGAGCTCGGCACCGCTGCTCGGGGTGAACTCGGCCCGGAAGTGGGGGAGCCGGTCGTGCCAGGGGCCGGGGACGCCGAGCTGCTCGGTGCAGTTCCGCGCGGGCATGCCGGGCACCGGGTGCATCGCCTCGGTGGCGGGCGCCGCCCACGGGAAGTCCACCGCCGGACGGTCGGTGCGCCGCTTCAGCCACACCTGTCCGAAGCCCGGCTGCCGCCAGTCGGTGAACAGGCTGACGCTGTACGCGGCCGCGGCGACCGCCTCGAAGTCCAGCCCCGCCAGCGGAAGTCCGGTGAAGACGTGCTGGCTCACCCCGAAGGCCGGCTCCAGGTCGAGGGTGAGCGCGGTGACCACGCCGAGCGCGCCGAGCGCCGTCACGGCGCCGTCGAAGCGGGTGTCGTCCCGGCCGATCGTCACGGTCGCACCGTCGGCGGTGACCAGTTCGACCTCGCGCACGGCGGAGGCGAGCGAACCGTTGGTGACCCCCGAGCCGTGCGTGCCGGTCGCCACCGACCCCGCCACCGAGATGTGCGGGAGGGAGGCCATGTTGTGCAGCGCCAGCCCGTGCTCGTGCACCCTGCGGGCGAGTTCGGCGTACCGCACGCCGCCCGAGACCCGTACCGTACGGGCCGTCGTGTCGACGTCCACCGCGGGCGGCAGCCCGGTCAGCGACAGCAGTACGCCGCCGTCGCCCGGTTCGGCGATCGCGTTGAAGGAGTGGCCGCTGCCCAGCACCCGCACCCGCGTGCTGTCGGCGACGAGGGCGCGCAGCGCGTCGAGCGAACGGGGCCGGTGGAGCTCCCCGGCCGTGTACGTGATGTTGCCGGCCCAGTTGGTCAGGGTGCCTGTCGTGCCTGTCATCCCTGTCGTCCTCCACGGGAAGTCGCCGTCCACGGCCGGTGGGACGGCCGTTCGTGGAACCTGTCCGGCCGGTCCGGCGCGGTGATCGGCCCCTCCGTTGACCCTCTCACGAGGCCACACCTACCGTAGAGACCGCTTGCTGTCGTGGAAGCCGATCACGACACCGATCGCGGCGTCGAGCGCGACACCGATCACGAAGCCGCCGAGCCGGAAGGTCACCTCGTTGCCCGAGCGTCCCCTGGCGATGTTCGCCATGACAGCCCAGAACGTGCCGCTGATCTTCCCGCCCGGGCCGATGGCCCGGCTGCGCGGGCTGGTCGACGTGGACCCCGCCCTGGTGGCGCACGACTTCACCGATCCCCGCGTCCGCGCCGTCCTCGCGGAGACCGAGATCCTCGTCACCGGCTGGGGCTGCCCCCCGCTCGACGCCGACACCCTGGACGCGGCCCCGAAACTGCGTGCCGTGCTGCACTCCGCCGGCTCCGTCAAGGGCTTCACCACGCCCGCCGTCTGGGAGCGCGGGCTCCTCGTGTCGTCGGCGGCCGACGCCAACGCGCTGCCCGTCGCCGAGTACACGCTCGCGATGATCCTGCTCGCGGGCAAGGACGTGTTCGCCCAAAGGGACCGCCTGCGCACCGAACGTGCCTTCCCCTACGGGCAGATCCTCCCCGGCACCGGCAACTTCGGGCGCCGCGTCGGCATCGTCGGAGCCTCGCGGGTCGGCCGCCGCCTCGTCGAACTGCTGCGCCCCTTCGACCTGGAGGTGAGCCTCGCCGACCCGTACCTCGACGAGGCGGGGGCGGCGGCGCTCGGCGTCCGGCTGCTGCCGCTCGACGACTTGCTCTCCGGCAGCGACATCGTGACCGTCCACGCCCCGGAGACGCCCGAGACCCGGCACATGATCGGCCGCCGCGAACTCGCCCTGATGCCCACCGGATCCGTCCTGATCAACACCGCCCGCGGCTCCCTCGTCGAGCACGACGCCCTGGCCGCCGCGCTGCGCGCCGACCGGATCGGCGCGATCCTCGATGTCACCGATCCCGAGCCGCTGCCGGCCGACTCCCCGCTGTACGACCTGCCGAACGCCTTCATCACCCCCCATCTCGCGGGGTCGCAGGGCAACGAGGTCGCCCGGCTGGGCCGCACGGTGCTGGAGGAACTCGAACGACTGCTGTCGGGGGAGGAGCTGGCGTGCCGGGTCGACGCGGCCGGGCTGGAGCGCGCGGCCTGACGCGGCCCGCGTGCCCCGGGGCCGGGTGATCCCGGCGGTGCGTCCCGTCCTCAGCCGAAGAGCGGCGCCGATGATTCTGCGAAATTCGTCGCGCACGACGGTTCAAGAGACTGATTCGGTCGAAGCGTGGCGTTGACGATGCGATATCGGTAGCGTGCCGGTCATGACCTACGGCCCTCTCCCTGAAACCGCCGTCACCCGCCACCGCCGGCTCCGTGAGCGGGGCAGCCTCGATCGGGCCGACCTGGACGCGATCCTCGACGCGGGGTTCGTCTGCCATCTCGGCGTGATCGTCGAAGGGCGGCCGGTCGTGGTGCCGACCGTGTACGGGCGCGACGAGCGGCACCTGTACGTACACGGTTCCGTGGCGAGCCGGAGCCTCGCCGCGGGGCACCCGGTGTGCGTGACCGTCACGCACGTCGACGGACTCGTCCTCGCCCGCTCGGTCTTCGAGCACGGGGTCAACTACCGCAGCGCGATGATCCACGGAACACCCCGCAAGGTCACCGACCCGGAGGAGAAGACCGAGGGGCTGCGGCTGCTCACCGAGCACGCGGCGCCCGGCCAGTGGGACTACGCCCGTCGGCCCAGCCGCAAGGAACTGGCCGCGACGACCCTGCTCGCGCTCTCCCTGGAGGAGGCCTCCGTGAAGATCCGTACCGGAGCCCCCGACGACGGCGACGGCCCCGACGCGGCGCTCGGCCTGTGGGCCGGCACCCTGCCCCTGGTCCCCACCTGGGGCGCGCCCGAGCCCGACCCGCTGCTGCCCGCGGATCTGGCCCCTCCGGCGCACATCGCGCGACGCGGGGGGACCCGGCACGGCTGACGCGCGGGCAGGGGCATACCGTGAGGAGTCGAGCAACGCAGACTGAACTGGTCGGGAGCGAGGAGAACGGGATGGGCAGCCGCACCGCGCTGGTCGAGGATCTGATGGAGCGGTTCCCGCACGTGCCACGGGAGGCCGTCTTCAAGGAGGACCTGCTCCGCGGGGGCGTCGCCTTCGACGCGTCGGCCCTCAGCGACAACGAGAGCGGCGAGGTCAAGCCGAAGTCCTACTTCATCTTCTCCTTCGACCACGGCACCCTGCCCGAACTGGGCGAGGCCGCCCTGCGGCGCCCGCCGGAGGAGATCATCCTCACCGGAGGGCCGTACGACCTGCGGCGCACCGTCGTGTCCGTACGGGTCAACCCGTCCTCGCCCTACCGTGTCGCCGCCGACGCGGACGGCATGCTCGGGCTGTACCTGGACGGGAAGCGGATCTCCGACGTCGGGGTGCCGCCCATGCCGGAGTACTACCGGCACAAGCTGTCCAACGGGAAGTCCGTGATGGAGGTGGCACCCACCATCCAGTGGGGGTACCTGATCTACCTCACGGTCTTCCGCGTCTGCCAGTACTTCGGCGCCAAGGAGGAGTGTCAGTACTGCGACATCAACCACAACTGGCGCCAGCACAAGGCGGCCGGCCGTCCCTACACCGGCGTGAAGGACGTCGAGGAGGTCCTCGAGGCGCTGGAGATCATCGACCGGTACGACACGGCGAAGGCGTCCACCGCGTACACCCTGACCGGCGGCGCGATCACCAAGACGGTCGCCGGACGCGACGAGGCCGACTTCTACGGCCACTACGCCAAGGCCATCGAGGAGCGCTTCCCCGGACGATGGATCGGCAAGGTCGTGGCGCAGGCGCTGCCGCGCGACGACGTGCAGCGCTTCAAGGACTACGGCGTGCAGATCTACCACCCCAACTACGAGGTGTGGGACCGCCGCCTGTTCGAGCTGTACTGCCCCGGCAAGGAGCGGTACGTCGGCCGCGACGAATGGCACAAGCGCATCCTGGACTCGGCGGAGATCTTCGGCGCGCGCAACGTCATCCCCAACTTCGTGGCGGGCGTGGAGATGGCGGAGCCCTTCGGCTTCACCACCGTCGACGAGGCCATCGCGTCGACGACCGAAGGTCTGCGCTTTTTCATGTCGCACGGCATCACTCCGCGCTTCACCACCTGGTGCCCGGAGCCGACGACCCCGCTCGGCAAGGCCAACCCGCAGGGCGCGCCGCTGGAGTACCACATCCGCCTCCTGGAGGCCTACCGCTCCACGATGGAGGACTTCGGGCTCTCCTCGCCGCCCGGATACGGCCCGCCCGGACCGGGCCGCGCCGTCTTCTCCGTCAGCTCCTTCATGGACAGCCTCCCGGCCCGGGACGAAGCGCAGGAACCGACCCAGGTGTGACCCCCGGTCGGCCCGTCGGGGCCCGGTGACCGTCTCCAGGAGTGAAGAGGCGCAGACGGTCGGGGAGCGGCCGCCCGGCGGAGTCGTGCAGACCGGCGGCCGCGACCGGTGGCGGTCGCGGGCCGCGCGGGGGAGCAGACCTGTCCGCGCCGGGTGGGTGGGGGCCATGGACGCGTGGGACGGTACGGCCGGTGTCGACGGCGCTTCGCCGACGCTTGCGCACGAGAGGCTGGAGGCCGGGTGCGCACCGGTCGCCGTGTTCGCGGAACTCGCGGCACGGACCGGTGACTGGCCTCTGTCGGCGTGGGCCGTCTGCCTGGCACTCGGCATCCCGGCCCCGGACGTGGCGGGGCGGTTCGCCCGCGGCATGGGCGGCATCGCCACGGAATTCCACCCGGGCGAAGAGGAACTGTGCGGCGAGGTCCTGGAGACCGTCGGGCTGTTCGACGTTCCCCGGCCGCTCGACGAGCGCGGCACCGAGATCGCATGTCTGCTGACGACCGCCGCCGGGGCGCTGGGCGGCATGCCCAGCGGCCGCGCGCTCACCCTGTCGCGCAGACACGTCAGGGGCGAGCTGACCGCGATGTTCCTGTCGCCGGCACGGACGCCGCCCCGGCGCGAGCGGGCCAGACCCGCGGAGTACTGGGCTGCCCTGTCCGCCGCGGGTGACCTGCTGCTCCAGGCCGGCGGCGAGGAAGGGCGCGAGGTCGAACGCGCGCTTCAGGAGTGCCGACGACACGCGGCCGAACACCCCTCGAACGGGGAGAGACCTGTGGTGCCGGAAGCGGATTGATACTCTCCGGCGTTCCTTCCGTATCACTCGGGGGACGCCGTGCCCGGACGGTCCGACGGACCGAACCGGTGCCACCGGGTGCCACGCCATGTGCGTACGGAGTTCGAGTACGGCATTTGAATACGCCGCTTGTCAGTTGTGCGGGAACCGTGAAAAGCTCGGGCCCCGTCGCGAGAGACAGGCCCCAACTCCCCCGTGGAAAAAGTCGAGTTGGGCATTGCATGACCTGGCACACGGAAGCAGCGGATGCAGGAGCCCCCATGCCCGACCTGCCGACCCCTCAGAACGCCGCCGAGGCCGCGCTGTTCTCGGAGTGCTGGGACGCCGTCCTGTCGTACGCGGACCTGTGCACGTCCGGCTCCGCGGCGGCCACCCAGCTGGCCACCGAGGCGTTCACCCACGGCATCCGGGAAGCGCGCACGAACAACGACGCGACCAAGGGCGCCGGCCGCAGGACGCCCCGCCTGCCCCGCGTCCCCCTGCTGCTCACCTCCGTCCGTACCACCGCCGCCGCCTGGGAGACCCACGGACAGGGCCACCGCCTCGACCCCGACCTCAGGCTGTGGCTCAACTCCGAGAAGGCCGCCCGTTACACGGGACCGCCACTGCACCGCCCGCTCGCGCTGCGCGGCCTCAAGGACATGCAGGAGGCCGACGCGGCACTCCTGTGGCTCGCCGAGGTCGAAGCGGTGCCGCTGCCCGCCGTGGCCCGGCGGCTCGGCCTCGACCCGACGGCCGCGGCCGAGGAACTCGGCCATGTACGGGCACTGTTCAGGGACCGCTGCCACCGCAACCACCTCGACACCCCCATGGACGCCGGCTGCCGCAGCTATGCCCGGCTCCTCGACGCCGTCACCCGCTCACCCGGTGCCGAGACACCCGAGGACCTCTCCCGCCACCTCGCCCAGTGCGTCGAGTGCGCGGAGGCCGCCGCCTGTCTGCGGCTGCACGGCGGCGGCCTGCCCGCGGCGGTCGCCGGCGGAGTGATCGGCTGGGGCGGCCTCGCCTATCTGGAGCGCCGGCGGCGGGCCGCGGAGGCGGGCCTGGCCGGCGGACGCGCCGACGCGGCCTCGGACACGGGCATCGCCGTGGGCACGGTGGCCCGGCCGCGGCTCGGACGGACCGGGCTCCTCGCCGCGGCCGTCCTCGTGTCGGGCCTCGCCCTCACGGTCTCCCTGATGCCCTTCGGCGACGGGAGCGGGCGCGACGCCTCCGCACGCGGCGACTCCACCGACCGGCAGCCCGTCGCGGACCCGGGCATCCCCTCCCCGTCCGCCACCGCCCGCCCGGCCGACTCGTCGGCATCGCCGGAGCCGAAGAAGCCGGCGTCGGCCACCGCCACGCACACGAGACCGGACCCGGAACCCCAGGGCACGTCCTCCTCTCCGGCCGGTTCCGCCACCCCGTCCGCGCACCCCACCCGGAGCGCGTCCTGCAAGGTGAAGTACGAGATCGTCGACGAGTGGCCGGACGGCTTCCAGGCCACCGTCGCCGTCACCTCCGCGCAGGCCCTCGACGACTGGCAGGTCGCCTGGACCTTCCCCGACGGCCAGCGCGTCACCCAGATGTGGGACGGCACCTTCACCCAGCACGGCTCCCGCGTCACCGCCTCTGCCGCGTCCTACAACAAGTCCGTCGCGGCCGGCGGCACCTTCGCCGTCGGCTTCATCGGCTCCTGGGACGACCGCAACGCGGTCCCGGACAACTTCACGCTCAACGGCGGACGTTGCATCCGCACGACTTGAGCCGCGGACTCCCGGATTTAATCGGTTGACGGACCTCAGGGGGGTCCGGCTACGGTGTGCGTGTTCGAGCGAAGGCCGGTCGCCTTCGCTCCCGGCGAGCGTTCCTGAGGAGGTGTGACCGATGGCTGTCGTTGCGATGGGCGCTGCCCGCATCCAGAAGTTCATCAAGTCCACCTCCGTGGCCGCCGGCTGACCTTCCTCTTTCCTCCGCGCCGGAGTGCGCGTGCCGGGGCCGCCCTTGTGAAGGGTCTCCCTTGACTTCCAGCTCCGCCTTCTCCGCTTCTCCCGCCTCCTCCACCCCCTCCGCCCTCGCCCCCTACGGCTGGGACGACGCATGGGCGGACGAGTTCGCCCCGTACGCCGCCGAAGGCCTCGTCGCCGGGCGGGTGGTCCGGGTCGACCGCGGCCAGTGCGACGTGGTCACCGCCGACGGGCTCATGCGCGCGGATACCGCGTTCGTGACGCCGCACGACCCGATGCGGGTCGTGTGCACCGGTGACTGGGTCGCCGTCGAACCCTCGGGCCACCCGCGCTACGTGCGCACGTATCTGCCGCGCCGTACCGCCTTCGTGCGTTCCACCTCCTCCAAGCGTTCCGAGGGACAGATCCTCGCCGCCAACGTCGACCACGCCGTGGTGGCGGTGTCCCTCGCCGTGGAACTCGACCTCGGCCGCATCGAACGCTTCCTGGCCCTGGCCTGGGAGTCCGGGGCGCAGCCGGTGGTCGTGCTCACCAAGGCCGACCTGGTGCCGGAGCCGGCGACGCTCGGACACCTCGTGCAGGACGTGGAGACGACCGCGCCGGGCGTCCCGGTGCTGACGGTCAGCTCCGCGACCGGCGAGGGCGTCGACGTCCTCGCGGCCGTCCTCGCCGGCGGCACGTCGGTCCTCCTCGGCCAGTCCGGGGCGGGCAAGTCCACGCTCGCGAACGCCCTGCTCGGCGAGGACGTCATGGACGTCCAGGCCACGCGGGACGTCGACGGCAAGGGCCGGCACACCACCACGACCCGCAACCTCCTCGCCCTGCCCGGCGGCGGCGTCCTCATCGACACCCCGGGGCTGCGTGGCGTCGGCCTCTGGGACGCGGAGACCGGCGTCGGACAGGTCTTCGCCGAGATCGAGGAGTTCGCGGCCGACTGCCGCTTCACGGACTGCGCCCATGTCGCCGAACCCGGTTGCGCGGTGCTCGCGGCCCTCGACTCGGGTGCGCTCCACGAACGCCGCCTCGACAGCTATCGGAAGCTGCTGCGCGAGAACCAGCGGATCGTGGCCAAGACGGACGCACGGCTGCGCGCCGAGATCCGTCGCGACTGGAAGCGCAAGGGGGCGGAGGGCCGGGCCGCCATGGAGGCGAAGCGAGGACGCTTCTAGCCGGGCCGGCCCGTTCCGTACTGAGCGGGCCGGTCCGTCCCGTACTGAGCGGGCTGGTCCGTCCCGTACTGCGCGGGCCGGCCCGTCCCGCGCTGCTCCGGCGGGTCCGTCCCGCGCTGCCCCGGCCGGTCCGTGCGGCCGGCTCCGGCAGGGACCGGATCGGGGCCGGGACCAGGCGGAGACCGGCGGGGACCCGTAGGGACCGGCAGGGTCCCGCCAGGCGCCGGGGCGAGGCGGTCCGGGCGGCGGCGGGGCGGTTCAGGGTGGCGGCGAGGGGCCCCACGTCGCCGCGCCGTGCCACGCACCGCCGCTCCGCCGCGCCCATCGGCTCGCGCCCAGCGTCATGTCCGAAATCCGCCGGACCCGTGTCGGGCGACGGCGCACACTGGGAGGGTGATCGACGAAGACACCAGGTACGAGGCCGTACGGAGCAGGGACGCCCGGTTCGACGGGGAGTTCTTCTTCGCGGTGGAGACGACCGGGATCTACTGCCGGCCGAGCTGCCCCGCCGTGACGCCGAAGCGGCAGAACGTGCGGTTCTACCCGACGGCCGCCGCGGCGCAGGGTTCCGGCTTCCGAGCCTGCCGCAGGTGCCGCCCGGACGCCGTGCCCGGCTCCGCGGAGTGGAACGTACGCGCCGACGTCGTCGGCCGGGCCATGCGCCTGATCGGGGACGGCGTCGTCGACCGCGAGGGGGTCGGCGGCCTCGCCGTACGCCTCGGCTACAGCTCCCGGCAGGTGCAGCGGCAGCTCACGGCGGAGGTCGGCGCCGGCCCCGTCGCACTGGCCCGTGCCCAGCGCGCCCACACCGCGCGCGTGCTGCTCCAGACGACCGGACTCCCGGTCACGCACATCGCGTTCGCGGCCGGGTTCGCCAGCGTGCGGCAGTTCAACGACACGATCCGTGCGGTGTACGCGTCGACGCCGAGCGAGCTGCGGGCCGCGGCGCCACGCACCGGTTCCGGCGTCCCGCGCGGGGCCACGCCCACCGCCGGGGTCCCGCTCCGGCTCGCCTTCCGGGGGCCCTACCAGTCCACCGACGTCTTCGACCTGCTCGCCGCGGAGGCGGTCCCGGGCATCGAGGACGTCGGCGGCCCGCACGGCAGGCGCACCTACCGGCGCACGCTCCGGCTGCCGTACGGAAGCGGCATCGCCGCGGTCGACGAACGCCCCAGCGGTGCCCGGCGACGTCCCGGTCCCGCGGACGCGGCGCACCCCGGCGGCTGGCTCGACGCCCGGCTCCACCTCACCGACCTGCGCGATCTGACCACCGCCGTGCAGCGGCTGCGCAGACTGTTCGACCTGGACGCCGACCCGTACGCCGTCGACGAGCGGCTGGGCGCCGATCCGCTGCTGGGCCGGCTGGTCGTCGCGCGGCCGGGCCTGCGGTCACCGGGCGCCGCCGACCCGGACGAGCTCGCGGTGCGCGCGCTGGTGGGGCGGACGGCGGCCGAGGACCTGGTGCGACGGTACGGGAAGGCGCTGGACGCCCCGTGCGGCACGCTCACGCATCTCTTCCCGGAACCGGCCGTGCTGGCGCAGGCCGAGCCGGACGGCACCCTGGGGGCCCTGGCCGCCGCCCTCGCCGACGGCGCACTGCGGCTCGACCCGGGCGCCGACCGTGACGACGCCCACGAGGCGCTGCTCGCGCTCGCGGGCATGGACGAGGGGACCGCGGCCGTCATCCGTACTCGTGCGCTCGGGGATCCGGACGTGGCCCCGCCCGGGCAGGACGTGCCGGACGGCTGGCGGCCCTGGCGGTCCTACGCCGTGCGGCACCTGCGCGTGGCGCGGCAGCGGGGGGAGGGGCCGGGCCGGGATCGCACGGTCTGATCGGACGGCCCGTCGGGACGGCGTGCGCAGACCGTCGGGACGAACCGTCGTGACGGCACGCCGGAGCCGACCGGTCGAAGCCGACCGGTCGAAGCCGTCCGGTCGAAGCCGACCGGACGGAGCCGGCACGACGGAGCCGAGGAGCCGTCGCGAGGACCCCGCGACGGCTCAGCCCACCGGCGACGGCAGCAGACGCGGTTCGATGCGTTCCTCCACCGCCGTGTCACCCTCGCGCCTGACCAGGTACGCGCCTTTGCCCGGTATCTCGGTGACGGCCTCGGTGAGTCGGGTGCCGCGGTAGACCAGGCCCACCCCGTCGTCGGTGCAGTGGGTGTCGGGCAGCGTGCCGTCGGCGACGAGCCGGTGCACCAGCGGGCGGCGGCCCGCGTCGCTGTCGTAGTGCACGCCGTTGCCGTACGGCAGGTAGCCGAGTCCGTCGGTGAGCGGGCGCAGCTCGGGGCCGAAGGAGTCCGTGGTGCCGCCCCGGAACCAGCAGAGGGAACCGGCGCTCACACCGCTGAGCACGACCCCGGCCTGCCAGGCGCGCCGGAAGACCGCGTCGAGGCCGTGGACGCGCCACACCGCGAGCAGGTTCGCCGCCGAACCGCCCATGACCCACACGACGTCCTGGTCGAGCACCGACGCCTCGATGTCCTCGAGGTTCGGCATGGGGAAGAGATGGAGGGGAGTCAGGTCGAAACCCGCCACACGGGCCGCCTCGGTCATCCGGGTGGTGAAGTGCTCGGCGTCGCCGATCGCCGTCCCGACGTACATGACACGAGGGCGACGGCCCCGGACCTCCGCCAGTTCCACGGCGTGGTGGACGAGGGCGTCGAAGGTCACCCGCGTGCGGTCTCCGGGACGATGACCACCCGAGGTGGCCAGAATGGTGGGCTCCGAAGCGGTCATGGCTCGCGACCCTACCAAGGGCGTGCCGTCGGACGATCTTCGACGGGAGGACCGCCGGAGCGGTCGGTCCTCAAGGCCCCGGCTGTGGATCCGCTTCGGGCGGACGCGGATCAGTTGCTCACCGAAGTGCGGCACCAACTCGTGCGGTCCGGTGAGCAGTTCGACCTCCTCGCGCATGCCGACGCCGCGCACTTCCACGGCCGAAGGCTGACGATGTCGTCGACGACGAGGGCGACCTCCGGGTTCTGCCGACGGGTTTCGGCAACCTCGGCAGGCCGTGCCCACCCGGCCTCGGCGCTGCCCGCCCCTCCGGCCTCCTGAACCGGCCCGCCGGTTTCCGCGGGGTGCGCCCAATGGTGTGACAGCGTGTTGAGCGGGCCGACGGCCAGGGAAACGATGCCCCCATGACCCGCGCGATCAAGGTCCGGTATCTTCTGGCCGCTCTGGTGACCACCGTGGTTCTCGCGCCGCCGCACGCGAACGCGGACACGGGGCGGTTCCCGGACGGGACGGCCGCCGGGGCGCGGGGCCCGGCGTGGACCGGCACGTGGGAGGCGGCCGCCTCCGGCACCGCCGACGCCCTGCCCGGTGCCTCGATCCGCAACGTCGTGCACACCAGTGTCGGCGGACGTGCGGCCCGCGTCCGCCTGTCCAACCGGCTCGGCACGGCACCGCTGCAACTCGGCTCCGTGACCCTCGCGTTGCGGCGCCCCGGCGCGACGGCCGGTCCGCGCGCCGTCGCGGGTTCGATGCGCAAGGTCACCTTCTCCGGTGCCGGATCGGTGACGATCCCCGCGGGCAGGGACGTGGTCAGCGACCGCGTGGACCTCACGGTCCCCGCCGACGCCGACCTGCTGATCTCGGTGCACACGCCCGTCGACTCCGGCCCCGCCACGTATCACCGCTCCGCGCTCCAGCCCAACTTCGTGGCGGTCCGGGGCGACCGCACGGCCGACGAGAGCGGCACCGCGTACACCACCACGCTCAACAACTGGTACTACGTCACCGGTGTCGACGTGCTCGGTTCCTCCGCCGCGGGCAGTGTGGTCGCGCTCGGCGACTCCCTCACGGACGGCACGGGCTCGACGTTCGGTGCCAACCACCGCTGGCCCGACCGGCTCGCCGACCGGCTGAGCGCCCTGCCCGCGCACCGCCGGCTCGGCGTCCTCAACGCGGGCGTCGCCGGGAACCGGATCCTGCTCGACGGCCGCGGCCCGAGGGCCCTGTCCCGGCTCGACGCCGACGTCTTCTCCCGCACCGGCGTCCGCTCGCTGATCGTGCTGCAGGGCATCAACGACATCAAGGGCCCACCGGAGCAGACGGATCCGCGTGTCATCGAGGACGCCTACCGTCTGATCGTGCGCCGTGCCCACGCCCACGGCATCCGCGTCGTCGGCGCCACGATCACCCCGTACGGCGGTCACAGCGCGTACACCCGGGCCCGTGAGGCCGCGCGGCGGGCGGTCAACGCCGCCATCCGCACACGCGGCCTCTTCGACGCGGTCGCGGACTTCGACGCCACCGTCCGCGACCCGGCCCACCCGAGCCGCATCCGCCCCGCCTACGACCCCGGTGACCACCTCCACTTCAACGACGCGGGCATGAAGGCGCTGGCCGACACCGTCGACCTCACGGCGCTCGCGCCCTGAAGCGTTCGCTACGCGGGCTGCCCCCATCGAGGTGCGGCCTCGGCCGGCCGGACCGGTGCGACGGTGAGGTCCGGGCGGTCGCCCCGCGCGGTGATCAGCGCCGACTCGCCCTTGCGCAGGGCGATGCGGATCGCGCCGTCGCCCGCGTCGGCGGTGCGCGGGGTCCGCCCGTGTCCGTCGCGGACCTCGACCGGTCCCGTGATGCCGTGCCGTACGACGCAGGGCGCACCCGCCTCGCTGAACAGCCGTACCCAGCGGGTCGTGCCGCCCGTGCGGACCGCCGAGAGCAGGAAGGCGCCCTGGGTGCGGAAGTCGTGGACGGTGAGGTCGCGCCAGGCCGCGGGCAGGGCGGGGAAGACGCGGACGACTCCGCCCCATGACTGGCAGACCATGTCGTGCAGGGACTGGGCGGCGGAGAGCGGGGTCTCGATGACCGGGCCCGACTCCTTGTACATGGTGTTGGGCTGGATGAACCGGGCCATCAGCTCGCCCAGGTACGCGAGCGCGTCCTCGCCCTTGCCGAGCAGCGCGGACATCGACGCGGCGCCGGTGAACGTGTAGCCCTGGAGGGCACCCTCGAAGCCCACCCAGTGCGCCAGCGACCTCTCGATCAGGGCGCGTTCGTCGGGTGTGCGGCCGGTCAGCTCGTACAGCGGGTACACGGCGAGCAGGTGCGAGTAGTGGCGGTGCGACTTCGCGAACGGGATGTCGGCGCCGATCATGAAGCCGTTGGTGTCGGTCGGGTAGTCCACCCGCCGGGCGAGCACTTCGCGCCAGCGGGGCGCCGACTCGTCGTCCACGCCGAGGAGTTCGGCGGACTCCAGGAGCGTGCGGCAGCCCCATGTCAGCAGCATCAGGTCGTAGTTGCAGTCGTGGGTGTTGCCGCCGTACTCGGGGGAGAAGGTCGCCGGGAGGTGGAGCCGGCCGTCCGCGCCCGGTTCCAGGAAGTGCAGGTAGTAGTTGACCGCCTTGCGCAGGAGCGGGAAGAGGACGTCGCGCAGGATCGACTCGTCCATGGTGTGGCGGTAGCTGAGCCAGACGTTGTGCAGGGCCCAGGTGAGGTTGCCGACCTCGGGGGTCGGCGGGTCCTGGCCCGGGATGCCGACGCCGTAGCCGGTGAGGGTGCCGGCCGCGCCGTTGACGAGCTGCGGGTCGGTGGTGCGCGGGATGCCGAGGGAGTCGCCCCGGTACCGCTCCGCCACCTCCTTGGCGAGGTTGTCCCGGAATTCGCCCAACGCCCTGGTCACCGCGTCGAGTTCGAGGTGGTTGGAGCCGTGGATCAGCCAGTACTCCAGTTGGACGTTGAGGTTCCACCAGGTGTTCGGCCACGGGGTGGGCTCCAGCCAGGGTCCGCTGGTGGCCATCACGGGGGCGTCCCGGCGGGCGGCCGACGCCGTCTTGTACAGCTGGATCCAGTAGAAGCGCTGGAGGCGCGCGTCGGGCAGGGAGAGGAAGCTCTTGCGGTAGTAGGCGTGCCACCGGGCGCGATGCGTCCGAGCCAGCCCGTCGTACGTCAGGGCGGAGGCGCCGCGCACGGCGGCGACCGCCCGCTCCGGCGCCGTGGCCTTCGGGTAGGAGTGCGCGACATGGACGTACAGGGTGCGCGTGCCGCCCCTGGTCCGCTCCCGCCACGCGGTCGCGTGTCCGCCGCCCGACAGCAGCGGCTGCACGGCGGTGAGGACGCCGTCGCGCTCCACGACCTCGGCGGGCGGATTGCCCCGGTAGCCGTCCGGCAGCGGTTTGAACGCGGCGCGCGGGCTGATGGCTTCCGCCGGGTGGAACACCCAGCGGAAGTCGCGCTCGCCCTCGCTGGGCGTCACCTCCACGGCGAGCACCGAACGGGAGTCGTGGACCAGTGCGCGCAGCTTCAGCGTGCCCTTGTCGGTGGTGAGCGTGCCGGTGAGTTCGGCGTCCTCCAGCCGCAGCCGCCAGTCCAGGCCGGTGATCGTGCCGGCCGGCTCCAGCGTGAACCAGCCGATCGGCAGGCGGGCGAGTCCGAAGAGCGAGCCGAACTCGGGACGGTGGTCCTGCACCTCGGAGTGCTGCACGTTGAAGCGCACGGCCCTGGTCTCGGCGCCCGGTTCGGCGTAGATGCCGGAACCGAGGAAGCCGTTGCCGAGGAACGGGCCCTCGTACCAGGTGCGCGGCATGCGCTGCCAGACCAGGTCGGCGTCGTCGAGGACCGCCGTCCACGGGTCGGCGGCGGTGCCGTCCGGCGTGGCGGCCCGGGGCCGCGTCTGTGCCCGGGCCTGCGGACCGCCCGCCAGCAGCGCACCTCCCAGGGCGGGGCCGGTGGCGAGCACGGTACGTCTGGACGGGCTGGGCATGGCGCCTCCTGGCGACTCGTACGGCAACACACGCACGGTGATTCATCGGAGCTATCCCAGAAGGCAACGTAGAGATGGTGCGGTAGCCCGTCAATGACCAAAGAGAGATCCGATGTGTTACTACGTACGTGAACAGCGGCCGTACGGCTGTACGCAGGCACACTTCCGGCGCCGCGCCCGATTCCCTCGGCCCGGGGGTCGGCTCCCAGACCCCGTTCCGGGCTCCTGGCCCCGCTCCTGGCCTGCCGCCGCCGGTCCCGGCTCCTCAGCCCGGCCCCGGCTCCTCGGCACCGGCTCCTCGGCCCGGCCCCGGCTCCTCGGCACCGGCTCCTCGGCCCGGCCCCGGCTCCTCGGCCCCGGCTCGGCGACCCTGACGTCGGCTTCTTCGCCACCGCCAGGGGCCCGGCTCAGCCCCAGATCACCGCCCCCAGCCATGCCCCCAGGATCAGCAGGCAGGCGAAGAGCTCCGTCAGGACGCTCCAGCCGCCCGCCCGCATCAATGTCCGTACCGCCGTGCCCGCCTGTCCGTGCCCGCCCAGCCGGCGCCGTTCGCACAGGTAGATGCCGCCGAGGAAACCGGGTATCGCTCCGACCACCGGCACCAGGAAGAAGCCGAGCAGTGCCCCGAGACCGGCGTACACCGCCGTCCGGGTGGTGGCTCCGCTCGCACGCAGCCGCCGCGGCGGGAGCGCCCAGCGGATCGCCCGGGACAGCAGCAGGACCCCGGTCGCGCCGACCAGCACCCCCCACGACAGGGCACGCGGGTCCTCCAGCGCCCACCACGCGACCGCGGCCCAGACCAGCCACGAGCCCGGCACACCGGGCACCAGTACTCCGGCCAGGCCGAGCAGCATCACCACGCCGACCGGCAGGAGTTCCCACGCTCCCATCTGCCCAGGGTGCAGGAGCGAACGGGAAGCCGCAGGTCAGTCCCGCGCCACCCAGCCCCGCTCGTACGCGTGCCAGCCGAGCTGGAGCCGCGTTGTCACCCCCGTCAGCTCCATCAGCCGCTTCACCCGGCGCTGCACGGTCCTCAGCCCCAGATCCAGCTGCTTGGCGACGCTCGCGTCGGTGAGCCCGGCGAGCAGCAGCGACAGGATCTCCAGGTCGGTGCAGTCCGGCCCGTCGGGTTCCTGCTCCAGCACGCCCCGGCTGCCGATCCGCAGGGGCAGCGCGTCCCGCCACACCGAGTCGAAGAGCCCGGACAGCAGCTCCAGCAACCCGCTCGCGTGCACGACCAGCGCGGACGGCTCCGCCGTGTTCGAGGTGAGGGGGACCATCGCCAGCGCCCGGTCGGCGATGACCAGCTTGGTCGGGACCTGGTCCACGACCCGTACCTGTTCGTCCCGGCCGAGCGCGGCGGACAGCTCGGTGATCCCGGTCGGCTTGTCGAGGACCGCGCGCTCGACGACCACCCGGAAACCGACGCCCCGCCCGACGGCCTGCTCCTCGGCGTCGTTGTCCATGCCGGAGACGGCCACGGGGTTCCCGGTGACCAGCGCGCACACCTCCTCGCTCGCCCCCAGCTGGAGCTGGAGGAAACGCTGGGAGACGGCCGCCGCGCCCATCACCACCTCGACCAGGTCGTGCACGGCGGGCTCCGCGGCCTGCGCGCGGTACTCCTCGGCGAGCAGCGCGGCCGCCAGCTCCGCCTTCTCCAGCTCGTGCCGCTGCTGGGTGAGCAGCGCCCCGAGCGCGACACCCGGCGGCGCGGCGACCCAGCGCCCGGGCCGGGCCGTCGACTGCGCCGCCAGACCGTGCCGCTCCAGCCGGCGCAGGGCGCGCTCCGTGTCGTACTCGCCGAGTGTGAGCCGTCGCGCGAGATCGGGCACGTCGGCGGCGCCCACGGACACGAGCGCCCGGTAGGCCGACTCGTGCGTCTCGTCCAGACCTATCGCTCCCAGCATGCGGCGAAGTCCCTCCCCGAGAATGCGTTCCGGCCGGTCGGTGGCGTCCATGGCGGGAAACAGCCACGGCGCAAACCCGCCTGGGCACATCATCGCCGCACCACCCGCCTCTCTGCCAAGCTCACGCCACCGCAGCATCAACCACCGCCCGTAATGCCCTCCTTGGGCCTTCTTGGCCTGCGCGGACACGGCCTCACCGGTTCGTCCGGGCGCCGGCGGACACGGGTGGAGCGATCTTGGGGAGTGGGATTTTGGGGAAGACGACCGTCCGTACGGCACTGGGCGCGGCGACCGCCGCCGTCCTCGCCGTCACGGCAGCCGTGCCCGCAGGGGCCGCACACGACACGAAGAAGCCGCTGACCGGAAGCGGTGCCGCCGCCTCGGGTGCCGTCGTCACGCTCGTCACCGGCGACCGCGTCCTGGTGACGAAGGACGGGGCGACCGCCCTTCCCGGCGACGACGGCACCACTCCCTTCACACAGACCCGCCGGTCCGGCGAAGACCTGTACGTCTATCCCGCGGGAGCCGTCGCCGCCATCGCGGCCGGCCGCGTGGACGAGGAGCTCTTCAACGTCACCGGCCTGGTCCGGCAGGGCTACGACGACGCGCACAGCGCGACCCTGCCGCTGATCGCCACGTACCGGGCGTCGGCCGCCCGCTCGGTCCCGGCCACGCCGCGCGGCGCCGAACGCGGTGTCGCCCTCGAACCGATCGACGGCCTCGCGCTCAAGGCCGACAAGAAGAACGCCGCGGACTTCTGGGCCGACATCACGAACTCCCGCTCCCGCGCGGCGGGCGGACTGAAGAAGTTGTGGCTCGACGAGAAGGTCCGGGCCACCCTGGACCGCTCGACCCGGCAGGTGCACGCCCCCGAGGCGTGGGCCGCGGGCTACGACGGCAAGGGCACCAAGGTCGCCGTCCTGGACACCGGTGTCGATGCCGAACACCCCGACCTCAAGGGCCGGATCACCGCCTCGGAGAACTTCACGGACTCGCCGGACACGAGCGACCGCCAAGGGCACGGCACGCACACCACGTCCACCGTCGGCGGCACGGGCGCGGCGAGCGACGGCAGGAAGAAGGGTGTCGCCCCCGGCGCCGACCTGCTGAACGGCAAGGTCCTCGACGACTCCGGCTCGGGCGCGGAGTCGTGGATCATCGCCGGCATGCAGTGGGCCGTCGACCAGGGCGCCGACGTCGTCTCGATGAGCCTCGGCAACCCGGCCCGCACCGACTGCACCGACCCGATGAGCGCGGCCACGCAGCAACTCGCCGAGTCCAGCCGCGACACGCTCTTCGTCATCGCGGCCGGCAACACCGGCCCCTCCCTCGACTCGGTCTCCTCGCCCGGCTGCGCGCCCGGCGTCCTCACCGTCGGCGCCGTCGATCGCGACGACTCCACGGCGTCCTTCTCCAGCCGCGGCCCGGCCTACGGCTCGCACACGCTGAAGCCGGAGATCACCGCGCCCGGTGTGGGCATCTCGGCAGCCAACGCGGGCGGCCGCGGCGTCTACGCCTACCAGTCCATGAGCGGCACGTCGATGGCCACCCCGCACGTGGCGGGCGCCGCCGCGATCGTCAAGCAGCGCCACCCCGACTGGGACGCGCAGCAGATCAAGGCGGCCCTCGTCTCCTCCGCGGACACCGGCATCCCCGGCGACGTCCGCGAGACCGGCGGCGGACGGCTCGACGTCAAGGCCGCGATCGACCAGACCGTGCTGGGCGCGCCCGCCGTGCAGGGCGGCAGCTTCGCCTGGCCGCAGGACGCCGGCGACCGCAGGAGCGTCACGGTTCCCTATACCAACACCGGTGACGAAAAAGTCGAGTTGAAGCTCTCCGTCGGCCGTGTCACCGGCAACGACGGTTCCACCGTCCGCTCGTCGGTCGCCCGGCTCGGCAGCCGCTCGGTGACCGTCCCCGCCGGCGCCACCGTCGAGGTACCGCTGAAGCTCGACCCCGACGCGTCCCTGACCCGCGCCCAGTACGGCGATGTCACCGGCCGTGTCCTCGCCACCGCCGACGGCGTCTCCGTCTCGACCCCCTTCTCCCTCTACGTCGAACCGGAGACCGTCACCCTGCGGGTCAAGCTCGTCGACCGGCTCGGCCGTCCCGCCACGTCCGGCTCGTCCGTCGACCTCATCGGCACCGACGACGCGAGCGGCGAGCGACGCTTCAACGAGGGCGCGGACGACCAGACGTACCGCGTACGCCCCGGCAGCTACTTCCTCTCCGGCTTCATCGCCACACCGGCGACCGCGGGAACCCTGATCGACTCGCTGTCCTACCTGGCCCGCCCGCAGCTGGAGATACGCAAGGACACCACCGTCGTCCTCGATGCCCGTACCGCCCACCGGCTGAGCATCAGCACGGACAAGGAGTCCGAACTCCGCGGCGCCACACTCGGGTTCGCCCGCTCCTGGGACGACACCTGGCTGCACGCCGGCACGGCCGAGGGCTCACGCTCGGTGCGCGGCTACTACGCCTCCGTCGAGGGCCGGGCGAGCGACGGCACCTTCGAGTTCGACAGCTTCTGGCGCGCCGCGGCCCCGCAGATCTCCGAACTCGCCGTCGTGGGCGGCCCGAGGCTGCACCCCGTGACCGCTTCCACCAACTCCGCCAACCTCGACGGCACCGGACAGGCCCCCCTCGTGGACGCCAAGTCCGGTACGGCACAGGACCTCGCAGGCGCCAAGGGGAAGATCGCCCTCGTCGAGCTGCCGGACGGCGGGAGCGCCACGGCCGTCGCGTCGGCCGCGAAGGCGGCGGGCGCGCTGGCGGTCCTCGCCTACCGTGAGGCGCCCGGCCGCTGGTACCCCGCCACCGGCTTCACCGGCGGCCCGCTGCCCGTCCTCGCCGTACCCACCGAGGAGGCCGAGGCGCTGCTCGCCGCCGGTGACGTGACCCTGCGCTGGAAGGCCACCGCGAAGAGCCCGTACGTCTACAACCTGGCCTTCCCGGAGACGGGTCAGATCCGCAACGCCCGCACCTACCGGGTCCACGACCGCGAACTGGCCGCCACGAGTGCCACCTACCGCGCGGTGGGCACCGCCACCGACTACATCGACCTGCCCTCGGTCACCCGCCCGAACGGACTCGGCGGCTTCTTCGGCGACCTGGAGACCGTGCCCGCGCCCTTCAGCCGCACCGAGTACTACTCGGCCGGCACCACCGGCTGGGGACACCAGGTCTCCAGCAGTTTCCCCTGGGGCGAGTTCATGATCGACCCGGTGCGCGGCTACACGAAGGGCGAACGGCGGACGGAGGAGTGGTACGGCGGAGTCCTCTCGCCGGTGGCCCCCCTGGACTCCTCCGGGGAGCAGGCACTCGCCGCCGAACGGCAGGGCAACCTGATCGGCGTGGCTCCCGGATTCTGGGGTGACGCCCAGCACCAGGGAATCCAGGGCGGGTTCGGTGACATCGGCTCCATGCAGTTGCGGCGCGACGGCGAGACGATCGGCGAAAGCTCCGTCCCCTACGGGGTGTTCGAGGTCCCGGCCGACGACTCCGCGTACGCCCTCACCCTCCACACGATGAAGATCGGCTCGCGCGTCTGGAACCGCTCCCCGCAGACCGTCACCACCTGGTCGTTCCGCTCGCACCTCGACGAGGACGCCTACTCGCAGGGCATCCCCCTGCTCTTCCCGCGCTACGGCCTGCCGGAGGACGGCCTGAAGACCCTGCCGGCCGAGGACGGTCAGCGGATCACGCTCACCGCGACCGGTCACGCGGGCTACCGGCCGGGCACGCTCACCTCGGTGAAGCTGTCGTACTCGTACGACGGTGGAGAGACCTGGAAGCAGGCCGCGACCACCCGCGACGCCGGCAAGTGGACCGCGACCGTCGATCACGGCGGAGCCCAGGGCGAGCAGGTCACCCTCAGGACCGAACTGACCGACAGCAACGGCAACTCGGTCGTCCAGACCGTGACCCGGGCCTACGACGTGCGCTAGACCCCGGTCACCACGACGCCGCCGGATGGTCCTCCCGTGGGGGGTGGGGCCGTCCGGCGGCCGGCTGTGCGCACGACCGCGCCCCGGTCGCAATACCGTTCGACGCTTCGTCCGACATGCCGTTCGACAGCCAGTCCCTTGGCCGGTTTTTCCGGATGCCCCGTTTTCAACCGGCCCTCGCGGTGGACAATTAGGGGCATGAGTCAGCAGGGGGAGAAGCCCACCGGTCATGAGGACGACTGGTGGAGGCAGTTGTACGACGACTCCACCGAGGACACGGGACCCGCCACCGCGGCCGATTCCCTGGACGACCGGTTCGCCTCGGCCGCCGGGACGGTCGAGCTGCGGTCCGGCACGGGACCGGACGCGCCCGTGGCCGATGTCCCGTCCCCGCCGGAGCGGCCCCCCGCGGTGCCGGGGCAGCGCGGTGACGGCCGTTCCCACCCCGGCCGGTGGGAGCGCCACGACCCGCCCGCGGCACCTCCCGAGGCCGAGCCCCCGCTCCGGCGCAGCGGCCTCACCCGGGAGCCCGCTCCTTGGGAGCCCCCGCCCCTCGGACCGCCCGCACCCGCCGCCTTCCCGCCCGGGCCCACACCGCCGGGGTTCCGCCCGCAGGAGCCCGAGCCCGCGAGCGACACCCCGCCGGAGGCGGGCGACCTCGCGCCCGGCCCCGCGCCGCTCCCGCAGGTACCCGCGTCGAGAACGCCCGCCGAACCACCGCCCCTGCCCCCGGCCCCGCCGCCCGCACCCCTCGCGGATCCGGAGGACGCCTCGCCCCCCGCCGCACCGGAGGAGGCTCCCGCCCGGGGGACCGCCCTTGCCCCACCCCCTTCGCCGCCCTCCGTCGGGCACGTCGGCTCCGGCCCGCCCACCTACGCAGCCGAACCCACCGCGCTCCCGCCCGCCGATCCGGACGACCTCGGCGACCTCGTCGCCGACACGGTCCTGGACGGCGCCTGCTACGGGACCAGCACCCTGCGGGCCGTGTCCGCGCGCGGCGACTCCGCCCGCTACCGCGGCGAGCCGCGCAGGGACTCGCTCCTCACCGCCCGCTTCGGGACGGGCGAACAGGCGCTGGTCCTGGTGGCGATGGCGACCGGGGCACGCGCCACCCCCGGCGCCCACCGGGCGGCCGCAGAGGTGTGCCGGTGGATCGGACAGGCCGTGGGCCGCAGCCACGCCCGGCTGGCCGAGGACATCCGGGCCGCCCGGCGCGGCGACCTGAAGTCCGGACTGCACCGGCTCACCGACCGCAGCCTCGGCAGGCTCCGGGCGAGCGCGGCCGAACAGGGCATCGAACCGGAGGAGTACACCGCCGGTCTGCGCTGCCTGCTGCTGCCCGCCGACCCGCAGTGCCGCACCCGGGTGTTCTTCGGCGTCGGCGCCGGCGGACTGTTCCGGCTGCGGGACGGCGAGTGGCAGGACATCGAGCCGCGTGTCGCCGAGGCCACCGGTGAGCCCGTCGTCGGCTTCGGGTCACTGCCCCACGAGACGCCCGAGGGCGACCGGCTCACCATGGACCTGGGCATCACCACACCCCCGAGCCCCTACGAACCGGCCCCCGAGCCGCCCCGCGACCCGTTCCGCTTCCGTGCCTCGGTCGCCCGCCCGGGTGACACCCTGCTGCTGTGCAGCGCGGGCCTCGCGGACCCGCTGCGCGGCGAACCCGGACTCGCCGAGCACCTCACGACGCGGTGGTCGGCAGCACAGCCGCCCGGTCTCGCCGCGTTCCTCGCCGACACACTGGTACGGGTCAAGGGCTACGCCGATGACCGTACGGCCGCGGCCGTGTGGGAGGCGTGACAGCGCGCCGTGTGAATTCATGGACCCAAGGGATCCGAGGAGCACGAAGGGGTGCGTGAGGCATGGCCAAGCAGAACGTCGCCGAACAGTTCGTCGACATCCTCGTCCGCGCGGGCGTCGAGCGCCTGTACGGCGTGGTCGGCGACAGCCTGAACCCGGTCGTCGACGCGATCAGGCGCAACTCCGCGATCGACTGGATCCACGTCCGGCACGAGGAGACGGCGGCGTTCGCCGCGGGCGCCGAGGCCCAGATCACCGGAAAGCTCACGGCCTGCGCCGGCTCCTGCGGCCCCGGCAACCTGCACCTCATCAACGGCCTGTACGACGCCCACCGCTCCATGGCACCCGTCCTGGCCCTCGCCTCGCACATCCCCTCCAGCGAGATCGGTCTCGGCTACTTCCAGGAGACCCACCCCGACCGGCTCTTCCAGGAGTGCAGCCACTACAGCGAGCTGATCTCCAGCCCGAAGCAGATGCCCCGGGTCCTGCAGACCGCCATCCAGCACGCCGTCGGCCAGTCCGGTGTCAGCGTCGTCACGCTGCCCGGTGACATCGCCGACGAACCGGCCCCGGACAAGCCCGTCGAGACCGCGCTCGTCACCTCGCGGCCCAGCGTCCGCCCCGGCGACACGGAGATCGACAAGCTCGTCGCGATGATCGACGAGGCGGAGAAGGTCACCCTGTTCTGCGGCAGCGGCACGGCCGGCGCGCACACCGAGGTCATGGAGTTCGCCGGGAAGATCAAGTCCCCGGTCGGGCACGCGCTGCGCGGCAAGGAATGGATCCAGTACGACAACCCGTACGACGTCGGCATGAGCGGACTGCTCGGCTACGGCGCCGCCTACGAGGCCACCCACGAGTGCGATCTGCTGATCCTGCTCGGCACCGACTTCCCGTACAACGCCTTCCTGCCCGACGACGTCAGGATCGCCCAGGTCGACGTGCGGCCCGAGCACCTGGGCCGTCGCTCCAAGCTGGACCTCGCGGTCTGGGGCGACGTGAAGGAGACCCTGCGCTGTCTGATCCCGCGCGTGAAGCCCAAGGGGAACCGGCGCTTCCTGGACAAGATGCTGAAGAAGCATGCGGACGCCCTCGAAGGAGTCGTCAAGGCGTACACCCGCAAGGTCGAGAAACACGTGCCGATCCACCCCGAGTACGTCGCCTCGGTCCTCGACGAACTCGCCGACGAGGACGCGGTGTTCACCGTCGACACCGGCATGTGCAACGTCTGGGCCGCCCGCTACATCTCGCCCAACGGCAGCCGCCGGGTCATCGGTTCGTTCTCGCACGGCTCGATGGCCAACGCGCTGCCGATGGCGATCGGCGCGCAGTTCACCGACCGCAGGCGGCAGGTCGTGTCGATGTCCGGCGACGGCGGATTCACCATGCTGATGGGAGACTTCCTCACCCTCGTCCAGCACGACCTGCCGGTGAAGGTCGTCCTGTTCAACAACTCCTCGCTGAGCATGGTCGAGCTGGAGATGCTGGTCGCCGGGCTGCCCTCGTACGGCACCTCGAACAAGAACCCCGACTTCGCGGCGGTGGCCCGCGCCTGCGGGGCGTACGGCGTCCGCGTCGAGAAGCCGAAGCAGCTCGCCGGTGCCCTGAAGGACGCCTTCAGCCACAAGGGTCCGGCTCTCGTCGACATCGTCACCGACCCCAACGCGCTCTCCATCCCGCCGAAGATCAGCGCGGAGATGGTGACGGGCTTCGCGCTGTCTGCGTCGAAGATGGTGCTCGACGGAGGCGTCGGACGGATGGTGCAGATGGCCCGCTCGAACCTGCGCAACGTGCCGCGGCCGTAGGCCCCGCCGCGGCTGCCCGTGCCGGCGGGCCCCCTCGACCACCGAGGGGACCCGTCGGCGCACAGGGCACCGACGGCACGGAGCGAGCGCCGGCGCGGCTACGCCGGCCGCAGCCGCAGCCGCAGCGTCAGGATCTGGAACGGCCGCAGGGTGAAGGGGCCCGCCGTCTCGTGGAGCGGCCGCTCCAGCAGGTCCGTCACCTCGGTACGGGCCACCGGGAAGCCGGCGGTCAGCTCGCAGCGCGCCCGGCCGCCCCGGGACTCGTACAGCCGCACCACCACATCGCCGCTGCGGTCCTCGGCGAGCTTGACCGACTCGACGGTGACGGCCGGGTTGTCGACGCTCACCAGGGGAGCGAGTGCCGGCGCCCCGGCCACGCGCAGCGGCAGATTGAGCGCGAGTCCCTCCGCGACGGCGTCACCCACGTCCGCACCGGGCAGCAGCGCGTATGTGAACCGGTGGGTGCCGAGATCGGTCTCGGGGTCCGGGCTGTGCGGGGCGCGCAGCAGCGTCAGCCGCACGGTCGTGCCGAGACCGTCCTCGTGCGCGCAGCGGGTCACGTCATGGCCGTAGGTCGAGTCGTTGAGGACCGCCACGCCGTACCCGTCCTCGGCGACCCGCAGCCACCGGTGGGCGCAGATCTCGAACCGGGCCGCGTCCCAGCCGGTGTTGGCGTGGGTGGGCCGGTGGACATGGCCGAACTGGATCTCGGCGGCGGAGCGTTCGGCGTGCACGTCGAGAGGGAAGGCGGCCTTGAGGACCTTCTCCGACTCCCGCCAGTCGACCTCGCTCACCACGTCCAGCCTGCGGGCCGCCGCAGCCAGCCGGATGTCCTGGACGATCCGGGAGCTGCCGAACGCGCGGGTGACCCGCACGACGGCCCGCAGCGGTCCGCTCTCCACGAGTTCCACCGACTCGGCGTCGGTCAGGTCCGTGCGGGTGCGCCGGTAGTGCCGGTCGATGTCCCAGGCGTCCCAGGCGTTGGGATGGTCGGGGTGGAGCTGCAGCAGGTTGCCGGGGCCGCACAGGACCTCCCGGCCGCGCGCGAGGTCCCGTACGGAGGTGAGCAGCCCGTCGCGGTCGATCCGCACCCGCAGCCACTCGTTCTCCAGCACGATCGTGTCGCCCGACCGCTCGGCCCGGACCCGGGCGTCCGCCGGGTCCGCCGTGTCCGGCACCGCGGCGCTCCCCAGTCCGGGCACGGTCACCAGCGCGTCCCCGACCACTTCCGTCCGCTCGTAGGGAGAGGCGTTCAGCACGGCGGGCGCGCCGGAGCCCAGTGCCCGCACGGCCCGGGCGGTCAGCTCGTCCACCTCGGCCAGCACCCGCGCGTACGTCTCCCGCGCCTCGCGGTGCACCCAGGCGATCGACGACCCGGGCAGGATGTCGTGGAACTGGTGCAGCAGCACGGTCTTCCACAGCCGGTCGAGCGCGTCGTACGGATACGTGTACGACGGTGCGCGCACCGCCGCGGCCGCGCACCACAACTCGGCCTCGCGCAGCGCGTGTTCGGAGCGCCGGTTGCCCTGCTTCGTCTTCGCCTGCGTGGTGTAGGTGGCCCGGTGGAGTTCCAGGTACAGCTCGCCCGACCACACGGGCGCGTGGGCCCCGTACTCCTCCTCGGCCGCCGCGAAGAACGCCGAGGGCCGCTCGATCTCGAGGCGCGGCGAGCCCTCCAGGGAGCGCAGCCGCCGCGCCTTCTCCAGCATCTCGCGGGTGGGACCACCACCGCCGTCGCCCCACCCGAACGGCACGAGCGAGCGGGTGGCCCGGCCCTTCTCGGCGAAGTTGCGTTCGGCGTGGGCGAGTTCACGGCCGTGGAACTGCGAGTTGTAGGTGTCGACGGGCGGGAAGTGGGTGAAGACACGGGTCCCGTCGATGCCCTCCCACCAGAACGTGTGGTGGGGCATCCGGTTGGACTGGTTCCAGCTCAGCTTCTGGGTGAGGAACCAGCGGACGCCCGCCAGCTTCGCCAGCTGCGGGAAGGCGGCCGTGTAGCCGAAGGAATCCGGCAGCCAGATCTCCTCGGTCTCGACGCCGAACTCCTCCCGGAAGAACCGCTTGCCGTGCACGATCTGTCGGGCCAGTGCCTCGCCGCCGGGCATGTTGGCGTCCGATTCCACCCACATGGAGCCGACCGGGGCCCAGTTCCCCTCCTCCACGGCCTTCTTGATGCGTTCCCAGATGTGCGGCTGGTGCTCCTTCACCCAGGCGTACTGCTGGGCCTGCGAGCACGCGAACACCAGCTCGGGGTAGTCACCGGCCAGTGCGGTGACGTTGGCGAAGGTGCGGGACGCCTTGCGGACCGTCTCGCGCAGCGGCCACAGCCACGCCGAGTCGATGTGGGCGTGCGCGGTCGCCGAGATCCGGTGCGCGCTCGCCGCCGCGGGCCGGGACAGCACCTCCGTGAGCGCGCCGCGGGCCGCGGGCGCCGTGCCGGGCACGTCGTGCAGGTCCAGGACGTCCAGCATGTCCTCCAGCGCCCGCAGGATCTCGTGCCGCCGTGGCCGGCCCGCGTCCAGTTCGTGCATCAGCTCCGAGAGCACCTCGACGTCGAGGACGAGCCGCCACACGTCGGGGTCGAGTACGGCGAGTTCGGCAGCCGCGAATCGGTAGACGGGCCCATCGCCTGCGGTCAGCACGTCCCCGAGGTGCGTAGGCTCGAAGCCGTGCAGGACCGCCGGGTTGGCCGCCGCCTCCAGCAGCAGGTTCACGGCCTCGCCTCCCCGCGCGGGCGCACCGACCGTCAGGTGCCGGTTGCGGGGATGGATCCCCTTCAGGGGGACGCCGGAGGCGTCGTACAGGAGCCCCTCCGCCTGGAAGCCGGGGCCGTCACCCGTGAAGCCGGGGTCGACGACCACCTCGACGTGCCGGCCCGCCCACTCCTCGGGCACCCGGCCCTCGATGCGGAACCAGCTCGTCGACCAGGGCTTTCCCCAGAGCGTGCCGGTGGTGAAGGGCTCGTAGGCGGCCTGGAGCGCCTGGTCGACGGGGACGGGTTCGCCGGGCACGTGCCACACGGACAGGGCGAGCGGGACCCGGTCGGTGTACTGCGCGGGGCGCAGGAACTGCCGCAGCGCACGCTCCAGGCGCGCCTCCACCAGCGAACGGTCGTCGTGCACGGCGGCTCCTCGGCGCTCGGACGGCTCTGTCCCGAGTGTCCCTTCCCCGCGTGAACACCGCGCACCCGCGTCGCCCCGGCGGGTGGTTGACGATTCGACATGACTGCCGCGTTCCCGCCTGGGCATGGATCCCCGTGAACGTGTTCGAACTGGAGGGGAACCGACATCGGCACGCAGGCGGGGGTCATGAAGAGGCAGGCACGAGGAGGTGGTCCCATGGCCATGGGGGCCTCCTCCGCCAAGGCAGTGGAGGAAGCGGCCGACGGGGCGGGCGACGGGGAGGACGGCGCGCAGCTCAGGCGCCGGCTGGGCAGGGCGGACCTGCGGGCGGTGCCCGAGGTGCGCAGGGCTCTGCGGGAGTTGTTACGGCACTGGGGCAGGCCGGGATGCTCCGAGATAGCCGAGCTGCTGACCAGCGAGCTCGTCACCAACGCCCTCATCCACACCGACCACGACGCGGTCCTGACGGCCACCGTCGGTCCCCGCGGACTCCGCGTAGAGGTCAGGGACTTCGTGGGACGCAGGCCCAGGCTGCGGTTGCCGGACGCCGACGACAGCACGCACGGCAGAGGCCTGGTCCTCGTCCAGTCCCTGGCCGACGCCTGGGGGGTAAGGGCGCACGGCGTGGGCAAGGCGGTGTGGTTCGAACTGGACGGCGGCGCGGTGTCGTAGACACCGCGCCGCCGTGGTGTTGTCCGGGCCGGGCCGGGATCCGGCCGGGCCGTCCGGCTCGTGCGGACCGGGGACCTCAGCCGAACTGCTGCTCGAGGTCCTTCAGCTTGCGCTCCAGCGAGTCGAGGCGCGGCAGGGCCATCGTGTCGTCCTCCGCGGTGAGGTCGACGGTGATCGGCTCAGTGCTCTTGCGGACGGGAGTGAGGGACGGCCGTGAGCGCACGGGCAGCTGCTCCGCGGTGGATATGGCAGGCTCCGCGGAGGCCTGGCCCGGCGCCCGCTCCACCGTCGCGGTCTCCAGCTCCCGGCCGCCGCCGCGGCCGGCCAGCCCTCGGTGGCCCCGGCTGAGCGCCTTGAGGTGAGCGCGCTCGACCCGCTCCTGCTCCCGGCGGCGCAGCCGGTTCTGCTCCTTCTGGCGCCGGTCCTCGCGGACCTCCTCGACGGCCTCGTCCAGGCTGCGGACGTTCTCCAGGAGCATCAGCGACCAGGCGCCGTACGTCTCCCGGGGCGCGCGCAGCCAGCGGACGATGCGGATCTGCGGCAGCGGACGCGGGACCAGGCCCTGCTCGCGCAGCGCGGCACGCCGGGTCTGCTTCAGCGCGCGGTCGAACAGCACCGCGGCCGACAGGGACATGCCCGCGAAGAACTGCGGGGCGCCAGCGTGGTCGATGCCCCGGGGAGCGTGCACCCAGTTGAACCAGGCCGCGGCACCCGCGAACGTCCACACGAGTATCCGGGAGCCGAGCGCCGCGTCACCGTGGCTGGCCTCCCGCACCGCGAGCACGGAGCAGAACATCGCCGCGCCGTCCAGGCCGAACGGGACGAGGTACTCCCAGCCGTCGGAGAGGCCGAGGTTCTGCTGGCCGAAGCCGACCAGGCCGTGGAAGGACAGCGCCGCGGCGACCGCGGCGCAGCAGAACAACAGCACGTAGGAGGCGGTGCCGTAGATGGCCTCCTTGCGCCTGCGACGCTCCTCGCTGCGCTCCCACGAGTCGTCGCTGCCCGCGCTCTCCCCGGACCGTTTGCCGCGCGCGAGCACCGCCACCGCCGCCAGCAGTCCCAGGAGCAAGACGCCGCCCGGAAGCAGCCAGTTCAGCGATATGTCGGTCAATCTCATCTGGGGTCCCTTGCATTGGGATAGGGCGTAACGCCCGCCATAGTGGCCCAATCCCGTCAGCCCTCAGGGGGTTTCGGGGCAAGAGGCCGCCAAGGGAGTGCAAGGGGATGCGCAGGGCGGCATTCTGCTCGAACTGCCGCGCGAGGGACGGGAGTTGAGTGCGAATAAGATTACCCGTACGGATGGTTCGACGGAAAGTTCCTGCGACAAGTGAGGAAGTTGTGAATCGACTGCGATCCGCGGAGCCTCACCGCGCGGGGGGTCGCCGGAGTTGATCTTAGGGCACTCGTGGGCCGCTCCCGTCCGGGACGGCTCAACCGGCCGCGGCCGCCGCCAACTTGGCCACCCGGTCCGCGTCGCAGGTGCGCGGGCAGGTGGTGCAGGTGTCCTCCGGGCGCAGCGTGTAGAAGAAGCAGCAGGTCACCCGGTCGCGGGTGGGCAGGGACTCGCCGTTCGGGCCGGTCAGCTCGCGGAACGCTGCGGAACCGGCGTAGGGCTGGGTCGACCCCGGCAGCAGCAGCTCCAGCTCGCGCATCGCCCGCCGCTCCTCGCCGAGCAGGTGCGCGATGTACCAGAGCCCCTCGACGACCTCGTCGGTCGCCATGCCCCACAGCGCTCGGCCGCGCCGCCGCATGCGGGGGCCGAAGCCGCCGAGGACCGGCTCCAGGTGCTCGGCCACCGCGGCCCGCACCTCCGCGCGCAGCGCCTCCTCGTCGGGGACGACGTGGGCGCCCGGCAGCCCGGCCGCGGGGTCGCCGGGCAGGCATGCGAACGTCGTGACGCGCACGGCCATGCTGCCGAGCGTGCGCTCGTATGTGACGTCCTCCACAGCGAAGCGGGGGACGCGGCGCCGCAGGAACCACGGCACGGTGATCAGCAGACAGGCCGGCCAGGCGTACCGGTGCAGCCCGAAGCCGGCCACGACGTCGGGGCGCGCCCGCTGTCCGTAGTCCCGGGTCACCTGCTCCTCGTCCCAGGCGAGGAAGGCGTCGAGGTCGGTCCCGCCCGCCGCCAACCCCGCTGCGCAGACCCACCCCTCGCCCGACGGCGCCGCCTCGCCGGCGCTCAGCTCGCGCACGCTCAGCCCGGCGAAGACCTCGGTCAGCCGTGCGTACGCGTCCCCGAGGGGCGACGGTCGCCCGGGGGCGGCCGGGGAGTCCGTGGCCGCTCCGTCGGACAGGGCTGTAGTGGGCATGCGGGACCATCCGCTTCACGATCGTTAGCAGGTAAGCCTTACCTTACCCGTCAGATCGGGTGTTTGAACTGAGGCCATGTGCGCCTATGGTGCTTGACGGACGGGTAACAACCGCCGCAATGACCCCCAAGTACCACCAAGCCCGGAGGAGGACCCGTGGAGCAGTCCGGTCCGCGCAGTGCGCACGGCTCCGCAGGCGCGAGGACCCCGGACATCCGTACGGGGGTCGTCCGGGTGCCCGCACAGCCGACGGCGGCGGACATGGACCGGGGCACGGGCAGCGAGCGGACACGGGGCGGGGTCCCCGACGGTGCCGTGCCCGGTGCGGGCGCCGGCGCCGTCCGGGGTGTGACCGGACCCGAGGCCGGGGGCCCGGCCCGCGCCCGCGGCGAGCACACGCACAGCGAGCCGCCCATCCCGCGCCCCCGGGTCGAGGGCGTCCGCCCCGTCGTGCAGCGCTCCTCCGTGCGCGGGCAGATCCTGGACGCCCTGCGCACCGCGCTCGTCGCGGGCGAGCTCGCCCCGGGGGAGGTGTACTCGGCCCCCGTGCTCGGCGAACGGTTCGGGGTGTCCGCGACCCCCGTACGGGAGGCGATGCAGCAGCTCGCGCTGGAGGGCGCGGTCGAGGTCGTGCCCAACCGGGGCTTCCGGGTCGTCGAACGCGGCACCCGGGAACTGGGCGAGCTCGCCGAGGTCCGCGCCCTGATCGAGGTGCCGGTGATGCTGCGCCTCGCGCGCACCGTGCCCGCCGGGCGCTGGGCGGAGCTGCGCCCCCTCGCCGAGGCCACCGCGCGCGCCGCGTCCTCCGGCTGCCGCGCCACCTATGCCGAGTCCGACCGGGCCTTCCACCGCGCGGTGCTGGCGCTGTCCGGGAACAACCAGCTGGTGCAGATCGCGGACGACCTGCACCGGCGCGCCCAGTGGCCGCTCGTCGGCGGTCCCGTCTCCCGGGGCCGGGCCGACCTGGTCGCCGACGCGGCCGAACACACCGCCCTCCTCGACGCGTTGATCGCCGAGGACCTGCCCGTTGTGCAGTCGCTGGTGCGCGAGCACTTCGCCGGGGCGTCCTGACCCCGCCGGCGGGCACCCCTTCCTCCCTTCGTGTCACGGAGCGGTATCCGCCGCGCAACACACCGTGACACCGGGAACCCGGCGCGCGGCGCGGGCGTGGCCCCCGGTACACGGCGAGAGCCGGACCGACACCGGGGGAGATTCCGATGCCCGACCCGTCCTGGATGGCCCAGCAACAAGCCCAGCAGGCCGCGCAGCAGGCGCAGCAGATCCACCAGAACCACGTACGCAGCCACCGCGAGATGCACGACATGGCCCGCGCGCACGCGCGCCACTCGGGGTCGCCCCATCTGCACCGCCCCGTGCCGTACGGCGGCGGCCGGAGCGGGGGACTGCGCGGCTTCCTCATCCTCCTGGTGATCGTGGGCGTGGTCGTCTACGTGGCCCGTGACCCCGAACTCCGCACCACGGTCCAGGAGTTCGCCCGCACCCTGCTGGCCCGCGCCCAGAGCGGCTGACGCAGGGGCCGTACGGCGGCCTGTGCGCCGGGCCGCACCCGGATCCGGCGAGTTCGCCGGCGGGCGGGTGCGGCCTCTCCCGTCCCGGCCGCCCGGAGCGGGCGAACCCGCTGCCGAGGGCGCCGGTGGTCAGGCCGTGGCCGCCGGTGGGGCCAGTTGGCGGGCCAGCCAGGTCGGGACGCCGCCGAGCAGCCGGAACAGGCGGCCCGCCTCCGCGCGCAGACGGGACGCCTCCGGTTCGGCCTCGGCGTCCGCCAGCGACGCCAGCGCGGGGGCCGTGCCCACGAGGTAGCCCAACTCCTCGCGGATCCGCAGTGATTCGGCGAACCCGTGCCGCGCCTCGGCCAACTCGCCGTCCCGCAGGGCGAGTCCGGCCAGATGCCGCCAGGTGAAGGAGAGCAGCAGCGGATCGTCGTGGGCCACCGCGCCCGCGTGCGCGCGCCGGTAGGCGGCGCGGGCGGCCTGCGGGGAGCGCGCGAGGTTCTCGGCGAGCAGTCCGCGCCGGAAGTCCAGCAGGGCCCGGCCCCGGGCCCCGGGCGCGAGCAGCGCGGCGGCCCGGCCGAGCGCGGCCCGCGCCTCGTCGGCCCGGTCGCGCACGCCGAGCAGAGTCGCCGCGTACGCGAGCTGCCCCCGCTCGCAGGCCGCCGCGCCGCGCTCGTCGTCGCTCTGCGCGACGGCCTCCGCGGTCCGCAGCGCGTCCTCCGCCTCGGCCCAGCCCTGTTCGGTGTACAGGCACCGTTCGACGAGCAGCGACGCCCGCTGGAGCGCCGCCTCCGCGGTGTGCGGCTGGAGCAGCGCGGCCGCGTCGGCCCAGCAGGCTCGCGAGCGCAGCCGCCATACCGCGGTCTGGAGTGGATCGTCCCCTGCAGTCGTTCCGTGACCAGACATGGCGGTATGCGCCACGTTGCCCTCCCCGAGCACACCATTGAGCTGTTGAGTGGTGGCATCTCAGCACGGATCGCGGGGCCCGGCCAAGAGGGTGGGTGAAGGATTTCACAAAGTCATAGGTGTTCGGCCGCCGCTCGCGGGCGCCGCGCGTCAGCTCATGCGCAGTGCCAGGAAGAAGTCCAACTTGTCCTCCAGGCGTGACAGATCACGACTCGTCAACTGTTCGATCCGTCCGACGCGGTAGCGCAGCGTGTTGACGTGCAGGTGCAGACGGCTGGCGCAACGCGTCCAGGAACCGTCGCAGTCCAGGAACGCCTCCAGGGTGGGGATCAGCTCGGCGCGGTGCCTGCGGTCGTAGTCCCGCAGCGGGTCCAGGAGCCGGGCCGTGAAGGCGCGGCGCACGTCGTCCGGCACGAAGGGCAGCAGGAGCACGTGCGAGGCCAGCTCCTGGTGTCCGGCCGCGCAGACCCGGCCGGGGCGCGCGGCGGCGACCCTGCGCGCGTGCCGGGCCTCCTCCAGCGCCCCGCGCAGACCCTCCGCCGAGTGCACGGCGGCGCTGACGCCGAGGGTGAGCCGCCCGTCGTCGTCGAGCCCGGCGGACAGCGGGTCCCGCACCGCCTCCAGGAGCGAGTCGGCGAGCAGTCCCTCCTCGGAGCCGTCGTGCTCCGCGGACACCGCCGGGAGCGGAACGAGCGCGATGGCCTCATCGCCCGTATGGGCGACCGCTATCCGGTCGGAGTGCTCGGGGCCGGCGGACAGCGGGTCGACGAGGATCTCCTCCAGCAGCGACTGGGCGACCGGGCCGCCCTCGATCTCGCCGCCCTCCCACTCGACGCGCGCCACGACCACCTGCCAGTGCGGGGCGGCGCCGAGGCCGGGCAGCAGGACCGGTGCCGCGACCCGCAGCCGCGCCGCGATCTCGGCCGGCGCCGCCCCCGTCTGCACCAGCTCCAGCACCTCCTGCGCGAGCCGCCGCCGGACCGTGCGCGCCGCGTCGCGCCGGTCCCGCTCCACCGCGATCAGCTGGGTGACGCCCTGGAGCAGGTCGAGCCGCTCCTCGGGCCAGTCCCCGGCGTCCGCCTCGACGGCGAGCAGCCAGTCGGAGAGCACGGTCTCGCGCACGTCCCGCGAGGCGCCGGAGGACCGCCCGGACGCGCGGATCGGGAAGAGCGAGTACGTGGCCGTGCCGACCGTCACCCGGTGCGGGCCGCGGCGGCCGGTGCGGGCCGCGGCCAGGTGCTCGGCGGCGAGCTCGGCGCACACGTCGGCCGCCAGAGCCGCCCCCGCGACCTTCGAGCCGGCGATGGGCCGCCCGATGGGCGACAGGACCCAGGCCCGCAGGTCCAGGTCGCTGCCGAGCAGGTCGAGGACCACGTCGGGGCCGCCGCCGGCCGGGCCGGACGTCATCATCCGGCGGTGCCGGTCCACCACGGCCGCCAGGTCCCCGGCCCGCTCGCCCGAGACCTGGCGCACGACGTGCTCGGTGATGGTCGCGAAGGCCACCGACTCGTTCACCGCGAACAGCGGCAGCCGGTGCCGGGCGCAGGCCAGGATCAGGTCGTCCGGCACGTCGCCCAGCTCCGCCTCACCGGCGGCGAGGGCGGCCACTCCGGCGCCGGCGAGGATGCGGACGAAGGACTCGGAGTCGGCGGCGTCGTGCCGCCAGGCGAGGCCGGTGAGGACCAGCTCGCCGCCCGAGAGGTACCGGCTGGGGTCCTTGAGGTCCGTGGTCATCACGCCGCGCACCGCACGGTCCAGCTCGTCCTCGCCGCCGAGCAGCCGCAGGCCCAGCGCGTCGGTGTCCAGCAGTGCGCGCAGCCGCATTCTCGTCGCCGCCGTTCTGTGTCTCGAAATCTACGATGGTTCTGTGGCGAGGACCCTTGTGGGTCGCCCCCCTCGGGAGCGGGGGCACGGGTCCTCGGGACGGTGGCCGAGGCCCCCGTGTGGCCGTGTCCTGGGCTTTCGTGAGCGGTGCTCCTTGATTCCCAGGTCGTGCCGGATGTTTCCAGAGGAAAGCGAAGAGGTTACTGATGACCTCCGTTCATACGAATCTACAAGATGAGCTCCCTGGCCAGCCAACTCCTTCATGGTTTCGGTGACTGACCCCGGTGCGGGACGGCGCTGTGTACTGGCCCCACTCCGCGTAAACAACTCATGAACGAGCCGGGCCCGCCGCACACGATCTGGCTTGAACAGAACGACCCACGATACGAAGAAGAGAGCCACTCATGGACTTCCTTCGCCCCGCCAGCTGGGAGGAGGCGCTCGCCGCCAAGGCTGAGCACCCCACCGCTGTGCCGATTGCGGGTGGCACCGATGTGATGGTCGAGATCAACTTCGACCACCGCCGGCCCGAGTACCTCCTGGATCTCAACCGCATCGGCGAGCTGAGCGAGTGGGAGGTCGGCGAGGAGAGCGTGCGCCTGGGCGCCTCCGTTCCGTACACCCAGATCATGGAGAACCTCCGCGGCGAGCTTCCCGGTCTGGCGCTGGCCTCCCACACGGTGGCCTCCCCGCAGATCCGCAACCGCGGCGGCGTCGGCGGAAACCTCGGCACCGCCTCCCCGGCCGGCGACGCCCACCCCGCCCTCCTCGCGGCCGGCGCCGAGGTCGAGGTCGAGTCGGTACGCGGCTCCCGCCTCATCCCGATCGACGAGTTCTACACCGGCGTGAAGCGCAACGCGCTCGCCGCCGACGAACTGATCCGCGCCGTCCACGTCGAGAAGGCCGACGGCCCCCAGCAGTACTCGAAGGTCGGCACCCGCAACGCCATGGTCATCGCGGTGTGCGCGTTCGGCCTCGCCCTGCACCCGCAGACCCGCACGGTCCGCACCGGCATCGGCTCCGCGGCGCCGACCCCGGTCCGCGCGAAGACCGCCGAGGACTTCCTGAACGCGGCGCTCGAAGAGGGCGGCTTCTGGGACAACGGAAAGATCATCACCCCGTCGGTCGCCAAGCAGTTCGCGGACCTGTGCTCCGCCGCCTGCAACCCGATCGACGACGTCCGGGGCACGGCGAGCTACCGCCGCCACGCGGTCGGCATCATGGCCCGCCGCACCCTGACCTGGACCTGGGAGTCGTACCGCGGCACCGCCGCCGCCACGGAGGGAGTCGCGTAATGCGCGTCAATTTCACGGTCAACGGCCGTCCACAGGAGGCCGACGACGTCTGGGAGGGCGAGTCGCTCCTCTACGTCCTGCGCGAGCGGCTGGGCCTGCCCGGCTCCAAGAACGCCTGTGAGCAGGGCGAGTGCGGTTCCTGCACGGTCCGCCTCGACGGTGTGCCGGTGTGTTCGTGTCTGGTCGCCGCCGGCCAGGTCGAGGGCCGCGAGGTCGTCACGGTCGAAGGGCTCGCCGACTTCGCCAAGCAGCGTGCGGAGCACGGTGGTTGCGCGACCGGCGCCTGCGGATCCGCCGAGAAGGCCGGGACGTCGCTCGACGCGGCGAAGCAGTGGGCGGCCAAGGGCCACGACTCGCAGACCGGTGAGGGCGTCGAACTCTCGCCCATCCAGGAGGCGTTCATCGACGCCGGTGCCGTCCAGTGCGGATTCTGCACCCCGGGCCTGCTGGTCGCCGCCGACGAGATGCTGGAGCGTAACCCGAACCCGAGCGACGCGGACATCCGCGAGGCGCTGTCGGGCAACCTGTGCCGCTGCACGGGCTACGAGAAGATCATGGACGCCGTCCGGCTCGCCGCCGCGCGCCAGTCCGAGCCCGAGGGGGTCTGACGCCATGGCCGACACACGTACCACCGGCATCCCGTCCAAGGTGACCCAGGGGTCGAAGACCAAGGGCGGCATCGGGGAGTCCACCCTCCGCCCGGACGGCACCCTCAAGGTCACCGGCGAGTTCGCCTACTCGTCCGACATGTGGCACGAGGACATGCTGTGGGGGCAGATCCTGCGCTCCACGGTCGCCCACGCCGAGATCGTGTCGATCGACACCTCCGAGGCCCTCGCACAGCCCGGCGTCTACGCCGTCATGACGTACGACGACCTGCCGACCGCCGTGAAGAACTACGGCCTGGAGATCCAGGACACCCCGGTCCTCGCGCACGGCAGGGTCCGCCACCACGGCGAGCCCGTCGCGATCGTCGCCGCCGACCACCCGGAGACCGCGCGCCGCGCCGCCGCGAAGATCAAGGTCGAGTATCGCGAACTGCCCGTCGTCACGGACGAGGCGTCCGCGACCGCGCCCGACGCGATCCTCATCCACGAGAACCGCGACGACCACCACATCGGCCACGTCCCGCACCCGAACATCGTGCACCGTCAGCCGATCATCCGCGGCAATGCCGAGAAGGCCGCCGAGAAGGCCGACTTCGTCGTCAAGGGCGAGTACACCTTCGGCATGCAGGACCAGGCCTTCCTCGGCCCGGAGTCCGGACTCGCGGTGCCGGGCGAGGACGGCGGCGTCGACTTGTACATCGCCACCCAGTGGCTCCACTCCGACCTGCGCCAGATCGCCCCGGTCCTCGGCCTGCCGGAGGACAAGGTCCGGATGACGCTCTCCGGCGTCGGCGGCGCCTTCGGCGGCCGCGAGGACCTGTCGATGCAGATCCACGCCTGCCTGCTGGCGCTGCGCACCGGCAAGCCCGTCAAGATCGTCTACAACCGGTTCGAGTCCTTCTTCGGACACGTCCACCGCCACCCGGCGAAGCTGTACTACGAGCACGGCGCCACCAAGGACGGCAAGCTCACGCACATGAAGTGCAGGATCGTCCTGGACGGCGGCGCCTACGCGTCGGCCTCCCCGGCGGTCGTCGGCAACGCCTCCTCGCTGAGCGTCGGCCCGTACGTGATCGACGACGTCGACATCGAGGCCATCGCGCTCTACACCAACAACCCGCCCTGCGGCGCCATGCGCGGCTTCGGCGCGGTGCAGGCGTGCTTCGCCTACGAGGCCCAGATGGACAAGCTCGCCGACGCGGTGGGCATGGACCGGGTCGAGTTCCGGCAGCTCAACGCCATGGAACAGGGCACGATCATGCCGACCGGGCAGCCGGTCGACTCGCCGGCCCCCGTCGCCGAACTGCTGCGCCGCATCAAGGCGATGCCGCTGCCGCCCGAGCGCCAGTGGGAGAGCTCCGAGGGCGCCGACGTACGGCAGCTGCCCGGCGGCCTGTCCAACACCACGCACGGCGAGGGTGTCGTGCGCGGCATCGGCTACGCGGTCGGCATCAAGAACGTCGGCTTCTCCGAGGGCTTCGACGACTACTCGACCGCGAAGGTCCGCATGGAGGTCGTGGGCGGCGAGCCCGTCGCCACGGTCCACACCGCGATGGCCGAGGTCGGCCAGGGCGGCGTCACGGTCCACGCACAGATCGCCCGCACCGAGCTGGGCGTCACCCAGGTGACCATCCAGCCCGCCGACACGCAGGTGGGCAGCGCCGGTTCGACGTCCGCGTCGCGCCAGACGTACGTCACCGGCGGCGCCGTCAAGAACTCCTGCGAGCTGGTGCGCGAGAAGGTCCTGGAGCTCGGCCGGCGCAAGTTCGGCACCTACCACCCCGCGTGGGCGACGGCCGAACTCCTCCTGGAGGGCGGCAAGGTCGTCACCGACGGCGGCGAGGTCCTCGCCGATCTGGCCGACGTGCTCGAAGGCGAGGCCGTCGAGGTCGAGGCCGAGTGGCGGCACCGTCCGACGGAGGCGTTCGACCTGCGCACCGGCCAGGGATTCGGGCACGTCCAGTACTCGTTCGCCGCGCACCGCGCCGTCGTCGAGGTGGACACCGAGCTCGGCCTGGTCAAGGTCGTCGAACTGGCCTGCGCCCAGGACGTCGGCAAGGCCCTCAACCCGCTGTCCGTCGTAGGCCAGATCCAGGGTGGCACCACCCAGGGCCTCGGCGTGGCGGTCATGGAGGAGATCATCGTCGACCCGAAGACCGCGAAGGTGCGCAACCCCTCCTTCACGGACTACCTGATCCCCACGATCCTCGACACGCCGACCATCCCCGTCGACGTGCTCGAACTCGCCGACGACCACGCCCCGTACGGGCTCCGTGGCATCGGCGAGGCCCCGACCCTGTCGTCCACCCCGGCCGTTCTCGCGGCGATCCGGAACGCGACGGGTCTGGAGCTCAACCGGACGCCGGTACGCCCCGAGCACCTCACGGGCACCGCGTAGGCACCGGGCAGGACTCTCCGGGCGGCGCAGGGAACGTCACACTTCGCCGCGCCGCCCGGAGTACTCAAGTGCCGCACCGCTCGCGGAACTTGAACCATCGGAAAGTGATCAACGTCAGTACCAGCAGCAGATCCTGATCGTTCGTCTCGGGCCGTCCCCCGGGTCGTGCGGCCGAAGCACCTTCCCAAATCCCACAGCCGCACGTGCGGTTGATCAGCCGTCAGGGCGGCTGTCTCGGGTGCCCCTTTGAACCTTGGGAGTAGGCCCACATGACCCAGCAGTCTCTGGAGCCGAAGACCGTCGCGGAGGACGCGGGCGCGGGTAGCCGCGTCCCGGCCGGACGGTCCTGGCTCGACCGGTACTTCCACATATCCCAGCGGGAGAGCTCGATCGCGCGCGAGGTGCGCGGCGGCGTCACCACCTTCATGGCGATGGCGTACATCCTGTTGCTCAACCCCCTCATCCTGTCCGGCAAGGACGCGGCGGGGGACACGCTCGGCCAGAAGGCCCTGATCACCGCGACCGCGTTCGCGGCGGCCTTCACCACGCTCCTGATGGGGTTCTTCGGCAAGGTGCCGCTCGCCCTCGCCGCGGGACTCTCCGTCTCCGGAGTGCTCTCCTCGCAGGTCGCCCCGCAGATGACCTGGCCGCAGGCCATGGGCATGTGTGTGATGTACGGCGCCGTGATCATGCTCCTGGTCGTCACCGGCCTGCGCGAGATGATCATGAACGCGATCCCGCTGGCGCTGAAGCACGCGATCACCATGGGCATCGGCCTCTTCGTCGCCCTCATCGGCCTGGTGAAGGCCGGCTTCGTGCACCAGGGCAAGTCGACCCCGGTGACCCTCGGCCCGACCGGTGAACTCGCCGGCTGGCCGGTCCTGCTCTTCGCGGCGACCCTGCTCGCGATCTTCATGCTCCAGGCACGCGGCATCCCGGGCGCGATCCTGATCGGCATCGTCGGCGGCACGGTGGTCGCCGTGGTCCTCAACGCGGCCGGTGTCATCGACCCCAAGCAGTGGGCCAGCGGCGCCCCCGAACTGCACGGCAGCGCCGTCTCGATGCCGGACTTCTCGCTCTTCGGCAAGGTCGAGTTCGGCGGCTGGGGCGAAGTGGGCGCGATGACGGTCGGCATGATCGTCTTCACCCTCGTGCTCGCCGGGTTCTTCGACGCGATGGCCACCATCATCGGCGTCGGCACCGAGGCCAAGCTCGCCGACGCGCAGGGCCGGATGCCGGGCCTGTCCAAGGCCCTGTTCATCGACGGCGCGGGCGGCGCGGTCGGCGGTGTCGCCGGCGCCTCCGGCCAGACGGTCTTCGTCGAATCGGCGACCGGCGTCGGCGAGGGCGCCCGCACGGGCCTCTCCTCCGTCGTCACCGGCCTGTTCTTCGCGGCCTGCCTGTTCTTCACCCCGCTCACGGCGATCGTCCCCGGCGAGGTCGCCGCGGCGGCCCTGGTCGTCATCGGCGCCATGATGATGATGAACGCCCGCCACGTGGACTGGGCCGACCGCGCCACCGCGATCCCGGTCTTCCTGACCGTCGTGATCATGCCGTTCACGTACTCCATCACCGCGGGAGTCGCGGCCGGCGTCATCTCGTACGTCGCCATCAAGGTCGCCCAGGGCAAGGCCCGGGAGATCGGGGCGTTCATGTGGGGTCTGACGGTGATCTTCTTCGTCTACTTCGCCCTCAACCCGATCGAAAGCTGGATGGGCGTCCACTGACGCCCGGCCACCCACCACGCAACCGCTGACAAGGAGACCGAGAGATGCTGGACATCGCCGAGGAACTGCACCGGTGGGTCGAGCAGGGACGCGATTTCGCCGTCGCCACCGTCGTGGCCGTCGGCGGCAGCGCACCCCGCCGGCCGGGCGCCGCACTCGCGGTCGACTCCGACGGCACGGCGATCGGCTCGGTCTCCGGCGGTTGCGTGGAGGGCGCGGTCTACGAACTGTGCCGGCAGGCCCTGGAGGACGGCGAGACCGTCCTCGAACGCTTCGGCTACAGCGACGACGACGCCTTCGCGGTCGGCCTGACCTGCGGCGGCATCATCGACATCCTGGTCACCCCGGTCCGCGCCGGCGACGCCGCCCGGCCGGTGCTGGCGGACGCGCTGGCCGCCGCCGCGGGCGGGCGGGCGGCTGCGCTGGCACGCGTCGTCTCCGGGCCCGCGGAACTGCTGGGCCGCGCCCTCCTCGTACGCCCCGACGGCTCCTACGAGGGCGGCTTCGGCGCCCACCCCGAACTCGACCGCACCGTGGTGGGGGAGGCCGCGGCCCTCCTGGACGCGGGGCGCACCGGCACCGTGGAGATCGGGGAGCAGGGCTCCCGCTGCGGAGCGCCGCTCACCGTGCTCGTCGAGTCCTCGGTGCCGCCGCCCCGCATGATCGTCTTCGGGGCGATCGACTTCGCCTCGGCCCTCGTCCGCATCGGCAAGTTCCTCGGCTACCGGGTGACGGTGTGCGACGCCCGCCCGGTCTTCGCGACGCCCACCCGCTTCCCCGAGGCGGACGAGATCGTCGTCGAGTGGCCCCACACGTACCTGGAGGGCACCGAGACCGACTCCAGGACGGTGCTGTGCGTACTGACCCACGACGCCAAGTTCGACGTACCGCTGCTCCGGCTCGCCCTGCGGCTCCCGGTGGCCTACGTCGGCGCGATGGGGTCGCGCCGCACCCATCTGGAGCGCAACGACCGCCTGCGCGAAGTCGGCGTCACCGAACTGGAGCTGGCGCGGCTCAGGTCGCCGATCGGCCTGGATCTCGGCGCCCGCACGCCCGAGGAGACGGCCCTGTCCATCGCCTCGGAGATCGTCGCCGACCGGCGCGGTGGCAGCGGCATTTCGCTGACCGGCGCCCACACTCCGATCCACCACGACGCGGGGTCGGCGCCCGTGGGGCGGATCGGGTCGGTGGCCTGACCCTGCTCCCTCGGGTCAGCGAAGTTCCTTGAGGGGAAGGATCGACCTGCCCGCCCGAGCCAGCACGGGAGCGAGGGACGGATCAGCTGTCGGCGTCAACGCGTCCACCGCTGCCTGCACCGCCGCCCATGCATCGGCCCCTTCGAGTTCGGTGGCCCGGAATCTGGCGAGATAGCCGCGATGGCGTTGCAGATGGCTGAGATTGCGGCGGTTGAGCTGCCGTTCCGACATCAGCCCGACGACTCCGCGCAGCGCGTCGAGGAACACGGCGTCGGACGACTGCGAGTGCAACTCGGTCAATCCGACGCCCATGCTCAGCAGGCTGACGTTCACGTCCTCCTGCTGAACGGACGACGGCAGTGCGATACCGCAGAGCAGGATGTTGGAGGCGTACTCACCGGCCAGTCCGGTGACCGTTCCCCATGCCGTGAAGAAGTTGACCTCCGGCTCGCCGTCGGTCATCGACGACAGCTCGCGACCAGTGCGTTCGGCGAAGCGCCGTGCGTCGTCGATACGGTCCGCACGGCGCAGCGCGATGATCTGAGCGGTGCGGAAACTGAGCCGCCACGGTGACGCGGCGACCGCGGCCTCGGCGGCGGTCACGGACTCCAGCGGAAAGCGTCGCTCGTTGGGTCCGACCAGGCCCAGGGACAGATAGGCGGCCGCGTGGAGGTCCTTGTCGAAGTCTCCGGTCTGCTTGTGGATCTCGACCGCCGCGGTGGTCAGCCGCTGTGCGAGGGCAGGGAGCTCCCCCGGGTCCTGCTTCTGGCTGATGTCGAGGGCGGCATCGGCGATGGACCGGTGACGGACCCAGAGCTCACGCCCGTATCCGGACACCGCCGCCTCCATGCCCAGCGGATTCGTGACCTCCCATTCGACGGCCACGGCCGGCTGCAGGCCCATGGCCTGAGCGAGCACTCGCTGGGACAGCGGGGCCGCTTGATCCTTCTCGGGATCGTAAGCGGTGTGGAGCAGCGCGATCATCAGGAAGCACTCCCGGAGCGTGCCGTTCCCGACGGGGGAGTACGCCTCGAGCCGCTGGAGCATCGCACCGACGTGTTCGCGCAGCATCGGCCCGTACCGCAGCTGGAGCATGGCCCCCACCAGAGCGCTGTCGCGGCGTCCGTAGGAAGCCGCGGCCAGCTGGACGAGTCTGTCGGCCCGCTCGTCCTCCGGCGTTCCGGCGAGTTCCCCGAGGGCGTCCGCTTCCTCCCAGGCGGTGACGAGATCCTGGCCGTCCTTCTCCGTGAGACCCAGGCTGGGTACCGTCTCGAGCGATCCCCGCAGCCGGCCGGTGGCGCCCCGGTCGCGCCACTCACGCTCCTGCGCCGTCAGCAACACATGGATGTCGGTGCGGCCATGGGCCTCGCAGGCCACGATGAGCCGCTGCAGGTCGTCGACGACGAGAGCCCCGTCGTCGCTCACCAGCAGGATGTGGTGGCCGGGCCGGTGCGGCACCGCCAGCAGTGCGTTGAGGTCGAGCGCGGCGCCGGGCTTGCGCCAGTAGACCGTGATGTCGTCGCGGGCCCTGACGAGGTCGACGGTCGCCTGTCGCAGGGCGATGCTCTTGCCCTCACCCATGGGAGCCACGGCGGCCACGATGCGCTTGGCGAGCCCGCCGTTGAGACACCTGTGCACTCTGCCGGTCAACGCTCCGACGAGAGACAGCCGGGGGACCCGGACGTCGAGCGCCGTGCGCCAGTCCGGTTCGGCGCCGTCGAAGAAGCCGACCACCTGGCCCGCGTCGTGCTTCCGGCGTGCCTCCTTCTCAAGGAAGGCGGGGGTCACCTGCAGCCAGCCGTCCAGATCGGGCTGCGGGGCGACCTGCAGATACTCGTCGAGCAGCGCCGGAAGCATCTCGTTGGCGTCGATACCGTCGTAGAAGTATGTCCGCGGTGCCGAATTGAGCTCCTTGAAGAGACCGGACGCGAAGTCGGCCTCGGTGAGCTTGGCGTACGAGCACCAGATCAGGTCGATGCCCGTCATCTCCTGCTCCTGCACGCGATCGCGCAGCGACCGGGAGAAGGCGTCGTCCCATCCGCTGTAGCCGATCACCACCACTGTGTGGTCGCGCAGCGACTCACGCAGACTGCCCCGAAGTTGGCTCCGCTCCTTCTCCAACTGGGCGACGGTGTGCAGTGTGTCGCCGCGGCGCCAGTATCCGTGCACGTGCGCGATGTCGATGTTGTTCCTGTGATCGCCCCGGATCAGCCTGCCGTCGAGGTCGAAGTACTGGAAGTTCGCTTCGGCGCCGGCCTTGCGCACGGCGATCTCCAGCAAGGGGTCGAAGTTCGTGGTGATCACCGGGCCGCGGCGCTCCGCGGGCACGAAGCGCAACAACCTGCCCAGCGCCTCCGTGGCCCGCGTGAGATTCCACTGGTCGAATTGCTCTTCGGCAGCCGCGAGTTCATGCGGATCGTTCCGTCGGTAGAGACTATTCCTGGTCGGGCTCTTGCCCGTGTAGGCCCTCAGGACCGCGGCACGGATGGCCGAGTTGAGCGCGTCCTGGCCGACGTTGTACTCGAGGAAGCGGGCCGCCTGCTGGTACCGCTCGCCGTCGCTCGGCCCGATGACCTTCTGGTCGAACCGGTCGCAGCTCCTGGGGGTGTCCAGCATTTTGCGCATCGCGTCGACGATCCCGCCGACCCCCTCCACCGCTCCCACGCTGATGCCCGAGCCGGTGACGAAGGCGATCGGCTTGTCGCCCTTGAGCAGCAGCGAAAGCAAGCGGGTGATCAGGTCGTCCTGATCGCCGGTCATCACCCCGTCGGTTGCCACAGAATCAACTCCCGCACATAGTCCGTGAATCCTTCGATTCTAAGTCAGCTCATGCGTCGCGGTTGACGACCGAACTTGTACCGTGGCCGGTGGCATCGGGTCCCCGGAGGGCGGGGTGCCCTCGGGTCAACGGCACAGCGGGGGAACGCAAGGTGAGTGGGTCGGTGGCCGAACAGGGCGGAACCGGAGGGCCGGAGGCGCCGGAAGGCCGCCGCCTCTCGTCGGCCGCGACGGCGGTACTGGGTGTCCTCCTCCTGGTCGACGTCGTGTTCGTGTGCGGAGCCCTGGTGAGTCTGTGGCCGGTGGTGCTCGAACTCGTCCAGCCCGGCAGCGACGTCGGCGCCGGGCTGCCGTGGTCGCCCTTCGGCCTGGCACAGTGGTCGCTCACCCCTGACACCGCGATGCTGGTCGCGGTGATTCTCTGCAGCGCCCTCGGCAGCTTCGTCCATGCGGCCACGTCCTTCGCGACCTATGTCGGCAACAGGCGGCTGTATGCGAGCTGGCTGTGGTGGTACCTGCTCAGGGCCGGCATCGGGGTGGCACTGGCCCTGCTGGTCTACTTCCTGCTGCGCGGTGGTCTCTTCGCCGGGAGTTCGGGGGCGGGGGCGACCAATCCGTACGGCTTCTCCGGCATCGCGGGTCTGTGCGGTCTGTTCTCCAAGCAGGCGACGGACAAGCTCCGGGAGATCTGCGACACGGTCCTGAGCACGACCAGCGACGGTGACCGTGACCGCCGGGACAAACTGGCCGTGGCACCGGACGGCGAACCCCGCGCGCGCGGTATGTGAGTCGTACCTGTCAGACGTTGCGGCAGGCAGCCCCGGTCCGGTGCGACGGGCCTTTCTCGTGCAGGCGTATTGACGCGAGCATGGCCTTCGATGACTCTCGTGGGAGCGCTCCCGCAAGTCCCTCGTGACCGTTGCGCATCAGGAGTGAACCCCTATGAGACGTGCCCCCACCTGGCTCGCCGCCCTCTCGCTCGGACTGACGGCCCTGTTCGCCGCGCCGTCCGCGCAGGCCGCCGACACCGCCGGGCCGGCCGGCCGCGGCCCCTCCCTGTACGTCCCGGACGCCAACCCGCAGGCGTACCGGCAGGCCTACGAACTCGCCCGCCAGGGCAAGTTCCTGGACGCGGCGGGCATCCTGGCCATGGTCGGCACCCCCCAGGCCGTCTGGTTCGGCGACCAGACGCCGGCCCAGGTGGAGCGCATGGTCCGCCAGGTCGTCCGGGACGCCGACGAGGACGACGCCGTGCCCGTGCTCGCGCTCTACGACATCCCCGGCCGCGACTGCTCCAACTACTCCGCGGGCGGGGCCGCCGACACCGCCGAGTACAAGGAATGGATCGACGCCGTGGCACGGGGGATCGGCAGCCGCGACGCGATGGTCACCCTGGAGCCCGACGCCCTCGCGCTGCTGCCGTCGGACTGCGGCCAGGACGACGCGCAGGGCACGAAGACCGCCGCGCGGTACCTGGAGGTCAACTACGCGGTGGACCACCTGGAGCCGCTGCGCGGAACCCGCGTCTACCTCGACACCGGACATCCCGGCTGGCACGCCGTCGACTCCATCGTGCCGCGTCTGATCAAGGGCGGTGTCGGCCACGCGTCCGGCTTCTACACGAACGCCTCGAACTACAACACCGACGACGCCAACTCCTGGTACGGCAAGCTGATCTCCTCGTGCATCGCCTACGTGGGCGCAGGCGGCGACGTCGCCGCCTGCCCGAACCAGTGGTGGCCGCGGGCGGACGCGCAGGCCTGGCTCGACGCGAACGTGCACACACCCCCGTCCCGGATGACGCACTTCGTCACCGACTCCAGCCGCAACGGGCAGGGCCCCTGGACACCACCGGCCGGCACCTATCCGGACCCGCAGGACTGGTGCAATCCGCCGGACCGCGGCCTGGGTGCCCGGCCCACCCTGCGCACCGGCGACCCGTTGCAGGACGCCCGGCTGTGGATCAAGACGCCGGGCGAGTCGGACGGGCTGTGCCTGCGCGGTACGCCGGGGCCCCAGGATCCGGAGCGCGGGACGGTCGATCCCGAGGCGGGCGACTGGTTCCCCGAACAGGCCCTGGAACTGGTGCGGTTCGCCAACCCGCCGGTCCTGCCGCGGAGCTGAAGCTCCGGCGGCAACCCCTGGTCCGCCCGCCCAGGGCCTGAACGGCTCAGGCGGTCCGGTCCGCCCGCCCAGGGCCTGAACGGCTCAGGCGGTCCGGTCCGCCCGCCCAGGGCCTGAACGGCTCAGGCGGTCCGGGCCTCCGTGCCCACGGCCCGATCGGCTCAGGCGGTCCGGGCCTCCGTGCCCACGGCCCGATCGGCTCAGGCGGTCCGGGCCTCCGTGCCCACGGCCCGATCGGCTCAGGCGGTCCGGGCCTCCCTGCCCACGGCCCGATCGGCTCAGGCGGTCCGGCCCTCCCGTCCGGTCGGTCCGTCCGCAGGGGGCGGGCGCCTCAGTCGGTCCGCAGCAGTCCGTCGACCGCCCGCCCGAACATCCAGCGAGCCGTCCGGTGCAGCGGGCGGTCGGCCGCCCCGGGCAGCCATCGCACGCTCAGGTCCTCCCGCCACACCACCCGGGAGCCGGCGGCGGGGTGGTCCGGTGCCCGCACCGGGCCGGGCGCCCCCGGTTGCTCCCGGGGGGCCGGATGCACCTCGATCTCCGCCCATCCCGTCACGAAGGTGCCGAGCTTCACGAGCCGGCAGTGTCCCGGCCGCCCCTCCGCGGGCGGCTGCCAGGTGACGACCTCCATCGGATCGTCGAACGCCAAGGGGCCCACGCCCGACCGTGCCACGAACACCGTGCCCACCCGGGTCGGCGGCGGCGTGCGCACGGTGACGCGCGTCAGCGGTACGACGGCCGCGTGTCGCGGCCAGTCGGTCAGACGGCGCCAGCTCTCCTCGACGGAGAGCGGGGCCGAGCGTTCGAACACGAAGAGGACCACGGTGTGATCGTAGGCCCCGAACGGGAGATGAATTATTGCGCAACCACCCGAAATGGGGCGCCACCGCCCCTACCATTCCCTCAAGGGGACGCGCAGTGCCGCCGTCCCCAGGGGGAGTTGGTCACCATGCCGCTGAAGGCGTACGGCGTACTGATCACACGGGCGGTCGACACCCGCCGGGAGGGTTCCGTCGACACCCCGCACTACCAGATCCATCTGACGGACGATCAAGGCGTCCACTACCGTGCCGCCGTCAACGTGAAGTCGCAGGAGCGGCCGTCCGAGCTGCTCTACCTCGTCGACGACGACCTGCACCACCCGGTCACCGCCCGGCTGGAAGGCCTGCCCTCCGGCTGGAACGCGCTGCCGTCCGACCCCGGCGGCCCGAATCTCGACTTCGTCCGCGGCAACCTCTTCGACCCGGCGCGGATGCGCCCGCTGCCGCCCGACGCGCAGGGCCCCGACAACGACCTGGCGGACCTGCTCGACCACTACGTCAGGCGCGCGGTGGACGACCCGGCCGCCCGGGTGTACCTCTTCGGCGAACGGTTCGGTCCCGAGCCGGCCGTCAAGGACAAGATCTTCGGCTTCCTGCCCGGGAACGGCGTCCACGACATCCATATGAACCAGGGCAACAGCGCCCGCTTCCAGGACGACGACGGCGTCCGGCAGGACGGCGGACTGCTGATCCACTTCCCGGCCCAGTCGCGCTGGGTCGGTGTCTTCCTCGCCTTCCAGAGCCAGTCCTGGCACACGGACGACGTCACGGGGCACGCCGTCGTCCCGCCCGACGACTCCCGTCCGCAGGCCGACGACCGGCCGGTGCGCATCGTGGCGGCCCTCGTCAATCCCCGGGGCCCGGCCCCCGAGGCGGAGAACGTCACGCTGCTCAACGCCTCACCCGCGCCGGTGGACCTCGTCGGCTGGCGCATCGCCGACCGGCTCGGCCACACCTGCCCGCTGCCCGCCGGTCCGCTCGCCGCCGGCGCGACGCTCCTGGTCCCCGTGTCCGACGGGGTCCAACTGGGCAACGGCGGCGGCCAGATCACCCTCCTGGACGCCCAGGGCCTGAAGGTGCACGGCGTCTCGTACACGGCTCGGCAGGCGGGGCGCGAGGGGTGGACCGTGGTGTTCTGAGGGCCTTGCGGCCCGAGCTCTCAACCGGTCACCCGGGACGCTGAGTTCGTCGTCACGGAACGGCAAGAGCCGGACACCACGGATGTCACGGCGGCGGCGGAGACTCTTCGGCGAGCATCGGCGGTGAAGGGACCGGGTCGCCCGCACGGGGGCGTGCACGGCCCCGTCGCCGCCGAGTCGATCGCCCTGGGCCGGGTGCGCCGGACGTCGCGCCGCGGCTCGCCGACGTCATCCGACGGGGACGCACATGAGCGAGTACACGCCCCACACCGGCGACCTCGTCGTCGACGAGGCGACGGAGAGGGTCGGCCGGGTCGTCGACCACATCGGGCCGCACTGGCAGCTCAGGCCGCCCGGTGGCGGCCGGGAGTGGGACGCTCACGGTCCGCTCCGTCCCGCCACGTCCGCGGAGCGGCCGTCCGACGGCGTGAACCCGCCCCCGCATCCGGCAACTCCCGCTTACCCTTGACCAGTTGACGCACCGACCACATCAGGTCCGTGCGTCACTCGACCTGCCCGCCCGACATGGCCTGCCCGCTCCCCGGATCCTCCCCGTCCCCACCCAGGCTCGTCCGAGACACCGCACCTCGACCGGTGACCCCCACCCCGAGAGAGGAGCCCCCGTGCCGCAACAGCCCTATGCCATCGATCCCGCAGGCGCCGATCTCCACACGGAGGCGGACCGGCTGCGCGAGCGCGGCCCCGTCGCCCTCGTCGAACTCCCGGGCGGGATACGGGCCTGGGCCCCCACCCGGCACGCGGTCCTCAGGCAACTCCTGGCCGACGCGCGGGTGTCGAAGGATCCCGAGCAGCACTGGCCGGAATGGATCGACGGCAGGTACCGCGAGACATGGGTCAGTCTCTGGGTCGGCGTGACCAACATGTTCACGGCGTACGGGGCCGATCACCGCAGGCTGCGCAGGCTCGTCTCGCCGGCGTTCACCAAGCGGCGCACGGACGCGCTGAGGCCCCGCATCGAGGAGATCGCCGCCCGGCTCCTCGACCGCATGGCGGAGGCCCCCGAAGGGCGGGCCGAGCTCCGCTCCGCGTACGCGCACCCGCTGCCGATGGAGGTGATCTGCGAGCTGTTCGGTCTGCCCGAGGACCGGCGGGCCGACACGGCACGCCTCATCGAGGCCAACATGGACACCACGATCACCTCCGAACAGGCCATGGCCACCTACCGGGAAGTCCATGAACTGCTCGCCGGACTGGTCGCGTCGAAGCGCGAACGGCCCGGCGACGACATGACGACGGCCCTGATCGCCGCCCGCGACGAGGAGGGCTCGCAGCTCAGCGAGACCGAACTGATCGACACACTGCTCCTCGTCATCGGCGCGGGTCACGAGACGACCGTGAACCTGATCGGCAACGCGGTGCACGCGCTGCTCTCCCACCCCGAGCAGCTCGCTCGCGTCCTCGCCGCGGAGATCTCCTGGAACGAGGTCATCGAGGAGACCCTGCGCTGGGCCCCGTCGATCGCCAACCTTCCGCTCCGGTACGCAGTCGAGGACATCAAGCTCCCCGAGGGCGCGCTGATCCCGCGCGGCGACGCGATCCTGGCGACGTACGCGGCGGCCGGACGCGACCCGCTGCTGCACGGCGAGACCGCGGGCCGCTTCGACGTCACGCGCGCCGTCAAGGAGCACCTCGCCTTCGGCCACGGCGTGCACTACTGCGTCGGCGCCCCGCTCGCCCGCCTGGAGGCGGCCGTAGCACTCCCGGCACTCTTCGCGCGTTTCCCGGACCTGCGGCTCGACGAGTCGGCGGGACCGGCTCGCCTCGCCGAGTCGTTCATCGGCCACGGCCACCGGGTACTGCCGGTGCGCCTCGGCTGACCGCCGGCCGGGGGCGGGCGGGTACGCGGGCGCCCGCCGGAGCCCGTACGTGTTCGGCAGCGCTCGTACGTGACCGCTCGCGCTGACGAGCTCGTCGGCGCGTACGTGCTCGGCCGCGCGCGAGCTCGTCGGCGCATACGGACTCGTCGGCCCGTACACGTTCCTCAGGGCCGGTACACGGTGCCGGGCTCGGCCTTCCCCGGGGCCAGCAGCTGCGGCACCGTCACGAAGACGTACCCCCGCTTCTTGAGCGCGTCGATGATCCCGGGCACCGCGGGCACCGTGCCCGGGTAGAGGTCGTGCAGCAGGATGATCCCGTCCCGGGACGACTGCTGGAGGACGCGCTTCTCTATCAGCGCCGAGTCGTTCGTCTGGTAGTCCTTGGCGGTCACGCTCCACAGGACCTCGGCGAGCCCGAGTTCGCGGCTGATCCGGTGCACCGTGTCGTTCGTCCGTCCCTGCGGCGGACGCATCAGCGTCGGCTTGCGGCCGGTGAGCCGCTCTATCGCGTCGTTGGGCCGCTCCAGCTCCTCGCGTATCTGCTCCGACGAGATGCGCGTCAGGATCTTGTGGTCCCAGGTGTGGCTGGCCACCTCGTGACCCTCGTCGGCCATGCGTTTCACCAGCTCGGGGTACTTCTCGATGTGCCGCTTGCCGAGCAGGAAGAAGGTCGCCGGGACCTGCTTCTCCTTGAGGATGTCGAGCAGCCGGGCCGAGTGCTCGCTCGGTCCGGCGTCGAAGGTCAGTGCGATGCACTTGGCCTCGCGGCAGTCGACGGTTCCGAAGCGTGCCTGCACGTCGGTCGCGGCTCCCGCGCGGGCGGTGCTCGGTGCGGTGGTGTGCACGGTCGTGCACCCCGTCAGCGGAAGGGCCAGCGCGACGGCGGCGGAGATCGCCGCGGCCATACGGAACCTGGTCCCCGGTCTTTTCATCTTCCTGGGCAGAGAAGGCATGTCGCGACTATACATGCGGTGTATACACTCGATGTATAGCCATTTGTGCTGCGCCGATGTGTGCTCCGGTTCGCCTTCATGGGGCGCTGCGGGAGCGCTGTCGCAGGGCTTCGGCGGGGGTGCCGGTGAGGGCGTAACCGTCGGGCGGCGCCGCGCCGTTGGCCGCCGCCCCGTGCCCGGCCGTTCCCGCGCGGGCGTGAACCGTCGCCCCTTTGTGTGCCGTTCGCCACACCTCGTCCACGTGCCGCTCGCTCCTGGTGAACGGCTCCGCGCGGTGCGCTCTTTACGAATAAGTCATTGTCTGTAGAATTCTCTCTACCGAGAATTCCTGCACGCCGAGCGGCGGTGAGGCACGTGAACGTGACCGGCAAGGACAGTGCGCGCACGAGGTACGAGGTCGCCGTGATCGGCGGCGGCTTCGCGGGGTCCCTGCTCGCCGCGGTCCTCGCGCGCAACGGGGTGCGGACGCTCCTGGTCGAGGGCGAGGAGGCCCCGCGCTTCGCGGTGGGGGAGTCGATGGTCCCGTACACGGCGGCACTCGCCCGCGTGGTCGCCCGGCGCTACGGCGTGCCCGAGATCGAACACCTCACCAGCCTCGAAGGCGTCCGGCGCGAGGTCTCGTCCCGCTGCGGGGTGCTGCGCAACATGGGGTTCGTCCACCACCGCCCACACCTGCGCCAGCATCCGGGCGAGATCTACCAGGTGGTGAACCCCTCCGTTGTACCGCCCGTGCCCCACCTCTTCCGCGAGGACGTCGACGCCCATCTGCTGGGCGTCGCGCGGCGTCGCGGCGCGGACGTGCGCACCGGCCCCGGCGCACGCGTCGAGGGGATCCGGATCGACCCGGACACCGGGGTCAGCCTGCGCACCGCGGCCGGCGAGGAGCTCACCGCGGAGTACGTGGTCGACGCGGGAGGCCGGCACGGACCCGTGGCGCGGGAACCGGGGGTGCGGGAGGAACCGACCCGGGCGCGTGTTCACTCCCGCACGCTCTTCACCCACATGACGGGAGTGACCCCGTACGACGCGACCGTCGCCGGGCGGCTGCACGACCAGCCGAGCCCCTGGCACCAGGGCACCCTGCATCACGTCTTCGACGGAGGCTGGCTGTGGGTGATCCCCTTCGACAACCAGCCCCGGTCCACGAACAGCGTGTGCAGCGTCGGGCTCACCCTCGACGCCCGCAGGCACCCGGCCCACGGCCTCGCGCCGCAGGAGGAGTTCGACCGGCTGCTGGCCGGGTTCCCCGACCTGGCCGAGCAGTTCCGGCATGCCGAGCCCGCCCGGCCGTGGACCACGACGGGCCGACTGCAGTACTCCTCGAAGCATGTCGTCGGCGACCGCTACTGCCTCGCGTCCCACACCGCGGGTTTCGTCGACCCCCTCTACTCGCGCGGCCTCGCCCACAGCCTGGAGGTCGTCAACGCCCTGGGCCGTCGCCTGATCGACGCGGCGCACGACGGCGACTGGTCCACCGGGCGGTTCCAGTACGTCGAGGACCTCCAGCAGGCCCTGTTCGACGCGCACGACGACCTGGTGTACGCGTCGTTCGTCTCCTTCCGCGACTTCGAGCTCTTCAACGCCGTCGTCCGGACCTGGACGGTGAGCACCGTGCTCGGCGCACTCGCCGTGGAGAACGCCTGCGCCGCGTACGGCAGGAGTGGCGACGACGCCGTCTTCCGTGACCTGGAGCGGACCCGGCACCCCGGATCCCCGCTTCCCGGCAGCGCGCACTACAACTCCCTCGGTTCCTTGACCCGCACCCTGTGCGAGGAGGTCGAGGCCGGCACGCGCACGCCGAAGGCGGCGGCGGACGGGATCTTCGACGCCATCGGGCGGGCCGACTACCTCCCGCCGTCGCTCGGCCTGGCGGACCCGGCCGACCGGTTCTTCCACAACACCCCGGCGCGTATCGCGCGTGCCGCCCGCTGGGTGCGAACCGACGCGCCGGACGAGGTCGGCGCGCTGCTCAAGGGCGCCATGGGAGGGCTGATCCGGGAGCGGCTGCGCGGCGTGCGCCGTTCCGGGTGACCCGGCGGGTGCCTTCCGGGTCACGACCGGAAGGCACCTCCCGGGCCGCTCCGGCGGACCGGGCCGGAGCCGCGCCGTCGACGCGGACCGGCCGCTGTCCTGTCCCACCCGACGACAAGGAGACCGTACGTGAACGCAACGGGCACATCTGAGCTGGAGAGGGAGACGTACGACGTGGCGATCCTCGGATCGGGCGTCGCCGGCTCCCTCCTCGGCGCGATCCTGGCCCGGCACGGGACCAAGGTCCTTCTGCTGGACGCCGGTTCGCACCCCCGGTTCGCCATCGGCGAGTCGACGATCCCGTTCACCCTGGTGTCGCTGCGCACCCTCGCGGAGCGCTACGACGTCCCGGAGATCGCCGCGCTCGCCTCGTTCACCGACACCACCCGCACGATCGGGCCGCGCTTCGGCGTCAAACGGCACTTCGGGTTCCTGCTGCACCACGAAGGCGCGCCGCAGAACCCGCGCGAGGTCAACGAGTTCAACACCCCGCCCCAACTGCTGCACGAGGCGGCCCACCTGTTCCGCCAGGACACCGACTCCTATCTCTTCCAGGTGGCGGTCAAGTACGGGTGCAAGGCGCGCCAGAACTTCTTCGTCACCGACATCGACTTCGACGGCTCGGGCGTCACACTGGCCGGGCGCGACGGCGAGTACCGGGCGCGCTACCTGGTGGACGCCAGTGGCTTCCGTTCCCCGGTCGCCGACAAGTTCGGGCTGCGCGAGGACCCCTGCCGGTTCAGGCACCACTCCCGCTCGATCTGGAACCACGTGGTCGACCTGACCCCCACCGACCGGCTCTTCGACCACCTCCCGGACGGCCAGCGGCCGCCGGTGCCCTGGTACGAGGGCACCGTGCACCACATGTTCGACCGCGGCTGGGCCTGGGTGATCGGCTTCAACAACAACAAGTGGTCCAAGAACCCGCTGTGCAGCGTCGGCATGACCGTCGACCCGCGGTGCTTCCCCAAACCCGACGGGGTGAGCCCCGAGGAGGACTTCGCCCGGCTCGCCGCGCCCTTCCCGGACGTCGTCCGGCAGTTCGAGGGCATGAAGGCGGTGCGGGAATGGACCTCCACGGGGCGCCTGCAGTACTCCTCGAAGCAGACCGCGGGCGACCGCTGGTTCCTGCTCTCGCACGCCGCCGGATTCCTCGACCCGCTCTTCTCACGCGGTCTGTCCAACACGACCGAGGCCCTGAACGTGCTGGCCTGGCGACTGCTGCGGGCCGTCCGGGACGACGACCTCTCCGGCGAGCGGTTCGCCGCGGTCGACCGGCTCCAGCAGTCGCTGTTCGACTACAACGACTCGCTCGTGAACTCGGCCTTCATCTCCTGGTGCGACTACGACCTGTGGAGCGCGGTCTTCAGGATCTGGGCGTGGGGCGCCAACGCGGGCGTGTACCGGATGCAGAGCGCGCTCACCAAGTTCCGCAAGGACGGCCGGGACCGGCACTTCGTGGACCTGGAGGACGTCCCGTACCCCGGGCTGTACTGGCCCGACCACGACGGCTTCGCCGAGTTGTACGAGACGATGGTGAAGCAGTGCGAGGCCGTGGAGGCCGGCTCCGTGACCGCCGAGGACGCCGCCGACCTCCTGTACGAGCGACTGCTGGCCGCCGACTTCGTGCCCAAGCACTTCGGGTACGCCGAGCGCGAGGTGCGCTTCCTGAACCCGCGGCCCAAGACCCTGCTGAAGATGCTGCGCTGGGCGGCCACCGACGCCGACCCCGTCGTCCGCCGGCTGGTCATGGAGAACGGTCGCGAGGCCGTCAAGGCGAGGCTGAAGGGGAGCAAGCTGTTCTGACGCCGCACAGGTGCCGACGAGCCGTCAGGGTCCGTTGTGGCGCGAGGGTTTGCCGTCGAAGTCAACGTGTGTAGAATTCAATGCGTACGGAATTGGCGTGCCCCACAGGGAACCCGTTCCGGAACCCATCGTTGGCAATGGCGCTGAACGAGAGGTGCGCGGTGATGTCGGAGATCCTGACGTGGCGTGGACGGCACGGGACGGTGCGACCGTGACGGGCCGGATCCTCCCGCCGCGCGGCCCCGCCCGCACCCTCACCGCAATCACCCTGGTGCACACCATGGGCCAGGGTCTGTGGATGGCGCTCAACGCCGTCTACGCGACAGCCGTACTCGGGCTGTCCCCGGGCCGGTTCGGGCTCGGCGCCGGGGCCGCCGCCGCGGTGGCCCTGGCGCTGAGCACCCCCACCGGACATCTCGCCGACCGGGTCGGACCGCGCACCGTGCAGATCTGGTCCTTCCTGGCCCTCGGGCCGCTGACCGCCGCCCTCCTGTTCGTCGACGGGTTCGGCGCCTACGTGACCGTGCTGTCCGTGCAGGCGGTGGCCTACAGCGCCAGCCGGAGCGCCCGCATGGCCATGATGGCCGGGCTGGTGCCGGCCGCGGAACGGGTCACCCTCCGCGCGCAATTACGCGCCGCCGCCAACATCAGCGTCTCCGTCGGTGCGGGAATCGCGGGCGCCCTGCTCGCCGTCGGCACCCCGACGGCGTACCGCGGAGCGGTCGTCCTCAACGCCCTCACCTACTTCGGTACCGGCCTGCTCACCCTGCTCCTGCCGACCGTGCCGCCGCAGCCCGCGCGGCCGGGACCGGCACTCGTCGTCCTGCGCGATGGCCCCTACCTGGCGTTCGTCGTCCTCGACGGCCTGCTCTCCATGCACAACCTCCTCCTGGACGTCGTCCTCCCGCTCTGGGTCCTGCACCACACCCACGCGCCGCGCTGGATGATCGCGGTCGTCCTGCTCACCAACACGATCTCCGTGGTGCTGCTCCAGGTCAGAGCCGCCCGCGGCACCGACGACCCGGCGGGCGCCGCACGTGCCTCGCGCGCCGGGTCCTGGTGCCTGGGAGCCGCCTGTCTGGTCTTCGCGCTGACCGAGGGCGCCCCCGCACTCCTCGCCTCGGCCCTGCTGGTCCTCGGCGCGCTCGTCCACGTCCTCGGCGAGGTCAGGCAGTCGGCGGGCAGCTGGGGCATCTCCTTCGGGCTCGCCCCGGACGACGCCCAGGGCCAGTACCAGGGCACCTACGCGATGGGCGCCGACATCGGCAAGATGGCCGCGCCCGCCCTGCTGACCTGGCTCGCCGTCGAGCACGGCACCGTGGGCTGGGTGGCGATGGCGGCCGGCTTCGCCGCGCTCGGCTCCGTCATGCCGGCAGTGGTGGCGCTGGCCCGGCGGCGCAGCAAGGAGCGCCCCGCCCCGGCCATGGCGTGAACGCCCCCCGTCGTACGCCCCGCCGGGCGCCCGGAGCCCCGGGCCGTGCGCCACGCCACGCCCGGCTCCCCTCCACTGAAGTCTTTCCCCCCCGGACGATCGTTCGAGCCGGTCGCCGCCCGTTCCGTGCCGGTACGTGCCCCGGTGCCGAGTGCGCGCCGCGCCCTGCACCGGAGGCGGTACGCGCGAGCGCAGGGGGCGGTGCGACACGCGGCCCGGCGCCCCGCGGCGCGCGTGCCGGCCGCTCCCGGAAGCCGTCCCCACCCCACAAGTCCCGCAAGAAGACGAGGAGTTCAGCCCGTGGATGACATGACCGTCGCAACCGGGCGCCCGGCTCGGCGGCCGGAGTCCGCCGCCGACGCCGCACCGCCCGCCCTCCGGCTGCCCGTCGCCCGCGGCGACCGGGGCACCGGCGCCCCCCGAGCCGCGCACTCCTGGTCCTCGGCCGCCCGTACGCCCTCGGACGCCGGCACGGGCGCCGCCGCACTGCCCCTGGCCGCGTTCGCGGCCCTGCTGCACCGCTACAGCGGGCAGGGCGACCTCGCACTCGGCCTGGCGGGGGCACCCGGCCGTGTCGTGACACTGCGGTCGAGGGCCGGGGCGGACACCGGCCTCGCGGACCTGGCGGCGTCGCTCGCGCAGCAGTGCCACGCGGCGCCCCCGACGGCCCGGCCGGCGCACGGCACCTCCGGACGCGGAGACGAGGGTCCGCGCACGGCCGCCGCGGGGCGACCGGCTCCCCACCGCGTCGACAGCCTCGGCGGCGGGCTGCGCGCCGGCATCCTCGACGGCACGGCGGACGACACGGGTGACAGTCGACAACACCGTCTGCCCGAGGCCGAGTTCGACCTGCTGCTCGAACTCGGCACGGACGGCAGCCGCACCCTGCACTACGACACCGCACTCTTCACGCCCGCGGTCGTGGCGCGCGTCGCCGCCAACCACGAGGCACTGCTGCTCGACGGCGTCCGCCGCCCCCGTACCCCGGTCCACGCACTGCGCCTGTCCGAGCGGGAGACCCGCTTCCTGCTGGACGAGGTCAACGCCACCGCCCGCCCCTACCCCGACGACAGCCCCCTGCACACCCACGTCGAGGCGCAGGCGGCCCGCACCCCCGACGCGCCCGCCGTCGAGTGGCGCGGCACCGTCCTCACGTACCGCGAACTCGACACCACGGCCAACCGGATCGCCCGCGCCCTGCTCGCCCACGGCCTCGCCCCCGGCGCGCGCGTCGGCGTCTCGACCGCCCGCTCCCACCGCACCGTGTGTCTGCTGCTGGCCCTGCACAAGGCCGGCTGCGCGTACGTGCCGCTCGACCCCGCGTATCCCGCGGACCGGCTCGCCGCCATCGCCGGCACCGCCGGGATGGCCGCCGTGATCCACGACGACCCCGCGGCAGGGGAGCGGATCGGCGCGGTCGTCGCCACCGTCCTGCCGTGGGACGAGCTGTGGGAGAAGTCCCGGGGCGAGCGCCCCGACCCCCCGGACGTCGCCGTGGTCGCCGCTGCCGCGACCCATCTGATCCACACCTCCGGATCGACCGGCCGGCCCAAGGGCGTGGTCATCAGCCACCGCAACGTGATGGCCCTGCTGGCCTGGGCGTGGGACACGTACACACGGCAGGACGTCGACCGCGTGCTCTTCGCGACCTCGCTCAACTTCGACCTGTCGGTGTTCGAACTGTGGTGCCCGCTCACCATGGGCGGCTGTGTGGTGGTCGCCGACAACGTGCTCGCGCTGACCGAGGACGACACCCTGCGGCCCACCCTCGTCAACACCGTGCCCAGCGCCCTCAACGTGCTCCTCCAGCGGGCCGCCGTCCCGCCGTGCACCACCGTCCTCAACGTCGCGGGCGAACCACTCTCCAGGGAACTCGTCGACGCCGCCTTCGAGCACACCTCCGTGCGACGGCTGCTCAACCTGTACGGGCCCTCCGAGGACACCACGTACTCGACATGGAAGTCCTTCACCGGCCCGGTCCGCGAACAGCCCACCATCGGTGTGCCGCTGCCCAACACCGTCGCGTACGTGCTCGACCCGGAGGGCGGCCTCGTGCCCCGCGGCGCCATCGGCGAACTCCACCTGGGCGGCGCCGGGTTGTCCTCCGGATACCTCGACGACCCGGAACGCACCGCGGCGGCCTTCGTGCCCACCCCCGCCCACCTGGCCGGAGCACCCGTCCGCACCCTGTACCGCACCGGCGACCTGGTCCGCTGGACCGAGGCCGGCGAACTGCGCTTCATGGGCCGCGCGGACACCCAGGTCAAGGTGCGCGGCTTCCGCATCGAACTCGGCGAGATCGAAGCCGTACTGCGCCAGGCCGTCGGCCTGCGCGACGTGGCCGCCCTCGCGGTCCGGCGCGGCGACGACACCCTCCTCGTCTGCTACGCCGGCGTTGAGGGCGATCCCGTCACCGTCGACGACATGTCCGCCCTGCTGCGCCGGAAGCTGCCGCACTACATGCAGCCCGCGAAGATCGTGGTCGAGGACCGGCTGCCCCGGCTGCCCAACGGCAAGGTCGACCGCAAGGCCCTCGCCGCCCGCACCGTCGACTGGGGCCCCGCGCGCGACACCGCGCACACGGGCGACGGCGACACGGCCCGCGACCCCGAGGAGGCCGCCGTCGCCCGGGTGTGGGGCGACCTGCTCGGCCTCTCCACGCTCGCCCCGGACCTCGACTTCTTCACCGTCGGCGGGCACTCCCTGCTCGCCACGCTCCTCGCCGCCCGCCTGAGCGACGAGAGCACGGCCGTGATCCGTGTCGCCGACATCCACGAGAACCGCACCCTCGGGGCCCAGGCCGAACTGCTGCGCCGGGCCCGGGTACGCACCCCCGAGGCGCCTACCGCCACCGGCACCGCCGAGCGCCTGCGCGCCGTCGCCCACACCCTGCACGAATCCGCCCGGGGCCACGGCATCCCCGCCGCCGCGGCGGCCGTCTACGCCGACGGGGCACTTCAGTTCACCTACCACGGCACGGACGACACCGAGAGCGGACCCGCCCGCACGGCCGCCTCCCGCCAGCGCGTCACCTGCGTCACCAAGGCACTCCTCGCCTTCGTCGCACTCCGCCTCGTCGACCGGGGACTCGTCGGCCTCGACGAACCGCTCGACGGACGGCTGCCCCGCGCCTGCGCCCGCCGCGACGGCCGCACCGTGCCACTGACACTCCGTCATCTGCTGTCCCACACCAGCGGGATCGACGACTCCTACGAGGTCTGGCACGACACCCGGCTGCCGGACCTCGACACCTACCTGGCCGGCTTCCGCGCCTACGGGCAGCTCTTCGAACCCGGCAGCGTCTTCGCGTACTCCGCCTGCGGCACCTCCATCGTCGCCGGTCTCATCGAGAACCTCCTCGGCATCCCCTGGCGACGCGCCCTCAACGACCTCCTGCTCACCCCCCTCGGCATCACACCGGTCCCGGAGAGCGGGACGGCCGAGTCCCACTACGGCACCGTGGCCACCGGATACCTGTGGAACGAGACGGACCGGCGCTACGTACGACACGAACCGGGGCCGCAGACCATCGCCGACGACGCCGCCGGATCCTTCTCGGTCTGCCTCACCCTCCCCGAACTCGCACGCATCGCCCTGCTCGCGCTGCGCGACGGCGTCACCGAGAGCGGCGAGCGCCTGCTGTCCGCCGAACTCGCCACCCAGATGCGCACCCCGCAGGTCGACGTGCCCGGCCACCACTTCATGCACGCCTGGGGCCTCGGCTGGCTGATGTTCGGGCCCAGCGCCTTCGGCTTCAACTCCAACGGCAGCGGCCACCACAACTTCATCCAGATCTTCCCCGAGAACCAGTCCTTCCTCCTGCTCCTCACCAACGCCTACCCCGCCTTCGGACTGTACGAGGACCTCCTGCGCGCCTTCACCGGCGAGGGACTCGTCCGCACCGGACGCACCTTCGCAACACCCCTCGACGACTGCGTCGGCGTCTACTCCTCCGACGGCTACCGGCTCGACGTCCTGCCCGGCCCCGAACGCCTCCGTTACGCCTACTCCGAGCGCCGGCGCGACGGCGACTGGCAACTCCTCGACGAGGGCGACCTCGTCTCCTCCGGCGCCGGCGGCTTCACCTCCATGTCCGAGCGGAACATCCTCGCCGGCTCCATCTCCTTCGTCCCCACGCCCGGAACGGACACCCCGGGCTACGTACGCATAGGCCAGCGATTCACAAGGAAGGTCCGATGACAGACCCAGCCAGTGGGCACCCGGCCGTCGCGCACCCCACCGGTGCGCGCACCGCGCGCGGAGCCCGACACGTGGTGTTCGTGACGTGGAAGACCGGCAACGCCCCCGCCTTCCGGGCGGCCGCGCGGCTCGGCCACGAGGTGACGCTCGTCCGGTCGCTGCGCATGGAACGCGCCCAGCACATCGACTTCACCACCTCGACCTACCGGCGGGACGTCGACACGGTGCACGTCCTCGACGACGCGACCGACGAGGCGTCCCTGCGGGCCTGCCTCCACGCCATCCACCGGCAGCGGCCGATCGACGCCTTCGTGGCCACCGTCGACGCCCTCGTCGTGCCGGTCGCCCGCATCGCCGAGGAGCTCGGCGTCCCGTTCACCAGCGCGGACGGCGCCGCCACGGCCAAGCTCAAGCACCGCTGCCGCGAGGTCCTCGCCGCGGCCGGCGTCGACGACACCCGGCACGCCGTCGTCACCGACCACGCCACGGCCGCCGCGTTCGCCGCCGGGACCGGCTATCCCGTCGTCCTCAAACCGGCGAGGGGCTCGGCCAGCGAAGGAGCGCACATCGTCCCCGACGCGGACCGCATGCGGGAACTGTGGCGGACCATACGGCCGGGCCGAGCGCCCTACCAGGACGGCGTGCTCGTCGAGCAGTACCTGACCGGACGGTTCCTGTCCGCCGAACTGGGCCTGTCCCACGGACGTTTCCTGCGGCTCGCCGTCAGCGAGCGCAAGACCTGGCACCGGCACGAGGCGCTGGAGGTCGGCACCACGATCCCCGCCGCCATCGACGCCGACACGTACGAGCGGGTCATGGCCTTCGCGGAGTCCGTGGTCTCGGCCGTGGGGCTGCGCCTCGGCATCTTCCACGTGGAGATCATGCTGGCGGACGACGGACGGCCCCGGCTCATCGAACTCAACCCCCGCCTGATGGGCTCCTGTCTGCCGAACCTGTTCCAGCTGGCGGGCGGCGGCGACCCGTTCGAGCTCCTGGTGCGCGTCCACCTCGACGAGGAGGTGGAGACCGGCGACATCTCCTTCGACCGCTACGCGACGGTCCGCTGGTTCGGCGCCGCCGACCCCGTGCCCAGGCCCGCCGACCCGCCGACCCTCGACTGGGCCGCCGAGTACGGCGACGCCCTGCACGCGCTGACCGTGAACCTCCCGGACGCCGAGGTCCTCGCACCCTGCCGGGGCAACCTCGGCAACTTCGGCGAGGTGCAGGTCGTGCATCCCGACCACGCGACCTCCATCGGGGTCGCCGAGGAGATCGTCGCCAGGGCGGCGGCCCAGCTCGGCATCGAGGTGACGCGATGAACGCCACGAACGTCCTGTTCGCCCAGACCCGCGCCCAGCTCGACCGGCTGGGCCTGCCCGACCGCGACACCACGCCCGCCGAGGAGTCGGCCCGCACCTTCGAGGACGGGTGCCACTTCCGGATCGAGGTCCCCACCGTCAACTCCGTGCAGGCGGCCGAGACCCTCCTCGCGGAGAGCCGCCGACGGGGCCTGACCGTCAACCGCGTCACCGAGACCCGCGGCATGTACCGGCACACCGCCGGCGAACTGCGCGCCTACGCACAACTGGGGGAGGAGTACGGCGCCCAGATCCTGATGTCGGTCGGCCCCCGGGCCCCGTACGACATCGGAGCGGGCGTCCAGACGCCCGAGGGCGCCCGCATCGGCTACCGGCTGCGCGGCCAGGAGCAGGTCGTGCGCGCCGTCGAGGACGTGAAACGGGGCATCGAGGCCGGGATCCGCGGCTTCGTCGTCTACGACGAGGGCCTGCTGTGGGTGCTGCACCGGCTGCGCACCGCGGGCGAACTGCCGGCCGGGATCCATCTGAAGGTCTCCGCGCACTGCGGACACGGCAACCCCGGTTCCGCGCAGATGCTGGAGATGCTCGGCGCCAACAGCTTCAACCCGGTGCGCGACCTTCCGCTGCCGATGATCGCCGCGATCCGCGCGGCCGTGTCGATCCCGCTGGACTGCCACGTCGACAATCCGCGCCTGTCCGGCGGCTTCGTCCGCACCTACGAGGCACCCGAGTTCGTGCGCGTCGCCGCGCCCGTCCACCTCAAGACCGGCAACAGCGCGCTGGAGGGACACGGCGTCACCCCCACGCCCTGCCAGCTGGAGGACATCCTGCGGCAGATCGAGATCGTCACCGAGTTCCTGGACCGTCATCTGCCGACGGCCCGCCAGACACCGGCCGGGCGCCGTCACGCACCCGTCGCCGGCTGACCCGGGGGAACCTCACATGTGCCGCATCCACGGCTGCTTCGGCGGCGAGCCCGTCGCCCGCGAGATCCTGCACGCGGTCGCCCGCGCCCAGCGCCACGGCGGCCCCGACGCGACCACCCTGCACTCCGGCGACGGCTGGGCGCTCGGCAACAACCGTCTCGCCGTCCAGGGTGTCGCCGACGGCCGACAGCCCTACGAACTCGGCGACCTCACCTGCGTCTTCAACGGCGAGATCTACAACCACCGGGAACTGCGCACCGAACTCGCCGCCCTGGGCTACGCGTTCCGCGGAGACTGCGACGGCGACGTACTCCTGCCGCTGTACGAACGGCACGGCGACGCCTTCGTACGGCGGCTGGAGGGCATGTTCGCCGTGGCCGTCGTGGACCGCCGGGCCGAACCCTGCCTCAAGCTCTTCACCGACCACGCCGGGATGAAGTCCCTCTACTACCACCTGTCCGCCGACGGCCGCCGGCTCAGCTTCGCCTCCGAACTCGGGGCCCTGTCCCGTTTCCCCGACTTCCCCGGCACGGTCGACCCGCTGACCGTCGACCGCTACTTCGGCGGCAGGGCCGTCTGGGGCCCGGACACCGTGTACACAGGCGTCCGCACCCTGCCGCCGGGCGGCGTCCTGCGCTTCGACGGCACCCGGCCGGAGGTGACACAGTGGCAGCCGGAGCCGCCGGAACCCGCCGAGTGCGACGGTTCGGCCGCCGAGCTCCTCGACGCGACCCTGCGCCACGAACTCGGCCGGATGGTCCGGGCCGACGTGCCCGTCTGCGTCATCACCAGCGGCGGACTCGACTCCAGCTATCTCACCGCGCTGGCCGCCGACGCCGTACCCGAGACGCACTCCTTCACCATCGCCTACCGAGGTGACTGGCCCGGCGACGAACGGCACTTCGCCCGCGAGGTCGCCGCGCACTGCGGCACCCGCCACCACGAGGTCGAACTCGACCCGGCGGACTTCCCCGACCTGGTCGACCGGTTCGTCCGCCACCTCGACCAGCCCAACAACGCCCCGCACGGCCTGAGCACCTTCGCCCTGTTCGAGGCGGTGCACGACGCGGGATTCAAGGTCGCCCTCACCGGCGACGGAGCCGACGAACTGTTCTGCGGCTACGCCCGCTTCGTGAAGGCGGCCCGCGACGACGGTGCCAACTGGCAGCGCACGTACCAGGACACGATGGCCGCGGCCGGCACCGCCACCCTCGCCCGCCTCTTCACCCCCGACTACCTGCGCCGAATCCGTGCCGGGGGCGGCCACTTCGCGGACCGCAACGGCGACGCCCTCGACCGCCGGGTGCGCACCGGCCCGCACGGCAAACTGGAGACGCTGCTCCGCCACGACCAGGAGCGGCGCTTCCCCTCCTACATCCTGCGGCGCGTCGACCATCTCAGCATGGCCCACGCCGTCGAGGCGCGGATCCCGTTCCTCCAGCCGTCCGTGACACGGCTCGCGCACGCCCTGCCGGCCGCGCACAAGGTCGTCGGCGAGACCGTCAAGGCGCCGGTCGCCGAGGCCGCCCGCCGCTGGATCCCCCGCAGCGTCGTCGACCGGCCCAAACAGCCCTTCACCCTGCCCGTCACGGCGATGATCAAGCCCGGCGAGGCGCTGTACGACCTCGTGGGCGACACCCTGCTCGGCCCCCGCACCCGCTGTGCGGCCTACGTCCGCCGCGACACCGTGCGCGAACTGTTCCGGATGCAGACCGAGCGGCCCGACGCGCACACGGCCGGGGTCCTGTGGTCGCTGCTCGTCCTCGAAACCTGGTTCGCCACCAGAAACCTCCACCCCTGACCCGAAGGAGCACCTCAGATGCCGCACACCCCGACGACCACCCTCGCCGTCGAGTCACTCCTCGGCAGGGCGACGAAGGCCGACATCCGCCGCGACCCGTTCCCGCACGTCGTCCTGCGCGACCCGCTGAGCCCCGCCCTCTACGAGGCCCTCGCCACGACCATGCCGACCGCCGAGTACATCGGCACCCGCATCGGCAAGCCGATCACCTCGAACGAGCGCTACAACTACATGTCCGAGCACATCCTGCGCGACGACGACATGCCGCAGGTGTGGAAGGACTTCGTGACGTACCACGCCTCGCCCGCGTTCTACCGGGAGTTCCTCGACCTGTTCCGCGACGACCTGATCGCCGCACTGCCCGACACCGAGAACCGGTGCGGCCCGCTGCGCTCGCTGCGCGTCGGCCGCCGCAACCACGACACGTTCGACACCCACGACATCCTCATGGACTGCACCGCCGTCATCAACTCGGCGGTCACCGGACGCCCCTCCTCCTACCGCGGCCCGCACGTCGACAAGCCGTACAAGCTCTTCGGCGGCCTCTTCTACATGAAGCGGCCCGACGACGACGCCACCGGCGGTCACCTGGAGCTCTACAAGTACCGTGACGGCGCGCACCGGTTCACCACGAGCCCGTCCGAGTACGGCGACAACCGCTTCGACATCGACCCGAAGTACGTCGAAGAGGTCGGCACCATCACCTACGACAGCAATGTCCTGGTGATGTACCCGATCAACCCGCTCGCCCTGCACGGGGTCTCGGTGCGCAGCGTCACCCCGCACGAGCGCCGCTTCGTCGCCCTCGTAGGCGACCTCCAGCACCCGCTCTTCGACCTGGCGCTCTGAGGAGACCCGTTGATTCCCTTCGACCGGCGCACCGGCGAGATCTGGCTCGACGGCAGGCACGTCCCCTGGGCGCAGGCCCGCCTGCACGTGCTCAGCCACGGACTCCACTACGCCAGCAGCGTGTTCGAGGGAGTGCGCGTGTACGGCGGCGCCCCGTTCCTGCTGCGCGAGCACGTCGCGCGGCTGCGCGCCTCGGCACGGCTGCTCGACTTCGACCTGGAGCACGACGACGACGCCCTGCACGCGGCGACCCTCGACGTCGTCGCCCGTGCGGGCATCCGCGACGGATACGTCAGGATGAACGCCTGGCGCGGCTCGGAGGTCATCCAGACCGCGGCACTGCACACCTCCGTGCACACATCGGTCGCCGCGTGGGAGATCCCGGCCGGCTACTACGCGGCGGCCGACGCCCTGGACCAGGGCATCGCCCTGCGGACCGCCGAGTACCGCAGGCCCTCCCCGCAGTTCGCGCCGGTCAAGAGCAAGGCCGCCGGGAACTACATGATCGGCACGGTCAGCAAGAACCAGGCGCTGCGCGCCGGCTACGACGACGCGCTGCTGCTGGACGACGCCGGACTGATCGCCGAGGCCACCGGCGCGCACCTCTTCTTCACCCGCGCGGGCGTCCTGCACACCCCGACCACCCGGTGCACGATCGACGGCATCACCCGCGCCCAGATCCTGGAGCTGGCGCGCCGCGCCAACATCCCCTGCACCGTGGAGGACCTGAGCCCCGACTTCGTACGGGAGGCGGACGGCGCCTTCGTCTGCGGCACGGCCTGCGAGGTGCTGCCCGTGTCACGGATCGACGACCACACCTACGAACCGCGGCGCAACGACCTGGTCCGACGGATGGTCACCGGCTACCGCGCCCTCACCACCTCGGGGGAGGCCGCCCGCGCATGGGGTCGCTGACGGCGCTGGAGAAACTCGTGCCGGTGGTGCTGGCCTTCGGCTGCGGAGCGCTGCTCGCGCGCCGCAAGGCCGTGTCCGCGGACAGCTCGCGGGCCTTCGCCGACTACGCGTTCCTCTTCGCGGTCCCCTGCTACCTCTTCGGCAACATCTACGGCAGCGATCTGGGTGCCCTGTTCGACTGGCGGGCCATCCTCGCCTACGCGACCACGGCCGCTCTCGCGGTCCTCGCCGTCGCAGCCCTCGCGGGTCTGCGCGGTGTCCGCGACCCGCGGGGCGTGGCGCTGCGGATCATGGCCGGGGTGCAGGTGAACACCGCCTACTTCGCCGTACCGGTGTTCATCACGCTCTTCGGCGACGCGGCGCCCGTCTTCCCGGTCCTGCTGTTCCAGGTGTGCGTGCTGACCCTCGTCGTCGTCTCCGTCATGGAGCTCGGCGGGCCGGCGGGCGGCCGGGCCGCGGCGCCGGGAGGGCGGACGCTGCTGCGGGCCGTCGGGGCCTCCCTCGCCACACCCGTCGTCCTCGCCTGCAACGCCGGGATCCTGCTCAACCTGCTCTCGGTGCACGTCCCGAAGGCGGCGCTGGACGCCTTCTCGTTCGTCGGCGACAGCGCCTCCCCGGTGGCGCTGTTCGCCCTCGGACTGCACCTGGGCGGCAGCGGCCTCAGCATCCGGGGCACCACCCGGGAGGAGATCGCGCTGGTCGGCTTCAAGTGCGTCGTCTTCCCCCTGATGGCATGGGCGGTCTGCGGCGCCGTCTTCGGGGTCGGCGGCGACTGGCTGCGCTACCTGGTGCTGATCGCCGCGATGCCCGCCCCGCAGAACCTGTTCCTCTTCGCCCAGCGCTACGACATCGGCGTCGACATGTCGGCCGCCCTCGTGATCAAGAGCTCGGTCGCGGCCCTGTTCCTGCTCCCGCTGTGGATGCAGTGGGCGGTCCACGTCGGCTGAGCGGTCCTCCATCCCTCGTACGGAAGGCAGCATCATGACCGTGTCCACGACAGCGGGCGCGCCCGCCACCCGCATCGACGTGCGCCGGGCCGCCGGCCACATCGGCGCCGAGATCTCGGGGATCGATCTGCGCGACGACCTGGACGAGGCGACGGTCGCCGAGATCCGGCGGGCCGTGCTCACCCACCGCGTCGTCTTCTTCCGCGGCCCCGACATCGGGCACGCCCGGCACGTCGCCTTCGGACGGCTCTTCGGCGAACTGACGCGACGGCCCGGGAAGAAGCACGGCGTCGCTCCCGAAGGCTTCCCGGAGATCCTCACCGTGGACCCGAAGGCGGACACCGAGCGCTACGGCAGCGACTTCGAGGAGCACTACCGCCGCAAGTGGGTCTCCCCGCTGGCCGGCTGGCACAGCGACCTCACCCAGGCCGTCAATCCGCCCGCAGCCTCCATCCTGCGCGCCGAGCGGACACCCCGGTTCGGCGGTGACACCCAGTGGACCAACACGGTGGCGGCATACGAGGGTCTGTCCCGGCCGCTGCGGGACCTCGTCGACTCGCTCCAGGCGGAACACGCCTTCTTCACCGGCGTGCACCTGCGCCACTCCGACGCGCGCGACCGCGAGATCCTCAAGCTGTACTGCGACGACCCGCAGGTCGCCGTCCATCCCGTCGTCCGCGTCCACCCCGAGACGGGGGAGCGGGCGCTGTTCGTGAGCCCCGGTTCCACCACGCGCGTCGTCGGCTTCTCCGAACTGGAGAGCCGCCGCCTGCTCGACCTGCTCTTCGAGCACCTGACCAGCGCCGAGTACACGGTCCGCTTCCGCTGGGAGCCCGGCAGCATCGCCTTCTGGGACAACCGCACCACCTGCCACCTCGCGCCCACCGACTTCGCGCAGCTGGACGCGGACCGTGTGATGCACCGCGTCACGCTGCTCGGCGAACCCGCGGTGGGCCCGGACGGCTTCACCTCCCGGTCGGTGGCGGGCGAACCCCTGCGGGCCTGGTAGCCCGCAGGGGTTCCGACGGCGCCGCGGCGCGCGGGCAGGACGTTCACCAAGGCCCGGCGGCGTGCGGAGGGTCCACGCGGAGCCCGACGGGCGTGGAGGGCGTACGCGGAGCGCCGGTCAGGCTCCCCGCGCGTAGGAGGCGTTGCGCGCCGTGTCGACCACCTTCCGGCCGTCGCCCGCGGAGAGCAGCCCCGCCGACACCCACGCGTCCACCCTCTCCCGAACCCGCCGCACCAGCGCGCCCTTTGTGCCGAAGGGCGCCGCCGCCCAGATCTCGTCGAGCAGGCTGGTGCCGTCCTCCCCGGCCGGGTTGGCGACGCCGGAGTCGGTGCCGCCGAACACCACCGAGGGTTCGACGCGCCTGAAGTAGACGTGCGTCGGGTCCTCGGTCCCCTCGGAGAACGGGGCGAACTCCGTGCCGTCCAGCGTGTAGTGCAGCGGTCTCCCGGTGACGGGGGTGAGCGTGGGCAGCAGGTCGCCGGAGAGGGCCGCGTCGCGGTAGAGCCCGAACGGCAGCAGGCCGGTGGCGGTGTTGCGGGCGACCAGGTTGACGGGGCCGTGGAAGAGGGCCTGGAGGGACGGGTCGTCCAAGGCCTTCTCCACCCGCAACCGGAACGGGACGACGACACGGACGGTGTCGCCCGGCCGCCAGGTCCGGGACACGCCGAAGTAGCTGCCGGGCACGGGAGTCCCGTCGACCGCACGGCCGTTGACGGTCACCCGGAACCCGTCGCCCGCCCAGACCGGCACCCGCAGCCGCATCTCGAACGCCGCGCGGCCGCCGCCGACGACGAGCGTGGAGCCCCGCTCTCTCGGATAGCCGGTGGTCTGGGTGACGGTGACGCCCTTCTCGGCCCAGGTCAGCGTGGTCGGACTGTACAGATTCACGTAGAGCGCGCTGCCGTCCGCCTCCGTGAAGTACACCGAGTCCTGGTACTTGGTGGCGCTCTCCATGCCGGTGCCCTCGCAGCAGGTGGTGCCCTGCTTGGGGGTGTAGTCCCGCACGTGGCCCGGCTCCAGACCGATGAAGTAGGTGACCAGCGGCCGTTCCGCGTCCCCCTCGTCCTGCTTCGAACCGAGCACCTGGTTGTACAGGGCCCGTTCGTAGTGATCCATGTACTTCGCGTCCCGCGTGTGGAAGAAGAGCATCCGACTGAGCTTGAGCATGTTGTACGCGCAGCAGGTCTCGGCGGTCGTGGCGCCGAGCGTGCCCGCGATCACCCCGTGGGCCTTCCAGAACTCGCCGGTGCTCGTGCCGCCGATCGCGTACGTCCGGCCCGGGACGACCATGTCCCAGAAGTTCGTCGCGGCGTCCAGGTAGCGCCGCTCGCCCGTCGCGTCGTACAGCCGCAGCAGCCCGGTGAAGATCGGGATGTGCTGGTTGGCGTGCAGTCCGTCGAGGACGTCGTCGCCGGCCGCGCACGCGTCGATGAGCCTGTCGAGGTCGAACAGCCGGGCCAGCGCGAGGTGTTCGGCTTTGCCGGTGAGGGCATGCAGGTCGCAGACCGCCTCGACGATGCCGCCGAACTCGCCGCTGGAGAAGATGCCCCACATCCGCTGGAGGGTGGCGCGGGGCAGCCGCGACAGCCGGGAGTACATCCAGTCGCACATCCCGGAGGCGAGGTCGAGGGCCCGTTCGTCGCCGGTGTGCAGATGGGCGTCGAGCAGTCCGCGCAGAATCTTGTGGGCGGTGTAGTACGGCGCCCACACCTTGGTGTAGTCGCCGCTCGTCATCGACTCCAGCAGGATGAACTGCGTCTCGGGGTACGCCGCGAGGAACCCGGGATGGCTCGGCCCGCCCCAGGTGCGGCGCAGGGTGGCGTCCAGCCCGCGGCCGGAGTCGTCCGCGAAGGTGGAACCGGCGGTCTCGTCGAAGGCGTACGCGGCCAGGTCGCCGCGGCCCGCGGAGGTGTCAGCGGCCCGGCTGCCCCGCAGCGCCGCGATCTCGTCGGCACCCAGTGCCCGCGACCATATGTTGAACTCGTCGAAGGCGCCGGCGAACACCGGGTCGGAGGAGAAGTTCGAGCGGCCCAGCCAGTTGTTCCGCAGAGTGCCGAGGGCGGCCGGCGTGAGGGTCATCGCCGGGTTGCGGGCGACGGCGGTGCCGTCGACGTAGAGGGTGCCGGTGCCGTCCGCGATCGTGACCGCGAGATGGCTCCACTCGTCCAGGGGCAGCGCGGCCGTCCCGTCGAGGCCCTGTTCCCCGCCGGGGCCCGCGGTGGTGACGGCGAACCGGGGGACGCCGTCCGCGTTGCGGGCGGTGAGGTAGAGGTAGCGGGTGGTGTCGTCACCGAAGTCGAAGACGCGGCCCCAGGTGGCGTCGTGGGCCGGCCTCACCCAGGCCGACAGGGTGATCGCGTAGGCCCCGCCGAGCACTCCGGCCGGCAGGTCGACGTACTGGTGGGAGCCCCGGACGTGTTCGGCGGCGGTGCCGAACCTGCCCGCGACGCCGAGGACGCGCGGCTCGTGCCGCAGGGCCTCGCGCACCTCGGTGAGCGCGGTGACCATGGAGCCGATCTTCTCGGCGTGGGCGCGGTCGCCGGTCCCGGCGTACGCCTGGGCGAGCATGGTCAGGAAGTGCCCGGTGTAGTGGCCGCGGAGGTTGCCGTTCGCCTCGCCGTCCAGGCCCTCCCAGCCACCGGGCGCGACCGCCCCGCGAGTGGAGAGCCCGGCGTTCGCGCGGAACACCTGGAGCAGTCGGTCGACGTCGTAGCCGCGGGCGTGATCGAGCATGAGGGCGCGTTTGGCGGCGAACACGCCCTCTCCGAGCGCGACTTCGCTCAGCGCGAAGGGCCGGACGGCCCAGGAGGGCGGGGTGGGGAGCACGGCGGAGGCCGCCGGACCGGAGCCGGCGTACGCGACTGAGGGGGCCGCGGTGGCGAGCAGCGCGGACCGCAGCAGTGAGCGTCGGGACAGGGGCGGTGTCATGGCGGGCGTTCCTCGTCTCGATGGGGCCGGCTGCCGGGTGCAGGACGGTCGACGGTTTTGTTCGAAATACCGTGCATCGTGCGAAGAGTCGACCAGAAGATAGATTTCCGGCAAGGACACGTCAACGCTTTCGACGGGTTTCGACACTGGCCGCCACGATCCGCGCCGACGTCGGGGCGCGGACCCCTGAGCGCCATGAGGCGAGAGGGCGGAGGGCGGTGAGGCACCGGCCCCGGAAAGCCGCGAGGTGCGGACGCGGGATGCGGTGGGGCGCGGGCCCGGGTGCGTCGCGGAGCCGTGGGTACCCGGTGCCGTGAGGCGTGGACTCCACTACGCCGTGCGACGAGCGGGGCAAGGCACCGGGAGGCAAACGTGGCGGGCCGTCGGGCCGGGGCGCGGGCCGCCGGGAGGCGCGGGACCTGCGGGGCTCACCCCGACCCCGGGGGACACGGCGGGGCTGCCCACCGGTCCGGGGGCTGCGGGCCCGCCCCGTGCCGGGGCACCGGCCCCGCGGCGCGGTCCCGCCTCCGTGACCGGGCGCGACCGGCGGAGGGCTCCTAGATTAGGAGAAGGCGGGTCACTAGGACCGGTGGGAATCACGTGACGTCACCTGAGATCGACTACGCGGCGCTTTTCGCGGCCACGCCGAGTCCCTATCTCGTACTGGGACCCGACTTGGTGATCGTCGACGTGAACGGGGCCTACCTGGAGGCGACCGACCGCACCCGGGAGAACCTGCTCGGCCAATACATCTTCGACGCCTTCCCCGACAACCCGTCCGACCCGGACGCGGACGGTGTGCGCAATCTGGGCGCCTCCCTGCACCGGGTCCTGGAATCCGGCAAGCCGGACACCATGGCGCTGCAGAAGTACGACATCCCGGTCATCCTCCGGCCCGGCCAGTTCGAGGAACGCTGGTGGTCCCCGATCAACACCCCGGTCCTGAGTCCGGACGGCAAGGTGGCCTGGATCATCCACCGGGTGGAGGACGTCACCGCCTTCGTCCAGGAACGCCGCTCACACGACCGGCAACGGGGCGGGGACGCGGACAGACGCGGAGAGGAGGGCGTGGGCACGCCCGGCGAGGAGATCGAGGCGGAGCTGTACGCCCGCGCCCGGGAGCTCCAGCACCTCAACGAGGAACTGCGCCAGGCCCACGCCCGCGAACGCCAGGTGGCCGTCACCCTCCAGGAGGCCATGCTGCACTCGCCGGACCTCGACCGGCACACCGACATCGCCGTGCGCTACCTGCCCGCCGTGGGCTCCCTGAACGTGTGCGGCGACTGGTACGACGTGGTGGACCTGCCCGGCGGACGCTTCTCCGTCTCGGTCGGCGACGTGGTCGGCCACGGCCTGGAGGCGGCGACCGTCATGGGCATGCTCCGCAGCGCCCTGAGCGCCGCCACCCGTACCGTGGACGGTCCCGCGAAGGCCCTGGAGGTGCTGGGCCTGTACGCGCGCTCGGTCGAGGGCGCGCTGGTCACCACCTCGGTGTCGGTGCTCATCGACACCCGCAGGCGGCGGATCCTGTACAGCAGCGCCGGTCACCCGCCGCCCGTCCTGCTGCACACCGACGGCACCTTCCAATTGCTGGACCGCGCCACCGACCCACCGCTGGGGGCCCGCCCCGCACACGTGGCCCGCCCCCAGGTCGGCCTCCTGTACGACCCGGGCGACACCCTGGTCCTGTACACCGACGGGCTCATCGAGCGCCGCGGCGAGGACATCGACGTGGGCCTCGCCCGGCTGACCGACTCCCTCGCGGCCTGCAGCCGACTGGGCCCCGAGCGTCTCGCCGACGCGCTGCTCAGCCGCCTCGGCGTCATCGGCGGCGCCCGCGACGACATCGCGCTGGTCGTCGTACGGCTCTGACACCGCGGCCCGGTCCCGCGCGGCCGGGGCGGCCCGGCCGGGAACGGCACCCGGGCCCACCGACGGCCTCTGTTAGGCTCCCCTGGCCTCCCGCGGGGGAAGTCCGGTGAGAATCCGGCGCTGACCCGCAACGGTGTGCGCGCGGACCGGACGGTCCGCCGCGCGAGCCCGATCGCCCGAGGGTGGCGCGACCCGTTGACTGCTCGCCGTGGACTGCGAGAGGGGACCGCGCGGCGGCGTGTGCCGTCCGGGCCGACTCCTGCTCGGTGCCCGGCGGCCCGAGGCGAAGGACCGCCGACCGTGCGCCGACACCGCGGACGAACATCCGTCCCGCCGACGGTCGGTGTCCTGGGACTCCTGCTGCTCGTGTCGCTCGTGGGCGGGGTGGGACTCGGAGCCGCCGGCATCGGCTGGGCCGAGGTCTTCCGGTTCCTCTGGGCCGGCGCCACCGGCGGAACCGTGCGCGCCGAGGACGCCGCCCCCTACACCATCGTCTGGGAGATCCGGCTGCCGCGCGTCCTGCTCGGCGCCGTCGTCGGGGCGGGACTCGCCACCGTGGGCGTGGCCGTGCAGGCCATGGTCCGCAACGCGCTCGCCGACCCGTTCGTGCTGGGCATCTCCTCGGGCGCGGCGGTGGGCGCCAACGCCGTCATCCTGCTCGGCGCCTTCGCCGGACTGGGCGTCTGGGCGCCGTCCGCGTCCGCCCTCGGCTCGGCGCTCGCCGCCATGGCACTCGTGTACGCCGTGGCACGCTCCCCGCACGGCCTCACCCCGCTGCGGCTCGTCCTCACCGGGACGGCACTGGCGTACGGCTTCGAGGCCGTCACCACCGTCATGGTGTTCGGCGCCGCCCGGGGCGAAGCGGCACGGTCCGCCATGATGTGGCTGCTGGGCAGTCTCGGTGGCGCGACCTGGGCCCGGATACCGCTCGCCGCCGTCACCGTCACGGCCGGTTGGGCCTGGCTGCGGCTGCGCGCCGAGGCGCTCGACGCGCTCGCTATGGGCGACGAGACCTGCGCCGCGCTCGGCGTGCAGCCCGGGCGGCTGCGGAGGGAGCTGTTCCTCGTCACGGCGGCCGTCACGGGCACCGTGGTCGCCGTCAACACCGCAGGATCTTCGTCCTCGACCACGCCGACCTCGTCGAGAGCCCGCGCAACCCGTCGGCCGTGGAGCGCCTCGGGGCCCGTCTGCGGTCCGTGGCCGGGCAGGACGCGGAGAATCGGGCAGACGGAGAAGGGAACTGAAGCACCGTGCACGTACTGATTCTCGGTGGGACGACCGAGGCCCGCCGCCTGGCCGAGATCCTGGAGGACCGGGCTCCGCGGTTGCGGGTGACCACCTCCCTGGCCGGGCGGGTGACCGCGCCCCGGCTGCCACCGGGCGAGGTGCGCGTGGGCGGTTTCGGCGGGGCCGGGGGACTGGCCGCGTGGCTGCGCGCGCACCGGGTGGACGCGCTCGTCGACGCCACCCACCCCTTCGCCCGGACGATCAGCGCCCATGCGGCCGAGGCCGCGGCCGGCACCGGCGTTCCGTTGCTCGCGGTGCGCCGGCCCGGCTGGGTCCCCGAAGCGGGCGACGACTGGCACGAGGCGGGATCGCTCGCCGAGGCGGCGGGGCTGCTGCCCGCGCTGGGGCGGCGGGTGTTCCTCACCACGGGCCGGACGGGGCTGGCCGCCTTCGCCCACCTCGACACGATCCGGTTCCTGGTCCGCTCGGTGGACGCGCCGGAGGCCCCGCATCCCCGGCACATGGAAGTCGTCCTGGACCGCGGCCCGTTCACGCTCGACGGGGAGCGCGCGCTGCTGCGCCGGCACCGGATCGACGTCCTGGTCACCAAGGACAGCGGTGGCGCGGCCACGGCCGCGAAGCTGCGCGCGGCACGCGAGGCGGGCCTGCCGGTGGTCGTCGTACGGCGCCCGCCGCTGCCGGAGGGCGTCCGCTGCGCCGCGGACCCGGACGAGGCCGCCCACTGGCTCCTCACGCACGGACGCTGACCGGGCCGGACTCCTCACGCACGGACGCTGGCCGGCCCGGGCTCCTCGCGCGCGGGTGCCGACTCGGGCCGAGGGGCTTCTTGTGCCAGGGCCCCGACCTGCGCCCAGGGAGCTCCTCGCGCGCGTGCGCCGACCGAAGGGGTACGGCGCCGGGTGAAGCCGATCGGCCCGCCGTGTCGGCTGCGGCGCGGCGGGCCCCGCGGCCCGCTACTCCTCCTCGCTCGCGATCGCGTTGAGGGCGGCGGCCGCGATGGCGCTGCCGCCGCGACGTCCCCGGACGACCAGGTGCTCCAGGGCGGAGGGGTGCGCGGCGAGCGCGTCCTTCGACTCGGCGGCGCCGACGAAGCCCACCGGCACGCCGATGACGGCGGCCGGACGGGGCGCACCCTCCTCGATCATCTCCAGCAGCCGGAACAGCGCGGTGGGCGCGTTGCCGACCGCGACGACGGCACCCTCCAGCCGGTCCCGCCACAGCTCCAGCGCCGCGGCGCTGCGCGTGGTGCCCAGTTTCGCGGCCAGGTCCGGCACAGCAGGGTCGGACAGGGTGCAGATCACGTCATTGCCGGCGGGCAGCCGCTTACGGGTCACACCGCTGGCGACCATGGACACGTCGCAGAGAACGGGCGCGCCCGAGCGCAGGGCCTCACGGGCGCGCGCCACCACACCGGCCGAGTACGCGATGTCACCGACGAGGTCGACCATCCCGCAGGCGTGGATCATCCGCACCGCGACCTGGGAGACGTCGGCGGGCAGTCCCGCGAGGTCCGCCTCGGCGCGGATGGTGGCAAAGGACTCGCGGTAGATCGCCGCGCCGTCCTTCTCGTACTCGAACACCGTGCTCCTCCTGGTCGTGCGGACACGGCGGCGAGCATACGCACCCGGCTCCGGGCACCGGACGGACGCCCCGGCTCTCCCGCCGGGGCCGGTCACAGGCCCTAGAGCCAGTCGCGCCGCTTGAAGATGACGTACAGGCTCACGCACACCACGCCCATCAGGCCGATCGCGAACGGGTACCCGAAACCCCAGTGCAGTTCCGGCATGCTCTGGAAGTTCATGCCGTAGATCGTGCCCACGAGGGTCGGCGCGAAGAGGATGGCCGCCCAGGCCGAGATCTTCTTGATCTCCTCGTTCTGCTCGAAACCCGCCTCCGCCAGCGCGCGCATCTCGGCGTTCTGCTGCTGTGTCACCAGGGTGGCGTTGACGGTGAGGATGTCGGTGAGGGCCTGGCGGAAGCCGTCGACCCGCTCGCTGGTGTGGGTGACGTGGTCGGCGACGTCACGGAGGTAGCGCTGGAGCTCCTCGTCGGTGCCGTACTTGGCGAAGCCCGCCATCAGGCCGTGCAGCATGCCGACCAGCGGGCGGGTGGCGCGCTGGAACTCCACCATTTCCCTGGAGAGTTCGTAGATGCGGCGGGAGACCTCCGGGTCGCCGCGGAAGACCTCGGTCTCGATCTCGTCGATGTCGTTCTGGACGCCGGCGACGACCGGCACGTACCCGTCGACGACGGAGTCGAGGATCGCGTACAGCACGGCCTCCGGGCCGAGTTTCAGCAGCTCCGGGGTGTCCTCCATGCGGCGCCGCACCGCGGAGAGGTCCGGCGCCGCCTCGTGCCGGACCGTGATCACGAAGTCGGGCCCCACGAACACGTGCAGCTCGCCGAAGTCGACCTCCTCGGGCGCGTCCAGATACCGAGCCGCGCGCAGCACGACGAAGAGGGTCTCGCCGTAACGCTCCAGCTTCGGACGCTGATGGGCCTCCATCGCGTCCTCGACGGCCAGCGGATGCAGGTCGAACTCCGCCGCCAGTGAAAGGAGTTCCGACTCGGTGGGACGGGCCAGGCCGATCCACGCCATCCCGGCCGGCTGCTCGCGCAGCTCACGGAAGGTGTCGGCCAGCGACGCGGGCGTCGAGACGCGGACGCCGTCGCGGTACAGCGCCGCCTGCACGACGCTGCCCATGTCGGCGGGCTCCGGCGTCGGCGGTTCGGACCGGGGCGCGGAGGACGACGGAGGCGGAGCGGTGGGCGGGGTCAGGGCGCGCCGCCAGGCGGACATCCGGGTGTCCTTGCCGCCCCGGGCGTCCGCGGCCTCGCCCGCGTCGCGGCCGTTCTTCGAGGTCGGGCGGGCGCGTCGGTCGGACATCGCGGCTGCCTCCTCCGTCGAACGCGCGTCTGTGTGATCACGGAGCAGGATATACGGGGCAAACGGCCTGGGGTGCCCGCTCTCTCGGGGATCCGGTGAGAATCGAGGACAGAGGCTGTCCGCAAGTGGGACTAGCGTGCGGAGCATGACGAAGACGACCACGACGGCCCCCGTGCTCGGCACCCGCGCGCTCAACCGCGCGACCCTCGACCGCCAGCTGCTGCTGCGCCGGTCCCCGCTGTCCGCGAAGGCCGCCGTCGAGCACCTGCTCGGTCTCCAGGCGCAGAACGTGAGGCCGCCGTACTACGCGCTCGCCGCCCGCCTCGACGGATTCGCACCGCAGGCGCTGTCCCGGCTCATGGCCGACCGGGAGGTCGTCCGCATCGTCACCCTGCGCTCCACCATCCACACGCACACCGCCGACGACGCCCTCACCCTGCGCCCCCTCGTGCAGGCCGCCCGCGACCGCGAGCTCGTCACCTTCCGCAAGGGGCTGACCGGCGTCGACCTGGACCGGCTCGCCGCGGTCGCCCGTGAACTGGTGGAGGCGGAGCCGCGCACCATGAAGCAGCTGCGCGAGGCACTGCTGACCGACTGGCCGGACGCCGATCCCTTCGCGCTGTCGGTCGCCGCCCGCTGCCGGCTGCCGCTCGTGCAGGTCACCCCGCGCGGCCTGTGGGGGCAGAGCGGGCAGGTCGCGCTCACCACCGCCGAACACTGGCTGGGCCGCCCCGCCCAACCGGCACCGGCTCCCGACGAGACCGTCCTGCGCTATCTCCGCGCCTTCGGCCCCGCCTCCGTCAAGGACATGCAGACCTGGGCCGGCCTGACCCGCCTGCGCGAGGTCTTCGAACGGCTCCGGCCCCGGCTGCTCGCCTTCCGCGACGAACACGGCGTCGAACTCTTCGACCTCCCCGACGCGCCCCGCCCCGACGCCGACACCCCCGCCCCGCCGCGGTTCCTGCCCGAGTTCGACAATCTGCTGCTGTCCCACGCCGACCGCACCCGGGTGGTGCCCGCCGACCTCAAGGGGCGCTCCTGGCAGGGCAACCAGGCGTACTGCACCCTGCTCGTCGACGGCTTCCTGGCAGGGGTGTGGAAGCTGACGGAGGACGCCCTCGTCATCGAGCCGTTCGGCACCCTGACGAAGGCGCAGCGCGCCGAGGTGACCGAGGAGGGGCAGCGGATGCTCGGCGTCCTGCACGAGGGGGAGCCGGCGAAGACGTACGACATCCGGTTCGGGACCGTCGTACGAGCCTGAGGTCCCCCGGCCCGCCCGGGAGTCAGTCCGCCCGGCCCGTCACCGCCACCGTCACGCCGAGCCCGATCATCGTGAAGCCGCCCGCGCCGCCGATGAGGGAGAGACGGCGGTCGGAACGGGCGAACCAGGCGCGGGCCGCCGACGCGGTCAGGCCCCACAGCGTGTCCGTGACCAGACCGATCGAGATGGGGACCAGGCCGAGCAGCAGCATCTGCAACGGCACGTGCCCCGCCGTGTGGTCGACGAACTGGGGGAGCACCGCGGCGAAGAAGACGATGCCCTTGGGGTTGGTGACCCCCACGAGCGCGCCGTCCAGCAGGGTGCGGAGGTCGCCTCGGGGCGGAGCCACGGCGTCCGTCCGGATCGTGGAGGCCTTCATCTCCTTGCGGTGCCGGAACGCCTGCACGCCCAGGAACACGAGATAGGCCGCGCCGGCCAGCTTCACGGCGAGGTACACCGTCACCGAACGCTCCACCAGCGAGCCGATGCCGAAGGCGACGGCCACGACCAGCAGGTACGAGCCGACCACGTTGCCGAGCGCCGTCGCCACCGCGGTGCGCCGGCCGTGCGCGAGCGCCCGCCCGATGACGAACAGCACGCTGGGCCCGGGAATCACGATCACCAGCAGCGACATCGCGGCGAAGGCCAGGAAACGGTCCGTGGACACCATGCCCATCACCCCCAACGGGCCCCATTCAAACAGTCGGCGCTCGGCGAGGCCTACAGTCCGGGGCATGGAACTGCGGCAGCTCAGCTATTTCGTGACGGTCGCCGAAGAACTGCACTTCGGGCGGGCGGCGGAGCGGCTGCACATCGTGCAGTCCGCCGTGAGTCAGCAGATCCGGCGCCTGGAGCGGGAGCTCGGCGCCGAACTCTTCGACCGCTCGCCGCGGCACGTGCGGCTCACCGGCGCGGGGGAGCGGCTGCTTCCGGAGGCCCGTGCGGTGCTCGCCGCGGCCGACCGGGCCCGCGCGGCCGTCGCCCCGCGCCACGGCCTGCGGATCGGGACGAGCACCGGCCTCGGTGAGCATCTGGACCGGGTACTGGCCGCGTTCGCGCGGCTCGCCCCCGGAGCGCCGGTCGAACTGGTCTCCGTGCCGGCGCCGGAGCGGCTCGCGCAGGTCACGGACGGGCGTCTGGACGCGGCGTTCGTCCGGTCCCCGGAGCCCGCGCCCGGCCTGCGCATCGTGCCCCTGTGGCCCGACCCGCTGGTCGCCGCCGTCCCGGCCACGCATCCGCTCGCCGCGCGGGACACGCTGGACCTCGGCGAACTGGCCGCGCTGCCGCTCAGCATCACCGAGCGCCGCCACAACCCCGCGCTCGTCGACCTGGTGATCGGCGCCTGTCACGAAGCGGGATTCGAACCGCCGGCGGGGCCGGTGAGCGGCTCGCTGCAGGACACCCTCGCCACGATCGGCAGCCGTCCGCTGTGGACCGTCGTGTACGCCTCGCACGCACGCGTCCTTCAGGCGCCGCGGGTCGCCTTCGTGCCGTTCCGGGCGCCGGGCCTCGTGCTGACCACGGGGCTCGCGGTGCGTGCCGCGGCACCCCCGCCGCACTGGGACGCGCTGCTCGCGGCCTGCGGCGATCACGGGAACTGATCGCTGCGCTCGCGGTCTGCTCCTTGGTCGGCCGCGCCCCGCGCGATGGACTGTTCCCGTCCGCACGAAGCGGCACGAGCCGCCGTACGCAAGGGAGTTCAGCCATGCCCATCGTCACCGTCCAGCAGGGTCCGCGCGATGCCGAGCTCAAGCGGGACCTCGTCAAGCGTGTCACCGACGCCTTCGTCGATGCGTACAGGATCCCGGCCGAGTCGGTGCAGGTGTGGATCCACGAGGTGCCGGCGGACAGTTGGGGTACCGCGGGGAAGCTGACCGCCGACAAGTAGAGGGGTTGGACAGGGGGCGCTGCGGACCGCTCGTGGAGGCTCGCAGCGCCCCCTGGCTCTCACCTGAGGAGTACCTCAGGAATTCATGGCCGGCCCGATGGCCGGGGCGGGCGCCGGCTGGGAGTTGACCTGTGCGGTCACCAGGCCGGAGAACGTCGTCAGACGGGTGTAGACGCCCGGGTAGCCGGCCTCCGCGCATCCCTCGCCCCACGAGGTGATGCCCGCCAGGACGCCGCCGATGAGCAGCGGGCCGCCGCTGTCGCCCTGGCAGGTGTCGACACCGCCCGAGGTGTACCCGGCGCAGACCATGTCGGACGCCACGAAGTCCGAGCCGTACGAGCTCGCGCAGCCGGAGTCGGACACGATCGGGACGGTCGCCGTGCGCAGCTGGTTGGAGGAGGTGCCGTTCTCGGAGGTGGTGCCCCAGCCGACGACGCGGGCGGTGGCGCCGGTCGCGTACACGCCGGTGTCAGAGGAGGAGACGTACTTCGCGGTGGCGTACGGCATCGACGTGGACAGGGTCAGTACGGCCACGTCGTCGCCGTTGGAGGCGTCCGTGTAGTCGGGGTTGATCCAGATCTTGCTGACCTTGCTGACGGTGCCGTTCGTGCCGTTCAGATAGGTTCTGCCGCCGACGACGCGGACACTGCCCGTGGTCTCGCCGACCATGCAGTGGGCGGCCGTGACGACCTTGTCGGCGGCGACCAGGGTGCCCCCGCAGAACTGGTTCTGGGAGGCGTCCGTGATCTGCATCATGAACGGGTACGCGGTCGTCGTGGTCGTCGTGCCGCCGACGATCGGCTGCGGGAGGGCCACGGCGGAGGGGGCGCCGAGCAGGGCGGTCGTGGCGGCGGCAGCGGTCGCCGCACAGACGGCGGCTGTCTTCTTGGCGCGGTTGAACCCGAACATGGGTCTCCTCGGAGGTTTGCCGGTGGGGGGACGCGCGGGTGGGGGGTGGTGCACGACGCCCCTGGCTGGGGAGCCGTGTGCCCGAGCGAGCGGCACGTGGATCACGCTAGAAGCGGTTGCCGCCGCTGCCCAATGAGGGAACCCCCTAGGGGGATTGGGGGAGGGAAAACCCTTGGGTGGGCGGGGTGGGGTTTGGTGTGCTGTGCCGCCCGTTTGGTCCCGTGACGGGGCCCGGCCGCCGTTCGGCCGTTCGGCCGAACGCTCCGCCGGCCCGCGCCGTTGCGCCGAACGGGGCGTCCGCGCTGCTCCGTTCGGATGCAAGGGGCGCTCCCGGTACGCCCGTTCGGCCGAACGGACCGGCTCCTCGCGCCCGCTCGGCCGAACGGGTCGTGCGCGCGGGCCGGATCCGTTCCCCGGTGTCCCGCGAGCGGGGTGTTCGCCGTGCCGGCGCCCGGCGAGCGAGATGCTCGTCGAGCGGGGGCCGCCCAGAGGGGGTTGTCCGTCGTGCCGGGTGTGCGTGGAGCGGGGTTGTCCGTCGTGCCGGGTGTGCGTGGAGCGGGGTTGTCCGTCGTGCCGGGTGTGCGTGGAGCGGGCTGTCCGCCGTGCCGGGCCCTCGCTCGGCCGGGTTCCCGGGGGCGCCGCGGTTCCGGTCGGCCGGTGTTCTCCGGCCGGGTGCGCCGGCCGGGCGTCCGGGTCCCGTTCGGCCGGGCGGCGCCTCAGCCCGGTCTGCGCTCCGCCGCCAGACGCACGATGTCCACCCGGGAACGGATCCCCAGCTTGCGGTACACCCGGGTGAGGGTCGCCTCGACCGTCTTGACGCTGATGAAGAGCCGCGCGGCGATCTCGCGGTTGGTGGCGCCCTCCATGACGAGCGCGGCGACCTGCCGCTCGGTCGCCGCGAGGGTGTCCAGGGCCGCGGGCGCGAGTGGCGGAGCGGGAGCGTCCGCGGCGGACGCCGCCTCGACCTGACGGAGCCAGGGGAGGGCCCGGCAACGACGGAAGAGCCGGGCCGCCTCGTCGTACGAGGTGGGGCCGGGGACAGCGGTTGCTCCTGCCCGTGCGAAGCCGAGGGCGTGGGGGAAGGCGCGCAGGGCGGCGAGTGCGTACGCGGCGCGGGCCTCCTCCAGGCCGTAGCCCAGTTTGGCGAGACGGTCCTGCGCGGAGGCCAACTGTCGTTCGGCGGGCCCTTGTTCGCCACGAGCGGCGCGGACGAGGGCCTCGGCGCGGTCCAGGACCGCCAGCACGCTCTCGCGTTCCAGCCGCAGCGCCCGCTCGCGGGTCACGTCGATGACGTCCTGCGCCTCCACGACCTCCCCGACGCGCACGAGCGCCTCGGCGAGGTCGCCGTGCCAGCGTCCGCGCGCGGGATCGACGACGCCGAGATTGCCCTCCAACTCCCTTACCCGGCGCAGGGACTGCACGGCCCCGGCCGCGTCACCGGCGACCAGCCTGGCGTGCCCGAGGGCACCGAGGGCGCGCGAGAGGTAGACCAGGTCGCCGTCCTCCTCGGCGCGGTCCACGGCCTCCCGGGCGAGCGCGAGCGCCCGGTCCACGTCGCCGCCGGCCGCCTCGGCGAGCGAGGTGAACATGGCGGTGGCCGCCTCCCCGATCCCGGTGTCACGGGCGAGCCGCAGACTTTCCCTGGCCAGGTCCAGCGCCCGGCCGCAGTGCCCGGCGCGCAGTTCGGTCTCCGCGAGCCCGCGCAGGAAGTGCACCTCGCTCTCGACCATCCCGCGGCGCTGCGCCTCGCGCAGCAGCGCGGTGATCGTCGTACGGGCCTCGGCAAGCCGGTCGCCCATGATCAGCCAGCGGAAACGGGCGGCACCCGCGCCGTTGTGGTCGCAGGCCACGCGCGGGTCCTGCGGCTCGCGCATCGCCCGCTGGATGGTTCCAGGGGCGCCGGGGTGGCCCATCAGGGTCTCCATCTGCGCCTGGAAACCCAGGGCCAGGAGCTCGGTGCGCCGGTCACCGGCGCGCGCCGCGAGCCGTGCCGCAATCGCCGCCTCCTCGCGCCCTTTGGCCATCTCGCCCTCCACGAGCAGGGCCCGCCAGGCCAGTTGGTAGCGGACCAGGGCGAGCAGCCCGGGGTCCTCGCCCGCGTCCGCGAGCGCCTGCGGGAAGACCGCGTCGACCTCCGCCATGGCCTGCCCGGCCGCGTCGATGACGACGATCCAGGCCCGTACCCGGTCCGTGGGCCCGGTGGCGTGGGACAGCACCTGACGCGCGATGTCCCGCGCGAGGTCCGTCTCACCGGCGGTCAGCGCGTCCTCCGCGGCCTGGAGGCGGCGCTGGTCGGGGCCGGGCACGGCGTCGGGCGGGGTGTGCCGGGCGGCCAGCAGTCCGAGGCCCGCGGCGACGGAGGGCGCGCCCCGGTCCCGGGCGGCGGCCGCGGCGTCACCGAGCCGGGCGGCGACGCCCGGGTCCGTCCCGGTGGTCGCCAGGGCGAGGTGCCGGGCGCGTTCGATGGGGTCGGAGGCTGCCGTGGACAGGGCGGCGTGCGCGGCCCGCCGCTCCTGGGCGCTCGCCTCCGCGTACAGGGCGGCGGACACCAGGGGGTGCGCGAACCGGATGCCCGGTGTCTCGCGTTCCGTGGCGAGCAGTCCGAGCTCCGCCGCCGACGCGGTGTCGGCCTCGGCGTTCACGCGTCCCGCCGCGTGCAGCAGCGCCAGGGTCGGCCGGGCGCCCGCGCTCGCCACGAGCAGGGTGCGACGGGCCTCCGCGGACAGCATGTCCAGCCGGCTGAGGACGAGCGCCCGCAGGGACGTCGGCACGGGCAGCGGCTCGCCCGGACTCGGCGGGGTGCGGGACTCGGCGAGGGCGCGGCCCAGTTCGAGCGCGAAGAGGGGATTGCCGCCGCTGGTGCGGTGGATGTCCCGCACGGTCGAGCGGGACAGACCGGTGTGGCCGCGCCGGTCGAGGAGCCGGGCCACGTGGGCGCGGGTGAGCGGGTTGATCCGCAGGGCGAGGGTGTCCGGGGGAGACGCGCGTAGATAGCGGTCCGTCTGCAGTGCCTGCGACTCGGTCTCGGTGCGTACGGCGCACAGCATCCGTACGGGCACACCGCCGAGGCGGCGGGCGGCGAAGCCGAGCAGTTCGGCACTGGCCGGATCGAGCCACTGGAGGTCGTCGGCGACGATCAGTACGGGGCCCCGGGCGGCCAGGGCGCGGAGCACGGACAGCACGGCGAGCCGCAGCGCCAGACCGTCGCGCTGGAGGGTGGACTCGCCGCGGCCGGTGAGGGCGGACTCCAGGGCCGTGCGCTGCGGGGCGGGGAGCCCGTCCGAGACCTCGTCGACGACCAGACCGAAGAGGTCGGCGAGCGCGAGGAACGGGAGATGGGATTCGGACTCGGTGGCGGAGCACCTCAACACGGTCCGTGCCGTTTCGGCGCATTCCGCGGCCAATGACCGCAGGACGGTCGACTTTCCTATTCCCGCGGGGCCGTGCACCAGCACACTGCCGCCGCCGGAGAGTTGCGCACGCGCCTCAGTGAAGAGCTCCTCCCGGCCGATGACCAGGTCGGGGCGGGGTCTGGCAGGTTCGTTGAAGTCCCCTCGCACGGTCACCGCTCCCCTCGTGTGTCGTGTCCGGGCCAATATTAGGCAACGACTCTTTGAATTTCGGACTGTCGACATGGTGAGGGAAATAACAAGCCTGCCGCATAAGTGATTTCAGTGCGACCCGGATTGAATGGACAACCCCAGAAGGGGAGCGCTCCCGCGCGCCGTCCGGGGCCTTCTCCGCCGCGCGGCCCCCCTTTTTGTCCGGTGCCGCCGAAGGCTCTCCCGGGCTCGGACGGCCCCCATTTGCGCCACGGGAGCGGTCCCACGCCGCAGGGTGGTCGCACCTGTCGCCCACGGGCGGACGCCTGCCCGCGCGCGGGCGGAAGAAACCCCGCCACGCGGCGAAGAGGCCCCCGCCCGCCTCGTACGGGAGACCCCGCAGGCGACCCCGCGCCACGGGAGTACCCCGTGGCCACCCCCGCGCTAAGGGAGCAACCCCGCCCGCCGCGCCGCGACCACGGCCTCCAGGCGGGTGTGCGCGCCCAGCTTCCGCATTGCCGCGCGCAGATACCCCTTCACCGTCTCCGGACGCAGCCCGAGGCGCTGGGCGGCGACCGCGTTGGTGGCCCCCGTCGCGACACAGGCGAGCACGTCCAGCTCGCGGGGCGCGAGACCCACCTCCCGCGCCGCGAGGCCCGCCTCCCGCTCCGCCGAGGACGGCGCCGCCGCGTCGGCCAGCCGCCCGCAGACGGCGAGGAGTTCGTCCCGCAGCGCCGGGTCGGCGATCCGCGGGGCCATCGCGCGCAGCGCCCCGTGGGCCTCCCGCACCTCTTCCCACGCACCGTCCGTCACCGACGGCTCCTGCTTGCGCGCGACGGCGAGCAGATCCCGCGCCTCGTCCCGTACGACCAGCGCCTGCTCCACGTCCCGGGCCGCCGCGACCGCCGCGCCGAGCGTGCGGTCGCCCAGGGGCTGCGCCGTCCGCAGGGCGCCGTACAGCACACCGCGGACCCGACGGCGTACGACGACGGGCACCGCGAGGACGGAGCACAGCCCCTCGGTGGCGACCGCCACGTCGTACTCGTGGCTGATCTGCCGCGAGGTCGAGTAGTCGGTCACCGCGCAGGGCCGGGCCAGGGCCACCGCCTTGCCGCCCAGACCGTTCCCCGAGGAGACGGCGAGCGCGCTGAGCGCGGCCGTCGCGGTGCCGCTGAGTTCGCTGATGCGCACGTGCCGGCGCCCGGGATCGACCAGGCCGCCGAAGGCGACCGGCAGCCCCGTCGCGCGGCGCAGCCGCACCAGCGCACCACGCATCTCCACTGCCTCGGCTGCGTCTGCTGCCACCTGTTCGCCCCCTCTTCGCGGCGCACCCCCCGTTCGGGGGTGGTGAGACCTGCATCACGGAATACACGATGTTAGGCGGCGGTCCGGCAACGAGGAGGACACATGACGGCGACGACGGGCGCGACGGACGAGTTCCGCGCCGCGCGGGACTTCCTGCTGGAGCACCGCGAGGACTACCTCACGGCCTACGAGGGTTTCCGCTGGCCCCGCCCCGAGCACTTCAACTGGGCGCTCGACTGGTTCGACGTCGTCGCACGCGGCAACGACCGGACCGCCCTGCACATCGTGGAGGAGGACGGCGACCGCACCGAGGTCTCCTTCGCCGCGATGTCCGAGCGCTCGAACCGGGTCGCCAACTGGCTGCGCGCGCAGGGCGTGGGCGCCGAGGACCGTGTGCTCGTCATGCTCGGCAACCAGGTCGAACTGTGGGAGACGGCGCTCGCCGCGATGAAGCTGCGGGCCGTGGTCATCCCGGCCACCCCGCTGCTCGGCGCCGCCGACCTGCGCGACCGGGTCGAGCGGGGCCGGGTGCGGCACGTCGTCGTCCGCTCCGACGACGCGGCGAAGTTCGACGACGTGCCGGGTCACTACACCCGGATCGCGGTCGGCGGCGCCCGCCCCGGCTGGCTCGCGTACGAGGAGGCGCACACGGCGGACGCGGCCTTCGAACCCGACGGCCCCACCCTCGCGGACGACCCGCTGATGCTCTACTTCACCTCGGGTACCACCGCCCGCCCCAAGCTGGTCGAGCACACCCACGTGTCCTACCCGGTCGGACACCTCGCGACCATGTACTGGATCGGGCTCGAGCCCGGCGACGTGCACCTCAACATCTCCTCGCCCGGCTGGGCCAAGCACGCCTGGTCGAACCTCTTCGCGCCGTGGAACGCGGAGGCGACCGTCTTCATCCACAACTACACGCGCTTCGACGCGGGCCGGCTGATGGCCGAGATGGACCGGGCGGGCGTCACCACCTTCTGTGCCCCGCCCACGGTGTGGCGCATGCTCATCCAGGCCGACCTGACCCAGCTGCGGACGCCGCCCCGCGAGGCCGTCGCCGCGGGAGAACCGTTGAACCCCGAGGTCATCGAGCAGGTCCGGCGCTCCTGGGGTGTCACCATCCGGGACGGCTTCGGGCAGACCGAGACGGCCGTCCAGGTCTCCAACAGCCCCGGGCAGAAGCTCAAGACGGGCTCCATGGGACGGCCCTGCCCCGGCTTCCGCGTCGAACTGCTCGACCCGGTGACCGGCGCGCCGGGAGCAGCGGAGGGCGAGATCTCGCTCGATCTGTCGGACCGACCGGTGGGCCTGATGACCGGCTACCACGGGGACGGCGACCGCACGGCCGAGGCGATGGCCGGCGGCTACTACCGCACCGGGGACATCGGCTCCCGGGACGAGGACGGCTACATCACGTACGTGGGCCGCGCCGACGACGTGTTCAAGGCCAGCGACTACAAGATCTCGCCGTTCGAGCTGGAGAGCGCCCTGCTGGAGCACGAGGCGGTCGCGGAGGCCGCCGTGGTCCCCGCCCCCGACGAGCTGCGGCTGGCCGTCCCGAAGGCGTACATCGTCCTCGCGGCGGGGTACGAGCCCGGTCCCGACACGGCCAAGGTGCTCTTCGAGCACTCCCGTACCGTCCTCGCCCCGTACAAGCGCATCCGCCGCCTGGAGTTCGGCGAGCTCCCCAAGACCGTCTCCGGCAAGATCCGCCGGATCGAACTGCGTGAGGCCACGGCCGCGGGATCCGCCGCCGAGTACCGCGAGGAGGACTTCCGGTGACAGAACTGTCCTACGCCCACGGCACGAGCACCACACCCCTGCTGGGCGACACGATCGGCGCCAACCTGGACCGGGCGATCGCCGCGCACCCGGAGCGCGAAGCCCTCGTGGACGTGCCCTCCGGACGCCGCTGGACGTACGCCGAGTTCGGCGCCGCGGTCGACGAGGTGGCGCGCGGACTGCTCGCCAAGGGCGTGCTCAAGGGCGACCGTGTCGGCATCTGGGCGATCAACTGCCCCGAGTGGGTGCTCGTCCAGTACGCGACCGCCCGGATCGGCGCGATCATGGTGAACATCAACCCCGCCTACCGCGCACACGAGTTGGAGTACGTGCTCAAGCAGGCGGGGATCTCGGTGCTCGTCGCCTCGCAGGAGCACAAGAGCAGCGACTACCGCGCGCTGGTCAACCAGGTCCGCGAGAAGTGCCCGGAGCTGCGGGAGACGGTGTACATCGGCGACCCGTCGTGGGACACGCTGACGGCTGGTGCCGCCGCCGTACCCGTGGAGCGACTGGCCGCCGCCGCAGCCGAGTTGAGCTGCGACGACCCGGTCAACATCCAGTACACCTCGGGCACCACCGGATTCCCCAAGGGCGCGACGCTCTCCCACCACAACATCCTCAACAACGGTTACTGGGTGGGCCGCACCGTCGGCTACACCGAGCAGGACCGGGTCTGTCTGCCCGTGCCCTTCTACCACTGCTTCGGCATGGTCATGGGGAACCTGGGGGCCACCTCGCACGGCGCGTGCATCGTCATCCCGGCCCCGTCGTTCGACCCGGCGGCCACGCTGGAGGCCGTGCAGCAGGAGCGGTGCACGTCCCTGTACGGCGTCCCCACCATGTTCATCGCGGAGCTGAACCTGCCCGGCTTCGCGACGTACGACCTGTCCTCCCTGCGCACCGGCATCATGGCGGGCTCGCCCTGCCCGGTCGAAGTGATGAAGCGGGTCGTCGCCGAGATGCACATGCGGGAGGTGTCCATCGGCTACGGCATGACCGAGACCTCCCCGGTGTCCCTGCAGACCCGGATGGACGACGACCTAGAACACCGCACCGGCACCGTCGGCCGGGTCCTGCCGCACATCGAGGTGAAGGTGGTCGACCCGGTCGGCGGCGTCACGCTGCCGCGTGGCGAACCGGGCGAACTGTGCACCCGCGGTTACAGCGTGATGCTCGGCTACTGGGACGAGCCCGAGAAGACCGCCGAAGCCGTCGACCCCGGCCGCTGGATGCACACCGGCGACCTCGCGGTGATGCGCGAGGACGGCTATGTGGAGATCGTCGGCCGCATCAAGGACATGATCATCCGCGGCGGGGAGAACATCTACCCCCGCGAGATCGAGGAATTCCTGTACGCCCACCCGAAGATCGCCGACGTCCAGGTGGTCGGGGTACCCCACGAACGCTACGGCGAGGAAGTGCTCGCCTGCGTCATCCCCCGCGACCCGGACGACCCCCTGACCCTGGAGGAACTGCGCGGTTTCTGCGAGGGACAGCTCGCGCACTACAAGATCCCCAGCCGGCTGCGCATCCTGGACGCCTTCCCGATGACGGTCTCCGGAAAGGTCCGCAAGATCGAACTGCGGGAGGAGGCCGCGCGGGAGCGGTGACGGGGCGCGGGCGTGTGCCGTGCCGGCCGCCGACCGCCGGGGGTGGACCGGCCGGTGCGGCAGATCTGTGTCACGCGCCGGAGACGGCGAGTTCGTCCGCGAGGGTGTTCACGGGTTGAGGGGTGCCCGTGAGGTCGAGGACGAAGAGGGGGACTCCGAGGCTGTCCGCGCGGGCGCGGGCCTCGTCGGCGTAGCCCGCCAGGGAGAAGTAGACGCAGGCCGCCGACTCGGTCATGGCCGTCAGCCACAGGCACTCGACGTCGCGCAGTGAGGCCGGGCGCACGGTGGGGTCCACCTGGGCCAGGATGCCTCGGGCGGCCAGCCCGATCCCGGCGGGCGGACGCTGGTCCGCCCGCCGGACGTCGCGGTAGCCGAGCCAGCGCAGGTACAGCGCCGCGGCCGTGACCGCGTCCCGCGCGGTGCGGATGGTGACCGGCTGGAACGCCGGCCGGGGCGCGCCCGTGGAGGTGACCGGCCGGCATCCCGCCCCCTTCGCGACCCGCGCCGGGCCGCGTCCCTGTTCACCCCCGGAGCCCGGGCGACCCACCGCCCCGGACCCCGGGCCCCCTGCCGGGTCGGAGCCCGCGCCCTCGATCGCGCCGATGTCCGGGCCCTCGACCGCGCCCGTACCCGCGCCCCCGGTCGCGCCGGACCCCGGGCCCTCTGTCGTGTCGGCGTCCGGGCCGCCCACCGCGCGTACGCCCGGGGCGCGCGCCGTGTCCGTGTCCGCCCCGCCGCGGCCCCTCACACCCTTGCCGTCGCCGGACTCGATGTCGTCCCGGGGTGCCGCGTCTTCTCGTGTCCCGTCCTCCGGCGTCGTGTCCGCCGGGCCCGGCCGGGCCGGCGGGACCACCGGGATGCGCAGTGTCGTGCCGCAGGGGCAGCCCAGCTCGGGGTGCGGCCACTGGGCGACGTGGTCGCAGGCGCGGCACCGGACCGTGGCCCACTCCTCGTCCCAGATGCGGTGCGTGACGGGTGACGGGTCCGCGAGGCGGTCCAGCTCGGGGGTGACGGGCGCGCCGCACACGCAGGGATAGGGCGGTGCCGCGTAGAGGTGCTCGCGTCGGCAGACCGGACACCTCACCGGCACGCTCTCGGCCATGGCCCACTCCAGGTCGTCACGTCGGGACAGCGTTCCCATCGTCCTCCTGCCGGAGGTTCGAAGGCGGCGAAACGGTTCGACGTCCACCGTCGGGGTCCCCGCCCGGGCCCGGTCTTGACGCCTCTCATCACGCCGCCTACATTGCTTCCAGATAGTAGAAGTTACTTTCCGCAATGCGGAATCCAAGGGCTGAGGGGTCCGAGGGTCCGTGGCGGAACCGCAAAGGAATCAACAGCTCTCCGCGGGGCGCGACGGGAGCGCGAATCCGACAGCCGAAGCAGGAGTACTCCATGGCTCGTATGACCGCTGCCCGCGCGGCAGTCGAGATCCTCAAGCGCGAGGGCGTCAGCAACGCTTTCGGCGTGCCGGGTGCGGCGATCAACCCCTTCTACGCGGCTCTCAAGGCCTCCGGCGGGATCAACCACACCCTCGCCCGGCACGTCGAGGGCGCCTCGCACATGGCCGAGGGCTACACCCGGACCCACCCGGGCAACATCGGCGTCTGCATCGGCACCTCCGGCCCCGCCGGAACCGACATGATCACCGGTCTCTACTCCGCCATCGGCGACTCCATCCCGATCCTGTGCATCACCGGCCAGGCCCCGACCGCCGTGATCCACAAGGAGGACTTCCAGGCCGTCGACATCGCCTCCATCGCCAAACCGGTGACGAAGATGGCGGTCACCGTCCTGGAGGCGGCGCAGGTCCCCGGCGTCTTCCAGCAGGCCTTCCACCTGATGCGGTCCGGTCGCCCCGGCCCCGTCCTGATCGACCTGCCCATCGACGTCCAGCTGACCGAGATCGAGTTCGACCCGGAGACGTACGAGCCGCTCCAGGCGTACAAGCCGGCCGCGAGCCGCGCCCAGATCGAGAAGGCGATCGGGCTGCTGAACGCGTCCGAGCGGCCGCTGATCGTCGCGGGTGGCGGTGTCATCAACGCCGACGCCTGCGAACTCCTCGTCGAGTTCGCCGAACTGACGGGCACTCCGGTCGTCCCGACCCTGATGGGCTGGGGCATCCTCCCCGACGACCATGAGCTCAACGCCGGCATGGTGGGCCTGCAGACCTCGCACCGCTACGGCAACGCGACCTTCCTGGAGTCCGACTTCGTCCTCGGCATCGGCAACCGCTGGGCCAACCGCCACACCGGCAAGCTGGACGTCTACACGGCCGGCCGCACCTTCGTGCACGTCGACATCGAGCCCACCCAGATCGGCAAGATCTTCGCCCCGGACTACGGCATCGCCTCCGACGCCAAGGCCGCGCTGGAGCTGTTCGTCGAGGTGGCACGTGAGTTGAAGGCGGCGGGCAGGCTGCCCGACCGTTCCGCGTGGGCCGCGTCCGCGCAGGAGAAGAAGGCCACGCTCCAGCGCCGTACGCACTTCGACGACATCCCGATCAAGCCACAGCGCGTCTACGAGGAGATGAACAAGGCCTTCGGACCGGAGACGCGTTACGTCTCCACCATCGGCCTCTCGCAGATCGCCGGCGCCCAGATGCTGCACGTCTACCGGCCGCGGCACTGGATCAACTGCGGCCAGGCGGGTCCGCTCGGCTGGACGATCCCGGCCGCGCTCGGCGTGGCCAAGGCCGACCCCGACGCGCAGGTCGTGGCGCTCTCCGGCGACTACGACTTCCAGTTCATGATCGAGGAACTCGCCGTCGGCGCACAGCACCGGATCCCGTACGTCCACGTGCTGGTGAACAACTCCTACCTCGGCCTGATCCGCCAGGCGCAGCGGGCGTTCGACATCGACTTCCAGGTCAAGCTGGAGTTCGAGAACATCAACTCGCCCGAACTGGGCGTCTACGGCGTCGACCACGTCAAGGTCGCCGAGGGCCTGGGCTGCAAGGCGATCCGCGTGACCGACCCGGCCGAGCTGGGCGCCGCCCTCGAGCAGGCCAAGAAGCTCGCCGCCGAACACCAGGTCCCCGTGGTCGTCGAGGCGATCCTGGAGCGGGTCACCAACATCGCGATGTCCACGACGAACGACATCGGCAACGTCGTCGAGTTCGAGGAGCTCGCCACCGAGCCGAGCCACGCGCCCACCTCGATCAAGACCCTGAAGGTCTGACACGGCGCCGACACGGGCAGCGCCGCAGGGGCGATACCGCCGATTCCCTGAGGGGGCGGCTCACCGGAAGGTGGGCCGCCCCTTTCGCGCGCGGCAGGCCGCGCACCGCGCCCGTGGGCGCACGGTGGGCCGGGCCGCTTCCCTCGCCTGCGGTCGTCCGGGCCGGACCGCTTGGCATGCCTGTGGTCGAACGGTGGGCCGGGCCGCTTCCCGTGCCCGCGGCCACGGGACGGCGGACCGAGTACTTCCCGTGCCCGCGACCGCCCGGCGGCGGCGCCCTGTTCACACCGTGCCCCGACCCGGCATCCTCGCCCCATGCGGATGACCGTCCCCACGCCCCTCGGCGACCTCGCCGTGCGCTGCCACGGCACACCCGGCGCCCCCGCCCTGCTGCTCCTGCACGCCAACCCCGGGGACGGCCGCGACTACGACGCCGTCCTGCCCGCCCTCGCCGACCGTCGTCGCACGTTCGTCGTCGACTGGCCGGGCTACGGCGACTCCACCGCGCCCCACCCGCACCTGGTCACCCCCGAAGGACTGGTGGAGGCCGCGGAGCGGGTCCTCGACGCGCTCGCCGACGAGCACGGGGTGCGCGAGATCGCCGTACTCGGCAACAGCGTCGGCGGCTACGTGGCCTGCCGTCTCGCCGAGGGCCGCCACAGCCCTAAGGTCACCGCGCTCGTCCTCGTCGATCCGGCGGGCTTCACCCGGCACACCGCCCTCACCCGCTGGTTCTGCCGTGAGGTGATGGGCCGGCCGGAGCGGGCCCGTCGGCTGGTCGTCCCGCTGGCCCGCGCGTACCTCGGCCGGCTCGGCACGCCGAGCGCCCGGGCGACCTTCGCGCGCGTCCGGCGCCTGCCCGACGACGAGGTGCGGCTCGCCGTGCACTGCGCGCTCTGGCGCGGTCTCACCGACCCCGGCTTCGGGATGGCGGACCCGGCCGTCCTGGACGTGCCGATCCTGCTCCTGTGGGGCCGGCGCGACCCGGTGGTCCCGGCCCTGCTGGACGGCCGCAGGGCCCGCGGCGCGCTTCCCGTGCGGACGTCGAGCGTGGTGCTGCCCACCGCCCACGAGCCGTACAACGAGCGCCCGGACCTCTTCCTGAGCCACGTCCTGCCGTTCCTGAGGGAACCGAGGGCGGTCGGCGCCGGCCGGTCCCGTGGCTGAACGTCACGCAGCGGCGCGGCGGTCCGGGGCTCGCCCCTCGACCGCCGCGCCGCTGTTCTCGGTGCCTCCCCCGTACCCCGTACTTCCGTACCCCCGTTCGGAGCCCGCCGCCCCCGTGCCGGCGGGCCCCGTGTGCCGAGAATGTGCCTCATCCAGCGGGAGTTGAAGCCCCCGGGACGGTGTTCAGAGGTTGATTTGAGGGTTCCGTAGGGCGGGTACGCCCGGTTGCGTACGCCGGGGGTCGTTCCGCGCCCTCAGTGGGACGGCTGCGCGGGGTGCCCGGGGTGTTCCGAGAGCCCGGGCCAGTCGTCCGGCCCGCCGCCCTGCCAGTCGATGATGTCGGTCGCCTCGACCTCGACCTCGTCGAGGTCGACGTCGGCGTGCCGCAGGATCTCGACGACGTCGTCGAGGTGGTAGGCGATACCGAGCGTCTCGTCCCCGGCGGTGACCCGCCGCGACCCGTCCAGTGCCGGAGCGTGCACAACGATGCTGGGAAAGTCCATGTCCTCAGGCTGCTGCGCGGCGGCCGTCTCCGCACCCGGAGAACAGGGCGAGGCGCCGGGTACGGGACCGTCCGTACCCGGCGCCTCGGGCCGGTGAGCCGTGTGGTTGTTGCCGTCCGACGGCGCGAGGCTGGGCGCGACAGGACATTCGCGCCGCCGGACGGAGCATCAGGGTCCGCACGCGAGTGCGGGGCGGAGCCGCACGGGAGTGCGGGGAGAACCCACCGGAAGTGCCCAGAGAGCCGCACCAGGGGTACGGAGAGGACCGCGGCGGATGCGATGGAACCCGGTTCCCCTTCCCTCAGGTCGAGAAGGGGGCCGGTGAACCGTCACCACCGCACTGGCTCGCACGCCGCCGCGGTCCCGGTCCTGCCCGGACGGCGCTGGACCACCCCTCATCCGGGTCCAACGCCGCCACGGGCGGCTCGTGTCGAGGCTCAGTCCTCGCGCAGGGCGCGGACGGCCTCCTCCACACGCCGGCCGTACTCCGGGTCGGCGGCGTGGAAGTGGGCGAGGTTCTTCTCGATCACGTCGTCGCGGGAGACCTGGGAGAGGCCGCCGGCGATGTTCGCGATCAGCCGGGACCGCTCCTCGGCCGACATCAGGCGGTACAGCTCACCCGCCTGGAAGAAGTGGTCGTCCTTGGTGTGCAGCGGGGCCTCGTGGGTGCCCGTGTGGCCCGACACCGCGAGCGGCGCGGACAACGGGCGGCCGGTCTCGGCCGGACCGTCGTACGAGTTGGGCTCGTAGTTCTTGGCGTGGCGGCCCTGGCCGTTGGTGGCCATCAGACCGTCGCGGCCGTAGTTGGCGACGGCCGCGGCCTTCGGGGCGTTGACCGCGAGCTGGGTGTGGTTGACGCCCAGGCGGTAGCGGTGCGCGTCCGCGTAGGCGAACAGACGGCCCTGGAGCATCTTGTCGGGGGAGGGGCCGATGCCCGGAACGAAGTTGTTCGGGGAGAAGGCGGCCTGCTCGACCTCGGCGAAGACGTTGTCCGGGTTGCGGTCCAGGACCAGGCGACCCACGCGCTGGAGCGGGTGGTCGCGGTGCGGCCACACCTTGGTGAGGTCGAACGGGTTGAAACGGTAGTCCGCCGCCTCGGCCGCCGGCATGATCTGGACGTACAGCGTCCAGGACGGGTTCACGCCGCGCTCGATGGCCTGGAGCAGGTCCGTCTGGTGCGAGTTCGGGTCCTTGCCCGCGACCTCCTGGGCCTGCTCGGCGGACAGCGAGCGGACGCCCTGGTTCGTCTTGAAGTGGTACTTGACGAAGAAGGCCTCGCCCTCGGCGTTCGTCCACTGGTACGTGTGCGAGCCGTAGCCGTTCATGTGGCGGTACGAGGCCGGGATGCCTCGGTCGCCCATCAGCCAGGTGATCTGGTGCGTCGCCTCGGGGGCGTGTGCCCAGAAGTCCCAGACGTTGTCCGGCTCCTGCTTGCCCGTGAACGGGTCGCGCTTCTGGGAGTGGATGAAGTCGGGGAACTTGATGGGGTCCTTGATGAAGAACACCGGGGTGTTGTTGCCGACGAGGTCGTAGTTGCCCTCTTCGGTGTAGAACTTGAGCGCGAAGCCGCGCGGGTCGCGGACCGCGTCCGCGCCGCCGAGGCTGTCGGCCACGGTGGAGAAACGCAGGAAGACCTCGGTGCGCTTGCCGACGGTGTCCAGGAAGTCGGCGTGGGTGAAGCCCGTGACGTCGTCGGTGACCTCGAAGTAGCCGTAGGCGCCGGAACCGCGGGCGTGCACCACACGCTCCGGGATGCGCTCGCGGTTGAACCGGGCGAGCTTCTCCAGGAGGTGCTGGTCCTGGAGCAGGAGCGGGCCACCGACGCCGGCGGTGGCGGAGTTCTGGTTGTCGGCGACCGGGGCGCCGGACTCGGTCGTAAGCACGCGCTTCGACATCGTGACCTTCCGTACGAGGGGGCAGCGGGGTCAGCGGAAAACTGATTCCGCTTTATGGACCTTCCGCTTGGTGGAGCCTAGGTTCGGGGCGAACTGGGCGTCAACAGTTTGTTGAAGAGGGATCCGGGCCGCGGCGGCGCCTGGGCGCGACAGGACAGGTGTCGGCGCCGCCGCGGCCCGGACGTTCGGGAGGGCTCAGACCTGGGCGCCGGAGAGGCGCTCGACCGAGCGCAGCAGCGCGGAGTGGTCCAGGCCGCCGTCGCCCTGCGCGCGCAGGCTGGCGACGAGCTGCGCGACCACGCCGCCGACCGGCAGCGCGGCGCCGACGTTGCGGGCGGCGTCCGTGACGATGCCCATGTCCTTGTGGTGCAGGTCGATGCGGAAGCCCGGCTTGAAGTCGCGGTTCAGGAAGTTGTCCTTCTTGCGCGTCAGTACGGTGGAGCCGGCGAGGCCGCCGTTGAGGACGTCGAGCGCGGCCCTCAGGTCCACGCCGGACTTCTCCAGGAAGACCACGGCCTCGGCGCACGCCTGGATGTTCACGGCGACGATCAGCTGGTTGGCGGCCTTCACGGTCTGGCCCGAGCCGTGCGGACCGCACAGCACGATGGTCCTGCCCAGCGCCTCGAAGATCGGCTCGGCCTCGTCGAAGTCGGCCTGCTCGCCTCCGACCATGATGGAGAGCACGGCCTCGATCGCGCCGGCCTCGCCGCCGGACACCGGGGCGTCCAGTACGCGGATGCCCTTGTCCTTCGCCGCCTTGGCGAGGTCCATGGAGGTCTGCGGGGTGATCGACGACATGTCGATCAGCAGGGCGCCGGCCTTGGCGTTCTCCAGGATGCCGTCGGGGCCGTAGGCGATGGCCTCGACCTGCGGGGAGGCGGGCACCATCGTGATCACGACGTCGGCCTCGCGCACGGCCTCGGCGATCGAGCCGGCCGTGGTGCCGCCGGCGGCGGCCAGGCGCTCCAGCTTGTCCTGCTCCAGCGTGTAGCCGGTGACCTCGTAGCCGGCCTTGATCAGGTTCTCCGACATGGGCGAGCCCATGATGCCGAGGCCGATCCAGGCCACCGACGGGCGGGCGGAGTCTGCGGGGTTGTTGCTCATGCGGGTGCCTCTCTGGCGTCTCTGCTGCGTCTGGGGGTGCCGCAGGGCGGGCGCGGCCGTCCCGGTCGCGGGTGCCGCGCGGCTGCCGCCGCGGGGTCCGCGCGGCGGACGGCTGTGTCCGTGTGCGCCGTGCGGTGGGGGCGGGGTCTGTCAGCGGGCGGCGCGTACCTCGGCGGGCAGCCAGCCGAAGGCCTCCGCGCTCGGGCGGTCGCCGGGCTTGTACTCCAGGCCGACCCAGCCCTCGTAACCGGCCTTCCGCAGCTGGTCGAGGAGGTCCTCCAGTGGGAGGGCGCCGGTGCCCGGGGCGCCGCGGCCGGGGTTGTCGGCGATCTGCACGTGCCCGGTCCGGCCGGTGTACTCGGCGATCACCTGCGGCAGGTCCTCGCCGTTCATGGACAGGTGGTACAGGTCCATGAGGAACTTGGCGTTGCCTAGGCCCGTCGCCTCGTTGACCTTGTCGACCACGCCGATGCCGGCCGGTGCGCTGACGAGCGGGTAGTCCGGGGACTCCGGCTGGTTGAGCGTCTCGACGAGGAGGATCGCGCCGATCCGGTCGGCGGCCCGCGCCGCGAGGACCAGGTTCTCCAGCGCGAGGGCGTCCTGCTCGGCGGGGTCCACGCCCTCGACGCGGTTGCCGTACAGCGCGTTGAGCGCCCTGCAGCCGAGCGACCGGGCGAACTCCGCGGCCACGTCGATGTTGGCGCGGAACCTCTCCGACTCGGCCCCGGGGATCGACAGTGCGCCCCGGTCGGGGCCCGGCAGCTGCCCGGCGTAGAAGTTCAGGCCCGTCAGCTGGACGCCCGCGTCCTCGATCGCCTTCCTCAGGGCGTCGAGCTCGGCCCGCTCGGGGGTGGGGGAGTCGACCCAGGGCCACCACAGCTCGACCGCGGTGAAGCCCGCCGCGGCGGCGGCCGCGGGGCGCTCCAGGAGCGGGAGTTCCGTGAAGAGGATCGACAGGTTGACGTTGAAGCGCTGGTCTGCGAATCCCATGGGGGTCGGCGCTCCCTTCCGTTGTCAAGATTCCGTATTACGGAAGTTCGTTTCTGCTTAATGGAAGATTGCCGTCGGGCGTCGTGGCTTGTCAAGGGGGTGCCGCAGGAAAGGGGCCCGTACGGACGGCCCGGCGCGGAGGGGGCTGCCGGGGACACCGTGGCGCGCAGTAGGTTGAGCCCGTGCGATTGAGAGTGGAGTTCACGACCGAGCCCTTCGACCTCGACGAGGCGCCCCCGCACGCGCTGGTCGCCCGCGAGGTCATCGAGGCGGCCGAGCTGGACGCCGTGGACGTCGGCCCGTTCGGCAACACCGCGGAGGGTGGTGCGGACGCGGTGCTCACCGCGGTCGACGCACTGCTGCGCAAGGCCCTGGGTGCGGGCGCCACCCGGGTCTCGCTCCAGGTGAACGTGGTCGGGGAGGGCGATAAGTGACCGGTATCGGGGACGACCCCTTCGTCACGGCGGTCAAGCCGCTGGTCGACGCCATGGGGGGCGAGATGCTGCCGCCCGGCGAGGCCGGTGCCGACGACGTCGTGCTGTCCTGGGAGGGCGCGGACGTCGTCGCCGTGCGCCTGCCCCAGCTCGCCGACTCGCTGGACCACATCCTGGCCGCCCTGGAGCGCAAGCAGGGCCGGCCGCTGGCCGATCTCGACCGCAAGGCGAAGCAGGAGGTCGTGCGCATACTGGAAGCGCGCGGAGCATTCTCCGTACGGCACGGCGTGGAGACCGTGGCGAGCGCGCTCGGCGTGAGCCGGTTCACCGTCTACAACTATCTGAACCGCGAAAAAGGGGTCTGACCAGGCACGACGCGGCGAGGGTCGGCTCGCGCGCGAGGCACCGCCGTCCGGATTGCCGGGCGGCGGTTTTTGTTACCCGAAGTTTTCAACAAAGTGTTGACGTGGTGTTTCCGAGGGCGTTAGCTATCCGCAGCCCGTCCAGCACAAGGCCACGGAGGCTTCCCGTGACTTCGAGTACGACACCTGGCGGCCTCGCCCGGTTCAACGCCCTGGAGGAGCACGCGGCCCTCGCCGCCCTCCACGAGGTGTGCGCGTCCACTGCGTGGGCCCGCATCCTGCTCGCCCGGCGCCCGTACGCCACCACCGACGATCTGCACCTGGCGAGCGACGCCGCCATGGCCGAGCTGACCGCAGCGGACCTGGCGGAGGCGATGGCGGGACACCCGCCGATCGGGCGCCCGAAGCCGGGGGATCCCACCTCCTCCCGCGAGCAGCGCGGCATGGCCGGCGCCTCCGCGGAACTCAAGGAGGAGATGCTCGAACTGAACCTGGCCTACCAGGAGAAGTTCGGCCACGTCTTCCTGATCTGCGCCACGGGCCGGACCGGGGAGCAGATGCGCGACGCGGTCAAGGAACGGATCGGCAACTCGCCCGAGCAGGAGCGGGAGATCGTCCGCTCCGAACTGGGCAAGATCAATCGCATCCGTCTGGCCGGTCTCGTAGAGGGAGATGAGGCATGAGCACCGACACCACCGCCTCCGTGTCCACGCACATCCTGGACACCAGCGCGGGACGCCCCGCCGAGGGCGTCGCCGTCCGACTCGCCGCCCGCGCCGGCGGCGAGGCGGACTGGGAGGCGCTCGGCGGCTCCGCGACCGACGCGGACGGCCGGTGCAAGGACCTTCCGGCACTGCCGGAGGGGACGACCCACGTACGGCTCGACTTCGCCGTCGAGCAGTACTTCGAAAAGAAGCAAGCCGATGCGCAGCAGGACGCCCCCGCGAATCGGGACAGCGGCGCGCCCGGAGTGTTCTTCCCGGAGGTGGCGATCACCTTCGCCGTCCGGCCGGGCGAGCACTACCACGTACCGCTGCTGCTCAACCCGTTCGGCTACTCCGTTTACCGAGGGAGCTAGCAGACATGCCCACGATTCTGGGACAGAACCAGTACGGCAAGGCCGAGAACCGAGTCGTCAGGATCACCCGCGACGGCGCCACGCACCACATCAAGGACCTGAACGTGTCGGTCGCGCTGAGCGGCGACATGGAGGAGGTCCACTACTCGGGCTCCAACGCGAACGTCCTGCCGACGGACACCACCAAGAACACGGTGTACGCCTTCGCCAAGGAGTACGGCATCGAGTCCGCGGAGCAGTTCGGCATCCACCTCGCCCGGCACTTCGTCACCAGCCAGGAGCCGATCAAGCAGGCGCGCATCCGCATCGAGGAGTACGCCTGGGAGCGCATCGAGGCCTCGGACGCGAACTCCAAGTTCATCGGCGCGGACGCGGTCAAGCACTCCTTCGTCCGCAAGGGCCAGGAGACCCGCGTCACCCAGATCACCTTCGACGGTGAGAACTGGGAGGTCATCTCCGGTCTGAAGGACCTCGTCGTGATGAACTCCACGAACTCCGAGTTCTGGGGCTACGTCAAGGACAAGTACACGACGCTCAAGGAGGCCTACGACCGCATCCTGGCCACCCAGGTGTCCGGCCGCTGGCGCTTCAACTGGAGCGGCGACGAGCAGAAGATGCCCAACTGGGAGAAGTCCTACGACCAGGTGAAGAAGCACATGCTCCAGGCCTTCGCCGAGACGTACTCCCTCTCGCTGCAGCAGACCCTGTACCAGATGGGCGCGCGCATCATCAACAACCGCAGTGAGATCGACGAGGTGCGCTTCTCCCTCCCGAACAAGCACCACTTCCTCGTCGACCTGGAGCCGTTCGGGCTGGAGAACGACAACGAGGTCTACTTCGCGGCCGATCGCCCGTACGGCCTCATCGAGGCGACCATCCTGCGTGACGGCTGCGAGCCGCGCATCCCGGTGGACCTCACCAACCTGTAGGACTGCTCCGCGGGACTACGTGCCCGATTCCCCGACGCGTGCGCCGGCGTCGAGTCCCAGGGGAGAGCGGGGGCATCTGCGCAACAACAGCACCACGGATCCGGTCGTCACCCCGCTCGACCCCCGGATCCGTCCACCAATGGGAAGAACGAGGAACCGCCGTGGCAGTCGAGCGCATCGTCATCGAGAACTGCGCCATCGCGACCGTGGACGGAGGCGACACCGAGTACGCCTCGGGCCACGTCGTCGTCGCCGGCAACAGGATCGAGTCGGTCGGCCCGGGCAGGGCCCCCGACGACCTGGAGAACGTGGTACGCCGTATCGACGGCACCGGGCACCTGGCCACGCCCGGCCTGGTCAACACCCACCACCACTTCTACCAGTGGATCACCCGCGGCCTCGCCACGGACCACAACCTCTTCAACTGGCTCGTCGCGCTGTACCCGACCTGGGCGCGCATCGACGAGAAGATGGCGTACTCCGCCGCGCAGGGCTCCCTCGCCATGATGGCCCGCGGCGGTGTGACCACCGCCATGGACCACCACTACGTGTACCCGAGGGGCTCCGGCGACCTGTCCGGCGCCATCATCCGGGCCGCCCGCGAGACGGGCGTCCGCTTCACCCTCGCCCGCGGCTCCATGGACCGCGGAAAGTCGGACGGCGGCCTTCCCCCGGACTTCGCCGTGGAGACCCTCGACGGCGCGCTGGCCGCGACCGAGGCGACCATCGACGAGCACCACGACGCCTCCTTCGACGCGATGACGCAGATCGCGGTCGCGCCCTGCTCGCCGTTCTCCGTCTCCACCGACCTCCTCAGGCAGGGCGCCGAACTCGCCCGGCGCAAGGGCGTACGGCTGCACACGCACGGATCGGAGACCGTCGAGGAGGAGCAGTTCTGCAAGGAACTGTTCGGCATGGGCCCGACCGACTACTTCGAGTCCACCGGCTGGCTCGGCGAGGACGTGTGGATGGCGCACTGCGTCCACATGAACGACTCCGACATCGCCGCCTTCGCCCGTACGAGGACGGGCGTCGCCCACTGCCCGTCCTCCAACGCCCGCCTGGCGGCCGGTATCGCCCGCGTCCCCGACATGCTCGCGGCCGGCGTCCCGGTCGGCCTCGGTGTCGACGGCACCGCCTCCAACGAGTCCGGCGAACTGCACACCGAACTGCGCAACGCCCTGCTCATCAACCGGCTCGGCGCCCACCGCGAGGCCGCCCTGAACGCCCGTCAGGCGCTGCGTCTGGGCACCTACGGCGGCGCCCAGGTCCTCGGCCGCGCCGCCCAGATCGGCTCCCTGGAACCGGGCAAGCTCGCCGACCTGGTCCTGTGGAAGCTGGACACCCTGGCCCACGCCTCGATCGCCGACCCGGTGACCGCGCTGGTCTTCGGCGCCGCCGCACCGGTCACGCTCTCGCTCGTGAACGGCAGGCCGGTCGTCGAGGACGGCCGTCTGCTGCACGTCGACGAGGACGCCATCGCCCGCTCCACGCGGGAAGAGGCGCAGCGCCTGGCGGGCATCGCCGGGCGGGACTGACGCGCCGGCCCGTGCGCCGTCCGGCGCGCGGGCCCGGCAACCGGAGATCTCCGGCAGAGGGGGACGGCCCTCTGCCGGTAGCCGTGGACCCGAGCGGGGTCCATGGCGGCCGTGGCCGGGGCGGGCGTGGACGTGCACGCCCCGGAACGGTCCCCGTCCCCGACAAACGGGTGCCGTTCGCCCCGAACGGATCCGTCCCGGTCCCGCACGACCGCGCATCACCTCCCTGAAACCCGCGTCAATGCCGACGCGTACCCGACCGGAGGAGCCGCTGTGGCCGCTCAGCCCGCGCCCCGCACCGATGCACGACCGACTGGCCAGCCCAAGCACCCAGTCGACGAGAAACTGCCCGCCCTCAAGATGGCGACCAGCGGCCTGCAGCACGTGGCCGCGATGTACGCGGGAGTCGTCGCCCCACCCCTGATCGTCGGCGCCGCCGTCGGTCTGTCCGCCACCGAACTGACCTTCCTCACCGGCGCCTGCCTGTTCACCGCGGGCCTCGCCACCTTCCTGCAGACCCTCGGCTTCTGGAAGATCGGCGCCAGGCTGCCGTTCGTGAACGGCGTCACCTTCGCCGGCGTCGCCCCCATGACCGCCGTCGTCGCGTCCGCCAAGGACAAGAGCGACGCGCTGCCGATCATCTTCGGCGCGGTCATCGTCGCGGGCGTCCTCGGGTTCGTCGCCGCCCCCTTCTTCAGCAAGGCCGTCCGCTTCTTCCCGCCCGTCGTGACCGGCAGCGTGATCACCCTGATAGGTGTCTCGCTCCTGCCGGTCGCGTTCGGCTGGGCGCAGGGTCCCGACCCCGCGGCCCACGACTACGGCTCGACGACCTACCTCGGCCTCGCCGCCGCCACGCTCGTCGTCGTCCTGCTGCTGCGCCGCTTCACCCGCGGCTTCGTGAAGCAGATCGCGGTGCTGCTCGGCCTGGTGATCGGCACGCTCGTCGCGATCCCCTTCGGTGTCACGGACTTCGGCCCCGTGGCCGACGCGGACGTGGTCGGCTTCCCGACGCCCTTCCACTTCGGCGCCCCGCAGTTCCAGCTCGCCGCGATCCTCTCGCTGTGCGTGGTGATGGTGGTGTCCATGACCGAGTCGACCGCGGACATGCTGGCGCTGGGCGAGATCGTCGAGCGGCCCGCCGACGAGAAGACCATCGCGGCCGGTCTGCGCGCCGACACCCTCGGCTCGGCGCTGAGCCCTCTCTTCAACGGGTTCATGTGCAGCGCCTTCGCGCAGAACATCGGTCTGGTCGCGATGACGAGGATCCGCAGCCGGTACGTCGTCGCCACCGGCGGCGGTTTCCTGGTGCTGATGGGCCTGTGCCCGATGGCCGCGTCGCTCATCGCCGTCGTGCCCCGTCCGGTGCTCGGCGGAGCGGGCGTCGTCCTGTTCGGCTCGGTCGCCGCGAGCGGCATCCAGACCCTGGTCCGGGCCGGCCTGGAGAAGGACAACAACGTGCTGATCGTCGCCGTCTCGCTGGCCGTCGGCATCATCCCGATCACCGCGCCGGAGTTCTACCACGCGTTCCCCGAGACCGCGCGGATCGTGCTGGACTCGGGGATCTCGACCGGCTGTGTCACGGCCGTGGTCCTCAACCTGGTCTTCAACCACCTCGGCAAGGGTGAATGCCACGACGCGGGCGAGGTGACGCACCCGATGGAGGCGGGTGAGGATCTCAAGGCGGTCCCGGCGCACTGACCGGGGCGCACCCGCCCGGCGGGCCCGCCGAGGGCGCGGCACGAGAACCGTGCCGCGCCCTCGGCCTTCCCGGACCCGTCAGCCGATGTGGTAACTGTCGCCGTAGACCTGCCAGTCCAGCGGCGGATCGAGGTTCAGGTTCCGCTTGCGCACGAAGACCCGCTGCTCGGTGTCGACCCGGCTGGTGTCGGAGTGGGCCTCCTCCTGTTTCATGGCCCACACGCGCGCGTCGAGGAAGGCGTTGAGCCAGGTCACCTCGTCGCCGCCCTGGGACGGCGGCTTCGCCTTGGCCAGCGCGCGCCGCCTGATGCTGCTGAAGCTGGTGCTGTCACCGCCGTCGCCGTGCATCACGATGGCGTCGTAGTAGGTGAACTGGCCGAGTGCGCCGATGCCGTCCGCCTTGCCCTGCCGGACGGCCGGGTCGAAGTACACCCGGTCGCGCTCGTCGTTCTGCGCCTGCTGGAAGGCCGTGTCCTGTGCCGCCCTGCGCCAGTCGCCCGGGAAACCGGGGTCGAGGCCGTCGTGCGAGTCGCTGCCGTTCACCTCGCGCAGCGCCGGCAGGTACTTGGCCAGTACGTTGCCGGGCTTGCGCCGGGTGTAGAGCTCCACCAGGTCGAGCATGTCGCCGGTGCCCGAGCAGAAGCCGATGATCCCGGCGGTGTAGCCGCGCCCGTCGCCGATGTCCTCGATGTACTTGTACTGGGCCTTCCAGTCCAGCGAGGAGTTCTCCGCGCTGGAGACCAGCTTCATTGCGATCTCCTTCTTCGCGGGGTCGTCCAGACCGGCCGGCGCGGCGGTCGCGGACTGTGTGGCGACGAGGGGACCTGCCACCAGCGATGCTCCGATCAGGGCGAGCAGAGTGCGGCGCGACGTCCGTATGTGGGGGGTGTGCACGGTACCTCCGGAGTGGGGTGTGTGGTTCCGCGTACTGTTAGGAAAGTTTCCTACCAGAGATTCCGGAGGCCGTACACCCGTACGGACAAAGCGAGTTGGTGCGAGACGGACGCCGGTCGCTCCGTTACCGTCGGAGCGCGCGGTCGGGACGGCGCACAGGGGTCGGGGTCACGAGGGGGAATGCGCGTCATGAACGAGTCGGGCCGTGTGGAGGCCTTCAGCGACGGTGTCTTCGCCATCGCCATCACACTGCTGATCCTGGAGATCAAGGTCCCCGAGGCGGGGGAGCACGGCGGCCTGTGGCACGCGCTGGGCGCGCAATGGCCCTCGTACGCCGCCTATGTGGTCAGTTTCCTGGTCATCGGCATCATGTGGATCAACCACCATCAGCTCTTCGGCTACGTCATCAGGGTCGACCGCACGCTGATGTTCCTGAACCTGCTCGTGCTGATGGTGGTGGCCGCCGTGCCCTGGCCGACCGCGATGCTCGCGGAGTACCTCCGCGAGGACGAGGCCTCCCATGTCGCGGCCGCGGTCTACAGCATGGTCATGGTCGCGATGGCCCTCGCCTTCCAGGCCCTGTGGTGGCACCTGACCCGCACCGGCCATCTCTTCGACGGCCGGGTCGACGTGGCCGCCGCCCGCCGTACCCGCGTCCGCTTCGCCCTCGGCTCGCTCGCGTACCCGGCCACGGTCGGCCTCGCCTACGTCTCCGCCCCACTGACCCTGGCCGCGCACGGCCTGCTCGCGGTCTACTACGGCTTCAACCAGGTACCCGTACCGACCCGAGAGCCCGACAAGGCCGTGCCGCAGGCGGACGCCCGGTGACGTAGCACGTCGGCGGGACGCCCATCAGCGTGCGGAAGCCGGCGGCCATGTGCGACCGGTCGCGGGAGCCGGCCTCGGTGAACCGGGCGCGCTCCGCGCCCGGTTCACCGAGGCCGGCCTGTCCGAGGACTACACCGAAGGGGCCCTGGCCGGCACCGGTGCCTCCTCCGGCACGGGTGCCTCCTCCGGCGCGGGGGAGGGGGTACTCCTCGGACGCAGGAGCACCGCCGCCAGCACCAGGGCCAGCGCCGCGATCCCCGTGGCCGCCGTGAAGGCGAGCCGATAGCCGTCCGCCGTCGCCGCCACGACCTGTTCGCCCCGCGCGGTCAGGCGCTCCGTGCGGGCCGCCGCCAGCGTCGTCAGGGCCGCGAGACCCAGTGAACCGCCCACCACCTGCGTGGTGTTGAAGAGGCCGGAGGCGAGGCCCGCGTCCTCCTCGCGGGCGCCCGCCATCGCGAGTCCCGTCACCGCGGGCATCGCGGCCGCGAAACCGGCGGCGAGCAGGAGCATCGCGGGCAGCACGTCGACGACGTACCCGCCGTCCGCCGGGACCCGGCTCAGCAGCGCCATGCCCGCCGTGATGAGGACGAGCCCGGCGCACAGGACGCGATGGGCGCCGAAGCGGGCGACGGTGCGCGCCGACAGGCCCAGCATCAGCGCCCCGATCAGCACCGGCGCGGGCAGGAAGGCCGTGCCGGTGAGCAACTCGTCGTATCCGAGGACCCGTTGGAGATACAGCGCCCCGATGTACTGGAAGCCGTACATGCCGGCGATCATCAGGATCTGCACGCCGTTGGCGCTCACCAGGACCCGGGAGCGGAAGAGCCGCAGCCGCAGCAGCGGGCGGGCGGCACGCGCCTGCCGCACGGCGAAGGCGGCGAGGAGAGCCGGCGAGAGCGCGGCGAGGGCCAGGGTGGTGCCGGGCCCGTGGTCCCCGGCGCTCACGATCGTGTACACGGTCAGCATCAGCGCACCGGTGACCAGGGCCGCCCCGGGGTAGTCGGCCCCCTTGCCCAGCCCCAGCCCGTCGTCCGGGGCGAGGATCCGCAGCGCGGCGACCCACGCCGCCACTCCGATCGGCAGGTTGATCAGGAAGATCCAGTGCCAGCCGAGGCCCTGGGTGAGGGCCCCTCCGAGGAACGTGCCGAGCGCGCCACCCGCCGCGCCGACCGCGCTGAACACGGCGATGGCACGGGCCCGTTCGCGGGGTTCCGGGAACAGCGCGACCAGCATGCCGAGCACGACGGCCGAGGTCATCGCCCCGCCGACGCCCTGGAGCGCGCGGGCCGCGACCAGCATGCCGCGGTCCGTCGCGATTCCGCACAGCGCGGACGCGACGGTGAACACCACGAGCCCGGCGGCGAACATCCGCCTGCGGCCCACCAGGTCCCCGAGCCGCCCCGCGAGGAGCAGCAGTCCGCCGAAGGGGATCAGATACGCGTTCACGACCCAGGCCAGCCCCGGGCCGGAGAAGCCCAGATCGCTCTGGATCGCGGGCATCGCGACCGTGACGATGTTCCCGTCCAGGATCGTCATCAGCGTCCCCGCGCACAGCACGACGAGCGCGGCCCAGCGGGAGTACGTTCGTGGTGTCGGTGACCCACTCGTCGACGACATGGCGATGACCTCGGCCTTCTCCAAAGGTGCACGACTTGTAACGGGGTACATCGTGGAAGACCATGGAGACCGGCATAAGGAGGCACTTCGATGTCCCAGGGGAACACCGGTGTTACCTCGCAGGCAGTGCTCGCGCAGGCGTGCCCGGTCCGCGAAGTTCTTGACAGGGTCGCCGGGAAATGGAGCGTGCTGATCATCGTGGCGGCGGCCCACGGCCCGATCCGCTTCACCGAACTGGAGCGCAGCGTGGAGGGGATCAGCCGCCGCATGCTGACCCTCACCCTGCGCAATCTGGAGCGAGACGGACTCGTCACCCGCACGGTCCACCCGACGGTCCCGCCCAAGGTCGAGTACGAACTCACACCGGTGGCACGGGAGTTGCACGCGACCTTGCTGTCCCTGACCGACTGGGCGGAGCGGCACCGTGTGACCATCGCCGAGTCGCGCGCGGCCTATGACGCCGAGCACAGCCCGGAGTTGCCGGCCGCGTAGTCCCGCCCGTGCGAGCCCGCACGCTTGCCCCGGACGAAGGCGCAGGACACCTCGGCCTGTTCGGCCGCGCGCGGCCGGATGGCGTGTTCCCTTGCCCCGTACGGCACTTCCGGTGACCTGTAGGTCGCTTCCGGATTCCGGGCGACCGCGGTCCGGTGCGACCCGCCGGGGCGGACGCTCACACGCGTCGCGGCGAGGCCAGCACGTACCGGGCGCCCGTGCGGGGTTCGCTGTGCTCGCCGACCTGCCAGCCCGCCTTCTCCAGAGTCGCCGCACAGGCACGCAGCGCCTCGGGGTCCGGCTCGCGCACCGCGACGGCCTCCGGCTGCGGCGTCGCCCGCACCCGGTAGCCACCGCCCTCCGGGCCCGCGGGGCGGTGTCCTGCCGCCTCCAGCGCGAGCGCGGCGGCCTGCACCAGATGTGTGCGCTCCCACCCGCACGGCCGGTCCGTGTCGCCGCCCGGATTGGTCATGCGGCGCAGCTCCAGGAGTCCCTGCCAGGCGCTGTGCACCTCACGCCCGCGCGCGGGCCCGCCGTCGGACGGCCCCTCCCCTCCGGCCCGCGCGGTGAACACTCCGGCGTCCGCCGGGGAGGACGGCTGCGGCGGCGTTGCCCCGGCGGGCTCCGGGGCCTCACGTATGCGATGTCCGGCGGGGGTCAGGAAGTGGTCGTGCGGCGGCCGGGGATGCCGGAAGGCGAGCCCGCGCTGCACCAGCGCGGCGAGCTGCGCCGGTGTGCCCCTCAGCCGGCCGGTCACCGGATCGGCGGCGTCGATCACGCGCCGCTGCGCGGCGGTGGGGGGTCGGGTCACGGCGCGCTCCCTCCGGCGTCGTCGGCGGCGCTCCGCCGCCGGTCAGTGCTCCTCGGGCCCCTGTCCGGCAGGGGAGAGCGGCCCATGGGAACAGTACGCGTCGGGTCTGACATTCCAGCCGGCCACCACATGGCGGCGGTGCTCCGTGCTGAGCCGGCTCATCGTGCCGGTGCCGAGCTGGAACAGCGCCCCCGCCTGGGCGGGCAGCCCCAGCCGCCGCGCCGTCAGCACCCGCAGGAAGTGCCCGTGCGAGAACACGACCACGCTGCCCTCCGACTCCGCGAGCGCCGCGTCGATCCTCGCGAGCACGCGCTCGGCGCGCGCCCCGACCTCGTCCGGGCTCTCCCCCGGGTGCTCGGGCGGGCCGGCCGCGACGCCGTCCGTGAACAGGAACCAGTCGGGCCTGCTGCGGTGGATCTCGACGGTGGTGATCCCCTCGTAGCCGCCGTAGTCCCACTCGGAGAGGTCGGCGTCCAACACGGCGCCGTCCACCCCGGCCAGCGAGGCCGTCTCGCGGGCCCGCTGCATCGGGCTGACGAAGGCCGCGGCGATGTGGTGCCGGGCGACCAGCGGGGCCAGCTTGCGCGCCTGCTCCCGGCCCCGGTCGGTCAGCGGGATGTCGGTCGAGCCGGTGTGCCGCCCGGACAAGGACCACTCGGTCTCACCGTGCCGCACGAGAAGGAGGTCACCCATCGCCGAACCCTTTCTGTCCCGCCGTCCCTCCGTACGGTGTCACCGGCCGGCGGCGGGCGCAGCACCGGCTGCGCCGGTCGGCCCTACTGGCGGTACCCGCTCAGGAAGCGTCCGATCCGGCTGATCGCCGCGTCCAGGTCGTCGGCGTGCGGCAGGGTCAGGATGCGGAAGTGGTCGGGGCGCGGCCAATTGAATCCGGTGCCCTGCACGACCTGGATCTTCTCGCGCAGCAGCAGGTCGAGGACGAACTTCTCGTCGTCGTGGATCCTGTGCACCTCGGGGTCGATCCGCGGGAACGCGTAGAGCGCGCCCTTCGGCTTGACGCAGGAGACGCCGGGGATCTCGTTGAGCTTCTCCCAGGCCCGGTCACGCTGTTCGCGCAGCCGTCCGCCCGGTGCCGTGAGCTCGTGGATGGACTGTCGGCCGCCGAGCGCGGCCTGGATGGCGTACTGGGCGGGGGCGTTCGCGCACAGTCGCATGGAGGCCAGCATGGTGAGGCCCTCCAGATAGTTGCGGGCGTGCTGCCTGGGGCCGGTGACGACGAGCCAGCCGGAACGGAAGCCGGCGACCCGGTAGGTCTTGGACAGCCCGCAGAAGGTGAGGACCACGAGGTCGGGGGCGAGCGCGGCGGCCGAGTGGTGCACGGCGTCGTCGTACAGGATCTGGTCGTAGATCTCGTCGGCGAACACCATCAGCCCGTGACGGCGGGCCAGGTCGAGGATGCCCTCGACGATCTCCTTCGGGTACACCGCGCCGGTGGGGTTGTTGGGGTTGATGATCACGACGGCCCGGGTCCGGTCGGTGATCTTCGCCTCCATGTCCGCCAGGTCGGGGTACCAGTCGGACTGCTCGTCGCAGAGGTAGTGCACCGCCTTGCCGCCCGCGAGCGTGGTGACAGCCGTCCAGAGCGGGAAGTCCGGTGCGGGGATGAGGACTTCGTCGCCGTCCTCGACGAGCGCCTGCACGGCCATGGAGACCAGCTCGGAGACGCCGTTGCCGAGGAAGACGTCGTCCACGCCGACGTCGAGACCGCGGTCCTGGTAGCGCTGGGCGACGGCGCGGCGCGCGGAGAGGACGCCGCGCGAGTCGGTGTAGCCGTGTGCCCGGGGCAGCATCCGGATCATGTCCTGGAGGATCTCCTCCGGTGCCTCGAAGCCGAAGAGCGCGGGGTTGCCGGTGTTCAGGCGCAGCACGCTGTGGCCCGCCGCCTCCAGTGCGTCGGCGTGCTCGATCACCGGGCCGCGGATCTCGTAACAGACCTCGCTGAGCTTGCTCGACTGCCGGAACTCCATGCGTGCGCCCTCCGGTTCGTGGTGTTGCTTGGTTTTACCAAGTGTGAGCTTGGAAAGTCCAACAAGATGGCTAGACTGCGCCGCATGTCACCTCGCCGAAGCTACGACCAGTACTGTTCCGCCGCCCGTGCGCTCGACGCCGTCGGTGACCGGTGGACCCTCCTGATCGTCCGTGAGCTGCTCGGCGGACCGCGCCGCTACACCGACCTGCACGCCGATCTGCCCGGCGTGAGCACGGACGTCCTCGCCTCCCGGCTCAAGGACATGGAGCGCGACGGGCTGACCACACGGCGGCGCCTGCCCCCGCCGGGCGCGGCGTACGTCTACGAACTCACCCGCCGGGGCCGTGACCTGCTCCCCGTGCTCCAGGCGCTCGGGGAGTGGGGCGCGCCCGTGCTGGAGGATCGGCGACCCACCGACGCGGTGCGGGCGCACTGGTTCGCGCTGCCGCTGCTGCGCGCTCTGGAAGGGGACGGCCTGGTCGAAGTACGGCTGGACGAAGGCGTGTTCCACATGTGGCTGGGCACCGCCGAAGGGCCGGTCTACGGGGAGGGTCCCGCCCACGGCGAGCCGGACGCCCGCCTGACGCTCGACAGCGGGACCTGCGAGGCCGTGAGCCGCGGCGCGCTGGGCCTGCGGGAAGCCGTCCGGCAGGGGCGCATCGAGGTGACGGGAGACGGCGCACCGGCCAAGGCACTCCGCGAGGACTGACCGGCCGCCCGCGCGGCTCCGCTGCCGCACCACCGCCGTCGGAGACCGGCCCGCCCGGGTACCGGCCCGCACCGCGGGCCGGTACCCGGGCGGGCCGGGAGATGAGGGGAGGCCGG
>NZ_BAABKB010000041.1:132012-170240 GCF_039543605.1 Streptomyces siamensis | reverse complement strand
CCCGCGACCGTACGGTCGCGGGGGCCTCGTCTCATCCCAGGGTCAGTGAGGCCCGCACCGGCAGATGGTCGCTCGGGAACTGTCCGTCGCGGGAGAACGTGTCGACCGAAGCCCGGTGCACGGCCACCGCGGGCGTCGCGAGGATCCAGTCGATGCGGTCGCCGTCCGGCACCAGCGGCCGGTAGCCGTGGAAGGTGGCGTACGACGGACCGCGCTCGGTCGCGGCTTCCCAGGCGTCGACCAGGCCCGCGCCCAGCAGCGTGTCGTACACCGGGTCCCGGTGGGCCGCGACATTGAAGTCGCCGGTCACGAGCAGCGGCAAGGAAGGGTCGAGCCCCGCGATCCGCTGCCCGATCAGCGCGGCGGCACGAGCACGCGCGCGGCCACTGCGGCTGTCCAGGTGGGTGTTGAGCAGGTAGAACTCGCGCTCCCCGTCACGCAGGTCGCGGAACCGGACCCAGGTGACCATGCGGACGCAGACCCCGCCCCAGGTGTTCGAGCCGATCACCTCGGGCGTGTCCGACAGCCAGAAGTGCTCGTACTCCACCGGAGTGAGCCGGCGCGTGTCGTAGAAGACGGACATGAACTCGTCGCGGCTGCCGCCCGCACGGCCGGTGCCGATCCACTCGTGGTGCGCGCCGAGGTCGGACGCGATGTCGCGTACCTGGTGGTAGAGGCCCTCCTGGGTCCCCATGACGTGTGGCGTCCCTCGGCGCAGCAGCTCTCGCATCGCCGGGCGGCGCGCGGCCCAGCTGTGGGGCTCGGCGGTGCCGGCGTAGCGGAGGTTGAACGTCATCACGTCCAGGGGCCGGCCGCCGCGCCGGGACGCGGCGTCCTGGGCCGTGCTGAGCAGGGGCATCGCGAGGGCCGTGGCCGCCGCGGTCCTGAGCCCTCTACGCCGGGTCACTCTGCTGGAGTTCGACACGCCGTCTCCTTCGGTCGCGAGTCAGGATGAGGGGTGCGCACCACAGTGTGGAAGCAGGAAGCGAGACAGGAGTGAACTCGGCGCGGTGCCGGAGCGTCCCGCGATCCAAGAGGGTGTTGACCGGCGGGAAGATCCCCGGATAACTTCGCTCTACGGATTGTTGATTCCGTAGTGCGGAAAACTGGAGGGTGTGGGATGGGTCAGGGTCAGCAGGAGAAGGTGGCGACGAGCCTGGCGGGCGCCGTCAGCGAGGAGATCAGCGCCTCTCTCGCCCCGGTCGACGCCGAGCTGGAGCGCCGCTATCCCGGAGACCCGGGCACCCGGCAGCCCGTCCACACCGTCTACGTCCCCGGTGACGTGTTCGCCGCCGACACCGTCCGCACGTGGGGCGACCGGGCCCTCGCCGCCCTGGACGAGCACGCCCCCGACGCCGCCTCGTTCGCCGCCGTCCTCGGCCTCGCCGACGAACTCGCAGAACCCGTCCACGACCGCGTACGGGCCAAGCTGGAGCGCGAACCCGTCGAGGACCTCCGCATCGACTTCGAGGACGGCTACGGCCCGCGCCCGGACGCCGAGGAGGACGAGGCGGCGGCCCGCGCGGCCCGCCTGGTCGCGGAAGCCTACCGGGACGGCACGGCGGCCCCCTACATGGGCATCCGCATGAAGTGCATGGAAGCCCCGGTGCGCGACCGCGGCATCCGCACCCTGGACGTCTTCCTGACCGGTCTGATGGAGGCCGGCGGGCTGCCCGGCGGACTCGTCCTGACCCTGCCCAAGGTGACGTACGCGGAGCAGGTCACCGCGATGGTCCGCCTCCTGGAGGAGTTCGAGAAGGCGCACGGGCTGGAGCCCGGCCGGATCGGCTTCGAGATCCAGATCGAGACCAGCCAGTCCATCCTCGCCCCCGACGGCACCGCCACCGTCGCGCGCATGATCCAGGCCGCCGAGGGCCGGGCCACCGGACTGCACTACGGCACCTTCGACTACAGCGCCTGCCTCGGCGTCTCCGCCGCCTACCAGGCCAGCGACCACCCCGCCGCCGACCACGCCAAGGCGATCATGCAGGTCGCGGCGGCCGGCACCGGCGTACGCGTCTCGGACGGTTCGACGAACGTCCTCCCGGTCGGCCCCACCGAGAAGGTCCACGACGCCTGGCGCCTGCACTACGGCCTCACCCGCCGGGCCCTGGCCCGTGCCTACTACCAGGGCTGGGACATGCACCCCGGCCACATCCCGACCCGCTACGCCGCCGTCTTCGCCTTCTACCGCGAGGGTTTCGAGCAGGCCGCGGCCCGCCTCGCCCGCTACGCCAACCACGCCGCCGGGGACGTCATGGACGAGCCCGCCACCGCCAAGGCCCTCAGCGGCTACCTGCTCCGCGGCCTGGACTGCGGCGCCCTCGACATGGCAGAGGTCGCCCGCCTGACCGGCCTGACCCGAGCCGACCTGGAGGGCTTCGCGTCGCCGAGGAGGGCGGATCTGACGATCTCGGGCGCCTGAGCGACATGGTCCCGGTACGCCGTCGCCCCGCGGAGCACGGGCGGCGGCGCACCCGGCGCCGCACTCCGGCGGTGCCTCACGTCCGCCGCGGGCCGATCCGCCTGGCCCGCTGATTGAGCCGGCTCCGCAGGCGCACATTCACCACGAACCCCACGAGCAACACAAGGACGGCGAGGCTGGCCGCCTGCCAGACAACGCTGTTCAGCACGGTCACCACACCGATGAACGCGATGCCCAGCAGGAACACCATCTCCCGCAGTTCCTTCTTCAGCTGGTAGGAGCGGCTGCACCGGATCCGTACGGTAGCCAGCCACTGGCCCTCCAAGCCCAGCCCCGACCACAGCCGGCGATCGAGGAACACCCACGGCAGATCGGGGAAGGTGCCCAGCGCGTCCAGTGAGCTGGGATAGCGGCTCGTCATGTCACCGCCGTGCAGCTCCTTGCGGCGCCCCTGCACCTCGTCGCTGGTGCGGATGGCCTTCAGCTGAAGGACCGGTACGACACCGTCCGCACCCGGAAATCCCTCCAGCACGACCACGTCGCCGCTCGTGACACCGAGGAGCTCCAGCGTCAACGTGTCGAGCAGGCAGACTTCCTGCTCCGCACTGGCGCGGTCGCCGTCCTGCACGCGACAGGTCAGATAGCTGACCGGGCCGAAGAAGCGCTCCTGCCATCGGCTCCGCACACGGGGCAGCCGCGCGGCCCGCACGGAGACGGCCTCACCCGGCTCCAGGCCGACCCCGACACGCAACGAGTGGTCGACCTGGACGCTTCGGTCCTCCTGCGCCGGTATGTCCGCGGCGACGATCACCGTGGCCAGCGCGCCGAGACGCTCGTGACGCGCCGCGGGGATCTGCGTGTTCTGCACGATGGCGAACTGGGGGTCTCCCAGGGCGGCCGACACCGCGCGCGATAAGCGCACCACCCCGGCGCCGCGCTGGTCGAAGGCGTCGGGCGTCCGCCCGGTGTGATAGCTGCCCGAGGGAAGGGAGTTGGCCGGGTGAATGTCGTCGTAGACGGTGCGCGCGGGCTCACCGGTGACGTACTGGCGCAGCCCGGAGTCGGTCAGCCGTCCTTCGTCGGCGAACAGGCGTGTGCCCTTCTCGCAGAGCTGCTCGTTCCCCCGCGCCCGCGTGCTGAACTCCTCGGGGGTGTCGCCGAACCACTCCCTCAGCTGACGGGACTCCGAGAGCAGTTCGGTCAGCAGCCGGCGTTCACCGGGGTGCGTCCGCGGGGCCCCGGAACCGTCGTGGATGACTCCATAGCGATGGACGTAGAGATAGGCGCCGCCGAGGAGTTCCCCCGACGCCAGCTCCATCGGGAAATCCTCGGGCGGCAGCAACACCCGGTCGTACTCGCCGTCGGGATCGAAGATCCCCTCACTCGCGTCGACGATCTCCAGCTGGGCGGCGTCCAGCCAGGTGATGAACAGATCCCGGGACACACCAGGGGTGTGGAAGGGGGACGACGAGACGTACCCCAGCGGGCTCACGTACGCCGACACGCCGATGCCGATCCCCGTGACCCGGGCCTTCACGATGGGGATCGTGGAGGACACGCCGAGCCCCTCCATCTTGTGCCGCAGCTGAGCCGGACACGCGTTGGAGCCCACCGAGATCACGGGGAAGCGGTCGCCCACCAGGGTCTGGTTGGCGCACATGAGGGCGTAGTTCAAAGGCACGGGGCCGTGGCCCGCCGCACCCGCGCGGAAGCCGCCGGGAGGCTGCTCCACCAGCCACTTGGCCAGCCGCCGGTTCGGAATGGGCCGCAGCCGCAGCAACCGGTTCTCGTGCAGCAGACCGGACTCGGTGGGCCAGACACCTGGGTAGCTGAGGGGATGCTCGCGAGGGGCTTCGGAGAGGCCGAGTGCTTCGAGCGTACGATCGTCCACTGTTCCGTCAGGCCTTTCGCCGTCGGATGGCTGACCGGGGATGACGCGTGCGCGGTCATCGTAAGGAACGCAGAGCCGTCCTCATAGAGGGCCCGGACAGCCCGGCGTGTTCAGCCCGACGGCGGCAGTTCCCCCGAGCCGCGGGTGATCAGACGGGTGGGGAGTTCGATGCGTTCCGGCGTGACGAGGCTGCCGTCGAGCTGGCGGAAGAGGCGTTCGGCGGCGGTGCGGCCGAGGGCGGCGGCGTCCTGGGCGACCACGGTGACGCCGGGGTTCAGGAGATCGGCGAGTTCGATGTCGTCGAAGCCCACCAGGGCCACGGGGCGGCCGATCTCGGAGATGACACGGACCACGGTGACGGTGACACGGTTGTTGCCGGCGAAGATCGCGGTGACGGGGGAGGGACCCGAGAGCATCTCCTCCGCCGCCTCACGCACCCGCAGCGGATCGGTGACCCCGAGGGACATCCACGCGTCCTCGACCGGTATGCCCGCGTCCTCCATCGCCGCCCGGTAGCCGCGCAGTCGCTCGGCGGCCGTGTGGATGCGCGGCATGTCGCCGATGAAGCCGATCCGGCGGTGGCCGTGGGCGATGAGGTGGGCGACACCGTCGCGGGCGCCGCCGAAGCTGTCCGACAGGACGACGTCCGCGTCGATCTTCCCGGCCGGACGGTCCACGAAGACGGTCGCGACACCCGCCTTGATCTCGGGCTCCAGATAACGGTGGTCGTCGCCTGCCGGGATCACCACCAGCCCGTCCACCCGGCGCGCGCACAGGGCGAGGACCAGCTCCTGCTCCCGGTCCGGGTCCTCGGCGCTGGAGCCGTTGATCAGCAGCGCGCCGTGGGCCCGGGCCACCTCCTCCACCGCGCGGCTGAGCGGACCGTAGAAGGGGTCGGCGAGATCCTCCAGGACGAGACCGATGCTCGCGGTGCGCCCCTTGCGCAGCACGCGCGCGCTGTCGTTGCGGCGGAAGCCCAGCGCCTCGATGGCCTCCTGGACGCGGCGCTCGGTGTCCGGGGTGACCCCCGGCTCGCCGTTGACTACGCGCGAGACCGTCTTGAGGCCGACTCCGGCACGCGCCGCTACGTCCTTCATGGTCGGACGGTTTCCGTAGCGGCTTCCGGAGAGGCGGTCTGCTCGGCGGGCGGTCTCTGCCACGATGTGCTGTCCTGTCCTGTCGTCCACGGGGATGCGCCGGTCCATGGGGTTGTATGAGGATGTGGCGTCGAGCATAGAGCCTGGACAACGTTGTCAGATGCGGGAGACACTGTCCACCGCAATCTCCGGCCTGCGCCTTCCCCTCGAGGCGTGCGGTCCTTGCCGTCGTCACGGCGCCCTTCGCACGGCGTCCGGCAGGGTCCGGTCCTGCCCGCACCCGGCCGGAGACCCGGACCCGCAGCGCGGCGGGCCCGGCACGACACCGCCTTGGGAGTTCTGACACTGATGCACACCGACCTCGTGGCCGCGCTCGACATCGGCGGCACCAAGATCGCCGGAGCGCTGGTGGACGGCCACGGCCGGATCCTGCTGCGCGCGCAGCGCGCGACGCCCGCTCAGGAGGACGGCGACACCGTGATGCGCGCCGTCGAGGACGTGCTCGGCGAGCTCACCGTCTCACCGCTGTGGAGCGGGGCACGGGCGGTCGGCATCGGCAGCGCGGGCCCGGTGGACGCCTCCGCCGGCACGGTGAGCCCCGTGAACGTGCCCGGCTGGCGCGGTTACCCACTGGTCGAGGGGGTCCGCAGGGCCACCGGTGGGCTCCCCGTGGAGCTGATCGGCGACGGCGTGGCCATCACGGCGGCCGAGCACTGGCAGGGCGCCGCCCGCGGCCACGACAACGCGCTGTGCATGGTGGTGTCCACCGGGGTGGGCGGCGGACTCGTCCTCAATGGGCAACTGCACCCCGGCCCCACGGGCAACGCGGGCCACATCGGCCACATCAGCGTCGACCTCGACGGCGACGCGTGCCCGTGCGGCTCCCGCGGCTGCGTGGAGCGCATCGCCAGCGGCCCGAACATCGCGCGCCGCGCACTGGACGCCGGCTGGCGGCCCGGCCCTGACGGCGACACGACGGCCGCCGCGGTCGGCGAGGCCGCCCGCGCCGGCGACCCGGTGGCCGTGGCCTCCTTCGAGCGGGCCGCGCAGGCCCTCGCCGCGGGCATCGCCGCGACCGCGACGCTCGTCGAGATCGACATCGCCGTCATCGGCGGGGGAGTGGCCAAGGCCGGTGAGGTCCTCTTCGCGCCGCTTCGCAGGGCGCTGGCCGACTACGCGACGCTGTCCTTCGTGCAGCGCCTGACCGTGGCACCCGCGCTGATGGGCACGGACGCGGGCCTGGTCGGCGCGGCGGCGGCCGCGCTCACCCGCAGGAACAGCGCGACCGCGGCCGGGGTCTGATCTGAGAGGGGAGGCTGACGCCGCGGCGTGAGGTCGGGGCGTCAGCCGGGGGCAGGGTTCCGGCTTGGTGGGCTCCTGCCGGCGGCCGGCCGGAGCTCTCCCTCTGCCGGAGACGGCGCGCCCCCGCCAGGGCTTTCCCCCGCCGGTGACGGCCCGCGTCCCCGTCCCGGTCCCGAGCGAGGGCGGGCGTCGCGTCGGCCGGACCGCCGTCGTACGCCCCGCCCTCGCGCTGTCACGGCCTCAGCAGCTGAGCGTCGCGTCCGCCCAGTCCGCGTGGTCCGAGTCGATCCCGTCGCCGCCGTCGGTGACGACGAGCCGGACCACCTGGGCGCCGGTCACATCGGCCGTGACCGGCTCGGCCGGCATCGCGTTGGTGAGCACGCCGGTCGAGGCGACCTTGACGTCGTTGGCCCAGATCTCGAAGGCGACGGTGCCCTTGGCGCCCTTCTCGTCGTCCACGCCCACGTCGGCGGTGACCGTCTCGCAGGCCTTGCCGGTGTAGTACTCGACGGCGCTCTCGGCGTGCACACCGAGCCCCTTGGCGTAGGCCACCCCGCCCAGAGTGATCGGATGTCCGTCCCCGGCGGCGCTCTCCCCGTTGCTGGTGTTGCGCTCGACCGGCCCCCAGCCGTTGGTCGTCGACAGCCACGGCAGGTCGCCGAAGGAGGAGACACCCGAAGGGGGCGCCACGACCACGGACGCCTTCAACGGCAGTACGGTCTCGGCGCGTACACCGGTCGGCGAGCGGTACGCCGTCGTCAGCGTGAGGTCGTACGAGCCCGTGGGCGTGCCCTCGGGCGCGGTGACCCGCCACTGTGTGCGCAGGACATGGCCGGTCGGCAGCACGGCCTGGGTGGTCGGACCGGTCGCCCGCACCGTCCAGCCCTCGGGTCCGCTCATCGTCACCGAGACCTGCCTCGCGGGCGTGCGGCCGAGGTCGGCGACCGTCGATGTCAGCGTGGCCGCCTTTCCGGCCTCCACCAGCGGGCTCGCGTCCAGGCCGGGTTCGACGGCGGGCGGGTTCTGGGCCCACCGGGGGTCGGCCGCGACGCGGAACAGGACCGTGCCGTGCGCGGGTACGGTCGCCGAGATCGTGCCTGCGGTGTTGTAGCTCTTGTGCCGCCACAGGTCGCGCTGGGTGTACGCGTCGGCCGCGGGCAGGCCGACGGCCTGCGCGGTCGTGGCGATGCGCTGTGCGCTGCCGGTCTCGTTGAACAGCGCCACGGCGCGGCTGCCGTCCTTCATCTCCTTGGCGACGACCCAGCGTCCGCCCGAGGAGGACACCACCGAGCCCTGCTTGCCCAACGGGTCCTGGTCGACGGCGATGACCTCCTTGTTGTCGAGGATGTCGAAGGTCGCCGCGGAGGCCTTGCGCAGGTCCGAGCCGATGAGCAGCGGGGCGGCCATGACCGACCACATGGAGAAGTGCGAGCGGTACTCGGTGTCGGTCATGCCGCCGTTGCCGACCTCCAGCATGTCCGGGTCGTTCCAGTGCCCGGGACCGGCGTGCGGGGCGAGCGGCAGGTTCTGCTTGAGGATCGACAGCATGGAGCCCCAGCTGTCGCTGATGTCCCCGGTCGTGCGCCACAGGTGGCCGACGTCCGCGGCCCACTCCCAGGGCTTGTTCTCGCCCCATTCGCAGATGCTGTAGACGATCGGCCGCCCGGTCGCCTTCAGCGCGTCACGCATGGTCGTGTAGCGCTGCCGGGCGTCGACGCCCTGGTTGTTGCAGTTGTCGTACTTCAGGTAGTCGACGCCCCAGTCCGCGAACTGCCGGGCGTCGCTGTACTCGTGGCCGAGGGCGCCGGGGAATCCCGCGCTGTTGCAGGTCTTCGTGCCGGCGCTGGTGTAGATGCCGAGCTTGAGCCCCTTGGCGTGCACGTAGTCGGCGACCGCCTTGATCCCGCCGGGGAACCGCACGGGGTCGGGCACCAGTTTGCCGTTCGCGTCCCGGCCGGGCAGGGCCCAGCAGTCGTCCAGGTTGACGTACTGGTAGCCGGCGTCCTTGAGGCCCTTGTCGACGAAGATGTCGGCGATGCCCTTGACCATGTCCTCGTTGAACTCCGCCCGGCAGTGCGTGGAGTTCCAGTTGTTGAAGCCCATCGGAGGGGTGAGGGCGAGACCGTCGGCCAGAGCCGGGGAGGCGGGGGAGGCCGTGTCCGGTGCGGCGGGGGCGCTCCCGGGGGTGGCGAGAGCCGGGGAGGCGAGGCCGGCCGCACACAGCAGTCCGGCGACCAGCGCTCCGACCACTCTTCTGCGGGTTGTGCGGGTGTGAAGGTGACGCATCGTTACGTTCCTCCGAACTCGCGAAAGATGGGATGACGACATGTCCGCGACAATGGTGCGCGTTTACGGTAGGACGTGTCGGACTCTGTTGGAAGAGAAGTGGTAACGGTTGTTCGATATCTCGTCAGAACCCTTGACGGGGCCCATACATGGGAGTGAGATCCAAGCCTCGCGTTCGGTTGTGTTGGATGGCACCCCGAGGAGGGGGACATGGCACAGTCATCGTCGGACGGGCTTGTCGTGCCCGAAGGTTCCACAGGACATCGGATGTCCCGGCGAAATCTCCTGCGAGGTGCGGCCGCCGGAATCGGCGCGGTCTCGCTCCCCGCCCTGCTGTCCGCGTGCGGCGACGGACCGGGAGGGAACAAGAACCAAGTCACCGTGGGGTCCAACGCGTCGGACGAGGTCCCCAAGAAGGCCTACGCGGCGGCCTTCACGGCGTACGAGAAGAAGACGGGCAAGAAGGTCAAGGTCAACACCAAGGACCACAACGACTTCCAGGAGAACATCAACCGCTATCTCCAGGGCACGCCCGACGACATCTTCATGTGGTTCGCCGGATACCGCATGCAGTATTTCGCCGAGAAAGGGCTGCTGCACGAGATCAGTGACGTCTGGAGCGGCTTCGACGGGTTCTCCGACGCGCTCAAGGAGCAGTCCACGCACGAGGGCAAGCAGTACTTCGTGCCGTACTACTACTATCCCTGGGCCGTTTTCCACCGGAAGAGCCTCTTCGCGAAGCAGGGCTACGAACAGCCCGCGAAATGGGATGATTTCGTCGCGCTCGCCAAGAAGATGTCGAAGGACGGCACCCCGGTCGCGTTCTGCGACAAGGACGGCTGGCCCGCCATGGGCACCTTCGACTACATCAACATGCGGCTGAACGGATACGACTTCCACAAGTCCCTGATGGCGGGCGAGGAGGCGTGGACCGACACCAAGGTCAAGAACGTCTTCGACACCTGGCGCGAACTCATGCCGTACTACCAGAAGGGCGCCCTCGGCCGTACCTGGGAAGAGGCCGGCCAGAGCCTCCAGCAGCGCAAGACCGGCATGGCGGTGTTCGGAATGCCGCACCCAGGAACCCAGTTCCCGGAGAACGAGCGCGACGACATCGACTTCTTCGCCTTCCCCGAGATCGACCCGCAGTACGCGCAGGACGCCGTGGAAGCCCCCATCGACGGATTCCTCGTCGCCAAGAAGTCGAAGAACGTCGACGGAGCCGAAGCGCTGCTGAAATGGCTGGGCACCCCCAAGGCCGAGGACACCTATCTCGCGCTCGACCCCAACAACGTGGCCGTCAACGACGGCGCCGACACCTCCAAGTACACCGCCCTGCAGAAGAAGTCGGCCGAGTTGGTGTCCGGAGCCAAACAGATCTCACAGTTCATGGACCGTGACACCCGGCCCGACTTCGCCTCGACCGTCATGATCAAGGCGATCCAGGACTTCATCGGAAACCCGAAGGACGTCGACGGTCTCTGCAACAGCATCGAACGACAGAAGAAGACCATCTTCTCGTCGCCCGTCGGCTGAACCTGGGGGAAGACGTTCCGTGGCGCTCAACATCCCACGGCGCGCGGGACGACGACGGCTGCGGCGGTTCACCCGCCGCGACGTCGTCGTCCTCGGCGTGCTCCTCGGCATACCCGTCCTGCTCGACATCGCCATCGTCTGGGGCCCGACCCTCGCCTCCATAGGACTCTCCTTCACCTCCTGGGACGGCATCGGCGACATCCACTGGGTCGGCGGCGACAACTACAAGAACATGGCCGAGAATTACCCGGTCTTCTGGCCGGCCGTCCGCCACAACATCCTGTGGCTGCTCTTCCTCGGCCTGATCGCCACACCCTTCGGCCTCTTCCTGGCCGTCCTCATCGACAGGGGCGTCCGCTTCAGCCGCTTCTACCAGTCGACGATCTACCTGCCGGTCGTGCTCTCCCTCGCCATCGTCGGCTTCATCGCCCAACTGGTGCTGGGCACCGACCAGGGCGTGGTCAACACCATCCTGAACAACCACGACGACCCCATCGATTGGCTCGGCGACTCGCACCTCAATCTCTGGATGATGATGATCGCGGCGAGCTGGCGGCACACCGGCTACGTGATGATCCTCTACCTGGCCGGACTCAAGTCCGTGGACCCGCAGTTGAAGGAAGCGGCCGCCATCGACGGCGCCAACGCCCGCCAGACCTTCTTCCGCGTCGTCTTCCCGACGCTGCGCCCCGTCAACGTCATCGTCGGCGTCATCACCGTCATCGAGGCGCTGCGCGCCTTCGACATCGTCTACGCCGTCAACAAGGGCCGCAACGGCCTGGAACTCCTCTCCGTCCTGATCACCGACAACATCATCGGTGAGGCCAGCCGCATCGGCTTCGGCTCCGCCATCGCGGTCGTCCTGCTCACCGTCTCCCTGGGATTCATCGTGACGTTCCTGGTCCAAGAGCTGCGAGGTGCGCGCGACCGATGACCGCCGACATCCGCACCGACGCGCCCGTCCGGACGGAGCCCGCCACGACACGACGGCCCACGCCCCGCCGCGTACCGCGGCCCGGCCGCTTCGGTGTGCACATCTTCCTGATGGGCGTGTCCCTGGCCTTCCTCGCCCCGCTCCTGCTCGCCGTCTACGCCTCGCTGCGGCCGTACGAGGAGACGGCACAGCACGGCTACTTCTCGTTCCCGAGGCACCTGTCCTTTGACTACTACCGCCGGGCCTACACCGAGTCCGGCATGGGCAAGTACTTCACCAACACGCTGCTCATCGCCGTACCCGGGGTGCTCGTCACCCTGTTCCTGGCATCGTTCGTCGCGTTCGCGGTCTCCCGCCTCAAGCTGCGGGGCGGCCTCGTCCTGCTGATGTTCTTCACGGCGGGCAACCTGCTGCCCCAGCAGGTCATCGTGACTCCGCTGTACGTCCTGTTCAACAAGATCCCGCTGCCCTGGTGGATGTCCGACTCCCTCACGATGTACGACTCCTACTGGGCCGTGATCATCGTCAACGTCGGCTTCCAGCTGGGCTTCTGCGTCTTCGTGCTCGCCAACTTCATGCGGACGCTGCCGCAGGAGATCCTGGAGGCCGCGGTGGTCGACGGCGCCGGAGTCTGGACCCAGTTCTGGCGCATCACGCTTCCGCTGTGCCGGCCCGCGCTCGCCGCCCTGGGCACCCTCGAATTCACCTGGATCTACAACGACTTCCTCTGGGCCCTGATCTTCATCTCCAACCCCGACAAGCTCCCCGTCACGTCGTCCCTGAACAACCTCCGGGGCCAGTTCTTCACCGACTACAACCTGCTGGCGGCGGGCTCGGTCCTCGTCGCCCTCCCGACGATCCTGGTGTTCCTGCTCCTGCAGCGGCACTTCATCGCGGGACTGACGCTGGGGTCGACCAAGGGGTAGGGCTCGACGTGCGCGCACGTGTCCGCCAGGGCCTCCTGGCAAGCGCGTCGAGAGGCCCTGACGGCTCACCCACGGCAGTCCGTGAGGGGAAGGTCGCAGCGCCATGCCGGTGATCCTCTGGAGCCGCTCGGCAGCGGCAGGGAGCATCCTGCGCGCAGGCACACCCGCGGCGCGCGCCGAGAGCACGCACCCCTTCCACGCACGAGTGCGCCCGGCCGTGCGGTCTCAGCCCGTACCGAGGGCCGCCGCCTCGCCGCCGTCGTCGTCCGACTCCGCCTCCGGCGAGGGGATCGCGCCCTCGACCGCTCTGCGCCGCGCGGACTTCTGTCCCTTGGTCACGCACGCGGCCGAACGGGCCAGCTGCGCCTGCAACTGCTCGAACGCCGCCGGCCCTGCCAGATCCCGCAACCTGCGACTTCTGCTCATATCTGGAGAAACGATCCACCGCCCGGTCCGTAACCCGGCCGCGCCCGAACGGAGCAATGCCGACGCCGCGTCCGGTGCCTTTCGGCCCCGGACGACGCTCACGCACCCGTCGGGATCACATGCCGTCCAGCAGCGACCCGCCCAGGTCACCCGGTACGCCCGCCTCCGGCGACTCCGCCCACAGCCGGGCAGCGATCTCGTCCGCCTCGTCCTGCGGTGTCCCCGCCTCGACCAGGATGACCCCCTTGCTGCCGTCGGGGAACTTCACGGCCCGAGCCTCTTTGCCCAGCCGGTCCAGCTTCGCCCTCTCCGGCATCCTCACTCCTTCAGTCGGGGAGACCACGCTAGAACGCCTTCACCAGGGCCGACAGCCGAGTTCGGCCGTACGGCCTACTGCTCGGCCGCCTCCGGTTGCGGGTGCCGGGGGTGCCGGGGGTGCCGATGGGAAATGCCCGGCATCTCGGACGGCGCGCGTGACCCTTCGGCGGTTTGCCAGTTGAACCGGGCATGAAGAAGCGCAGCATGCTGGCCATCGCCTCACTCGCCACCGGGTTCGTCGTCGCGGCGATCACTCCGTCCCACGCCCTGGACGGGGACGCGCTGGGTGATCTGAACGTCGGTGACTCCCTCAGCGCCGTCGATCACACGATCAGCAGCGACAGTCTGGCCGTCGACCAGGACGCGCTGGGCGGGGAGAACGGCTGAAGGGTTCCCTCCATGGCGCCGGTGCCCGGGGACGGGGCACCGGCGCCGTGCTGTGGGCGCCCTCATCAGGGGCTGGTTTCCGTGGCAGGGTGGAGCGGGCAAGCCACAGGGGGCCAACAGAAGAGGGGGAATCGTGATCGTCTGGATCAACGGTGCGTTCGGTGCGGGGAAGACCACCACCGCACGGGAACTGATCGAGCTGATCCCGAACAGCACGCTCTTCGACCCCGAGGTCATCGGCGGCGCACTCACGCACCTGTTGCCGGCCAAGCACCTCGCCGAGGTCGGCGACTTCCAGGACCTGCCGATCTGGCGACGTCTGGTGGTCGACACCGCGGCGGCGATGCTCGCCGAGCTCGGTGGTGTCCTCGTGGTCCCGATGACCCTGCTCCGCCAGGAATACCGCGACGAGATCTTCGGAGGCCTGGCCGCGCGCCGTGTCTCCGTACGGCATGTGCTCCTCGCCCCGGCGGAAACGATCCTGCGCGAGCGAATAGCCGACCGTGAGGTGCCGCCGGAACTGCCCGACGGCGAGATCAGGGTGCGCCAGTGGTCCTACGACCACATCGAGCCCTACCGTGCCGCGCTCGGCTCCTGGCTCACCGCGGACGCCCATCCCGTGGACACCAGCGCCCTCACCCCCTACGACGCGGCGGTCCGCATCGCCGAGGCCGTGCGGACCGGGGAGGTACCCGTCTGCGACATCGTGCAGACCCCCGAGCCCACCGCGGAGACCGTCGCCGCCGGAGTGCTCCTCTTCGACGAGCAGGACCGGGTGCTCCTCGTCGACCCGACGTACAAGCCCGGCTGGGAATTCCCCGGCGGCGTCGTCGAGCCGGGCGAGGCCCCCGCCCGCGCCGGCATGCGCGAGGTCGCCGAGGAGACCGGTCTCACGCTCGAGGACGTGCCCCGGCTCCTGGTCGTCGACTGGGAGTCGCCCAGGCCCCCGGGCTACGGCGGCCTGCGGCTGCTGTTCGACGGTGGCCGCCTCGACGTGGCGGCCACCCGCCGACTGCTGCTCCCCGGACCCGAACTCCGCGACTGGCGCTTCGCCACCGAGGAGGAGGCGGCCGACCTCCTGCCGCCCGTGCGCTACGAACGGCTGCGCTGGGCCCTGCGGGCGCGCGAGCGGGGCGCGGCGCTCTACCTGGAGTCAGGGGTCCCCGTGGGGTGACGGGGTGCAGTCGGTCGGCTCGTGCGCGGTCTTCTCCGGTCGGGTGACGGGCGCCGCGCGTCAGACGCCTGACGCCGAGCATCGGACGTCGGACGCCGGGCAGCGGTCGACCCCGACCGCTGCCCGGCGCCCGGCCGGAGGGACTGCCCGGCGCCCCGCCGGAAGAGCGGTCAGCTCGCCGCGTAGTTCCGGAGGAACAGCGCCTCGGCGACCGACAGACGCTCCAGCTCGTCCGGTGAGACGCCCTCGTTCACCGCGTGGATCTGCGCCTCCGGCTCGCTCAGGCCGATGAGCAGGATCTCCGCCTGCGGGTACAGCGAGGCGAGGGTGTTGCACAGCGGGATGGAGCCGCCCAGACCGGCGTACTGCATCTCCTGGCCCGCGTACGCGACCGACATGGCCTCGGTCATCGCCGCGTACGCCGGGCTCGACGTGTCGGCGCGGAACGGCTGCCCCTGGCCGATCTGCTCGGTGCTCACCCGCGCGCCCCACGGCGTACGCGTCTCCAGGTGGGCCTGGAGCAGCTTGGTCGCCTCGGCGGCGTCCGCGCCCGGCGGCACCCGCAGGCTCACCAGCGCGCGGGCGCCCGCCTGCACGGAGGCCGTCGCGCCGACCACCGGCGGGCAGTCGATGCCGAGGACGGTCACGGCCGGACGCGCCCAGATGCGGTCGGCGATCGTCCCGGAGCCGATGAGTTCCACCCCGTCGAGCACCTTGGCGTCCTTGCGGAACGACTCCTCGTCGTACTGCAGCCCGTCCCAGGCCGCGTCGCCCGCGAGACCGTCGACCGTCGTCGAACCGTCCTCGGCCCGCAGGGAGTCCAGGACGCGGATCAGAGCCGCCAGCGCGTCGGGCGCCGCCCCGCCGAACTGCCCCGAGTGCAGGTTCCCTTCGAGGGTGTCCACCTGAACGCGTACGAGGGTCATGCCGCGCAGCGTCGCGGTCACCGTCGGCAGCCCGGCGCGGAAGTTGCCGGCGTCGCCGATGACGATGGTGTCGGCCGTCAGCAACTCCGGGTGCTCCTCGGCGTACCGCTCGAGGCCGCCGGTGCCCTGCTCCTCCGAACCCTCGACGATCACCTTGACGTGCACCGGGACGCCGCCGTTGGCCTTCAGCGCCCGCAGGGCGAGCAGGTGCATGATGACGCCGCCCTTGCAGTCGGCGCTGCCGCGCCCGTACCAGCGGCCGTCGCGCTCCGTCAGTTCGAACGGCGGCGTCACCCAGGCCGCTTCGTCCAGCGGCGGCTGCACGTCGTAGTGCGCGTACAGCAGGACCGTCTTCGCACCCTCCGGTCCGGGCAGGAAGCCGTACACCGACTGCGTGCCGTCGGGGGTGTCGAGCAGCGCCAGGTCCTGGAAGCCCTCGGCGCGCAGCGCGTCGACTATCCAGTTCGCCGCGCCCTCGCTCTCGCTCTTGGGATATTGGTCGAAGTCCGCCACCGACTTGAAGGACACCAGCTCGGCGAGCTCCGCCTTCGCACGAGGCATGAGCGAGGCGACGGTCTCGGCGACCGGATTCGACGACATGGGCACGCTCCTTGTGGGTGCGACGTTGACTTCTGTGTACAGGTGATCGGATGGTGCGTACGCGCCTACTGGTGTGCAGGGCACATACGCAGCCGATCCTCCCACAGTGGCCTGCGGCGATGCCCGCCGTAGGATGCGGGAGACAGGTGCGGCAGACGGCTGGACTGGGAGCAGTAGACCATCGTGAGCAGCGAGAACACTTCGGCGGACGACGGGCAGCGGGTGTGGGACGTCGTCGTGGTCGGCGCGGGCCCCGCAGGGGCATCGGCCGCCTACGCGGCAGCGGTCGCGGGACGCAGTGTCCTGCTGCTGGAGAAAGCGGAGCTGCCCCGCTACAAGACGTGCGGCGGCGGCATCATCGGCCCGTCGCGCGACGCGCTGCCGCCCGGCTTCGAGTTGCCGTTCCGGGACCGGGTGCACGCGGTCACGTTCTCGCTCGACGGCAGGTTCACCCGCACCCGGCGCTCCAAGCAGATGCTGTTCGGGCTGATCAACCGGCCGGAGTTCGACCAGCAGCTCGTCGAGCACGCCCAGAAGGCGGGCGCCGAGCTGCGCACCGGCGTCACGGTCTCCCGTGTCGAGCAGCACGGCTCGGCCGTCCCCGACCGGCGCACCGTCGCCGTCGTGCTCCAGGGCGGCGAGACGGTACTGGCGCGGGCGGTCGTCGGCGCCGACGGCAGCGCCAGCCGCATAGGAGCCCATGTCGGCGTGAAGCTCGACCAGGTCGACCTCGGCCTGGAGGCGGAGATCCCGGTCCCGGAGACCGTCGCCGAGGACTGGCAGGGCCGGGTCCTCATCGACTGGGGTCCCATGCCCGGCAGTTACGGATGGGTGTTCCCCAAGGGGGACACGCTCACCGTCGGCGTGATCTCCGCGCGCGGCGAAGGCGCCGCCACCAAGCGCTACTTGGAGGACTTCATCGCCCGCCTCGGCCTCGCCGGCTTCGAACCGGCGATCTCCTCGGGCCACCTCACCCGCTGCCGCGCCGACGACTCCCCGCTGTCGCGCGGCAGGGTCCTGGTGTGCGGGGACGCGGCCGGGCTGCTCGAACCGTGGACGCGTGAGGGCATCTCCTTCGCGCTGCGCTCCGGGCGGCTCGCGGGGGAGTGGGCGGTACGGATCGCCGAGGCGCACGACGCGGTGGACGCGCGGCGCCAGGCACTCAACTACGCCTTCGCCGTCAAGGCGGGCCTCGGCGTCGAGATGAGCGTCGGCAAGCGCATGCTCAGCGCCTTCGAACGCCGCCCCGGTCTGTTCCACGCGGCGCTCACGACCGTCCGGCCCGCGTGGAGGGCCTTCACCGGGATCACCCGCGGGTCGACCTCGCTCGGCGAGCTGGTGCGCACCCATCCGATGGCCGGGCGGGCACTGACCGCGTTCGACCGCGGAGCGGCCGGCGCGGTCGAGGGCTGAGCGCCGGGCGTGGACCGGGCTGAGCGCCCTCGCCGGCGATCGGTGGGTTCGGGGCGTCGGCGGAGCTCGGCACGAGGGCCGGGGCCGGTACGGGGGTCGGTCCGCCCTGGACGCCGGGGCGCGTGGGCCTCTCGAAGGTCGAGCGCGGCCGACGCTCAGTGCCGGGGGCCGGCCGACTGCTCAGTGCCCGATGCCGGCCGACGTCCCACAGCCGAGTCCGTGGTGAGCCGCTGTCTGCCCGCGGCCGGGCCGCCGCGTACCCGGAGTCAGCCGGTGACCGTGACGCGGAAGACCGGGTGGTCCGGGGCGATGCGCAGCAGTTCCTCGTTGGACGAGTCGGGGCCGACACCGTTGAAGAAGACGCCGACCTCCGCCTTCCAGCGCTTGAGGTAGGCACGCAGCAGCGGGACCTTGTCCGCGTCGGCGACCTCGGTCGCCGTGAACACGTCCACGTTCTTGCCGAGTCGCAGCTCGCCGCCGCCCGCCGCCCGCATGTTGTGCGTCCACTGGACATGACCGCGCGGGGCCACCAGGTACTGCTGCCCGTCCACGACGAGCAGATTGACCGGGGTCGTCCGCCACTCGCCGCTCTTGCGGCCACGCACGGCCAGCACGCGGGAGCCCCAGACGCTGAGCCCGCGACGCGTGATCCAGGCGACCGCGCGGTTGAAGACGTTCACGGTGAACCAGCCGGGCTTCTGGACGTGAGTGGACATGATGACCCCCATCGATCGAGAGAGCGACGCTCTCTTTTGTGAGCACTGCTCTCGCTCAAGAGAAGTCTGCTCCAGATCGGTGCGCCAATGCAAGAGCGGTGCTCTCTTTTCAGAGCGCTGTTCTTCAACCGGGGCGCCGATCTGGCTCGGAAGCGGCGCTCAGGTTTCGGATCGGTGCTCTCCTTTGTGGGCAGTGCTCTGCGAACGTGCCAGACTGCCCGGCATGAGTACCGCACGAGGGGCGCAGGCATGAGTACGGCACGAGGGGCGCGAGCTCGCGCCAGGATCGAGGTCACCGCGGCCATCAAGGACGAGGCGCGCAGACAGCTCGCCGCGGACGGTGCCGCCAAGCTCTCGCTGCGGGCCGTGGCCCGCGAACTGGGCATGGTCTCGTCCGCGCTGTACCGGTACTTCCCCAGCCGTGACGACCTGCTGACCGCACTGATCATCGACGCGTACGACTCGCTCGGCGAGACCGCGGAGGCGGCGCACGCCGAAGTGGCCGGGGCGGACCCCCGGGAGCGCTGGATCACCGTCTGCACGGCGGTGCGCCGCTGGGCGCTGGAGCATCCGCAGGAGTACACGCTGATCTACGGCTCGCCGGTGCCCGGTTACACCGCGCCGGAGACGACCATCCCGGCCGCTGCCCGGGTGGGGCTGCTCCTGATCTCCATCGTCAGGGACGCGTACCAGGACACGGGGGTGGCCCGCACGCCGCTGCCCGCCGAGCTGAAGCCGGAGGCGCGGCGCATGGCCGCCGAGCTCGCGCCGGACCTGCCGCCCGAGGCGGTGACGGCGCTCGTGGCCGCGTGGGCGCAGCTGTACGGGCTGATCGGGTTCGAGCTTTTCGGGCAGTTCCACCGGGTCGTCGAGGACCGGGAGGCGTTCTTCCGGCACGCGGCGGGGCGACTGGCCCACGAAGTCGGCCTGGTGTTCCCGCGGGCGGAGGGTCCCGTGGAGTAGTTGGGCGGGCTGGTCGGGCGGGCTGGTCGGCCCCCGGTCCGCAGTGCGCCCCGGTACTCCCCGGGGAGTACGTCCGATCACCTCGCCCGGCGGACGCGGTCGCCTTCCGGGGAGGTCTAGCGTGACCGTCATGGAAGAGCAGCGCACCCCCAGGTTCCCGGCGTGGGGAGGGCCGCACCTGTGGTGGCGGCACGGGCCGCCCGGCTGGAGCCGCTGGGGCGACCCGGAGCGTGCCGCCCGCCTGCCCTGGCGGTCCACGCTCGCGCTGACGGTCTTCGTCCTCATCGGCTCGAACGTCGCGGCTCACTCCCAGACCGGCGATCGCGTCCAACTCGACCTCTTCGGGCGGGCGCTGTTGCTCGTGGCCTGTGCGCTGCTGCTGTGGCGGCAGCGGTGGCCGGTGCTCGTCGCGTTCGGTACGGCGGGCGCGGCGCTGGTGTATCTCGGCGCCGGATATCCGTACGGGCCCGTCTTCCTCACCGTCGCGCTGGGCTGCTTCAGCGCGGTCGTCAGCGGACACCGCCGGGCCGCCTGGACGGCGGTCGGCATGCTCTGGGCCGGGCACGTACTGGTGGGGCACTGGCTGTACCGGTGGCTGCCGCCCGCCGGTGACGGGCCGGCGTCCTGGGGACAGGAGATCGTGACCGCCACCTGGATCGTGGCGATCGTCGCGCTGTCGGAACTGGTCCGGGTGCGCCGCGAGCAGTGGGCCCGTGACCGGGCCGAACGTGCGCAGGCCGCGCGGCGGCGTGCCGACGAGGAGCGGCTGCGCATCGCGCGTGAGCTCCACGACGTGCTGGCGCACAGCATCTCGGTGATCAACGTCCAGGCGGGCGTCGGCCTCGCGCTGCTCGACTCCGACCCGGAGCAGGCGCGTACGGCGCTGACGACCATCAAGGCCGCCAGCAAGGAGGCGCTCGGCGAGGTCCGGCAGGTGCTCGACACACTGCGCGCGCCGGGGGAGGCGCCGCGTGCCCCGGCACCGGGACTCGACCGCCTCCCCGAACTGGTCGAGCAGGCGGCGGGCGCGGGCCTCACGGTGGAGGTCGAGGGCGCGGACGGGGTGCCGAAGCTGCCGCCCGGGATCGACCTGGCGGCGTTCCGCATCGTCCAGGAGGCGCTCACCAACGTCGTACGGCATTCGGGCTCGCGGCGTGCGCGGGTGCGGCTCGATCATGGGGAGAGCGCGCTGCGTCTGCGGATCGACGACGACGGACCGGCCACCGGCGCCGACGCGGGCGGAAGCGGTAACGGTCTGGCCGGAATGCGGGAGCGGGCCGCTGCCCTGGGTGGCACGATCGAGGCGGGCCCGCGTGGCGACGGGGGCTTCCGCGTGCTGGCCGTACTGCCGTCGAAGGTCGAGGAGGCCCGGTGATCCGCGTACTGCTCGCCGACGACCAGTCACTGGTGCGGGCGGGGTTCAAGGCGTTGCTCGACGCGCAGCCGGACATCGAGGTGGCCGGTGAGGCGGCCGACGGCGCGGAGGCGCTGCGCAAGGTGCGCGAACTGCGGCCGGACGTCGTCCTGATGGACATCCGGATGCCGCTGCTGGACGGCCTCGCCGCGACGCGCGGTGTCACCGACGACGCGGATCTGAAGGACGTCAAGGTGGTCATGCTCACCACGTTCGAGCTGGACGAGTACGTCTTCGAGGCGATCCGCTCGGGGGCTTCCGGCTTCCTCGTCAAGGACACCGAGCCGGAGGAACTCCTGCGCGCCGTACGGGCGGTGGTGGAAGGCGACGCCCTGCTGTCACCGGGGGTGACGCGGCGGCTGATCTCCGAGTTCGCGGCTCGTTCCAAGGAGCCGGCGGCCGCGGAGTCCCTGGCCGAACTCACCGAGCGGGAGAGGGAGGTGATGGCCCTGGTCGGCATCGGCCTCTCGAACGACGAGATCGCCCGCCGTCTGGTGGTCAGCCCGCTCACGGCGAAGACCCACGTGAGTCGCACGATGGTGAAGCTGGGGGCCCGGGACCGGGCCCAACTGGTCGTTCTCGCCTACGAGTCGGGGCTGGTGCGGCCGGGCTGGCTGGGCTGAGCGTCGGCCTCGTGTCCGAAGCGGACCAGCACGGTGACCACCCGTACGGCGAAGACGAGGACGGCCGTGCCGACGCCCGTCATGACGAGTGCCCGCACGGTGGTGTCCGACAGGTCGAGGAAGAGCGCGGGGCCGGCCACCGTCCCGAAGGCGACGGCCGCCACGAACGCCGCGCTGAGCAGCGCGTATCCGATCTCCACGGTCATCGCGTCCCGCTGGGCCTGGGTGCGCCGCCCGGACGTGGAGCCGTCGGTGTGCGTGTCTTCCGTGCCGGGGCCGCGTGAACGTCCAGGTGATCCCCCGTGGTTCTCCATCCGGCGAGTGAAACAGGTGTGCGTCCGGCGGGGCAAGGGGCCCCGCCGGACGCACACCCTGGGGAGGCGTCCCCCTAGTCGCGGAGCGCCACCGGCTCCTTCTCCGCCTCCCTCTCAGGGGACTTGGCGACCAGGACCGAGTGTCCGGTGCGCCGTGTCCGCAGTCCCGGCAGGGTGATCAGCAGGCCCGCCACCGCGATGCCCGTCACCACGATCAGGCCGGGCCGGTAGCTGTCGAGGACGGCCTGGGGCGAGGCGCCCTCGGACGAGTTCGCGGTCACGACCGCGGTGACGACGGCCAGGAAGATCGCGCCGCCGACCTGCACCGAGGTGTTGAGCAGACCCGAGACCATGCCCTGCTCGTGGTCCTCGACACCGTTGGTGGCCTGGATGTTGAGCGAGGGGAAGACCAGCGCGCAGGCCGCGCCGATCAGCAGCATGGTCGGCAGGATGGCCGCCGCGTACGCGGGGTCGAGGTCGACGCGCAGGAAGAGCGCGTAGCCGGCGACCATCAGGGCGAAGCCCGTCGCGATGAGCCGTGGTGTGCCGAACCGGTCGACGACGGCGCCCACCTTCGTGGAGGACAGCGCCACCAGCGCGCCGGCGGGCAGGAATGCGAGTGCCGTGTGCAGGGCGGACCAGCCCAGCAGCGACTGCATGTACAGCGTCACCAGGAACTGGAATCCGACGTACGAGCCGAAGAAGGCCATCGCGCCGAGCTGGGCCCGGATCTGGCTGCCCGAGCGCAGCACGGCGAGCCGGATCAGCGGGCTCGGGCTGCGTCGCTCGACGGCCACGAAGACGGTGAGCAGGACGGCGACCGCGGCGAAGGAGAGCAGGGTGCGGGCCGAGCCCCAGCCCGCTTCGGGGGCCTGGACCACGGTGAAGACGAGCAGCAGCATCGCGCCGGTGCCGATGATGGCGCCGGGTATGTCGTACCCGCGGTGGTCCTTCTCGCGCTCGCTGCGCGGGATGAGCTTCAGTCCGGCGAGCAGGGCGATGACGGCGATGGGCGCGGGCAGCAGCATGGTCAGCCGCCAGCTCGCCTCGGTGAGCAGGCCGGACAGGACGAGGCCCATGGAGAAACCGGTGGCCGCGCAGGTGGTGTAGATGGAGAGCGCGCGGTTGCGGAGCGGGCCCTCGGCGAATGTCGTGGTGATGATCGACAGGCCGGCCGGCGCGGTGAACGCCGCGCTGAGGCCCTTGATGAAGCGGCTGGCGATGAGCAGCGGGCCCGAGTCGACGAGGCCGCCGAGCAGGGAGGCGAGCGCGAAGACCGCGAGAGCGACCAGGAAGACCTGGCGCCGGCCCAGCAGGTCGGCGGTGCGTCCGCCGAGGAGGAGCAGTCCGCCGTATCCCAGGATGTAGCCGCTGACGATCCATTGGAGCGTCGAGGTGGAGAGGTCGAGTTCGGAGCCGATGGACGGCAGGGCGACGCCGACCATCGACACGTCCAGCGCGTCCAGGAACATCGCGGCGCAGAGCACCAGCAGGGTGCCCCACAGCCGAGGGGTCCAGCGCCCCTGTGACGCGGAGTGGGTGAGCGGAGAGGTCATGCGGTCGAGACTACATGCACATGCATTGAATGCAAATGCATTTAATTCCGATGCAACAAAGCGGATTCTTTGCTACGGTGCGGCCATGGCGGCGAAGAAGGCCGAGCGAGGGCTCGTCGATCAGTGGCGCGACATCCTCGCGGTGCATGCCCGCACGCTGTGCGAACTGGACCGCGAGTTGCATCAACACGGCCTGGGCGCCAGCGACTTCGAGGTGCTGGACGTCCTCGCCGAGGGCACGGCTTCCGACGGCGGCGCCTCCTACCGCGTCCAGGAGATCTCCGAGCGCGTCCACCTGAGCCAGAGCGCTCTGTCCCGGCTCATCGGCCGCCTGGAGAAGGACGGTCTCGTCACGCGGGGGATGTGCCCGGAGGACCGCAGGGGCGTCCGTGTGTGCCTGACGCCGAAGGGGCGCGCCCTGCACGGTGAGGTGCTTCCCGTGCAGCGCGCGGTGCTGACCCGGATGCTGGCCGGTGGCGCACCCTCCGGCTGCGAGTGACCGGACCCGGCGCCCGGGGCCGTGGTGCAGCCGTCCCGGGTCCGGCCGACCTTCAGCTCCAGGTGATCCCGGATTTCTCCCGCCACACCTCGGCCGTCGAGGCGTCGCCCGTCAGGCCCGGGAACGGCAGGCGGTTCCACAGGGACAGGTAGAGCTCGTCGACGGGGCCGGTCAGCTCACAGTCCGCCGTGCCTCGCTCCTCCCGCTCGCAGACCGGCGGCTCCTGCGAGAGCCGTAGGGTCCAGACCGTGTCCGGGACGTCCGTCGCCCGCACCCGCAGGACGCGCGGCTCCTGTGTCCGCACCTTGCTCCGCGTCCGGCCGTGGAAGCCGCGCAGCAGCTCGTCGATACCGTCCACAGCGAACTGTGCCGCGACGGCGCTCCGTTGCGGGCCGAGTGCCGACTCGGCGTCGACCCGGTGCACCGTCGTCTCGTGGGCCTGTCGCCGCGCCCAGAAGGCGAGCGGCGAAGGGGCGGGCAGGAAACTCCAGCACTGTACGTCCGGCGTGGCGCCCGCCAAGGTGTCGACGAGCCGTCGGTGTCCCTCCCTGAACCAGCTCAGGAGTTCGTCGCCGTCGAGATCCGGCAGGCCGCCGTCGGGGTGGTACGAGGCGTGACCCTCGGCGACGAACGAGGTCGCCCACCGGTGCACCATGCCCGTGTGCCGCACCAGGTCCCGTACCTGCCAGCCGGGGCAGGTCGCGACCTTGGCGTCGGTGTCCGCTTCCTCCGCGGCGGCGGCCAGCAGCCGGCCCTCACGGTCCAGGGTCTCCACGAGCTCCGGAATCTCCATGCGGCGAGTCTGCCCGATGGGTCGCGGCCGAAGACAGGCGGCACGGTGGTACGGCCCGGTGCGCACCGGGCGTTCGCATGGCGTCGGCGTCGGCGTCGGCATCGGTGTCGGTGCCGCCCTCGCCGGGCGTCCGTGTGGTGCCCGCGTCAGCCCACTGCCGCCCGCCGGGTCGCGAACCCGATGACGGCGGCCACGGCAGCCAGCGCCGCCACACTCGTCAGGGCGGTGGACAGCGAGTACCAGTCGGCCATGAACCCGATCGCGGGCGGTCCGAGAAGCATGCCGCCGTAGCCGAGCGTGGACGCGACGGCGACGCCGCTCGGTCCGGCGAGCGCCCCCGCACGTTCCACGGCGACCGGGAAGATGTTGGCGAGCCCGAGCCCGGTGACGGCGAAGCCGAGGAGGGCCGCCCAGACCGAGGGGGCGAGCGAACCCAGCAGCATGCCGAGCGCCGCCGTGGTGCCGCCGGCGACGAGCGTGCGGGTCCGCCCCAGGCGTTCCAGGAGGGTCGTGCCGCTCAGCCGCCCGATCGTCATGGCGAGCGCGAAGCAGGAGTAGCCGGCCGCCGCGACGCCCGGGTGCGCGTCCAGGTCCTGTTCCAGGTGCAGCGCGCCCCAGTCCGCGAGGGCGCCTTCTCCGTACGCGGTGCACAGGGCGATCAGTCCGAAGACGATCACCAGGAGGCGGACGCGGCCGTCCATGGTTCCACCCGCGTCTGTGTCGTGGTCCTCGCGATCGGGTGGCGTCGGCACCTCCTGGCGGAGCAGGGTCCGTCCGGCGAGAGCCGTGACGAGCAGGCCGATCAGACTGAGGCCGAGCAGATGGCGAGTGGCGGACAACTGGCCGGCGACCAGACCGCCGAGTCCCGCCCCGATCATGCCGCCGAGGCTGAACGCCGCGTGGAAGCTCGGCATCACCGGGCGGCGCAGAGCGGCCACGAGGTCGACGGCCGCACTGTTCATGGCGACGTTGATCCCGCCGTAGGCGGCACCGAAGACCAGCAGTACGGCGGTCAGCGTGCCCGCGGAATGCGTCAGCGGAGGCAGTGTGACGCTGAGCGACAACAGGACTCCGCACGCCACGGTCATCGGATGGCTGCCGAAACGGCGGCACAGCCGTCCGGTGAGCATCATCGTGATCACGGCACCCGCGGAGACACCGAGCAGGGCGAGGCCGAGGGTGCTCGCCGAGGCACCGGTCTGTTCCTTGACGGCGGGGATGCGGACGACCCATCCGGCGAAGACGAAGCCGTCCAGGGCGAAGAAGGTGGTGAGGGCGATACGGAGCCGGGTGAGGTCGTGACCTGGCGTGATGTGAGAGGTGAGGGGTTTGTTTATTAGCGGCACAAATTCAGGCTAGGCGGGTGGGCCGGGGGAGGCAAGAGAGTTGACGGCTGAACGATCCGAGGTGGTCGGGCGGTCGGTCGGGCGGACGCTCGGTCGGTCGTGTGTCGCGGCCCCTTCTCCTTCTGTGGCTTCGTCGCGCCCTGCTTCTGTAACTCCATCGCGCGGCTCCGGTCGCCTCGTCGCGCGGACGGACGGGTGGGAGTGCCCCGCCCGTGTCCGGCCGACGGTGTCCGGCTGCGGAGGCGTCGAACCGGTGTGGCGGGTGGGCCTCCGGTGGCGGGGCGCGGCCAGGGTGGCGAGCGGGACGTGTGGGATGGCTTCCGGGGTCCTCGGAAGGTGCGAAAACGCGGGATGTGCGGGTCGGACGGCCCTGAGCGGACCGGTCCGCCGGATCCGCCGACTTCCGTTGCGGTAGGTGCCCTTGACAGCGTGCGTACTGTTTCGCGACGTTTGAGCCCTGCCGAACCGTTCAGGTCTCGGCCGCCGGTCGAGTGGGGGGCGTGTACACGGCGGGGATCGGCAGATACCAAGGAATGGCAGCACGCGGACAGCGCGTCATGGGGGGAGAGCGGTCGTCCATGCGTTCCATGAACAGTGATCCACACGCCTCACCGGCCTGCGCCGCGACCGGTACGTCCCTCGCGGAGCCTCTGGAAGGGCGGTTGATCTGAGGTGGACATAACGATCCACGGACTCGACGAACTCGGTGCCTCGCTGTCCAAGGCGTGGCATCAGGCCATGGACGAGTCGCCCGTGTACGCCAACCCGTTCCTGGCGCCGGAGTTCGCGATCGGGGTCGGCAGGCACCGCTCGGGGGCACGGGTGGCGGTCCTGCGGGAGGACGGGGAGGCCGTGGGCTTCCTCCCGTACGAGCGCAATGCCTTCGGCGTCGGCCGGGCCGTCGGTCTTGGGCTCTCCGACTGCCAGGCCCTCGTGCACCGCCCCGGTGTCACCTGGAACGCTCAGGAACTGCTGCGGGCCTGCGGTCTGTCCATCCTCGAATTCGATCATCTCGTCGAGGAGCAGAAGCCTTTCGCCAGGCATGTCACGGGGACCTTCGCCTCGCCGGTGATCGACCTGGAGCGCAGCGACGGCGACTACGCGCGCTGGCTGCGCGCCACCTACCCGGGGCTGGCCAAGACGACGCTGAAGAAGGAGCGCCGGATCGGGCGTGACGCCGGCGAACTGCGGTTCGTCTTCGACGAGCGCGACCCGCGGATGCTGCGCCGGCTCATGGAGTGGAAGTCCGCGCAGTACCGCAGGACGGGGCGGATGGACCGGTTCGCGCGACCGTGGATCGTCGACCTGGTGGACCACCTGTTCGACGTCCGCGAAGAGCATTTCACCGGCGTGCTGTCCGTGCTGTACGCGGGGGACCGGCCGGTGGCCGCTCACTTCGGACCGAGGTCGCGGACCGTGCTCGCGGCGTGGTTCACCGCGTACGACCCCGACTTCCACTACTACTCACCCGGGTTGATCATGCATCTGCGGACCGCGGAGGCGGCCGGCCGCGACGGAGTGCGGATCATGGACCTGGGGCGCGGTGACAAGGAGTACAAGGACTGGCTCAAGACCCGCGAACTGCGTGTGGGCGAAGGCTTTGCGGCCCGTCCTCATCCGGTGGCGGCGGCGCACAGAATGTGGCGCAGACCGGTGCGCGGTCTGCGCAACACGGTCCTGGCGCATCCCGCGCTCAGGGAGAGGGCCGACCGTCTGCTGAAGACGGCCGGCTCGATGCGTACGTCACGTCGGCAGGGATCCGGCGGGACGGGGGCGCGGTCGCGCTGAGCGGGCCGCCTCTCTGCGAGGGGCCTGCGTGCGGGGCGACTGCCGGTGCCGGCCGCGTCTTTGCGGGTGTGCCGATGGGTTCGCGGGCGGGCCCGGAGTGCGTGCGCCGGTCGCGTCGTCCGCGGTCCTGCGGAGGGGGTCGCGCGCGGACTGTGGGGCCGTGCGCCGAATGCGAGGTCTGTGTCCCTGTCGGGGCGCGGGGCCGAGTTGTCCGTGCACCGGCCGCGTCGCTGCCACGAGCGCCTGGCGAGAGCGGGGGCGCCCACGGCAGGTGGGCAGGCCGCGCCGGCCCAACTCCCTGTCCTGAGCCACCTCCTGATCCCGGACGGCTCGCGACGACGGCGGTGTCGTGGGTCACACGCTTGCGACGGCCTGGCGGTCCGGTATGTGTGGATATGCGCGAATGGTGCATCGTGGTGATGCCTCAAGTGATCCTGCCCGCGGGGCCAAAAGAGGGTCGGGTTAGCATATGAGCACCGCCTAGCTCGAAAGATAAACCTGTGACTGTCAATGACGACTCGTTCACCAACTGGAAGAACCGCGAGGAGATCGCGGAGTCGATGATCCCGATGATCGGGAAGCTGCACCGGGAGCGTGACGTCACGGTCCTGCTGCACAGCCGGTCGTTGGTGAACAAGTCGGTGGTCAGCATCCTGAAGACCCACCGATTCGCACGGCAGATTGCCGGTGAGGAACTCTCGGTCACCGAAACCCTGCCTTTCCTGCAAGCTCTCACCACGCTCGATCTCGGACCCTCCCAGATCGACATCGGCATGCTCGCCGCGACGTACAAGGCCGACGACCGCGGTCTGTCGGTGGCCGACTTCACCGCCGAGGCCGTGGCCGGTGCCATCGGCGAGAACAAGCTCGACCGCTCCACCGGTCGTGACGTCGTGCTCTACGGCTTCGGTCGCATCGGCCGCCTCGTCGCCCGTCTGCTGATCGAGAAGGCCGGTTCCGGCAACGGCCTGCGCCTGCGCGCCATCGTCGTCCGTGGCGGCGGTGACCAGGACCTCGTCAAGCGCGCCTCGCTGCTGCGCCGCGACTCGATCCACGGGCAGTTCAACGGCACGATCACGGTCGACGAGGCGAACAGCACGATCGTCGCCAACGGCAACGCGATCCGGGTGATCTACGCCAACGACCCGTCGGACGTCGACTACACGGCGTACGGGATCAAGGACGCCATCCTCATCGACAACACGGGCAAGTGGCGCGACCGTGAGGGTCTCTCCAAGCACCTGCGCCCCGGTATCGACAAGGTGGTCCTGACCGCTCCGGGCAAGGGCGACGTCCCGAACATCGTCCACGGCGTCAACCACGACATGGTGAAGCCGGACGAGCGCATCCTGTCCTGCGCCTCCTGCACCACCAACGCCATCGTCCCGCCGCTGAAGGCCATGGACGACGAGTACGGCGTCCTGCGCGGCCACGTGGAGACCGTCCACTCGTTCACCAACGACCAGAACCTGCTGGACAATTACCACAAGGCCGACCGGCGCGGCCGCTCGGCGCCGCTCAACATGGTGATCACCGAGACCGGTGCCGCCTCCGCCGTGGCGAAGGCGCTGCCCGACCTCAAGGCGCCGATCACCGGCAGCTCGATCCGTGTCCCGGTGCCGGACGTCTCGATCGCGATCCTGAGCCTGCGACTCGGCCGCGAGACCAGCCGCGAAGAGGTCCTCGACTACCTCCGCAACGTCTCGCTGCACTCACCGCTGAAGCGGCAGATCGACTTCACCACCGCCCCCGACGCCGTCTCCATGGACTTCGTCGGCTCGCGCCACGCGTCGATCGTGGACGCCGGAGCCACCAAGGTCGACGGTGACAACGCGATCCTCTACCTCTGGTACGACAACGAGTTCGGCTACTCCTGCCAGGTCATCCGCGTCGTCCAGCACGTCTCCGGGGTGGAGTACCCGACCTACCCGGCCCCGGTGGCCTGACGCGCAGGTCTCCGACAGACACCCGGAAGGTTCCGGACAACCCTGGAGACAGGGAGGTCCACCGGGTCCTCGCGACGGGCGGGGTGGCCGGAGAGAGGGTCGGACTCGTTCTGAGTCCGGTCGCTCTCCGGCCGCCCCGCCCGTCGTCGTGTGCGGGGGAGACCTGGTCCGAAGGATGGCCGGGCCGCTTCGCGCGGGCGTCAGGATGCGCCAGTATTGGCCGCATCTATGCGTTGACTGTGCGTCAGATCGCCCAATTCCTCGTTAAATACCCGGGGTTACATCTGACGGGGCGGCGAGTCTTGCTATCGTCCTACTCGTCGGTAGCAAGCTGCACGGGGGTCGCGAGGCACCTGCGCGCGTAACGCGGCTGCTCCTCGGGCGGGTTGGCCGAGACGGACGTTCTGGCAAGGGGGCCAGGCGGCCACGGTCACCACGCGGACGCATCGAAGCGTCCCTCCGGCATGCCTTCGAACTCCAGTTCTCTCATGCTTCTGCTTCACGGACCTCATTTCCCGAGACCTCGTCACCCGGTCCCCATTCCCCGGCCCTCGCTTTCCGTGCCCCATGATCCGAACAGGTGAGACTCGTCAAATGGCCCGTTCCCTGGTCGACTTACTGACCGCGCACGCCTCGCAACAGCCCGCAGCGACCGCCTACCGCTACCTCGTCACGGGCGACGGTGACGGGGAGGTCCAGGACATCACGTACGCGAGGCTGGCCCGTCGTTCCCGTGCCGTCGCCGCCTGGCTCCAGGACCGCGGCCTCGCCGGTGCGCGCGCCGTGCTCCTCTATCCGCCCGGCATCGAGTTCATCTGCGGCTACCTGGGCTGCCTGTCGGCCGGAGTCGTCGCCGTGCCCGGTGTGCCCCCGCAAGGGCGGTCCCAGAACCACCGCGCGCTGATCCGGACGAAACGCCTGATCGCCGACGCGGACGCCACGGTCGTCCTCGGTGGACGGGAGGTGCTCGCGGCCCTGAACGCCATGGCCGAGCACTTGCCCGAACTGGCCGGAATCACCTGCGTGGCCACCGAGGACATCCCCGACGAGGCGGCCGACGCCTGGCACGAACCCGACCTCGCCGCCGACCAGGTCGCCTTCCTCCAGTACACCTCCGGGTCCACGTCCGCCCCGCGCGGAGTGATGGTCACCCACGGGAACCTGCTGGACAACGAGCGGATCATCACGGAGCGGATGGGACACACCCCCGACGCGATCGCCGAGCACCGCGGTGAGATGTTCGTCAGCTGGCTGCCCGTGTACCACGACATGGGCCTGATCGGCCCGGTCCTGAACACGGTCTACCTCGGCGTCACGGCGACACTGTTCTCCCCGCTGCACTTCCTGCAGCAGCCCGGACGCTGGCTCGACGCCGTGACCCGGTACCGCCCGCACACCAGCGGAGGCCCCAACTTCGCGTACGAGCTGTGCCTCAAGCACGCCACGCCCGAGCTCCTCGACGGTCTGGAACTCAGTTCGTGGAAGGTGGCGTTCAACGGCGCCGAACCGGTGCGGGCCGCCACGCTGCGGCGGTTCGCCGACACCTTCGGCCCGGCCGGCTTCCGCCGCGAGACCTCCTACCCGTGCTACGGACTGGCCGAGACGACCTTGATGGTCACCGGCGGATCCGTGGCGGCCCCTCCGGTCCTGGTCGACGCGGCAGCCGGCGGACCGCACGAGGGAGAGGCGGACGCGGCGGCGGTGGGCTGCGGGCGGCCCGGCCCCGACACCACCGTGGTGATCGCCGACCCCGAGCGGCAGGAGGAACTGCCCGAGGGAGAGGTCGGCGAGATCTGGGTCGCCGGCGCGAGCGTCGCCAAGGGCTACTGGCGCAACGCCCTCGCCACCCGCGAGACCTTCCGCGCCACACTGAAGGACCGCCCGGACCGATTTCTGCGCACCGGCGACCTCGGCTTCCTGCGCGACGGCGAACTGTTCGTCACCGGTCGCCTGAAGGACCTGATGGTCATCGACGGACGCAACCACTACCCGCAGGACCTGGAGCTCTCCGCCGAGATGTCCCACTGGGCGCTGCGTCCCGGGTGCACCGCGGCGTTCTCCGTGGACGGCGGGACCGCGGGTGAACAGCCCGTCGTCGTGGCCGAGTTGTCGCCCGAGGCGGCAGGCGAGTCCGAGAAGATCACCGATCTGATCCGCAGCGCGATAGGCCGGGCCCACGGGCTGCCGGTCCGCGACATCGTGCTGGTGCACCCCGGCACCATCCCCAAGACGTCCAGCGGCAAGATCCAGCGCCACGCCTCCCGGGAGGCGTACCTCGCCGGAACCCTCTCGGTGCTCGACGCCGCCGCCCTCGGATGACGTGGCGGTCCCGACGCGCCGCCCGGCGCCCTCGGTCGTAGAAGCCCGCCGGTGGGGGCCTGTCGCCCTCACCGGCGTCCCGCCGCGCCGATCGTGCGGAACCAGCCCGACCGCACGGAACCCATCCTGATCGTCCGGAACCCAGCCTGCTCGCACAGAACCCTGACGGGTCGTGCCGGATCACGCTGAGCCCGAGTTCACGAGGACACCTCTTCAGATGCCTTCGCACGAATCCGAGAAGCCGTCACCCGAGACCCCCGTCACGACCCCAGAGGAAGCACGGGCCTGGCTCACCTCGGCCGTCGCCCGGACGGCCGGGCTCGACCCGCTGGCCGTGGACCCCGACCGGCCGATCGCCGAACTCGGACTGGGGTCACGGCAGTTGGTGACCCTGATGACGGAGCTCTCCGCACGGACCGGCCGGACCCCCGAACCGTCCCTCGCCTTCGACCACCCCACCATCGCCGCACTCGCCGAGGCGGTTCTCGCCGACGGGACACCGGGCGCCGCGGTCGTCCCGCAGGGCTCGGCACCGGACCGGCTGCGGACGCGGGGCGACGACGACGTCGCGATCATCTCCATGGCCTGCCGCTTCCCGGGCGGTGCCGACGACCCCGAGGCGCTGTGGCGGCTGCTGGCCGCGGGCGAGGACGCCATCACCGAAGTACCGGCGGGCCGTTGGGACACCCGGGACCTCTTCGACCCCGACCCCGAGGCCGTCGGCAGGGCGTACACCCTGCGTGGTGGCTTCCTCGCGGACATCGACCGCTTCGACGCCTCCTTCTTCGGGATCTCACCGCGGGAGGCGGCGGCCATGGACCCGCAGCAGCGGCTGCTGCTCCGGACCGCCTGGGAGGCCGTCGAGCGCGCCGGGATCGTGCCCGGGACCCTGAACGGCAGCTCCACCGGTGTCTACGTGGGCCTGTACGACAGCGGATACATGGCATCCGCCCAACTGGGCCTGCTCGACGGGCACGTCGGCACGGGATCGGCGTCCAGCGTCGCCTCCGGACGGATCGCCTACACCCTCGGCCTCCAGGGCCCGGCGGTGACCCTGGACACCGCCTGCTCCTCCTCCCTCGTCGCCCTGCACCTGGCCGCGCGGGCGCTGGCCGCGGGGGAGTGCGACATGGCGCTGGCGGGCGGTGCCACCCTGCTCGTCACCCCGCGCGGCCATGTCGAGTTCAGCAAGCTGCGCGCGCTGTCGCCGTCCGGGCGGTGCAGTCCGTTCTCCGCCGACGCGGACGGAGTGGTGTGGGCCGAGGGCTGCGGTCTGGTGCTGCTCAAGCGACTCGCGGACGCACGCCGGGACGGGGACCGGGTGCTCGCGGTCGTCAGGGGCTCGGCCATCAACCAGGACGGCCGCAGCCAGGGACTGAGCGCTCCGAGCGGACCTGCCCAGGAACGAGTGCTCCGCGCGGCGCTCGACGCCGCCGGGCTCGGACCCGACGACCTCGACCACGTCGAGGCGCACGGCACCGGAACGCGGCTCGGCGACCCGATCGAAGGCCGGGCCCTGGCCGCCGTCTTCGGCCCCGGGCGCACCGCCGACCGACCGCTCGGCGTAGGTTCCCTGAAGTCCAACATCGGTCACACGCAGGCCGCGGCGGGCATCGGCGGCGTCCTCAAGACCGTACTGGCGCTCGGCCACGAAATGATCCCTGCGTCCCTGCACGCGGACCGGCCGACGGAGCACGTCGACTGGTCGGGCGGTGGCCTGCGCGTGCAGAGCAGCGCCGAGCCCTGGCCACGACGCGGCGACCGCGTACGGCGGGCCGGGGTGAGCGCGTTCGGGATCAGCGGTACGAACGCCCACGTGGTGCTGGAGGAGGCACCGGCGGAACTCGCCCGCCCGCTCACCGGGCCGCCGCGTGCCGTCCGGCGGGACACGGGGCAGGACTCCCTCTCCGACGGCGCACCCTCGACGCCCCGCGGGCCGCGGACGTCCGCCGAGTCCCCTGAGGCGCAGGAGCGGGCTCAGCCGCAGCGGCGGTCCGAAGTCGCGCCGGGTGAGGCGTCGGCGCCGGTGCCGCACGCGTACGCCGAGTCCGCCGGACAGCCGGAGCCGGAGCCGGAGCCGGATCCGGCGTCGGAGTTGGACCCGGAGTCGGAGCCGCGGTCCGAAGTCGCGCCGGGCGAGGCGTCGGCGCCGGTGCCGCACGCGTACGCCGAGTCCGCCGGACAGCCGGAGCCGCAGTTCGAAGCCGGACCGGGCGAGGCGTCGGCGCCCGTGCCGCACGCGTCCGCTGGACAGCCGGAGCCGGAGCCGGAGCCCGAGCCGGAGCCGGATCCGGCGTCGGAGTTGGACCCGGAGTCGGAGCCGCAGCCGCAGTCCGCACCCGTCCCGGGCGATCCGTCGGACGGCGAGCCTGCAGCGCCGCGCGGCATCCTCTTCCCGCTCTCCGCCCGTACCCCTCCCTCCCTCCAGGGGCAGGCGCGCCGGCTGCTCGATGCGCTCGGCGCGGAGCCGGGTCTGCCGCTGCCCGCCGTCGCGGGGACGCTCGCTCACCACCGCACGCACTTCGAGCACCGGGCCGTCGTCCGGGCCGGTGATCGCGACGAACTGCTGGCCGCGTTGCGGGGGCTGGCCGACGGGCGGCCGGACGTGGCGCTGACCGTGGGACCCCAGCAGGCGGCCCCGTCGGGAAAGGTGGCCTTCGTCTTCCCCGGCCAGGGCGCCCAGTGGGCCGGCATGGCCCGCGATCTCCTCGACGCGTCCCCCGTGTTCGCCGACGAACTCGACCGTTGCGACGCCGCGCTGCGTCCCTTCACCTCCTGGTCGGTGACGGCCGTGCTGCGCGGTGACGAGGGCGCCCCGTCGCCGGACCGTGTGGACGTCGTCCAGCCGCTCCTGTTCGCCGTGATGGTGTCCCTCGCCGCCGTGTGGCGGGCGCGGGGCGTGCGTCCCGACGCCGTGATCGGGCACAGCCAGGGCGAGGTCGCCGCGGCCTGTGTCGCCGGAGCGCTCGGTCTCAACGACGCGGCGGCGGTGGTCGCCCTGCGCAGCCAGGCCCTGACCGCGCTGTCCGGCACCGGTGCGATGGCCGTCGTGGCGCTCCCGCACACCGAGGTCGAGTCCCACCTCGCCGAGTTCGGCGGCCGGGTGTCCGTCGCGGCGGTGAACAGCGGTCGTTCGACGGTCGTCGCGGGAGACGTGGAGCCCCTGCGGGCGTTGCTCGCCGACCTCGACCGCCGGCAGGTGTTCGTACGCCGTCTCGACGTCGACTACGCGTCCCACAGCGCCCAGGTGGAGTCCGTCCGCGCCACCGTTCTCGACGAACTCGACGGCGTCACCACCTTCCCGTCCTCCGTCGCCTGGTACTCGACGGTCACCGCCGAGCCGGTCACCGGGGAGCTCGCGGCCGACTACTGGTACACCAACCTGCGTGAACCCGTCCGGTTCGCACCCACCGTGGAGTGCATGGTCGCCGACGGGTTCCGTCACTTCGTCGAGCTCAGCCCCCACCCCTCCCTGCTGACGGCCGTGCGCACCGTCGGCGAGGAGTTCGACGCCGACCTGCTCGCCGTCGGATCGCTGCGGCGCGACGAGGACGGACCCGCCTGCCTCGACCGGGCGGCGGCCGAACTCCACGTCCACGGACGACGGGTCGACTGGCGCCGGCTGATCGCCGCGACGGAGCCGGCCGACCTGCCGACGTACGCCTGGGACCCGCAGCGCCACTGGATCGAGCCCGAACCGGCCGGGGCGGCGCCGGGCCTCCTGGACCGTGCCGCGCATCCGCTGCTCGGCGTCCAGCTACGGTCCGCCGACGAGACCCGCTGGACCTTCCGCGACGAGTGGTCCCGCGCCACCGCCGACTGGCTGCCCGACCACACCGTGTTCGGCCGGACCGTGGTGTCCGGCACCACCCAGATGGAGTTGTGCCGCGCCGCGCTCGACGCGGCCCGCCCGGACGACCCCGCCGACGTCACCGACCTGGTGCTGCTCGCGCCCCTCGTCCTGCCGGACTCGGGCACGGTCGAGGTGTCCGTCGAGGTCGACGTCTCCGGACCCGCACCGGAGATCACCGTGCACAGCCGCCCGCGGGGGCAGGCGGACCCGAGCTGGACCCTGCACGCCACCGCCTCCGCGGCGGCCCCCGCCCCGGACTCGGCAGGCCCGGCGCCACAATGGCCCCGGACGGCGGAACCGTCCTGGAGCGCCCAGACCTACGAACGGCTCGCCGCCCTGGGTCTCGTCTACGGTCCTGCCTTCCAAGGCGTTCGTTCGGCGGCCGCCACGGGTGACGGCGAGCTGCTGGCCCGGCTCTCGTTGCCGGCCGTGGCCCGGGACACGGCCGACCCGTACCCGGTGCATCCGGCCCTGCTCGACGCCGCGTTGCACGTGGCAGCCGCGCTCGACGCGACGGACGGCCGGGTACGGCTGCCGGTCGCGGTGGGCCGCTGCGCACTGCCGCCCGGCGGTGGGCACGACCTCACGGCGCTCGTGCGCCGGTCGGAGGTCACCGGGACACGTGCCGAGGCGGGGGAGCCCGGCACGGACCTCACTCTGGACGTGACGCTGTGGGATGCCGACGGCCTCCCGGCGGGCCGGCTGGACGGCGTACGGCTGCGGGTCGCCGATCCGGCGGACCTCGCCCGGGGCTCCGCGAACGCCCGCCACCTCTACGAAGTGGCGTGGACGCCCGTGCCCGACGAGCCGGCCACGGAAGCCGCCCACGAGTGGGCGGTCGTCGGCGACCGGTCCGACCCCGAGGTGGAGGCGGCCCGGGGGGTGCTCGCGGCCGCGGGGAACGGCGGGCGCGAGGAGGCCGCCGACGCCGTCGTACGTCTCTGGCCGCGTCCGTCGGCCGGCACGGAACCGGCCGCCGCCGCACACGAGTTGGCGGCGTCGGCGCTGGCCGAGCTGCGTGCCCTGATCGCGCTCCCGCGGAGCGGGGCACCCGCCCGGACCGTGTGGGTGACCCGGGGCGCGGTCGCCGCCGGGGACGGGGACGAGGTGCCGGGCCTGGCCCAGTCGGTGCTGTGGGGCCTGGCACGCAGCGCCCGCGCCGAGCGCCCCGACCTGGGGCTGACCCTGATCGACCTCGACGCCACCGATCCCGCGAGGGCTCTGCCGGCCGCCCTGGCGCGGGCCGACGAACCCGAACTCGCCGTACGCGACGGCGCGTTGCTCGCCCCTCGGCTGGTCCGTGCCACCCGCCCCGAGGCGAGTGGCGCGGCCGGAGCCGTGCCCACCGACGGCACGGTTCTGATCACCGGAGGCCTCGGCGCCGTCGGCCGGCACATCGCCCGCCTTCTCGCCGAACGCGGCGTCCCCCGGCTGCTGTTGACCTCACGACGTGGTCCGGACGATCCGCGGGCGGCCGACGTCGTCGCCGAACTGCGCGCGCTCGGCGCCGAGGCCGAGGTCGCCGCGTGCGACGTCGCGGACGCGGCGGCCGTGGCCGACGTCCTGGGCCGCGTCGGCGCCGAATCGCCGCTGCGCGGCGTCGTGCACTGCGCGGGCGTCCTCGACGACGGGGTGGTCGCCGACCTCACCCCCGACCGCCTCGCGAACGTGCTGCGCCCCAAGGCCGACGGCGCCGGCCATCTGCACCGGCTCACCGCCGACGCGCCGCTCGCCCTCTTCCTGCTGATCTCCTCCGCCGCGGGAGTCGTCGGCAACGCGGGCCAGGCCAACTACGCCGCGGCCAATGTCTTCCTCGACCAACTCGCCCACCACCGGCGGGCCCTGGGCCTGCCCGGCACCTCCGTCTCCTTCGGGGCCTGGGCAGGTGAAGGCCTCGCCGCAGAACACGCCGACCTCGCACGGATGGCCCGGACCGGCCACCGCGCCCTCACCGCCGACGCGGGCCGGGAACTCGTCGAACTCGCCCTGTCCCAGGGCGCGCCCCACCTCGTCGCCTGGTCCCTGGACCTGCCCCGGCTGCGGGAGACCACGGCCGCCGCGGGCAGCGCGACGACGGCCCTGTGGCGTTCGCTGCTGCCCGCGCCCCGCCCCGGCCGCGGCGGCGAGCTCGCCGACCGCCTGGCCCGGCTGCCGGAGCCCGAACGCGCCGCCCGCGTCCTGGCCCTGGTCCGCGACGAGGCCTCCCGCGCCCTCGGCCTGCGTTCGGCCGAGTCCGTCCGTCCCGATCAGCCACTGCGTGACCTCGGCATGGACTCGGTGACGGCGGTGGAACTCCGCAATCGGATCAGCACCCGCATCGGCGCCAGGCTCCCCGCGACCCTGGTGTTCGACCATCCCACCGCGGCCAGGCTCGCCGCACACCTGCTGGCCACCGCACTCGCGGCCAGCGGGCCGGCGGCCCGGGCGTCCGCGTCCGGCCCGCGGGCCGGACGCGGG
>NZ_BAABKB010000041.1:0-131989 GCF_039543605.1 Streptomyces siamensis | reverse complement strand
GGGGCCGGCCCGCGTCCGGCCCGCGGGCCGGACGCGGGCCGGCCCCCGCCTCCGACGAGCCGGTGGCCGTGGTCGCGATGGCCTGCCGCGCACCGGGCGGCGTCGACGACCCGGACGCCCTGTGGCGCCTGCTCGCCGACGGTCGCGACGCGGTCGGCGCCTTCCCGGACGGCCGCTGGGACGTGGAGGCGCTGTACGACCCCGACCCGGACGCCCTGGGCAAGACGTACGCCCGCGAAGGCGGGTTCCTGGACGACGACGTCCTCAGGACCTTCGACGCGGCCTTCTTCGGGATCACGCCGAGGGAGGCGGCGGCCATGGACCCCCAGCAGCGCGTCCTGCTGGAGACGGCCTGGGAGGCGCTGGAGCGTGCCGGGATCGTGCCGGGCGCACTGGCGGGGAGCAGCACCGGTGTGTACGTCGGCATGTTCGGCAGCGACTATCTCGCGGGCTCCCGGCTCGACCAGCTCGACGGCTACGTCGGCACGGGATCCGCGCTCAGCGTGGCCTCCGGCCGGCTCGCCTACGCCCTGGGCCTGCACGGCCCCGCCCTGACGGTGGACACCGCGTGCTCGTCGTCGCTGGTGGCGCTGCACCTGGCGGCGCAGGCCCTCAGGTCGGGAGAGTGCGACCTGGCGCTCGCCGGGGGCGTGACCCTCATGGTGACACCGCAGACCTTCGTGGAGTTCAGCCGGCTGCGCGGGCTGTCCCCGACCGGGCGGTGCCGTTCCTTCTCCGACGACGCCGACGGCGCCGTCTGGGCCGAGGGCGCGGGCATGATCGTACTGAAGCGGCTGAGCGACGCACGGCGCGACGGCGACGAGGTGCTGGCCGTGCTGCGCGGCACGGCCGTCAACCAGGACGGCCGCAGCCAGGGGCTGTCCGCGCCGAACGGCCCCGCGCAGGAACAGGTGATCCGCCGGGCGCTGGAGGCCTCGGGGCTGGAGCCCGCCGACATCGACCACGTCGAGGCCCACGGAACGGGCACGACGCTGGGCGACCCGATCGAGGCGAACGCCCTGTCGGAGGTCTTCGGCCGCTCCCGTCCCGGCGGACGGCCCCTCCACGTGGGCTCGCTCAAGTCCAACATCGGTCACGCACAGGCCGCTTCGGGCGTCATCGGGCTGATGAAGGTCGTCCAGTCGCTGCGCCACCAGGTGCTGCCGCGCACCCTGCACGCCGACACGCCGAGCCGCCACGTCGACTGGGAGGGCAGCGGACTGCGGCTGCTGCACGACGAGGTGCCCTGGCCCGCCTCCGCCGACCGCGTCCGGCGCGCCGGCGTGAGCGCCTTCGGTATCAGCGGCACCAACGCGCACGTGATCGTGGAGGAGGCGCCCCGCGCCGAAGAAGCCGTACCGCAGGAACAACCCGCCCCGGGGCAGCCGCTGTTCGTGCTGTCCGCACGCGGCGAGAGGGCCCTGCGGGGCCAGGCCGCGCGGCTGGCCCGGCACATCGGCGGCGGCACCGAGCTGTCCGCTGCCGCGCACACGCTGGCCAGGCACCGCAGTCACTTCGAGCGGCGCGCGGCGATCGTCGCGCACGACCGGGACGAACTGCACGCCCGGCTCGACGCGCTGGCCGCGGGACGGGCGCCACTGGCACCGCCGCGCGAGGAGGGCACCGGCAAGGTGGCGTTCGTCTTCGCCGGGCACGGCGGCCAATGGCCGGGCATGGGGATCGAGTTGATGGCCGGGTCGCCCGCCTTCCGCGAGGAGCTCGCCCGTATCGACGACGTCGTGCACCGGCACACCGGCTGGTCCGTCCTCAACGTGCTGCGCGCGCCGGAGGAGTTCTCCCCTCTCGACCGTACCGAGTACCTCCAGCCGGTGCTCTTCGCGGTGAACGCGGCCCTGGCAGCCGGTTGGCGCGCGCTCGGCGTCACCCCGGACGCCGTGGTCGGACACAGCCTGGGCGAGATCGCCGCCGCCCACGTCGCGGGCGCGCTCACCCTGGACGACGCCGTGAAGGTGGTGACCGGGCGCGCCGGAGCGGTCGCACCGCTGGTCGGCGAGGGGGGCATGCTGTCCGTCGCACTGCCGCGGGCCGAGGTCGAGCAACTGCTCGCCCCGTACGCCGGCCGGCTCTTCGTCGCGGCGGTCAACAGCGGCCGTTCCACGGCCGTCTCGGGCCGGGCGGACGCCCTGGCCGAGCTGCGCCGGCACCTCGACGAGCGTGGTGTTCCGGCCCGGCCGCTGTCGACGCCGTTCGCCTCGCACACGCCGTTGATGGAACCGCTCCGCGCGGACCTCCTCGACAGGTTCTCCGGCATCCGGGGCACCGCGGCGCCGACCACCCTGTACTCGACGGTGCGCGCGGAACCCGTACCGGGAGACCTGCTCGACGCCGCGTACTGGTACGCCAATCTCCGCGAACCCGTCCGGTTCGCCGACACCGTCCGCGGCATGCTCGACGACGGCTACCGCTGGTTCGTCGAGCTGAGCCCGCACCCGTCGCTCCTCCCGTCCATCGAGGCGGTGGCCGCCGAGGCGGGCACCGGCGCGGTCGGCGTCGCCTCACTGCGCCGCCGGCAGGACGGACGCGACGTCCTGCTGCGCCGGCTGGGGGAGTTGTACGAGAGCGGGTACACGCCCGACTGGCAGACGGTGTTCCCCGACGGACAGAGGACCGACCTGCCGACGTACGCCTTCGCCCGTGAACGGCACTGGCTGGCCCCGGCGCCCGCGAGCGGTGGCGGCTCACCGCTGCTGGGCACGCACGTCGAGTCCAGCGACGAGCCCGACCGGCACCTCTTCCAGAGCGAGATCGACCTGCGCGACAGCAGGTTCGCCTATCTCACCGACCACAGCGTCGGCGGCGAGGTGTGGCTGCCCGGCGCCGCGTTCCTCGACATGGCCCTTGCCGCCGCGTCCGCCGTGCGGGACGGCCTCGACACGCGGCCGGCCGAAGTGAGCCTCGCCGACGTGCGGTTCCTCCACCCGCTGCACCTCGATGAGGACCGGCCGGTACGGCTGCAACTGGTCCTGCGGCCCGCCGCCGACGGCTCCCGCGGTTTCACCATCGCCTCGGCGACCGCGGGGGAACGGCCCGCGCGATGGCAGCGGCACGTCGCCGGACGCCTCGTCGTCGACACCGGTGAGCTCACGGAGCAGTCCACCGCCGAACCCACGGCGGAGCCCGTCGCCGAACGCAGGGCGGAGCCCGTCGCCGAAATCACGGGGGGATCCACCGCCGAAGCCGCCGCGGAGTCCAAGGCCGAACCCACTGCGGAACCCGCCAAGTCCAAGGCCGAACCCACTGCGGAACCCGCCGTCGTCGGAGCCACCGGCGAGGCGTACGAGACGCCCCGCGCGCTCCGCGAACGGTGCACGCAGGAAGCGGACCTGCCGGCCGTCTACGCACGCCTCGCCGCACTGGGCATCGAGTACGGCCCCGCCTTCCGCGGCCTCGAGGAGGGCCACCGCACGGACACCGCGGCGCTCGGCCGCCTCGCCGACCGGGCCGCCGCCGGCCACCTGCTGCACCCCGCCGTCCTGGACGCCGCCTTCCACAGCGCCGCCCTGCCGGCCGGCGCCCCGCAGGAACGGGCCTTCGTGCCCGCCGGCGTCGGACGGCTCCGTTTCACCGGGCTGCGCACCACCCCCGTGTGGGTCACCTGCGTCCTGCGGTCCCTGGACGGCGACACCGCGAACCTGGACCTGCGGCTCTGGGACCAGGACGAACAACTCGTCCTGGAAGCGTTGGATTTCGAGCTCACCGCACTGTCACCACTGGACGGCGCGCTGTTCGAGACCCACTGGCAGCCCCGGCCGGCGGCGCAGGAGCCGCCCCCGCGGGGCAGTTGGCTGATCCTGGCCGACGAGACCGGGACGGCCGACGAACTCGCCGAACGGCTCGGCACCTCGGTGCCCCATGTGATCGCCCGTCGCGGCGACACGTTCCGCGAGCAAGGACCGGGCAGGTACGTCCTCGATCCGGCCGACCCGCGTCAGCTGGCCCGGCTGCTGGACGACGCGTTCGCCGGCACACCTCCCGAGCGAGTGGTCCAGCTCTCCGCCCTCGACGCCCCGCCCGTCGCGGACGCCCGCACGGCCGAGGAGGCGGCCCGGCTGTGCTGCCTGAGCACGCTGCATCTGGTACGCACTCTCACCGGCCGCACCCGGGGCCCGGCGCCCCGGCTGTTCGTGATCGCGCGGGGCAGCCAGGCCGCGGGAGGCAGCGAAGAGGTGACGCGCCCCGAACAGGCGCTCGCCTGGGGGTTCGGGCTCGCCGTCGCGCAGGAGTACCCCGAGCTGTCCACCACTCTCGTCGACCTGCCGTCCGAAGGCGGCACCGACGCCCTGTGGACACAGCTGCGGCACGCCGACGACGAACGCCTCGTCGCGCTGCGGGAGTCGGGCCGCCTCGTGCCCCGCCTGGCCCGCACCCGCGCCGACGAGGGCGGGCACGGCGCCGTCACCGCGGACGGCGTGCACCTCGTCACCGGTGGCCTGGGCGGCCTCGGCCGCGTCGTCGCCGAACGGCTGACCCGGCGGGGTGCCCGCCGACTCGCCCTGCTGAGCCGGGGCGCCCCCGACGCGGACACCCGGGACTGGATCCGCGGCATCGAGGAGCGGGGCGTCACCGTGCACCTCGTACGCGCCGACGTCGCCGACCGCGACAGCCTCTCGGCCGCCCTGGACGCCCTGCGACGCGAAGCCGGCCCCGTCGCCGTGGTCGTCCACGCCGCCGGCGTGCTCGACGACGCCACCGTGGCCCGGCTGACCGACGAACGCGTCCTCGGTGTCCTCGCCCCCAAGGTGCTGGGCACCGCCCTGCTCACCGAACTCGTCCCGGAGGCCGGGAACTTGGTCCTCTTCGCGTCCGTGGCCGGACTCCTCGGCTCGGCCGGACAGAGCCCGTACTCGGCGGCCAACGCCTTCCTCGACGCCTGGGCCCATCACCTCTCCCGCACCGACCGCCGGGCATTGAGCCTCGACTGGGGTGCCTGGACAGGAGTCGGCATGGTCGCCGAGTCCGGCACCAGGGCCGCGGAGACCGGCCGCTCGGGTCTGCTCGCCTTCTCACCGCAGGACGGCGGCGACATGTTCGAGCGCGTGCTCGGCACCGCACGCCGTCAACTCGCGCCCATGGCCCTGGACTGGGAGATGCTGGCGCTCGCCCCGGACGTGGCGCGCTCCCGCCCGGTGCTCGCCGACCTCGTGGCCGGGCCGGCGCGCACGGCGGACCTGGACGGCCTCGTGAGGAAGGTGTTCGAGGCGACGCCGGGCCACGACCGCGCCACCTGGCTGGAGGCGTACGTACGTGCCCGCGTCGAGGAGGTCGCCGGAGGCGTCGTGGACGTGTCCGCCACCACGGCCCTGAAGGAACTCGGCCTCGACTCCCTGATGCTGGTGCGGCTGCGCAACGCCTTCTCCCGGGAACTGGGCGTCGAACTCCCGACGGCCGAGATGTTCTCGGCGAGCGACATCCGCTCTCTCGCACGCTCCCTGGGCGAGGCACTGCCGGAACGCCCGACCTCGGCGCCGGGGAACCGGGAGGGGAGGTCGGGCCACCCGCCGACCGGCGTGCCGGAGACCGAACTGCGACCCGTCACCCGTGACGTCGTACGCCTTCTGCGCAGCGCCCGGCCGGGCATGCCGGACGCGGCACACGCCGTGGGCCTCGCGGTCCGGCTCACCTCACCCATCGACCGGGAGACGCTGACCGGCATCGTCACCCGCCTCGCCGGACGGCACGCCGCTCTGCGCACGGCGATCGTCAACGACGGCGAGGCCGGGAGGCAGTTGCGCGTCGACCGGGAGCTCGCCGCACCGCTGCTGCGCTGGACCACCATGGACGACCCGGCCGGACTCGACGCCGCGGCCCGGCTGAAGGAGCTGCTGGAGCCGCCCTTCGACCTGGCCGAGCCGCCGCTGTGGCGGTTCGAACTGCTCGACGGCGGCGCGCACGGCCAGATCCTGGTGTTCGGCGCCCACCACGCGGTCAGCGACCTCCAGTCGCTGCTGCTCGTGGCCGGGGAGATCGACGCCGAGCTGTCCGGCACCCCGCTCGGGAACGACGTCACCAACCGCGACATCGACCTGCTGATCGAGGCCCAGCAGCCGGGCGGCGACGCCGCGGTCACCGAGTGGCGAGAGGCCTTCCACGGCAGCGAGCGACTCGACCTCACCCTCGCCCGGCCCCGCCCGAGGACCCGCGCCTACCGTGCCGGCAGCGTCACCCTGGAGATCCCCGCCGGGCTCACCGAACGCGTGGCGGAGGCGGCGGGCCGGCTCGCGGTCACCCCTGCTGCCTTCTGCCTGGGAGTCCTCACCGTGCTGCTCGCGCGGACGCGGCAGCGCGAGCGCTTCGTCCTCGCCGTGCCCGTGGACACCCGCATCCACGCCGACGCGCACGACGCCGTGGGCTTCTTCGGCGTGCCGGTGCCGTTCCCGGCCCGGGCCGGGGCGGACGAACGCGTCGAGGACGTGGTGCGCCGCACCGACAGCGGCCTCGACCGCGTCCTCGCCCGGGGCGCCATGTTCTCCGACGTCCTGTCGGCCCTGGCCTCGCAGGGGTTGCACCGCCCTGAAGCCCCGCTGGTGGAGGTGTACTTCAACTACGTCCGCTCGGCGGCGGCGGGTCTCACCCACCTGGAGGTGCTCCCGGCCGGGACCGGCTACACCGACCTCGACCTGATGGTCACCATGACGCCCGATGCGGGCCGCGTCCGGCTCGACCACAACCTCGACATCCTCGATGCGGCCACCTCCACCGGACTCGGGGAGGAGTTCCTGCGCCTGCTCGCCGAGGCGGCGCAGGATCCGACGACGACGGTCGATGCCGCACGGAGCACGGTGACGACGGTCGAGGCCGCACGGAGCACGGCGATGACGGACGGTGCGGGAGACTCGGCGACGACCAGTGCCGCGATGGGCACGGCGACGACCAGTGCCGCGATGGGCATGGCGACGACCAGTGCCGCCATGAGCACGGCGACGGGCGCCGCGGGAGGCAGGGCTGCGGCGGACGCGGCGAGGGGCAGGGGTGGCGATGCGACCGCGGAGGCCACCGTGCCGCGTGCGTTCGCCCTCGCGGCCACCTTCGCCCTCGGTGACCTGCCCCGCCTGTGCGAAGCGGCGGTGCGGGACGACACCCCGGACGGCGGTCTCACGGTCACTGAAGCCCCGTACCACCAGGTTCTCGCCGCCCTGCGGGACCCTTCGGGCGTCTTCGCCGACCCCGCCGCGGAGATCGGCGTCGTGCTGCTGCGCGCCGCGGACCTGACACGGTTCGGGCCGGTGGACGGCGGGGTGCTCGCCGAGCTGCGCGCCGCGTACCGCTCCGCGGTGCGGGACCTGACCGAGCGGACCCGGAAGCCGCTGATCGTCGGCTTCCTGCCCTCCGCCCGCGAGGAGGACGACCGCTTCGCCCGCTGGGAGCGCGAACTCGCCGCCGAACTTGCCGAGTTGTCCGGCGTCGCGGTGCTCCGGCCCCACGACTGGACCCGTCGGCACGCCGTCGAGGACCGCTTCGACGAGCGCACCGAGCGCCTGGCCCACCTCCCCTTCACCCCACGCTTCCAGGCGGCGGTGGCCCTGGGCCTGGCCGACGTCGTCCGGGCCGTACGCCGTCCCGCGCCGAAGGTGATCGCGGTGGACGGGGACGAGACCCTGTGGGGCGGAGTGGCGGGTGAGATCGGTCCGTCGGCCGTGGACCTGACCGGCCCGCGCGCCCTGCTGGCCCGGCGGCTGCTCGACTGGCGTGCCGCGGGCGCGCTGCTGGTGCTGGTCAGCAACAACGACGAGGACACGGTCCGGTCCGTCCTCGACAGGCCCGAAAGCCTCCTGAAGGCCGAGCACTTCAGCGTGCTCTCCGCCACCTGGGGCCCGAAGTCCGGCCGCCTCGCCCAGGCGGCGCGCACGCTCAACCTGGGACCGGACAGCTTCCTGTTCCTCGACGACAATCCGGTGGAGATCGCGGGGATGCGGTCGGCGCTGCCCGAGGTGCTGTCGGTGACCTGCCCACCGGCCGCCGAACTGGAGGATTTCCTCAACCGGTTGTGGCCGCTGGTCCCGGCCGCCGCCACCGCCGAGGACGCACTCCGGGCCCGCTTCTACGAACAGGAACGGGAACGCGACGCCGCACGTGACCAGGCCGGATTCGAGGAGTTCCTCGACCAGCTGGGCCTGGAGGTCGACATCCGCGAGCTGAGCGGGACGGACGTGCCCCGGGCCGAGCAACTCGTACGTCGGACCAATCAGTTCACCCTCCGCGCGCGGTCCGCCGACGGCGGTGATCTCGCCCGCTGGCGGGAGCGCGGCGAGGTGTGGACGGCCGCGGCCCGGGACCGCTTCGGCGACTACGGCCAGATCGGGTTGCTCGCCGTTCGCGCCGAGGGCGACCAACTGGACGTACTGGCCTGGATGCTGAGCTGCCGCGCACTCGGCCGGGGCGTCGAGGAACACCTGCTGGGCCGACTGGCCGACCACGCCGAGCGGCTCGGCTGCGCCAAGGTCCGGCTGACCGCCGAGCGCACCCCGCGCAATGCGCCCGCCCGCCGGCTCCTCGCCGCGCTCGGCGGCGGCGATCCCGACGACGAGCGTCTGGAGAGCGTGGTCACACCGGAACAGCTGCGGGCCTTCCGCTCCTGGCGGCAGCAGTGAAGAACACGACCGTGTACACCGTGAAGGGTTCTCATGCCTGACGTGAACGACGACGCCCCGGCGCAGACCGGGCAGCGCGCGACCGCCGAGTCGATCGAGCGGGGCGGCGGAGGGCTCGACGTGGACGCCCTGCTGGCCAGGGTCCGGTCGGCCACCACACCGCCGGGGAGTGGCCCGCACGCCGCGGCCGGTGCCGCGGTGGCCGTGGGTGCATCCGCGCCCGAGGACCGTGGTGACGCCGACGTCACCGGGGCGGGGGCGACGGCGACACCGGCGGGGCCGGGAGCGGACTCAGGCTCCGGCGTGGGTGCCGGTGGGCCCGGCAGCGGTACGGCTCCCGGCGCCCGGAGCGAAGGGCGTCCACCCGGTGCGGCCTCCGGCAGTGGCGTCGGCACGGCCTCCGGTAGCCGTACCGGCACGGCCTCCGGCGGTACCGATATGGAGTCACCGGGCAGCGGCGGGGCATCGGGTCCGTCGCCGCTCCGCGCGGGTGGCGCCGACGCCCTGCGGGACGTGGACGCGCTGGCCGCCGCCATCGCCGCCGCCGCGGCTCCGTACGTGCCCGACGGCCATCTGCCGCTCGACGCCGACTTCTTCGACGCCGGGGGCAGTTCCGTGGGCGCCGTGGAACTCGTCGCGGAGCTGGAGCGGATGCTCGGGACGGAGGTCGGTCTGGACGACGTGTTCGCCGACGCCCGTCCGCGCAGCCTGGCACGACGGTGGCTCTCGGCCTCCGGTTCCGGACCCGCCCTCGCGACCCCTGTCGCGCCGCAAGCCCCGGTGACCGAGACGAGTCCGGCCGCGCCGTCCGGCCCGGTGGACGGTCGGGCGGCTGCGGAGGTCACCCACCCTGCGGCTACCGCTCCGGGTAGTCCCGCCCCGGCGGACGGTCGGTCGGCTGCCGCGACCGCCGCCCCCGCGGCCTCCGCGGCCCCCGCGGCCTCCGTGGAGGTCCGTCCCGCGGCCTCCGTGGGCGCCGGCCCCGCGACCTTCGCGGACGTCGGCCCCGCGGCCTCCGTGGGCGTCGCCCCCGCGGCCTCCGTGGGCGTCGCCCCCGCGGCCTCCGTCGGCGTCGCCCCCGCGGCCTCCGTGGGCGTCGGCTTGGTGGCTTCCGAGGGCGTCCGCCCCGCGCCCCCCGCCGGCCCGCGGCCCGCGCCCGCCGCACGTGCGCTCCCCGCCGTAGCCCCACGCCCCCTCGCCGTCCCGTCCCCGCGCACCCCGCCGTTCACGCCGGGCGCCTGCGAACCCCACGACCGCGCCCCCGCGTTCGCGACGGCGCGCTCGGAGGATCTGGACCAGATCCTCGCCGACCTCGCGCTCGCGGACCGGCTCCCCTGGACCGGCGCCCCCGAACCGCTGCCGCCCCGCCGGGTCCTGCTGACCGGCGCCACCGGCTTCCTCGGCGGCCACATGCTGCTGGACCTGTTGCGGCACACCGACGCCCACGTCCACTGCCTGGTGCGCGCCGCGGACGAGGCGTCGGCCACCGCACGGCTCGGCGAGCAGCTCAGGAGCTACCGGCTTCCCTGGTCGTCCGAGGTCCGCCGCCGGGTGACGGTGCTGCCCGGCGACATCCGGAGCCCACGGCTCGGCCTGTCCGACGACCAGTGGGACACCCTCGCCCACGAGCTGGACAGCGTCGTCGGTGTGGCGGCGGCCGTCGACTTCCTGCGCGGCTACCAGTCGCTGCGGCGCAGCAACGTCCTCGGCGCCCTGACCCTCGCCGAACTCGCCGCGACCGGACGGCCCAAACCGCTGCACCACATCTCCTCGATCGCCGTCTTCAACGAGGTCGGCATCGCCTCGATGGGCGAGGACGATCCCCTCGCCCGCATCGACCGTCTCGTCTCCGGATACGACCAGAGCAAGTGGGCGGCCGAGGTCGCGCTCCGCCGGGCCCGTGACCACGGCGTCGTGGTCACCGCCCTGCGCCCGGGCGGCATCGGCGGTCACACCAGGACCGGTGCCTACAACCCCCAGGACCTCAGCAGCGGCCTCATCTCCGCCTTCGGCCGCTTCCGCACCGTGCCCGCCTTCCGGCACCTGAACGCGGCCCCGGTCGACTGGGTCAGCCGCGTCGCGGTCGCCGCCGTGTGCGACCCCGACGCCTGGGGTCACGACTACAACCTGACCGGTGTGCCCAACACCCTGGACGACGTCGTACGCGACATGGCCCTCGGTGGCATGCATGTGCGCGTGCAGGGCTGGGACGAGTGGCGCACCGACACCCTGGCCCGCCTGGACGCCGAACCCGTGCCCGAACTCGCCTTCCTCGGACGCGTGTTGCGCAGCCCCACCGCCGTCAAGCTGTGCGAGGCGACCCTCACCGGGCCGGCGGCCACCGACGACCGGACGACGGCGCTCGTCGAGACGCTCGGACTGCCGGGGGCGGCTCGCTACGACGCCCGGGCCCAGCTCAGCACGTTCGAGCGGCTCGCCGAGGACGGCCTCGCCCGGCTGCCCGGCAAGGACGACCAGCCGTACCTCTGGTTCGCCGAGACGACCGAAGGAAGCGTCGGTCCGGTCGGCGCTCCGCCCGAGGTGCCCTGCTCCATGGCGCTCACCCTGTCCATCGCGAGCATGTACCAGCTCGTGAAGGAGCGCCGGGTGGACGTCGCCGGCGAGCTGACCTGCACTGCGCTGCACCCCGAGCCGCTCACGGTCGAGTCCGGCGACCTCTGGGTGCGCCCCGAGGAGGGCATTCCGCAGGAGCACGGGATGCGTCATCAACTCCTGCGCTACAGGCTGTCGTTGCGGGACGCGGACGGCGGGAGCTGGTGGCTGGAGGGCCACAAGTACGCGCGGGCCCGCCGCGACGTCTGGCGGCAGGCCCGCGCGCTCACCGTCGAGATCGGCCGCGAGGGTGAACCGGCCGCTCTGGCGGGCGAGATGGTCGTACCCGCCGACCGTTACGTGCGCGACCAGATCGACGGCATCAAGGTCGACCCGCGTCTGACCGGCCCGGAGAAGCGCGCCGCCAAACTCACCTGGCTCGCCTGGTTCGGCGCGGAAGTGGGCCGCGGACTGCTCGGCCCCTTCGCCCGCGCCGCCGCGGACCTCCTCGACCTGCGCCGCACCCCCACCCTCACGGAGCACAAGCGATGATCTTCAGGACGACCGGCTCACCGGCCCGGACCGCCCGGCGCGGGGCGAGGACCGCCACGGTCCCGCGCCCCCTGCGCCACCGCCTCGATCCGGCGGCCGTCGAGGAGATCCCGTTCGACGCGGGCGACGGCGTCAGGCTCGGCTTGACCCGCGTCGGCGAGGGATCGGGCGAGGGCCCCGCGGTGCTGCTGCTGCACGGACACACCGCTTCCGCCGACATGTTCCTGCTGCCCGAGACCCGCAATCTGGTCGACGTCCTGCTCGACGACGGCTACGAGCCCTGGCTGCTCGACTGGCGGGGCAGTTGCCGGCTGCCGTACAACGAGACCGGCCGGAGGTACACGTACGACGACGTGGCCCTGTACGACATCCCCGAGGCCGTCGCGTACATCAGGCAACGCATCGGGGATCGGCCGCTGTTCGTGGTCGCCCACTGCATCGGATCCCTCGCGCTGTCGCTGAGCATGACGGCGGGGCTCGTGCCGGGACTCGCGGGCGTGGTGTCGCAGGGCGTGTTCCTGACGCCGAAACTCGCGGGGCGCACCTCGCTGCGCATGTCCGTGGCCGGCGAACTGCTGAAGGGCCGCATCGACCACATACCGGTCGACTTCCGCACGGTCGGTCTGAGATCGAAGTACACGCCGCTGTTCGCACTGGCCGGCCGGAAGGCGAGCTGCCCGGACCCCACCTGCCAGATCCTGCACAACTCCGCCTGGGGCACGGGCGCCTCGCTCTTCGTGCACGAGCACCTCTGCGAGACCACCCACCACCGACTCGCGGAGCTGCTGGGCCCCGCCCCGCTGTGGATCCTGCCGCATCTGCGCCGGATGGAACTGGCCCGTACCGTGGTCCGCTGGCACGACACCGACCACCGCTACCGGGCCCTGCCCGCGAACGCGCTGGACGCGGCGGCCCGCATCGACACCCCCGTCCTGCTTCTCGCGGGCAGCGAGAACGGCCTGTGGCTGGATTCCCAGGAACTCTGCCGCGACGTCCTCGCCCGGCGGCAGCCCCAACTGGACGTGTCCTACGCCGAGATCCCCGGCTACGGCCACCTGGACACGTTCCTCGGCCGGGGCGCCGCCCTCGACGTGTTCGGTCACATCCTCGATTTCCTCGGCGAACGCCGATGACGCCGGGCCGGGCCGACAGCTACCGTACTCGCCAGTAACCGGACCTCACTCCAGGAGGAGCCCCATGCCGCAGCTCGAAGTCGACGGCGCAGCCCTGACGTACGACGACGAGGGCCCGCGCGACGGCGACGGCGTGCCCCTGGTCTTCGTCCACGGCTGGACGGCGAACCGGCACCGCTGGGGCCACCAGGTGGCGCACTTCTCCGACAGCAGGCGGGTGATCCGCCTCGACCTGCGCGGGCACGGGGAGAGCAGCGGGGCGGGGGTGCGGACGATCGCGGAGCTGGCGAAGGACGTCCTCGCGCTCCTCGACCATCTGAAGGTCGAGCGTTTCGTGCTGATCGGTCACTCCATGGGCGGGATGATCTCGCAGACCATCGCCCTCTCCCACCCCGAGCGGGTGGAGCGCATGGTGCTGGTGAACTCGATCAGCCGGATGACCTACAGCCGGGGGAGGGGGCTGCTCATGGCGGCGTCCACCCTCGCCCCCTTCAAGCTGTTCATCGCGGCCAACATTCAGCGCGCCTTCGCACCGGGCCATCCGCGCGAGGAGATCCGGGAGTACGTCCGGGCCTCCGGAGACACTCCCCGCGAGGTGGTCATGACGCTCTACGGCGCCATGCGGGCCTTCGACGTCCTCGACCGGGTCGGTGAGATCCACACCCCGACCCTGATGGTGCACGGGTACCACGACATCCAGCTGCCGGTGTCGCAGATGCTGCGGATGGCGAAGGCCTACCCGGACGCCGTGGTGCGGATCCTGGACGCGGGCCACGAACTGCCGGTCGAGAAGCCGGAGGAGCTGACGGCGGCGGTCGACGGTTTCGTGACCGGCCGGAGGTGACGCGGCGGGCCGCCGCGAACGTCCCGCGGCGGCCCCTGCTTCCTGTGCCGGGTCTCCCGCTTCCTGTGCCGGGTCTCCCGCTTCCTGTGCCGGGTCTCCCGCTTCCTGTGCCGGGTCTCCCGCTTCCTGTGCCGGGTCCCCTGCAGGCCCCGTCGATTCCGGCGTCCGCACCCTGCCGCTCAACCTGGCCTCCCTGATCGGCTCCCCGCCGGAGCCGTGCTCGCCGCCGCCGGGATCCGGAAGGGCGCGGCGGCCGGGTCCCGCTGAGCGAAGGGCGACGGTGCCCGCCCGCCGGGCGGGCACCGTCACACGGCGACGACCGCCACCCCGGCCTCCTCGAACAGCCGCACCGTCTCCCGCCGCACCGCGGAGTCGGTGACCAGCGTGTCCACGGAGTCCGCCGCGCAGATCCGCGCGAACGCCCGCTGGCCGAGCTTGCTGGAGTCGGCGGCGACGATCACGCGCTCGGCACGCTCGCACAGGAGGCGGTTGATGGCGGCCTCCGCCTCGTCGTGGGCGGCGGCGCCGTGCGTGGCGTCGAAGGCGACCACGCCGAGGACGGCCACGTCGAGGGTGATCTGGCCCAGCACACCGTCCGCGAGGGGGCCGATGAGCTCGTAGGACTGCGGACGGGCGACCCCGCCGGTCACCACGATCTTGAACTGGGGCCGCACGGCCAGTTCGTTGGCGATGTTCAGGGCGTTGGTGACGACGGTCAGCGCGGGGGACCCCGAGGCCAGATCCGGGCGCACGGCGAGGGCGCGGGCCACCTCGGTCGTCGTGGTCCCGCCGGTCAGGCCCACCGCCTCGCCGGGGGAGACGAGTCCGGCCACGGCCGTGGCGATGCGCTGTTTCTCGGAGGCGTGGCGGGCGGTCTTGTAGCGCAGAGGCAGTTCGTACGAGACGCCGTGCACCACGGCGCCGCCCCGGGTGCGCACGAGCATCTGCTGCTCGGCGAGCTGGTCGAAGTCGCGCCGGATCGTCGCGGCCGACACCTCCAGCTGGGCCGCGGCCTCCTCGACATCCAACCGGCCCCGCTCCACGAGCAGTTCCAGCAGAGCCTTCCAGCGGGCGTCGCGCGACATCCGCACTCTCCGTTCCTCGTTCCTCCGTGACCCTAGCGCACCCCACTCCCACCATGAATGCTTGATTGTGCTCGAAACATCGCTATATCTTGCATGAACAAGCATCAGTGGGAGGGGTACGACATGACCCATGTCGAGCACGAGCTGACCAGCCAGCCCGAGTGCTGGATCCGCGCGGCGGAACAGGCCACCGCACACGGGGCGGCACTGCCGGCGGCGGGGGAGCGCGTCGCGATCGTGGGGTGCGGCACCTCCTTCTTCATGGCCCAGGCCGTGGCCGCACTGCGCGAACAGTCCGGCCAGGGCGAGACCGACGCCTTCGCCGCCTCGGAGTTCCCCGGCGCCCGCGCGTACGACCGAGTCGTCGCCCTCACCCGGTCGGGGACCACGACCGAGGTGCTGGAACTCCTCGCGCGACTGCGCGGGAGCACGCGCACCACCGCCATCACCGCAGACCCGCGCACGCCCGTCATGGAGTCGGCGGACGACGTCGTCGTCCTCGACTTCGCCGACGAACGCTCCGTCGTCCAGACCCGGTTCGCGACCACCGCGCTCACCCTGCTGCGGGCGCACCTCGGCCTGCACACCGACGCCGTGGTCGCCGACGCGCGCACCGCCCTTCGGACCCCGCTGCCCGCGGGGCTCGTCGACTGCACGCAGTTCACCTTCCTCGGCCGCGGCTGGACCGTCGGCCTCGCCAACGAGGCCGGACTCAAGATGCGCGAGGCCTCCCTCGCGTGGACCGAGGCCTATCCCGCGATGGAGTACCGGCACGGCCCCATCAGCATCACCACCCGTGGCACCGCCACCTGGATGCTCGGCGACGCGCCGGACGGGCTCGCCGACCAGGTGCGCGAGACCGGCGGCCTGTGGGTGGACGGAGGCCTCGACCCGCTCGCCGAACTCGTCCGCGCGCAGCGGCTCGCCGTCGCCGTCGCCTCCGCCCGCGGTCTCGACCCCGACCGGCCGCGCCACCTCACCCGCTCCGTGATCCTCAGCCCGGCGAGTCACTGAACCGGCCCGACCGCCGGCAGCAAAGGAGGAGTTGTGCCACTCGCCGCAACCGGTGAACTGGTCGCCGAGGCCGCCGCGGCACGGACCGCCGTCGCCGCGTTCAACGTCATCACCCTGGAGCACGTCGAGGCCGTCATCGCGGGCGCCGAGTCCGCCGGCTCGCCCGTCGTCCTCCAGGTCAGCGAGAACGCGGTCAAGTTCCGCTACGGAAGGCTGCTCCCACTGGCCCGGGCCGCCTCGGCGGCGGCCGAACGGGCCGCGGTGCCCGTCGCGTTGCACCTCGACCACGTACAGAGCGACGACCTGCTGCGGCAGGCACCCGGCGCCGGATTCAGCTCCGTGATGTACGACGCCGCGCGCCTGCCCTATGACGAGAACCTCACCGCGACCCGGGCCGCCGCCGACTGGGCCCACGCCCGAGGCCTGTGGATCGAGGCGGAGCTGGGCGAGGTCGGCGGCAAGAACGGCGAGCCGGCGCTGGACGCGCACGCACCGGGCGCCCGGACCGATCCCGCCGAGGCCCGTGCCTTCGTGGCCGATTCCGGCGTGGACGCACTGGCCGTCGCCATCGGCAGTTCGCACGCCATGACCACGCGCACCGCGGCCCTCGACCACGATCTGCTGAAACGGCTGGCCGCGACGCTCGGTGTGCCGCTCGTCCTGCACGGCTCCTCCGGGGTGCCGGACGACGAGCTCCGCGCGGCCGTCGCGGGCGGCATCACCAAGGTCAACGTCGGGACCGCCCTGAACCTCGCGATGACCGGCGCCGTTCGCGAGTTCCTCGCCGCCCACCCCGAGGCCGTGGACTCGCGCAAGTACCTCAGCGTGGGGCGGGAGGCGATGGCCCGGACGGTCGCGCGGCTCATCGGCGTCCTACGGGCCTGACGTCACACGGGGCCGCCGCCCGAAACGGCGCCGGCCTCGACGAGCTTCTCGAAGAAGAACTCGTGCTTGAGGAACGACACGTCGTACTCGTGCCCTGGATGCGGCGGAAGCAGCTGCGCCGCCTGGAACAGCCGCCAGCCGTCCTCCAGGGCGTGCACGCCCGACTCGTAGGGCGGTTCGTCGCCGTCCCCGGTCGTCGGGGAGGTGCGGCCCGTCCCGTCGTAGGACGACCAGCCCACCACCTCGGAATCGAGTGCCGAGGTGGCGAGGTACAGCACCAGAACCTGCTGACGGACACTCATACGGCTTCCTCCTGCGGGCGGTTGGAGACCCGGGTCACCCAGTGGTCCAGGTCGTAGGAGTCGTCCCCGGTCAGCGAGCGCCACAGCAGGACGCGGTTGTAGACCTCCAGCCGGCCGGTCGCCGGCTCGTACCAGGGGAACGTCGTGGCGAGTTCCTCCGCCACCCGGGCGTCCCCGAGGTCCGAGGTGTCCCACAGCCGCCGCTGGCGTACCGCCGGGTTGAAACGGATCTTGAACATGTAGCGCGCCGTGTCGCTGTCGTTGCGCCGCCCGCCGTGCCACAGCCCATGGTGCAGAAACACCACGGTGCCCGCCGGGCAGACGAGCCGGCTCTGCCCGCGCAGATTCTGGTAGCGCCCGGTGTCCGACTCGTTCGTGCGACGCAGATGACTGCCCGGGACGCTGAGGGTGCCGCCCATGTCGAGCGTGACGTCCTGGGGGTAGTACATCAACTGGACGTCGAAGGCGTCGGTGCGCACGTCGATGATCGCGTCACCGTGCAGCGGCTGCGCCTGGCCCTCGCGCGGCTCGCGGATGTGCACGGCATGATGGTCGACGGACGGGCCCGGGCCGACGAGACTCCGCAGCGCACCGGCGACGACCGGCAGTTCCAGGAGCCGGCGGACGAACGACCCCTCCGGGTAGGCGTCCGCGACGGGTGTGCCGTACGGCACGTCGGGAAGTCCCCCGCGCAGCACCTCCATCCCTTCGGCGTTCATCTCGGCGGGCACCACGGCATCCAGTCGCAAGGAGCCGTGGGCCACGAAGTGCGCCATCGCGACCGAACTGAGAAGGGTGCTGCCTGTCGATTGCTCCCACGTGGTGGTCATGAGCGCCAACGTAGGTCCGCGCGCGTCCTCGGCGCGTTGGCCCCATTCACCACTGCTGGTAATTTCTCACCATGCGGGAGACGCAGCTGCACCTCGGGGAGCCGCCCGCCGTCGTCAACGCGGGGGTCGGCGTGCACGGGGTCGCGAGCCCCACGGACGTCTTCCGGCTGCCCGAGCTGTGGCAGTTGCACCTGTACCAGTACGACGCCGAACTGACCGTCGACGGCACCGCACACCTCGTCCGCCCCGGCCGGGTGAGCCTCGTACCGCCCGGTGCCACCGTCCGCTACCGCTACCAGGGCCGCTCCGAACACCTCTACGCCCATCTGCGCATCGCACCCCGCGGCCCTTCGCGAACGCTCCCCGTCGTGCAGGACACCGGGGCCGAACTCCCCGCGCTCTCCCAGCTGATGCGGCAGGCGATCGCGGCGGCCCCCGGCACGCCCGAGCGCACCCGGGCCGAGATCTGGACGGCGCTGTGGCGCATCGCCGACCTCACCCCGCGGGCCGCCGCCGAAGCAGGCCCGCACCCCGCGGTCGGCACGGCGATCGCCCACATCGAGGCCCACCTCGCCGCCCCGCTCACGATCCCCCGGATCGCGCGGGCCGCCGGGGTGTCCCACAACCACCTCACCCGGCTCTTCCGCGCCGAGACGGGCACCACGGTCGTGGCGTACATCCGTCGCCGCCGGCTGGAACGCGCCCATCACCTGCTGCGCGCCTCGACGCTGTCCATCCCGGCCGTGGCCGCCTCCGTCGGCATCCCCGACCTGCAGGCCTTCAACAAGGCGTGCCGCCGCGAACTGGGCGCCTCCCCGCGCGCGCTGCGCGGGACTACTTCCTGACGGCCCTGAGGATCACGAACTTGGCGTCACCGGCCACGAGTTCACTGTTGCCGAACAGCCGGCGCAGCTTCAGGTGGTAGCCGAGGTGGCGGTTGCCGATCACCCACAGCTCACCGCCCGGCCGCAGCGCCCGCCGGGCCCCGGTGAACATCCGCCACGCGGTGGTGTCCGTCGTCGCCATGTGCGAGTGGAACGGCGGGTTGTTCAGGACGAGATCGACGCTCCCGGCGGGGACGTCCGCCAGACCGTCACCCACCCGGAACTCGGCCCTCCCGTCGGCGTTCGCCCGGTAGGTCGCCTCCGCCGACGCCACCGCCTGGTACGACTCGTCCACGAACAGCACCTCGGCCTCGGGATTGGCCAGCGCGACCGCCGTGCCGAGCACGCCGTTTCCGCAGCCCAGGTCCGCGACCCGCTCGGCGCCGCGGCTGCGCGGCAGATGCTGGAGGAAGAACCGGGTGCCGATGTCGAGCCGGTCGGCGCAGAAGACGCCCGCGTGATTGACGACGGTGCGGCCCGAGACCGGCCCGACGCCGTCGGGGAGCCGGTAGCTGTACGGCCACGGGTTGGCTTCCCGCGCGATGCCCGGATACGGGGTGCAGAAGATCAGCCGGGCCTTCTTCTCCGCGAGCGACGTGCGGGTCGGACCGATGATCCGCTCGAACAGGTGCAGCGTCGAGGTGTGGATCTCCTTGACCATCCCGGTGCCCACGACGACCGTGCCCTCGTGCACGCCGGGTGCCAGCCGGTGCAGCTGGTCCTCCAGGAGGGCGAGGCTCTTCGGTACCCGGACCAACAGCACGTCGATCCGCCCGGGAGGGGCGTCCTGCGTGGTGAGAAGACGTACACCGGCCTCCTCGGCACCGGCACGCGCCAGATTCGCCCGCGTCGCCTCCTGCCCGAGGAACGAGTCGGTGATCTGCGTCGGCCGGTGCGCCGAAAGCGCCGTCGTGAGCGCGCCCCACCGGTCGCCGACGACCACGACCGACCCCGTCAGCGGGGTCCCGCTCTCGGCGAGGTGCCGCAGCAGATACGTGTCGGCGGCGTCCCAGGCACGCAGCCGGTCGCGGGGGTCCTCGGGGAAGCGGGCCAGTGCGTACTCGCCCCACGGAGTGGTCATACGGTCGTTCATGGTGCGTCAAGGCTATCGGAGCCGCAGCTCAGTACCCGTCCGCCGGGTGCGTGATGATGGGTTCCATGGACAGTGAGCTGTTTCCGCGCGCCTGTACGGAGATCGCGCCGGGCGCGGTGCACGTCCCGGACTGGCTCGACGTGGACCGCCAGCGGCGGCTCCTGGAGGCCTGCCGCGCGTGGGCCCGCCCACCGGCGGGGCTGCGCACCGTCCGTACCCCCGGCGGCGGCGCCATGACCGCCCGGCAGGTCTGCCTCGGCTGGCATTGGTACCCGTACGGGTACGCCCGCACGGTGGTCGACGGTGACGGGTCCCCGGTCAAGCCCCTCCCGCCGTGGCTGGCCGCACTCGGCCGCGACGCCGTCCACGCCGCCCTGGGGCCCGAAGCCGCCACGACAGCGCCGTACGACATCGCCCTGATCAACTTCTACGGCGCCGACGCCCGCATGGGCATGCACCGCGACAGCGACGAGAAGTCGGACGCCCCCGTGGTGTCGCTGAGCCTCGGTGACACCTGCGTCTTCCGCTTCGGGAACACCGCGTCGAGGGCCCGCCCCTACCGGGACGTGGACCTGCGCAGCGGCGACCTCTTCGTGTTCGGCGGGGCGTCGCGGCTCGCGTACCACGGAGTGCCGCGGGTGCACGCGGGCACCGCGCCGCCCGAGTTGGGGCTGACCGGACGCCTGAACGTCACCCTCAGGGTCAGCGGATTCCGGACACCGGGCCGCACGCGGCCGCCCGGCGACCGCACGGGCGACCGAACGAGCGGATCATGACAGACTCGCCCTCATGAACGGCAAGGCGGGCCCCCGGGCGACGGGGGAAGGGAACACGCGGACGCGGCTGGACCGGGGGCGCGGGGCGCTCGGGCCGGCGCTGGAGCTCGTGCACACCGGGCGTGCGCCGACGCGAGCCGTGCTCACCGCCGAGCTGGGCGTCACCCGCGCGACCGCGGGTGCGGTCGCCGCGGAGCTGGAGGCACTGGGGCTGATCCGGGTCGACGCGCGCCCCGGGGCGGCCGCGGGTTCGCAGGGCCGGCCCTCGCACCGGCTGGAGGTCGCCGAGGACGGACCCGTCGCGCTGGCGGCGCAGGTGCACGCCGACGGCTTCCGTGCCGCGCTCGTCGGCCTGGGCGGCCGGATCGTGGCGACCGCGCCCGGCTGCGAGACCGTCGACGCCGACCCGGCGAAGGTCCTTGGCTCGGTCGTCGAGGCGGGCGCGGAGCTGCTGCGCGAGACGGGGCGGCGCTGCGTGGGTGCCGGACTCGCCGTGCCGTCCGCCGTCGCCGAACCCGACGGGCTCGCCCTCAACCCCCTGCACCTCGCCTGGCCCGCCGGCTCCCCGGTGCGCCGGATCTTCGCGGAACGGGTGCGCGCCGCGGGTATCCAGGGGCCCGCGTTCGCCGCCAACGACGTGAACCTCGCCGCCCTGGCCGAGCACCGGCACGGCGCGGGCCGAGGCTCCCGCGACCTGCTGTGCGTGGCCACCGGCCACCGGGGTGTCGGCGGCGCCCTGGTGCTCGACGGACGGCTGCACACCGGCAGTTCGGGCCTCGCCCTGGAGGTCGGCCACCTGACGGTGAACCCCGAGGGACGCCCCTGCTACTGCGGCAGCCGCGGCTGCCTCGACGTCGAGGCGGACCCGCTGGCCTTCCTCACGGCGGCGGGCCGCGAACCCGGCCCCGAGGTGTCACTGCTCCAGCAGGCGAACGACCTGATCCGCGACGAGTCCGCCGATCCGGGGGTCCGTACGGCCGTCGAGGCGCTGATCGACCGGCTGGGTCTCGGACTCGCCGGTCTCGTCAACATCCTGAACCCGGACCGCATCATCCTCGGCGGACTGCACCGGACCCTTCTCGACGCCGACCCGGACCGGCTGCGCGCCGTCGTAGCCGACCGCAGTCTGTGGGGCCAGAGCGGAGGCGTACCCATCCTCGCCTGCACCCTCGACCACAACAGCCTGGTGGGCGCGGCCGAGTTGGCCTGGCAACCGGTGCTCGACGATCCGCCCGCCGCCCTGGCCGGGGTCTAGGCGTATTGCCCCCGCGACGGCCACGGGTGTGACGGTGCCCTCCCCCGAGAGAGGGCACCTCACCACGCGGTGGCGAACGCCCGCGCGGGGTTCTCGGTGAGGATGCGGGCCACCAGGTCCTTGCCGACGGCGAGTTCGAGCCGCGGACGCACCCGCCGCAGCAGATACGGCATGCCCGGACCGCCGTCGACCGAGCGTGCCGCGGCGGTCGTCGTGTCCCCGCCGAGCAGGAGCCGGTGGCCGAAGCCGGCGTCGGCGAGGGCCCGCAGGGCGTCGGGCATGCGCCAGTCGGTGGCGTGATGGGTGCGGGAGGGGCCGTCGAAGGCGAGGAAGGCTCCCGACTCGGCGGCCTCGCGCTGCACCACGAAGTCCGGTGAGCGATTGAGGTGGCCCAGCACCACCCGGTCCGGTGGCACCCCCAACGCGCCGCACAGCAGGTCGAGTACGTCGAGGGCCCCGGTGCCCAGCTCCAGGTGGACGGCGATCGGCGCGCCCGTCGCGTGGTGGGCCTCGGCCGCAGCGCTCATCGTCCAGCGGGCGTGCGCGTCCAGGGCGTGGAAACCGCCCGCGACCTTGATCAGACCGGCCCGCACCCCCGATGTGCCGATGCCCGAGGTGAGTTCGGCGACGAACACCTCGGCCAGCCCGCCGCGCAGCTCGGCGAGCAACTCCGGCCCGTAGTGCACCGCTTGGTGGAGCCCGGTCGCGGCCACCACATGGACTCCGGTGTCGCGGGCGAGCAGTGGCAGGTCCGCGGCGCGCCGTCCGAGACCGTACGGCGTCCACTGCACCACGGCAGCGCCTCCACGGTCGCGGAACGCGGCCAGTTCGGCGCGGGCGGCCGACGCGTCGTTCAACTCCTGGCCGGGGAGCCGCGGGCTGGCGAAGAAGAGGTGGTCGTGGGCGTCGCACACCCCGAGGTCCTCGGGGCGCACGTCACCGAGGACCGTGCGCACCGTCGCGGCGGCCGTGGCGGGAGGCATGCTCACCACTGCCGTCCGCGCGGCAGCCTGTCACGGCCCGGCGCCGACATGTGCAGCACCTGGTAGGTGTCGCCCGTGACCTTGGGGGAGTCGTGGTCCCACAACGAGAAGTGGACGAGCTGCCAGTGCCTCGGGTCGACGGCCGCGGCGGCGCAGACCGCCCCGTCCAGCGCGGCGGTCCGCCCGGCCTCGCGCACCGCTTCCTCCATGGCCTCGGACAGCTCCACTCCCGGCTCCAGGTGCTCCCTTCGGCGCACCGCGACCCGGGCGGGTGAGCGTGCGGCGCCGCCCTCCTCGTACGCCAGACCGGTCCAGTGCTGGACCGTGGGCCGGCCGAAGTCGTCGACGAGCCCCTGGAACGGGCCGCCCCAGAGGAACCGGTTCATGCCTTCGGTGGTGTTCCACAGGTAGAAGGGCGCGTACTGGTTCACCGGCGAGCCGTCCACTCCGCGCTCGCGCATCAGATACGTCTTGAAGCCGAGTCCGTCCCAGTCGTCCAGCAGGTGCCCGACCCTGGCGACACGGTCGCGGATGATGCCCATGTCGTAGTCGGCGGGGAAGGTCAGCTCGTACTGCATGGCGTGCATGCGATGCCCCTTCGGGGAGAGGTGTCGGATCCGGGGGAGCGTCCGCGCGTGGTGTCAACGCAGCGGGGTGAGCAGGGCGAGCAGTCCTCTCACCGCTGTGTCGAAGGCGGCGGGCGACCCGGACGCGCGTGCCAGCACGTAGCCGCCCTGGACGGTCGCGAGGATCGTCGCGGCGATCTCCTCCGCGTCGAGTGCCGGCGCGAACTGGCCCTGCTCCTTGCCCTCTTCGACGATCCCGGCCAGGCGCTCGCGCAGCCGGTCGAGCGTCTCGTCGACGGGCGCGCGCAGTTCGTCGCTCGCGATCACCTCCGGATCCATCGTCAGCCGCCCGACGGGGCAGCCGCGCAGCACGTCGCGCTCGCGGCGCAGATACGCCTCGATGCGCTCGTACGGTGACCTCGGCGCGCTCAGCACGGCCTCCGCGCCCGCCCACATCTCCTCGGCGGTGCGCCGGATCGCGGCGAGAGCCAGATCGGGCTTGCCCTTGAAGTGGTGGTACATGCTGCCCTGGCCGGCACCCGCGCGCTCCAGGATGGCCTTGGGGCTCGTGCCCACGTAGCCGCGCTCCCACAGCAGCTCGCGTGTGGACTCGATCAGTCGCTCCTGGGTGCTCATGACCCAACTGTACATACTGATAGGTACAGAGTCGAGGGCGTGCAGGAAGCAGCCGAAGGCGTCTCGCGTACTCCCGGGGAGGTACGCGTACGGCCGCTGGCCGTACGACGACTCGGGCCCCCTCCCGGAGCCAGTCTCGATGCATCGCAACGAACCCATCGCATCCCACCGAGGAGATGACCGAGATGCAGACCCTGGCGAACTGGGACGGCGGGCCCGGCCCGTGGATCCTCTTCTTTCCGCTGATCTGGGCGGCCGTCGTGATCGGCGTCGTGACCGTCCTGCGTCGCACCGCCTGGCGCGGCCGACGTGGCCCGTGGCGCGGGACGGGCGCCTTCGGCCCCGCCGACGGCCGTCCGGTCGGCGACGAGCCGATCGCCGTGCTCGGCCGCCGCTTCGCCTCCGGCGAGATCGACGAGGACGAGTACTGGCGCCGTCTCTCCGTCCTCGACGAGCAGTTCGGCCGCACGGGCAAGGGCGGTGCGGTGTGACCACCACGACCGCCACCCGGGACGCGGCCCGCGTCACCGACGCCGTCAAGGTGTACGGCAGCGGGGACACCGCCGTGCGGGCCCTGGACGGGGTGAGCGTCGGCTTCCCGGCCGGCCGCTTCACCGCGATCATGGGGCCCTCGGGCTCCGGCAAGTCCACCCTCATGCACTGCGCGGCCGGCCTGGACACCCTGACCTCGGGCACCGCCCGCATCGGCGGCACCGAACTGGGCTCCCTCGACGACCGTCGTCTGACGCTGCTGCGCCGCGACCGTATTGGCTTCGTGTTCCAGGCCTTCAACCTGGTCCCGACACTGACCGTCGCGGAGAACATCACCCTGCCCATGGACCTCGCCGGGATCAAGGGCTCGCGCGACTGGATCGACGCTCTCGTCGACGTGGTCGGGCTGCGCGACCGGCTCCACCACCGCCCCGCCGAGCTCTCCGGAGGACAGCAGCAACGCGTCGCCGTGGCAAGGGCGTTCGCCGGACAGCCCGAGGTCGTCTTCGCCGACGAGCCCACGGGCAATCTCGACTCCCGTTCCGGCGAGGAGGTCCTGAACCTCCTCGGCCGCGCGGTGCGTCAGATGGACCGCACCGTCGTCATGGTCACGCACGACCCGGTCGCCGCCGCGCACGCCGACGAGGTCGTCTTCCTCGCCGACGGACGCCTCGTGGACCGGATGGAGTCTCCGACGGCCGACAGGGTCCTCGACCGGATGAAGGCCTTCGACGCCAAGGGGGCACCGTCATGAACGCCGCGCTCCGCATCAGCGTGTCCTCCCTGAGGGCACACAAGCGCCGCTTCGCCGGCACGTTCTTCGCCGTCTTCCTCGGCGTCGCCTTCCTGGCCGGAACCCTCGTCATGGGTGACACGCTGCGCGCCGGCTTCGACTCGATGTTCGGCAACGCGGCCGAGGGCACCGACGCCGTCGTCCGCAGCGCCGACACCATCACCACACCCGGCGAGAGCCAGGGTGTACGCCGGCCCGTCGACACCGCCCTGGTGAAGACCATCGAGCAAACTCCGGGGGTCGCCGCAGCCGCGCCCGACATCCAGGGAGCGGGCCAACTCGTCGGCTCCGACGGCGAACCCGTCGGCGGCCAGGGCCCTCCCACCCTCGCGGGCAACTGGATCGACGACCCGCGGCTCAACGCCTACCGGCTCGCCGAGGGCCGCGCCCCCGCGAAGTCCGGCGAGGTCGTCGTCAACCGGGGTGCCGCCGAGAAGGGCCACCTGAAGATCGGTGACACGACGACCCTGCGCACACCCGACCCCGTCCCGGTCACGATCGTGGGCCTCGCCACCTTCGGTGGCGAGGACGGCATGGCGCAGGTGACGTTCACGGGAATGACGCAGGCCGACGCCGAGAAGTACCTCACCGCGAAGCCCGGCGAGGCGGCGAGCATTCGCGTGCGGGCAGGCCCGGGTGTCGATCAGCGCACCCTCGTCAGGGACCTGGAACCCGTCCTGCCCGAGGGAGTCGAGGCGATCACCGGCCAGGAGTCGGCGCAGGAGAACACCGACATGATCTCCAGTCAGTTCCTGACCCTCTTCACCACCTTCCTGCTCGTCTTCTCCGGCATCGCGCTCCTCGTCGCGACCTTCTCCATCCACAACACCTTCGCGATCGTCGTCGCCCAACGCGCCCGTGAGAACGCCCTGTTGCGCGCCCTCGGAGCCTCCCGCCGCCAGGTGACCGTCTCGACCCTCGCCGAGGCGAGCGTCGTCGCCGTGATCGCGTCGGCCGTGGGACTCGCGGGCGGCGTCGGCATCGCCGCCGGCCTCCAGGCACTGTTCCCGGCCATCGGATTCCCCTTCCCGGAGGGGGAGTTGGTGATCGGGGCCCTGTCCATGCTGCTGCCGCTCGCGGTCGGCGTGGTGGTCTGCCTCGGTTCCGCGCTGCTCCCCGCCGTCCGCGCCGGGCGCACCGCGCCGCTCGCCGCCCTGCGGGAGACGTCGGTGGACCGGTCCGGGACCTCGCGCACGCGTGCCGTGGCCGGTGGCGGTCTGGCCGCGCTGGCGCTCGGCAGCACCCTCACCGGCGTGCTGGCGGATCCGTCCCTGTGGCTCGCCGGGCTCGGCGCGGTGCTGGCCCTCGCCGCCTTCGTGGTGCTCGGCCCCATCGCGTCCACGACCGCCGTACGGATCCTCGGCAGCCCGCTCGCAGCACTGCGCGGCGTCACCGGGGGACTCGCCCGCCGCAACGCCCTCCGCAGCCCCGGACGGACCGCCGCCACCGCGAGCGCGCTGATGATCGGCGTCGCCGTCGTCTCGCTCTTCACGGTCTTCGGCGCCTCGCTCAAGGCCACCATGGACCAGACCGTCTCCCGGTCCTTCGCGGGTGACGTGGCGGTGAGTACCCCGTCGTTCGGCGCCGGAGGCAGTGGGCTGAGTCCGAAACTGGCTCCCGCGATCGCCCGGCAGCCCACCGTCGAGCACGCCGTCGGCCTGGGCCGCGGTGTCGCGGAGGTCAACGGCAGCGGGCGCGCCCTCACCGTCACCGATCCGGTCGCACTCGGCAAGGTCTTCGACCTCGGCGAGGTCCGCGGCTCCCTGGCCGGCCTGGGCACCGACGGCATCGCGGTCACCGAGCAGGAGGCCGACCGGCAGCACCTCAGGCCCGGCGGCACGGCCCGGCTCACCTTCACCGACGGCCGGCAGCGGGACTTCACCGTCCGCGCCGTCTACGGCCGGTCCGAACTGGCGGGCGACTACGTCATCACGCGCGCGGCCTGGGCCCCGCACCGCATCCAGGACTCCGACACCCTCGTGGCGGTCTCCTTCAAGGACGGGGTGAGCACGGCTGACGGCAGGGCGGCGGTGGAAAAGGTCGCCCAGAGGTTCGGCAACCCCGAGGTGCAGACCCGTGACGAGTACGCGCGGTCCTCGGCCGGCGGCATCGACATGATGCTGACCCTCGTCTACGCACTGCTCGCGCTCGCCGTGCTCATCGCCCTGCTCGGCATCGCCAACACGCTCACGCTCGCGGTCCACGAGCGGACCCGTGAACTGGGCCTGCTGCGGGCGGTCGGACAGACCCGGGCCCAGCTGCGCGCCATGGTCCGCTGGGAGTCGGTCCTCGTGGCCGCCTTCGGCACGGCGGGCGGACTCGCCCTCGGTGCCTTCCTCGGCTGGGTGCTCGTCAAGGCGTCCGACGGCGCGTCGGACAGCAGCTTCGCCTTCGCGATGCCGCCCGTGCAGCTGGTCGTGGTGGCGCTGGTGGGCCTCGCCGCCGGCGCCCTCGCGGGCCTGCGCCCGGCGCGAAGGGCCGCACGCCTGGACGTGCTGCGCGCCATCGCCACCGAGTGAGCCGCTGAGTGACGTGCGGCCCCGGCGGCGGGGTGTGCCGCGGGAGGCCGAACGGCGCACATGCTCCCGCGATGCGCGAGAGGTTGTTCACCGCCCGGTCAGCCGGGAACGGCTGACCGGGCGGGAGCGTGTTCGGGCCGGAGTCCGTCGACGGTCTGGCGGAGCGCGGTCGCGCAGGCGGCGTCGTACGGGGTGCGGGCGGGCGAGGCCACCGCGGGCGCCGCGATCACCGGCGTCGGGGCCGGCGCCGAGGGCGCCGGGAGCGTGAACCACACGACCTTGCCCGACTCGCCCTCGGGCCGCACACCCCAGCTCTCGCTCACCGCGGCGACCATGGCGAGGCCACGGCCACAGGTGGAGGTGGGGTCCACGTCCCGCACCTCGGGCAGGCGGGGGTCGTGGTCGTACACCGAGACCGTGAGCCGGTCGAGCAACAGCTCGATGCTCACGGTGCACAGCTTGTCGGGCTGGGCGTGCTGATGGACGTTGGACAGCAGCTCGGTCACGCCGAGCGCGGCCCGGTCTATCAGGGCGTCCATATGCCAGTAGCGCAACTGCGCAGATACGATTCTGCGGACCTGGCCGATCCGCGACGGCAGGGCTTGGAGCTCCACCGTGCAATGCCTGCTTGGCTCGCTGATCACGGCTGCGACTCCCCGAATTGAGGTCCGGAAGAAGGCGGAGATCGGATCCAGCAGAGTGGCTGAGTGGAACGGCCGCCTGCTGTGGTGGCCGGCGGGCTGGTTCGCAGCGTTATCGCCGGTAAACCCAGAGTGATGTGAGAACAGCGTGACTCAGGGGGTGCGGTCCCGCAACTCGCGGCGCTGTCAGTCGCCTACGCCGTGTGCGTCCACCTGGGCCGACCGCCCTCGTGTACTGCTTCGGATGCTGTGTCCTGAGGTGCCGACCGGCTCGGGTCCGTCGGTGCCGCCGGTCCGTTCCGGGTGCCCTTTCGTTCCTCTGCCCGAGGCTCCCGAGGCCGCGGAGCCCCGCGGCTGCGCGGCGGGAGGAGCGCGGGAGCCGTGCCCTGCGGCCGTTCGGCCCGCCGCGGCCGGGCTGCTGCCGCCCGGCCGCCGTGCGCTCCGGGCCGTGGCCCGGATGCGCCGCCGCCGGATACCGCTTCAGCCGCTGCGCCCCGCCGCCTTGCGCACCGCCTCGATGAAACGGCGCGCCGAGGGCGGCCCCGGAGCGCCGGGCGCGGGGTCGTGCTCGCCGAGGGTGAGCGAGTAGCGGGTGCCGTTGACGTCCGCCAACGCACGGTCCTCGTGCGCGAACCACGGCTTGGACGCGCGCACCGCCTGCACGGGAGCGCTGTCGATCTCGCTGCCGTAGCTGGTGAGCAGTTGCAGCCTGCCGTCGCTGATCCGGACCTGTCCCGCCCGGGTGAGCGAGCGCAGCCTCTTCCCGATCCGCACGCCCGTGGCCGTGAACTCCGGCTCCGCCATGATGCCCCGCCCCCTTGTGCGCTTCGGCTCTGCCCTGTCGCGGTCCCGCGTCGATCCGCGATCCAGTGTGCACCGCACCGGACCATGGTCCCGCGCCGCGGGCGGCACGCGGGACGCTTCCGTGCGGTGCAGTCTGCCCGCAGGTCGCGGCGAGCACCAGTGCGCATGACGGTCCGGTGGTCGCGACGGGAGCGCGCGCCGGTGTGCGCCCCCATGGCCGCACGGCCCGCTCCCCAGGCCCGTCTTTGAGGCGCTCAAAGGTGTGTTTATGCAGGTGAGAAGCGTGTGGAAGCTGATTATGATCGAGGTGTCCGACACAGTTGAACGGCGTCGGCACGACGCATAAGGAGCCCCGCCGTGAGCACCCCTCCCCAGCAGATCCGGACCGGCGCAACCCTCGACGTCGACCGTAGTGACGCGGACTACCGGGCCTGGCTGAAAGAAGCCGTCCGCAAGGTCCAGGCGGACGCGAACCGCTCGGCCGACACACACCTGCTGCGCTTCCCGCTGCCCGAGAAGTGGGGCATCGACCTCTACTTGAAGGACGAGTCGACCCACCCCACCGGCAGCCTCAAGCACCGGCTCGCCCGCTCGCTGTTCCTGTACGGGCTGTGCAACGGCTGGATCCGTCCCGGCCGCCCCGTCATCGAGGCCTCCAGCGGTTCGACCGCCGTCTCCGAGGCCTATTTCGCCAAGCTCATCGGGGTGCCGTTCATCGCGGTCATGCCGCGCACGACGAGCGCGGAGAAGTGCCGCCTGATCGAATTCCACGGCGGGCAATGCCACTTCGTTGACGACTCGCGCAAGATGTACGAGGAGTCGGCCGCGCTCGCGGTCGACACCGGTGGGCACTACATGGACCAGTTCACCTACGCGGAACGGGCCACGGACTGGCGCGGCAACAACAACATCGCCGAATCCATCTTCCGTCAGCTGGAGTTGGAGCGCTTCCCGGAGCCCGCGTGGATCGTCGCCACGGCCGGCACCGGTGGCACCTCGGCCACCCTCGCGCGCTACGTCCACTACATGCAGTACGACACCCGCATCTGCGTCGCCGACCCGGACAACTCCTGCTTCTTCGAGGGGTGGACGACCGGTGATCCCGAGGTCACCTGCGACTGCGGTTCGCGGATCGAGGGCATCGGCCGACCGCGCATGGAGCCGAGCTTCGTGCCCGGCGCCATCGACCGGATGATGAAGGTGCCGGACGCGGCGAGCGTCGCCGCGGTACGCGCCCTGGAACAGGCCATCGGGCGCAAGGCGGGAGGCTCGACCGGCACCGGCCTGTGGAGCGCCCTGAAGATCGTCGCCGAGATGGTGGCCGAGGGACGCAAGGGGAGCGTGGTCACGCTCCTGTGCGATCCCGGGGACCGCTATCTCGACAAGTACTACTCCGACGAATGGCTGGCCGAACAGGGACTGGACATCGAGCCGTACACGGCGGCCATCACGTCGCTGCTGGAGACGGGCGTCTGGCCGGACTGACGGCACGGGTGCCGCGCCGGGGGCATCGGGGGCCAGGGCGGGTTGCGGGGGCCGCACCGACGGCGCGGGTGGCCGGGCCTGTGGCACGGGCGGGGCGGCCGGACCGCGGCAAGGGCGCGCCGCGGGCAGCCGGCCCGGCACCACGTTTCGGGCGACGTCCGTCGACGTCAGGCGGGCGCCGACGCCAATCGGCGGTCCAGGGCCGTCACCGCGTCGCGGAAGGCGCGGCCGAGACCCGCGCGGCCGAGCGTGAGAGCCGCTCGGAACAGAGCCGTCCCGTCCGCCGCGAAGGTCCACTGCACCCGGGTGCCCGACGGGTCGGGGGAGAGCCGCCACTCCTCGACGAGGGCACGCAGCCCCGGCGCGTTCGTGGCGTCCACCCGGTACGCGTACACCTCCGGCGCCCGGGATGTCAGGACCGACTCCGTGAAGCGCGTGCCGCCCCTGAGGCGGACCTCGCGGCCGGCGCCGTCCGCGATGGGCCGGGCGAGCGTCACCGCCGAGAACCACTCGCTCCAGCCGGGCACGTCCTCCGCGAGCGAGTGGAAGACGGCTTCGGGAGGGGCCTTCACCACCCGCGCGAACACCAGACGCAGCGGTGCGGTCTCGACGAAGTCGGGTCCCACGGGACGCAGACGGCGTGCCATGAACGAAACCCCCTAGCGGGAACGGAGTCCCGGGTGGCAGTCAGCGGGCGATGACCAGTACGCACCCGCCCCACCGGCCGCACGGGCGACGGCGTCCGCTGTGCGATCGGCACAGCGGCGGCGGCACGGGCCACGTCACCATAGCTGTCGGACCGTCAGATGTCTGTACCGTCTCCGGGCTCACCGGCCACCACCAGGCGCCTCAGGTGTTCCGCGATCTCCACACGCGCCGCCGCGGGCATCCCGGCATCGGTGACCAGCGTGTCGACCTGATCGAGCGCGGCGAACGAACTCAGGCCCACCGTGCCCCACTTCGTGTGGTCGGCGACCACGACGACGCGCCGTGCGGACTGCACGAGCCGCCGGTTCGTCTCGGCCTCCGCGAGGTTCGGAGTCGACAGACCAGCCTCGATCGATATGCCGTGCACGCCGAGGAACAGCACGTCGAAATGGAGAGCCCCGATGGCCTGATCGGCCACGGGCCCGACCAGGGAGTCCGACGGCGTGCGCACACCACCGGTCAGGACGACCGTCGCGGCCCCCTGCCGCTGACCCGACGTGCGCTGCGCCGTGTGGAACACGTCCGCCACCCGCACCGAGTTGGTGACCACCGTCAGGTCCGGGACGTCGAGGAGCTGATGGGCCAGCGCGTACGTCGTCGTACCGCCCGAGAGCGCGATCGCCGAGCCCGGCGCGACCAACTCGGCGGCGGCGCGCGCGATGTCCTCCTTGGCGGTCAGTTCGAGCCCGGACTTGGCCTCGAAGCCCGGCTCGTGCGTGCTCGCCTCGACCACCGGCACGGCACCCCCGTGCACCTTCTCCACGACCCCCTGGCGGGCGAGGGCGTCGAGGTCGCGGCGGACCGTCATGTCGGAGACGCCGAGCCTGCGCGTCAGCTCGTTCACACGGACGCCACCGCGGCGGCGCACCTCGTCAAGGATCAGGGCGCGGCGCTGCTCCGCGAGGAGGTTCTGATTCTCACTCACGTCCGCTCCGGTCCTTTCGCCGCACGCTGTCCGACACTCCGTCCGAACCCACTCCCACGTGGACATTCTCCTTGTCCGAGGTCTGGAGGACGTCCCATCCTCGCACGGGTCACCGACAGTCGCTCCACTGCCCGCACGGACATCGCGAGCGTCGCGCGGCGCGACTGTCACACGTATCGGGGAGATTCGGTGACTACGCGTGTGCACACCCCGCGGAGTGGAGATCCTGGTGCCGGCACACGACGCATGCGACACACGCGGCACGGGGGAAGTGCGAAACAGTGGAACGTGCAAGGGAACATGCCTCGACGGGGGAGCCGGACACCCCCGCGCAGCGGCCCACGGCAGGCGGAGCCGCCCTGGAACTCCTGGTCCACGGAGTGGGCGGCACGACACCCGAGGTGATGCTGAACGATCCACGGACGGTCCGCGTCACCGGGGACGAGACGGCCGCCGTCTACCGCCGCGTCGACGACGCGGAGGCGGAACGGCGTCCCGAGGAGCACCGGGACGGGCCGGTGCGCGAGGCCTACGTGTGGTGCAACCTCACGTCCGGCAACGGGACCCGCGCCCTGTGGCTGTTGCTGCTGCCGTTCATGGTCGTCAATCTCGCTCACTGGATGCGGCCCGCCACACGCGGACGCACGCGCACCGTCCGCCTCTACGGCCTCCTCGTGCGCCTCGCCGCGCTCAGCCTGACCGTGCTCCTGGTGGCCGCCGTCTGCGAGGTGGCCCTCGACCTCACCGCCTGGCAGTGCGCGGGCACGCGCGCGTGCGCCCGCGAGCACACCTGGCTCGGGTTCCTCTCACCGACCGTGTCCGGCGGTGGATGGTGGAGCCAGCCGGGTCGCCGGCTCGCCCTCGCCGGCATCGTGCCCGCCGCGCTGACCGGACTGCTCTGGTACCTGTCGCACCGCACCTGGAGCGCCTACGAGTCGCACCGGCCGATGAGCCGCACCGCGGAGCCCGCCGAGGAGACCGGCCGTACCGGACTCGGCCGTCCCGGCTTCTGGTACGGGCGCCGCCTGGTGGCGCGGCTGCGCGCGGCCCACGCGGCGGCGGGCTTCCTGACCGTCGCCGCGGCGGTCGGCAGCTCCGCGGCCCGCCACGACCGAAGGCCCGGCGGTCCCGCCGTCCTCGAAGCCCTGGGCGCGCTCCTGGAGGCGACGCTCGTGACGGGCGCCTTCTTCGTGCTCTGGGTGGTCTGCCGACGCGGGCGCAGCGAGAACCGGCTCGACAAGGAGCTGGACCACGTGCTCGTGCGCCGGCTGCCCGTCGGATCGCTCGTCCTCCTCGTCCTGACCTCGGTGTACGCCGGCTGGTCCCGGCCGGGCTGGCGTTCCACGGGACGACTGCCCGGCGACCTGACGTTCGGCGCCATCGCCTTCCTCCAAGGCCTGATCGTCATCGCCCTGTGCGGGGTGGCCCACACGCTGTACCGCACACGTCCCGACCCGCGCACCGCGATGCGCGGCATCGCCGGACCCGCCGTCGCGATGCTCGCCTGCGCGCTCGGCGGCGTCATGTCCGGAGGCGTCTCCCAGCGTATGGCCGACTGGCTGGACGGCACCCGTGACTCGCTCCCCGGCCCGCCCGTCCTGCTGACCTGGCAGGCCTCGGCGATCCCGCCGCTGCTCCTCGTCCTCCTCGTGCTCGGCGGCCGGCTCGCCCGGCACACCTGGCGGCTGCGCGAGCGCGAGATGGCCGCCGTCGCACTCGACCACGAGGGACAGCCCCGGGACATCACCCGTACCCGCCGCATCGCGGGCGCCCGCGCGATGGCCACGCTCACCGACCTGGCCCCCGTCATGACCGGCGTCCTGTCGTCCGTCACGCTGCTGCTCGGCGCCGCCGCGCTGGTCGGGGCCTTCGCCACCGGCGACGCCCCGGGCGACGCCGCGCACGGTGCGTACGGCTTCGTGCGGGGCGGAGCACAGACCGCGCAGGCGCTCGGCTCCTGGCTGATCGGCTTCGGTTTCATACTGTTCGTCACCTGGGGCCGCCGTGCCTACAAGGACCCCGCGGCCCGCCGCACCATCGGCATTCTGTGGGACGTCGGCACGTTCTGGCCGCGCGCCGCCCACCCCTTCGCACCGCCCTGCTACGCCGAGCGCGCCGTGCCCGACCTGACCTGGCGCATGGCCACGTGGATCCGTACCACCGGCGGACGGCTCGTCCTGTCCGGACACTCCCAGGGCAGTGTGCTGGCGGCCGCGGCGGCCTGGCAGCTGAAACCCTCGGTCCGCAAGCGGATCGCCCTGCTCACCTACGGCTCGCCGCTGGAGCGCCTGTACGGCCGCTGGTTCCCGGCCCACTTCGGCCCGGCCGCCCTGACCGCTCTGCACCACGAGGTCGCCTGCTGGCGCAATCTCTATCGTCCGACCGACCCCATCGGCGGCCCGGTCCTGCTGCCGGGCGACTGCGGCCCCCAGGTCGACCACGAACCCCTGAAAGACCCGCTCGCCTACGGACGGACCGAACAACACCCTTTGCCCGCACCGATCCTCGGCCACTCCGACTACCAGGCGGACCCGGTCTTCGACGTCGAGCGGGCGTGGCTGCTGAGCCGGCTGAGGCCCGATGTCCCCGCTCCCCGTCCGCAGGACGGCGGTTCTCAGGGCAGCTCCGGCAGGTCCTCCGGGTAGAGCAGCGTGAGGTCGTCGGTGTCCGGCTCCGCCAGCTGGGCGACCCGTCCCGCGTGCCGCTCCACCATCGCCTCGAAGGTCTGCCGCGCGGTGCGGCCGTTGCCGAAAGCGGGGCCCTTCGGGATCGCCGTGAAGTACTTCTGCAATGCCTCGGCCGCGCCCGGGGCGAGCCGGTACTCGTGCTCCTCGGCCTGCTGCTCCACGATCCGCAGCAACTCGTCGGGCGCGTAGTCGCCGAAGGTGATGGTGCGTGAGAACCGGGACGCCACACCGGGGTTGACCGAGAGGAACCGCTCCATCTCCTCCGTGTACCCGGCGACGATCACCACGACCGCGTCCCGGTGGTCCTCCATGAGCTTCACCAGGGTGTCGATGGCCTCGCGCCCGAAGTCCCGCCCCGAGTCCTCCGGCGACAGCGCGTACGCCTCGTCGATGAACAGGACACCGCCGCGTGCCCGGTCGAACGCCTCCTGGGTGCGGATCGCGGTGGAGCCGATGTGCTCGCCGACCAGGTCCACCCGGGACACCTCGACGAGATGGCCCTGTTCCAGGACGCCCAGCGAGGCGAGGATCTCGCCGTACAGCCGGGCCACCGTCGTCTTGCCGGTACCGGGGGAGCCGGTGAAGACCAGATGGCGGCGGACCGACGCGGCCTTCAGGCCCGCCTCCTGCCGGCGCCGGCCCACCTCGATCATGTCGGTGAGCGCCCGAACCTCCCGCTTGACGCTCTCCAGGCCCACCAGCGCGTCGAGTTCGCCGAGGACCGCCTTGGAGGTGCGTGCGGGCTGCGCCGGCGCCTCCGCGGTGACGAGGGGCTCGTGCTCGGTGGTCCGCTGGCCCGGGATGGCACCCAGCAGACCCGACGACGGACTCGACGTCTGGACGGCCGTCTCGGGCACCGGCGGACGCAGCCCGGCGCTCTCGTCGCTCGTGCAGTCCTCGACGACCGGGCCCCCACCGGGTGCGCCGCCGTCCGCGAACTCGTACCCCCCGCGCGCGCACCGCTCGGTGCGGCACTTCCGCAGCGTCGAGCGGCAGCCGTCGATCACATGGAAGCCGTAGCCCCCGCTGTCGGTGACCCGGCAGTTGAGGAAACTGCCCCGGCCGTCGGCCGACACGTAGAAACCGGCCTCGGCGGTCGCAGTGACCGTGCAGCGCTCGATGGTGGGATCGGCGCCCTTGGTGACGATCACACCGGTCTGTGTGCCGTCGACGGTGCAGCCGGACAGGGTGCCGCCGCTGCCGTGGTCACGGAACCACGCGCCCGTCGCGGCGTCCCGGATCCGGCAGTCGTCGAGTTGGGCGGTGGCGCCGTCGCTCACCGAGACCGCCGTGTTGCGTACTTGGGAGATGTCGCTGTCGACGACGTCCGCGCGGGAGCCGCGGTCGAGGACGAACAGGGCGTCGGGCACGTCGTGCACACGGCAGGAGTCGAGGACCGCGGTCGCGCCGTCGCTGACCCACACCGCCGGATAGTCGCCGGTGCTGTCGAAGATCTCGCACTGGTTGGCGTCGACGCGGGTGCCGGGGTCCCACACCGACAGGCCGTTGCGCCCGAACTGCCGCACGGTGGTGCGCGTCAGCGTGAGCACGGAACGCGAGCGCAGATCCACCGCGTTCTCGGGGATGTCGTGGATGCGGCAGTCGGCGAGCGTGAGGACCGCGTCCGTGTCGAGCGTGACGCCGTCCGCCGTCGTGCGGTGCACGTCGCAGTCGGTGAGATGGGCCGTGGCCCGCCCCGTGATCTGCACGCCGGAGCCCTTCACCTCGTACACCTCGCAGCCCACCGCTTCGAGCGAGGAGCCCTCGCCGGTGGCGGACAGGCCGGCACCGGAGGCGTGGTGCACCCGGCAGCGGTCCAGGCGCGGACGGGCTCCGCCGCGGACCACGACTCCCGACTGGCCGGCCGCGACGACCTCGCACTCCTCGAACACCCCACCGCCGCCGTCCAGTACGGCGATGCCGATGCCGGCGGGGTTGTCGACCGTGCAACGGCGCGCGGTGGGCCGGGCACCGGACCGCACCTCGATCCCCGCCGCGGACCGCGTGACGATCCGGACGTCCAGCAGCTCGGGGGTGCCCTCCTCGACGAGCAGCGCGGGTGCGGCCGAGTCCTGGCCCTCCACGTGCAGGTCCTGGACCACGGCGGAGGCGCGCACGGTCAGCGGCACCCCGTCCACGGGGGCGATGCGCACGGAGCCGGGGGAGCCCTCGGGGCCGCGCAGTGTCACCGCGCGCTGCACCACCAGGTTCTCCCGGTAGGTGCCGGGAGCGACGGTGAGGACGTCTCCGTCGGCCGCGGCCTCCAGGGCGGCGGCCAGCGATGCGTACTCACCCGTGCGGCGCCGCCACCGCGAGGTGCCGGTGTGCGTCACCTGGACCGTGCCCTGTGCCATGGCGCTGTTGTGCCCCCACCTCGTCGTACGCGGGTCCTGCGAGGCCCTGCTGACAGCCCGTCGCCCGGGTCCCTGCCGAACAGCCTCTCACGACGGTGCCGAACCGCTCGGCCGGTCCACCGTAGCGTGCGCGGGGACGCCGGGATGACCGTAGCGGGAAGGCCGTCAGCTGCCGGTGCCGGCCCTGCCCCAGTCGGGACCCGCCTTGTCCCATGCCTGGTCCCAACGGGCGTACCGTCTGCGGACCATGCGCCAGACGATCATGCGCCTGGCCCCTTCGACAAGTCCCGCGCACAGCAGTCCCGCTCCGAATCCGGCCAGCACGGCGTGTGTCGTCGCGGTGGCGCTGTCCAGCGGGCGGCCGACTATGGTGCCGTGGGTGTCGGTCCAGAGCCTGAAGTGGTCCCCGTGACGGGGGGACTTGAGGTCGGCTATCACCGCGCCGTGCTGGGCCGTGCCGTCCGGTGCCGTCCAGTCGGCGAGGACGCGGCTGTGGGCGTCTCGCGAGGACGACGTCTCCGGATCGGGCTCCAGGGGACTGCGGGACAGCTCCTTGACGACGGTGGCCGCCACCAGGTGGTGCGTCCTGTGCTGGTCCCGGACGGACTGCTGGAGGGCGTCCTGGGCAAGGGCGCCGACCGCGGCCCCGACGAGGGGCGCGACGGCGAGGACCAACAGCACGGCCGCCAAGCCCAGCCAGGCCTCCACGAGATCGGTCGTGCGGCGCAGCGGATTGTGCCGCCAGCGCCAGAGTCCGCTGATTGCTCGCACCGTCCCGCACCCCCTTCCGCGTCCGTGATAACCCGCAGCCGGTCCGTCCACGCGGGGGCCCGGGGAAGAGAGAGCGAAATCACCCTCCCCGTGGCCCTCTCATGGACTTCTCATACTCTCAACGATCGTGCCCCGGGCAGGGGTTCCCCCTCGACGCCCCCACTCACGGAACTCGGCCGCGAGACTATTCGAGGACGGTGACCGGGTCCCCGACGCGCAGCGTGCCGCGGGACTCGGGCACCAGATTCTGACCGAAGATCAGCTGGTTCCCCACGCGACGGTGGCGCCCGAGCGTCCGCAAGGGCTCCTTGCCGCGTTCCGCCGAGCTCTGGTCCGTGGTGGTGACGACGCATCGGCCGCACATCTTGGCCACCCGGAAGGTGACCTGGCCGATGGCGATCCTCGACCAGTCGTCCTCGGCCCAGGGGTCGGTTCCGGACACGACCACGTTCGGCCGGAAGCGGTTCATGGGGAGGGGGCCCTCGTGGGCGTGGTCGCCCTGCGCGATCAGTGAGTTGAGGGCGTCCAGCGAGGCGAGCGTGGTGACGAGCAGCGGATAGCCGTCGGCGAAGCTGACGGTCTCACCCGGGCGCGCGAAGTCCGGGTCGACGGGGCGGCAGGTGGCCGGGTCGTCCATGTGGACGAGACGCACGTCGGTGCCCAGATAGGCGCTGCACCACGCATGGGCGGCGCCGTCGGCGAGGACGCCCTCCACCTTGTCCCCGAAGATGTCGAGCACGGTCGTGCCGGCCGGCGCGGGCACGGCGACGTCGATCGGTTCGCGGCCGGGCCCGGACAGCCGCAGGCCGCCGCCGGGCAGGAGCTCGGCGGCGGCCAGTGCGAGACGTGGCTGCTGGCGTTGCGTGACGACCTTTCCCCCGTCGTCGATCAGTGCCCAGCGGCGGTCTCCGGCCAGCCCCCAGGGCTCCACGACGGCCTCCCGGGGCGACTGGCCCCGGAACGCCTTGACCGGATGGACATGGATCGAGTGCAGTTGCGCGTTCCCCATGACCGCCATGGTGCCAGCAGGCATCGGTCAATCGTCGCGGATACCTCAGTAGCCGCGGTACTGCTGCCCGTTGTACGGATCCTGGTAGGGAGCCGGTGCGGGGCGCGGGGCCGCGGGGCGCATCGCCTCGTAGCCCGTGCCGGTCGCCATCGGGCGCTGCTGCTGCGGCTGGGGGCCGGGGTAGCCACGCGGGCCGGCCGCCTGCTGCGGGATGTAGGGAGCGGGAGCCTGTTGCAGCGGAGCGGGCTGCTGGGCCTGCGGGTACCCGTAGACGGGTGCCTGCTGGGACGGGCCGGCGGGCAGAGCGGGGAGTGCCGACGGCAGGGCAGGGAGATGGCTGCCCGTCTCGTAGGCGGAGGGGACCCGGATCGGTGCGATCTGGGGAGTGCCCCGCTCGGCGACGAGAGAGTCGTAGATCGGGGTGTCCGGGAAGAAGGACGGCGCGGAGTAGTAACCGCCGCCGTATGTGGAGCGGGGGGAGGTCATGGCACATAAGTTAAGCCCACGATGTGCTGGTTGGGGAGACCGATAAGAGGGTTGTTTTCCGTGTCCGCAGTGACGCGGGATCCCCAATCCGAGCGAACTCGGCAAAAAAGGACGTCGAACGGCGCTCGGATCGTGTAAAGGCCGAGTTCGCGGCGGGTTACCGGCGGTTGACCACGGATCTTCCTGCACGGGTCATGGGAGTTCTCCGGGGTGGGGGATTAGGTTGTGCGGGAAACGGAGCCGGCGGACCGGCCGCGCGGCGGCCCGGTACGGAGACACGTGATGGGGGCGTACATGTCAATGTCAAAGGGAGCCAATGTTCCCGTGCCGACGACCGCGCTGCGCGTCGAATTGGGATGGCGTTCAGGACCCGGTGTGCCGGACGCGGACGCCTCGGCGCTGCTGCTGGTCTCGGGCAAGGTCCGTTCGGACGGCGACTTCGTCTTCTACAACCAGCCCGCGCACGCGTCCGGCGCCGTGCGACACGAAGGCAAGCGGAACGCGGGCGGGCAGGTCACGGACGCGCTGCTCGTCGACCTGACGCGGGTGGAGCCCGCCATCGAGACGGTGGTGCTCGCCGCCTCCAGCGACGGCGGCGCCTTCGGGCAGGTGCCCGGCCTCGGCATCCGGGTGCTCGACGCGCAGCGGGGCACGGAGATCGCGCGGTTCGACAGCGCCGACGCCACCGTCGAGACCGCCTTCGTCCTCGGCGAGTTCTACCGGCGCCAGGGCGCCTGGAAGTTCCGCGCCGTGGGGCAGGGCTACGGCAGCGGGCTCGAAGGACTGGCCACCGACTACGGGATCACGGTGGACGAACCCCAGCACGCCGCACCCCCGGCCCCCACCGCACCGCCGGTGGCCCCGCCCGTGACCATGCCGCCGCCGGCCCCGCCCGTCGCCCCCTCGCCCTACGCGGCCACCCCGCCGCCCGCGCCGTACGGGAGCACGCCTCCTCCCGCTCCCTACGGCAGCACTCCGCCGCCGGCCCCCTACGGCAGCCCGCCGCCTCCCGCCCCGTACGGGAGCACGCCCCCGCCTCCCACCGTCCCGGTCAGCCTCTCCAAGGTGACGCTGACCAAGGAGGCTCCCTCGGTCTCGCTGACCAAGCAGGGCGGCACCTCCGGCGCGATGCGCGTCAACCTCAACTGGCAGGTGCGCAAGCAGTTCTCGGGATGGGGCAGCAAGCGCGGCCGTGCCGTCGCGATGCACGCGGACCTCGACCTCGACCTGTGCGCGCTGTACGAGCTGTCCGACGGACGCAAGGGTGTCGTGCAGGCCCTGGGCAACGCCTTCGGGGCGCTGCACCAGCCGCCGTACATCCATCTCGACGGGGACGACCGCACGGGTGCCGTGGCCAGTGGGGAGAACCTCACGATCAACCTCGACCACAAGCAGAGCTTCCGGCGCATCCTCATCTTCGTCACCATCTATGAAGGGGCGCGTTCCTTCGCCGATCTGCACGCCACGGTGACGCTCCAGCCGTTCAGCGGCGCTCCGGTCGAGTTCTCCCTCGACGAGTGCACCGTGCCGTCGACGGTGTGCGCCCTCGCCCTCATCACCAACACCGGCAACGACCTCATCGTCCAGCGTGAGGCCCGCTACCTGGTCCCGGAGCGCGGAGTGAGCCCCCAGCGCACCGTCGACTACGCCTACGGGTGGGGCATGAACTGGACTCCCGGCAGAAAGTAGTCACTCAGCTCTCGTCGAGCGCGGTGTCGGGGCGGGCGTAGGTGCGGCCCTTCCAGGCGGCACCGCGCCCCCTGTAGTGCTGCACCGCCGAGTCGACCGTCATGAGGAGGTACAGGAAGGCGGTGACCGGCAGCAGCGGGGCCTGCCACGCGGGCTGCCGGTAGTAACGGAGCATCGGCACGTACGTCGCGCCCATCACGATCCACGCGAGCCCGCCGGCCACCGCCGCCCACACGCTCCCGGCGGCGAGGCCGGCGACGAAGGCGGCCGGCGGCATCAGGTACACGACGGCGAGGCCCAGGACCGTCCCGGCCAGCAGCAGCGGGCTGTGCCGCAGTTGCGCGTAGGCGCTGCGCGAGACCATGCGCCACAGGTCGTGCAGTCGCGGGTAGGGGCGCACACTGTCCACCCGCTCGGCGAGCCCCAGCCAGATGTGACCGCCGCTCCGCTTCACCGCCTGCGCGAGCGCGACGTCGTCGATCACGGCGTGCCGGATGGCGTCCGGGACCTGTGCCCGCTCGGCGGCGTCCGCGCGCAGCAGGACGCAGCCGCCCGCCGCGGCCGCCGTGCGCGCCCTCCACACGGAGATCCAGCGGAAGGGGTAGAGCTGGGCGAAGAAGTAGACGAACGCGGGCACGACGAGCCGTTCCCAGGTGCTCTCCACGCGCAGGCGCGCCATCTGCGAGACGAGGTCGTACGCCCCGGTGCGGGCCGCCGCCACCAGTTCCCGCAGGCTGTCGGGAGCGTGCGCGATGTCCGCGTCCGTCAGCAGCAGATACTCGGGTTCACGCGCGCGTGCCAGGGTGATCCCGTGCCGCACGGCCCAGAGCTTGCCCGTCCAGCCCGCGGGCGGCTCCCCGGGAGAGTCCACGGTGAGCGGCAGCCCGCCGTGGCGTTCCGCCAGCTCCCGGGCCAGCTGCCCGGTGCCGTCCGAACTGCCGTCGTCGACGAGGAAGACCTCGGCGCGCCCCGGATAGTCCTGGGCGAGGAGGGACGGCAGGCTCTGGGGCAGGACGCCGGCCTCGTCGCGCGCGGGCACGACGACACAGACGCTCGGCCATTCGTCCGGGTCCTGGCGTGACGGCAGTCGTACATCCGTACGCCAGAAATAGCCCTGGCCGAGCAGCAGCCAGAGCCACGCGATCAGCGATATCACAGCGACAAACACCACGGCGCTCACCCACCGCAGTCTGCCCCAGGACGGGTGACGAGGCGGATCGTCTATGGTGACCGGGTGAAGATCGCGCTGATGGACTCCGGAATCGGACTGCTCGCTGCTGCCGCCGCGGTACGTCGACTGCGGCCCGACGCCGATCTCGTGCTCTCCTCGGACCCCGGCTCCATGCCCTGGGGACCCCGCACACCGGAGGACGTCACCGCACGCGCCCTCGCCGTCGCCGAGGCCGCCGCGCGACACCGTCCCGACGCCCTGATCGTGGCCTGCAACACGGCCTCCGTACGCGCCCTGCCCGCGCTGCGGGCCCGCCTGGAGCCGGAAGTGCCCGTCATCGGCACGGTGCCCGCGATCAAGCCGGCCGCCGCCGGCGGCGGCCCCGTCGCGATCTGGGCCACGCCCGCCACGACCGGAAGCCCCTACCAGCGCGGACTCATCGCCGAGTTCGCGGACGGGGTGAGCGTCACCGAGGTGGCCTGCCCGGGGCTCGCCGACGCGGTGGAGCACGCGGACCAGGACGCCATCGACGCCGCGATCGCGGCGGCCGCCGCGCACACACCCGAGGATGTAAGGGCCGTCGTCCTCGGCTGCACCCATTACGAACTGGTCGCCGAGCGCATCCGCGCCGCCGTGCAGCGGCCCGGACGTCCGCCGCTCGTCCTGCACGGCTCGGCCGGTGCGGTCGCGGCGCAGGCACTGCGCAGGATCGGAGAGGCGCCGAGGCCGGAGGCGCCCGCCGACTCCGTCGTGACGGTGCTCCTCGGCGGCGAAGAAGGGTCGCTGCTCGCGACCGCGCTCAGCTACGAGGAAGGCCGCGTGCTCTCGGCCGTCGGTCCCGCGCTGACCGAAGGCCACCGTCCGACACGCTGAGCAGGGCCGGCCCCGAGGCCACTTCCCGTCACGGGCCGGACACGCTCCGTGCGACGTGCGAGCACTGCCGGTCACGGTGTGAATCCCCTCCGTACGGGGACCGCGCGCCGGGGCCGGTGACGCTCCGCAAGCCCGTGCCCGCGCAGCGGAAGCTGAGTACTCTCATAGACATGAGGGACCACCCCCACGGCGAAGGCACCCCGCATCCGGAGATCTGGACCGGGCGTGCGACGAACCGCGTCCAGTGGCTGCCCGCCCTCGGCGGAGCCGCCTTTCTGGCGCTCGGTATCGAGCTGGCCGTCGACTCCGCATGGACGTCGGGATCGGCCCCGCTCATCATGTCCGTCGTCGGCTGCATCGCCGCCGGACTGCTGATCATCTTCGGCACGCTCGCCTTCCTGCACGTCGCCGTGAAGGTGGACAAGGACTGCCTCGAAGTGCGCTGCGGTCACATCGGACTGCCGCGCCGCCGCATCCCGCTCTCCAGTGTCGTCGGCGCCGATTTCGCGCCCAAGGTCACCCCGCGCCAGTGGGGCGGCTTCGGTTACCGCTGGCGGCCCGAGAAGGGGACCGCGGTGATCGTCCGGCGCGGCGAGGGCGTGGTGCTGCGCCTCGGCGACGGACACACCTTCACGATCACGGTGGACAACGCCGAAGCCGCGGTACGCATCATCCGGGACCGCCTGCGGCCCGGCACGCCCGGCACGGCGCACTGACGCTTGCGCAGGTCGGCGCGGCCCTCACCGATCCGAAGGCCGCCGGATCAGCGGATGGTGTCAGGGAGGTCGTCCGGCCCCTCGGCTGCCAGCGGCCGTGCCGTGGCCAGGCCCGCCAGCAGCCCCGCACCCGCCGTCACCGTGGTGAAGCTCAGCGCGTTGCCGATCGAGGCGATGGCCGCCAGCGCGGTCAGTGACGCGCCGGCCGTCAGCGCGACCGCAGTGGAGCGCGGGGTGCGCCACAGCGCGTACAGCATCCAGCAGAACACCGCCGCGAGCAGCGCCACGCCGATCACCCCCTGCTCGGCCGCCTGCTGCAGGGGAGCGGAATGGGGCTTGCCGTCGGGGAGCAGCGACTGTGTGACCGTCGGGCTGAGCTCTCCGTAACGTCCGGGTCCCACGCCCAGGACCAGTTCCTGGCGGGCCAGCCGGAGAGCGTCGTGCCAGAGCAGGACCCGGTGCGGGGTCAGCTGCCCTTCCAGGGAGGCCGTCGGACCGTCGGGCAGGGCGTCCTCGGCGATCGCCCAGGTCAGTCCCGTCACCAGCGCCGCCGCGCCGGCGAGACCCATGAGTCCCAGAGCCCGGTGGTGCATCCGGGCGGCGGCGAGCGAGCAGAGCAGGACCCCGGCGCAGGTGACGAAACCGGTGGTCGCCCCCAGCACCGCCGCGGCCACGGTGATCCCGGCGGCGAGCAGACGCAGGGCGAGGCGAGGTCCCGGAGTCTGTGCCGCCCAGGCCGCGCAGCAGGCCGCGCCCGTGGCGAGTGTCAGCAGTGCCGCCGTGGCGCCGGAGTGCCCGAGCTGGAGGGTGATCTGCGGGCCGGGAGTGGCGATCGCGAGCCCGAGTCCGGCGAGCGCACCCGCGCACGGGGCGGCGACCGGAAGGAGCACGCCGAAGATCCGCCCCGCCGCGTAACCGGCCGCCACGGCGAGCACCGCCAGCAGGACGCCCTCGGGCCGGCCGCCGTGCGCGGTCGCCGTGACCAGTGACCAGACGGCGCAGGCCGCGAGCACGACGACACCCAGACCGTCCGAAGCGCTGCGTCTTTCGCCCGCGGCGGCGGGATCGGCCGCGGACGCCATCCCGGTGGACCCCACTGCGTCGACCCCCCGACTCTGTCGGGCCCCGGCCGTCGTGACCACATCCGGCCGCACGTCAGAGGCTCGGGCACACCGTAACGGGTGATGCGCCGGTTTGTGGACATGTTGCGCAGAAACGTTGCAGCGCGCGTGTGAGGAGAGCCCCGGCGGCCGGCCGGACTCCCGCGGAGCGGACGAGACCGTGCTGTCGGCGCCTTGGTCACGCGCCGTACACTCCCCGAGTGACCGCCACCGCAACCACCGTAGACGAGCCGGACCAGCTCGAACCCCAGGCCGCGCCCGCCTCGCGCGGGGCCGCATGGGTGCGACGCCTCGTCCCGGCCGCCGTAGCGGCGCTCTCCGGAGTGCTGCTGTACGTCAGCTTCCCGCCCCGCACGCTGTGGTGGCTGGCCCTTCCGGCCTTCGCGCTCTTCGCCTGGATCCTGCGCGGTCGCACCTGGAAGGCGGGACTGGGCCTCGGCTACCTGTTCGGCCTCGGATTCCTGCTGCCGCTGCTCGTCTGGACCGGCGTCGAGGTCGGCCCCGGTCCGTGGCTGGCGCTGGTCGCCGTGGAAGCGGTGTACGTCGCACTGGTCGGCGCGGGCATCACGCTCGTGTCCCGGCTGCCCGCCTGGCCGTTGTGGGCGGCCGCCGTGTGGATCGCGGGAGAGGCGGCACGCGCGCGTGCCCCCTTCGGCGGCTTCCCCTGGGGCAAGATCGCGTTCGGCCAGGCCGACGGCGTCTTTCTGCCGCTCGCCGCGGTGGGCGGTACTCCGGTGCTGAGTTTCGCGGTCGTCCTCTGCGGATTCGGGCTGTACGAGATCGTGCGCCTGGCCGTCGAGGGCCGGCGCACCGGAGCGGTCCGCAAGGGTGCCGCGGCGGTGGCGCTGCTCGGTGTGGCCGTGCCCGTCGTCGGTGCGCTCGCCGCGCGGGCGCTCGTCAGCGACAAGGCGGAGAAGGGCACGACGACCGTCGCGGTCATCCAGGGCAACGTGCCGCGCGCGGGACTGGACTTCAACTCCCAGCGGCGTGCCGTTCTCGACCACCACGCGCGCGAGACGGAACGACTCGCCGCCGAGGTCAGGGCCGGCAAGGTCGCCAAGCCCGACATCGTCCTGTGGCCCGAGAACTCCTCCGACATCGACCCGTTCACCAACCCCGACGCGCGCGCCGTGATCGACGGTGCCGCCCGGGCGATCGGTGCCCCCATCTCGGTGGGCGGCGTCGTCGAACGGGACGGCAAGCTCTACAACGAGCAGATCCTGTGGGACCCCGAGAAGGGTGCCGTCGACACGTACGACAAGCGGCAGGTGCAGCCCTTCGGCGAGTATCTCCCGCTGCGCTCGCTCCTCGGCGCCATCAACAAGAACTGGACGACCATGGTGCGCCAGGACTTCAGCCGCGGCACCGAGCCGGGCGTGTTCACCATGGACGGCGCGAAGGTCGGCCTCGCGACCTGCTACGAAGCGGCCTTCGACTGGGCCGTGCGCGACACCGTCACGGACGGCGCGCAGATGATCTCGGTCCCCAGCAACAACGCGACCTTCGACCGCAGCGAGATGACCTACCAGCAGCTCGCCATGTCGCGCATCCGTGCCGTCGAGCACAGCCGCACGGTCACGGTGCCGGTGACGAGCGGCGTCAGCGCCGTGATCATGCCGGACGGCAGGATCACCCAGAGGACCGGGATGTTCGTGGCCGACTCGCTCGTCCAGAAGGTGCCCCTGCGCACCTCCGAGACCCCGGCGACGAAGCTCGGCATCCTTCCCGAGATGGTCCTGGTCGTGCTCGCCGCGGGCGGGCTCGGCTGGGGCGCGGCCACGGCCGTCCGCGGGCGGCGCGGCTCCGCTGCCTAGGGCCTGCCCGACCATGCGCGGCGTCGCCGGGCGGGCGGGAATCGTCGGACAGGACCCGGGAGGCGCGGCCGAGCCGGGCCGTTAGGGTCGAGGCATGGCTACTCCCGACTTCATCCGTACGGTCCGGGCCTCCGCGGGGCACCAGCTGCTCTGGCTCCCCGGAGTCAGCGCCGTGGTCTTCGACGACGACGGCAGAGTGCTGCTCGGGCAGCGTTCGGACAACCACGATTGGGCGCTGATCTCCGGTATCCCGGACCCCGGGGAGCAGCCGGCGGCCTGCGCCGTGCGCGAGGTGTACGAGGAGACCGCCGTGCGCTGCGTGGTCGAGCGCGTCGTCCTGGTCCAGGCGGGGAAGCAGGTCACCTTCGACAACGGCGACATCTGCCAGTTCATGGACACCACGTTCCGGTGCCGTGCGGTCGGCGGCGAGGCCCGGGTCAACGACGACGAGTCGCTGGAGGTCGGCTGGTTCGACGTGGACGCCCTGCCGGAACTGCGGGACACCGCGCTCTTCCGGATCAAGCAGGCCCTCTCCGACGGACCCACATGGTTCGACCCTACGACCTGACACCGAACTGTGTGTGGTGACCACATCGGTTGGCGCGTGGGCGCTGCTTAGGGTCAAGTCATGACCGCGCCCAGCGCCCACCAGGGCCCCCACGCCCCCGCATTCGATCTCGGCGGCCGCACCGCGCTCGTCACCGGCGCCGCGGGCGGCATCGGCCGTGCCTGTGCCCTGCGGCTGGCCGCCGCCGGAGCCAAGGTCAGAGCGGTGGACCGGGACTCCGCGGGCCTGGACGTGCTCGCCGAGCAGGCACACGGCCTCGCCGGAACCGTCGAACCGCACGTCCTCGACCTCACCGACCTCGACGCGGCGGAACAGGCCGCGGCGGGCACCGACGTCCTGGTCAACAACGCCGGACTGCAACTGGTGCGCCCGATCGAGGAGTTTCCGCCCGAGGTCTTCCACACCGTGCTCACCGTGATGCTGGAGGCGCCGTTCCGGCTCATCCGCGGCGCCCTGCCCCACATGTACGGGCAGGGCTGGGGCCGCGTCGTCAACGTCTCCTCGGTCCACGGGCTGCGCGCCTCGGCGTTCAAGTCGGCCTATGTGGCCGCGAAGCACGGTCTCGAAGGGCTCTCCAAGACCACCGCGCTGGAAGGCGCGACCCACGGGGTCACCTCGAACTGTGTGAACCCCGCCTACGTACGGACCCCCCTGGTGGAGAAGCAGCTCGCCGATCAGGCGCGGGCGCACGGGATCCCGCGCGAGCAGGTCCTCAGCGAGGTGCTGCTCCAGGACAGCGCGGTCAAGCGGCTGATCGAGCCGGAGGAGGTCGCCGAGGCGGTGGCCTATCTGTGCAGCCCGCAGGCGGCCTTCATCACCGGTACGTCCCTGGTGCTGGACGGGGGCTGGACCGCCCACTGAACCGTGATTCCCCCTCCCGCACACCGACCGCACCGCCTGCCGCCGGCCGGGGTGCCACCCGCACCGGTGTCCGCGCCGTCGGGCGCCTGTCGTAGCGCCCCGCGCGCGGACGGCCGCCGGTCGCAGGCAGCGACCCGAGCCGAGCCGTGCCGGTCGCGACCGGCCGGGGACCGGTGCGGGCCGGGAGTTGTCCACAGGCCGGTCGCACCGGCCCTGAGATGCGCAATCCTTTGACCATGTCCCGCGATCACGTCCCCTCCGTCGAGTCCTCCGCCGACAGCGCCGAGGCGCCGTTCCTGGAGCTCCTGGCCCGCGGCGCGTCCGCCGACGCGTACGAGCAGCCGGTGCTGCTCGCCCGCGCCGAGGGCCGGTCCGCCGAGCGCGTCGCCGCGCTCGACCGGGCCCGGCTGCTCGCCCTGCGCGTCCGCTCGGACATGGAGGGCCGGCGCCGGCGTGAGGCGGAGCTCTCGGCGCTGTTCGAGACGGCGCACGACCTGGCGGGCCTGCGCGACCTCGATGCCGTGCTGCAGGCGATCGTCCAGCGGGCCCGCTCACTGCTGAGCACCGACGTCGCCTACCTCAGCCTGAACGACTCGGACCGCGGGGACACCTATATGAGGGTCACCGAGGGCTCGGTCGCCGCGCGCTTCCAGCAACTGCGCCTCGGCATGGGCGAGGGCCTCGGCGGCCTCGTCGCGCAGACCGCCCGCCCCTATGTCACCGACGACTACTTCAAGGACGCGCGCTTCCAGCACACCCACACCATCGACGCGGGCGTGCGGGACGAAGGGCTCGTCGCGATCCTCGGTGTGCCGCTGATGATCGGTTCCCAGGTCATCGGCGTTCTGTTCGCCGCGGACCGCCGTGCACGGGTGTTCGAGCGTGAGCAGATCGCCCTGCTCGGCTCGTTCGCGGCCCTGGCCGCCGCCGCCATCGACACGGCGAACCGGCTCGCGGAGACCCGTTCCGCACTGGACCGCCTCGGCCGGGCCCACGAGATCATCAGGGACCGCAGCGGAGTGATCGAGCGCGCGTCGGACATCCACGACCGGCTCGCCGAACTCGTGCTGCGCGGCGGCGGAGTGCACGATGTGGCCGCCGCCGTGTCGGAGGTCCTCGACGGAGCCGTCGAGTTCACCGAGGCCGACGAGGCACCGGCCGCCGCGGTGGAGGCGTCCCGCGCCGACGGCCACGCCGTGCGGCACAAGGACGACTGGGTCGCCGCGGTCGCCGCCGGTGGCGAGCTGCTCGGCGCGCTGGTGCTGCACGGGCATCCGGGTCTGGACCCGGTCGACCAACGCACCCTGGAGCGCGCGGCGATGGTCACCTCGCTCCTCCTGCTCGCCCGACGCTCGGCGTCCGACGCCGAGCAGCGCGTCCGCGGCGAGCTGCTGGACGACCTGCTGGACTCCCGTGACCGTGACCCGCGTCTGCTGCGCGAGCGGGCGTCCCGGCTCCAGGCCGATCTCGACCGGCCCCATGTCGTGCTGGCCGCCCGGCTGGACACCGCCGCCCTGGACGCCGACCGCGAGGCGGCCGGACGCAGACGCCTGTGGGCCGCCGCCTCCCACCTCGCCACCACCCGGCACGGACTGGCCGCCGCCCGGGACGGCGGCACCGTACTGCTGCTTCCCCTGGAGTCCGGTGACACCGCGACGGACCTGGCCCGGCGTACGGCGCGGCACCTCGGCGGCGCGGTGAGCGAAGGGGTCACCGTGGGCGCGTCCGCCCCGGTCGAGCAGCTCGCCGCCCGCCCCGACGCGGTGGCGTCGGCGTACGCGGAGGGGCAGCGCTGTCTGGAGGCCCTGCGGCTGCTCGGCCGCACCGGGGACGGCGCGGCCGCCGAGGACTTCGGGTTCCTGGGACTGCTGCTCGCCGGGGACCGGGACATCTCGGGATTCGTCGAGCGCACCATCGGCGGCGTCGTGGACTACGACGAACGCCGCGGGACCGATCTGCTGCGCACCATGGACGCCTATTTCGCGTGCGGCATGAGCCCGGCCCGCACGAAGGACGACCTGCATGTGCATGTGAACACGGTGGCGCAGCGGCTGGAGCGGGTCGGACGGCTGCTGGGTGACGACTGGCAGAGCCCCGCGCGCGCCCTGGAGATCCAACTCGCCCTGCGGCTGCACCGGTTGTCGACCACCGCACGGCGCTGACCCCCGTGCGCGTCGCGCGCACGGGGGTCAGCGAAGGGTTTCCCTTCGGCGCGGTACGAGGGCCGCGCCGAACGCCGGGGCTCAGGCGGTGCGGGCGTCCGCCTTCTCCGCCGGGGCGGGACGGTCCTCGACCGGCGCGTCCACGTCGGCCAGATCGCGGTGCCTGGTCTCCTTGGCGCAGCCCACCGCGACCAGTGTCAGGACGGCCGCCGCGATCACGTAGAGGGAGATCATGGTGGAGCCGCCGGTGGAGTCCAGCAGCGCGGTGGCGATGAGGGGCGCGGGCGCACCGGCGGCGACCGAGGCGAACTGCGCGCCGATGGAGGCGCCGGAGTAGCGCATCCGCGTCGCGAACATCTCGGAGAAGAAGGCCGCCTGCGGCGCGTACATCGCGCCGTGCAGCACGAGGCCGACCGTGATGGCGAGGATCAGGTTCCCGAAGCTGCCGGTGTCCACGAGCGAGAAGAAGGGGAAGGCCCACAGGCCGACGCCGGCGGCGCCCAGCAGATAGACGGGCCTGCGGCCGATCCGGTCCGAGAGCGCCCCCCAGGCCGGAATCACCGCGAAGTGCACGGCGGACGCGATGAGTACGGCGTTCAGTGCCGTCTGCTTGGAGACGTCCGCGGCGGTCGTCGCGTACACGAGGACGAAGGCGGTGATCACGTAGTAGCTGATGTTCTCCGCCATCCGGGCGCCCATCGCGATGATCACGTCTCGCCAGTGGTGCCGCAGTACCGCGACCAGCGGCAGCTTCTCCACCTCCGAGTCGTCCGAGGCACGGGCCGCCTTGCGGGCCTCGGCCTGCGCCAACGCCTGCTTGAACACCGGGGATTCATCGACAGAAAGACGTATCCACAAACCGACCATCACCAGGAGGCCGGAGAGCAGGAACGGGATGCGCCAGCCCCAGGAGCCGAACGCATCGTCCGACAGGGTGGCGGTGAGCAGCGACAGCACACCGGTGGCGAGGAGCTGCCCCGCCGGTGCGCCGGTCTGCGGCCACGAGGCCCAGAATCCACGGCGCTTGGCGTCTCCGTGCTCGGACACCAGCAGGACGGCGCCGCCCCATTCGCCGCCCAGCGCGAATCCCTGCACGAGGCGGAGCGTGGTCAGCAGCACCGGCGCGGCCGAGCCGACCGTGGCGTGTGTGGGCAGCAGCCCGATCGCGAACGTCGCCCCGCCCATCATCAACAGGCTGATCACCAGCAGCTTCTTGCGTCCGAGCCGGTCGCCGTAGTGCCCGAAGACGAGCGCGCCGAAGGGCCGGGCCGCGAAGCCGACCGCGTACGTCAGGAACGAGAGCAGCGTGCCGACGAGCGGGTCGGAATCAGGGAAGAAGAGCTTGTTGAACACCAGGGCGGCGGCGGAGCCGTAGAGGAAGAAGTCGTACCACTCGATGGTCGTGCCGATGAGGCTCGCGGCGACGATGCGCTTGAGATTGGCGGGAGTGCCCGGGGATGGGGGAGCGGTTGCTGCGGAGGCCATGTGCGCCACTTCCTCGTGTGCGGTGGGGACGGGTACGTGTCGGCACACGGTAGGAACATGCAGGTCGGGCGCACATGTGGTGGGACACCATACTTCGAGGGCGGTCTGTGCGCGCAACCTCCATGCCGGCGTGCGGAAGGGCGGTTCAGGGGCTGGCGCAGTGGACACGGAGGGGCAGGGCGGGCGCGACGCTTCCGCGGGACGGCCTCGCGCTTCCTGCCGTTCGACCGCTCGACGAGCACCGGACGCCACCGTCGGGCCGTGCGCCTCGCCCTGTCCTGGGTCTTGTCGGGGATCGCGCTTCTGATCGCTGTGCAACCCTCACTCGCCGGGACCGCCTTGATGTCCGAGCAGGCCGAGCGCCGTCAGCACGGTGACACAGAGCGACATCCAGCCGACGAAAGCGCCGCCGCCGTACAGCACCGCACCGGCCGGCGACGCCCCGGTTTCATGCGAAAGCACCCCCGCCACCACTGCCGCCAGCAGCGACGACACGAAGGACAGGAGTGCGAGAAGTACCTGGACGGGAAAAGTCGGCCTCATCAGTCAACCCCTTCACGAAGGTGGTCGACCAGTCGGCGGGCAGCCTCAGCTCGACCACCGCTTGCGATGGCCTGCTGAGGCTCCGCGACGATCAGAGACTCATCGTGCTCATTGCTTGTCGAGATGAGAGCACTGTCCCCCATCGGACACGTCGCCAGTGCTCTGTGGCTCTCGAAATGAGCAACTGGGAGCCTAACGGGGGGCGTTGAAGATCGCCACCGCCCTGGGTGACATAGCAGGCCAGAGGTCAGCCCGAGGCGGCGGGAAGGGGCTGTTCGGTCCAGATCGATTTGCCGGCGGGGGTGTGGCGGGTGCCCCAGCGCTGGCAGAGCGCGGAGATGAGCTGGAGGCCGCGGCCGCCCTCGTCGGTGGCGGAGGAGTGGCGGATGTGCGGTGTGGTCAGGCTGGCGTCGGAGACCTCGCAGATCAGTGCGCGGCTGCGGAGCATGCGCAGCCGGATGGGACCGTAGGCGTGCCGGACGACGTTCCCGACCAGCTCGCTGACCAGGAGTTCGGTGGTCATGATCAGGTCCTCGTCGGCGAGGTCCCAGTCGGTGAGCTGGGCGCGGACCAGGCTGCGGGCCTGTCCCGCGGCCACCGGGTCCTCGGGCAACGGCCACTCGGCGACGTTCTCCGCGTCCAGCGAGTGGGTGCGGACCAGCAGCAGGGCGGCGTCGTCGATCAGCGCGCCGTGGGCGGGGAGGAGCGCGGAGGTGAGGGCGGCGCACAGGGCGTCCAGGTCCGATGCGTCCGCCGTCGAGTCCGGCATGGCCTGCACGGACTCACCGAGAAGCTCGGCGAGGCGGTTCATGCCGCTGGTGACGTCCCTGTCCTTGCTCTCGACCAGGCCGTCGCTGTAGAGGGCGAGCAGGCTGTCGGCGGGCAGGAGGGTCTCGCGGGTCTCGAAGGGCGGAGCGGCCACGCCCAGCGGCGGGTCGGGGGTCATGGACAAGAAGGTGACGGTGCCGTCGGGGTGGGCCACCGCCGGGGGCGGCTGACCGGCGCTGGCGTACGACAGGCACCGGGTCACAGGGTCGTAGATGCCGTACAGACAGGTCACGAAGGCATCGGTGTCCAGTTCGCCGACGATGTCGTTGAGGTGGCCGAGGATCTCGTCGGGCGGCAGCTCCAGCTCCGAGAGGGTGCGGACGGCGGTGCGCAGCCTGCCCATGGTGGCGGCCTCGGCCATGCCGTGGCCCATCACGTCGCCGATCACGAGCGCCACGCGGGCCGCGGAGAGCGGGATGACGTCGTACCAGTCGCCGCCGACGTCGGCTCCCTGTTTGGCCGACTGGTAGCGCGCCGCCGTCGTCACCTCGGGCAGCTCGGGGAGCGCCTGCGGAAGCAGGCTGCGCTGGAGCGTACGGGCCCGGGTCGTCGCGTCGTCGTAGAGCCCGGCTCGCTCCAGGGCCTGTGCGATCAGTCCGCTGAGCGCGGTCAGCAGGGTTCGTTCTTCGTCGTCCAGCACGCGCGGCTCCTGGAAGCCGATCACCGCCGCGCCGATCCCGCGCCCTGATACGGCCAGTGGCAGGAAGGCCCACGCCTGCTTGCCGCCCTCCTTGACCAGCATCTCGGTCCCCGGGTACCGCTTCAGGAACTCCTCCGGGGAGGAGACGCAGAGCGGCGTGTGGGTCCGCAGGGCGTCCACCACGGGGCTCGCGGTGTCCCGCAGTGTCCACTGCCCGTCCAGCAGTCGGGCGAAATGCTCCGAATACCCCTGTGAGCCGATCACGTCCAGTCGGTCGCCGACCACGCCGAGCATGATGAGTCCGCTGGCCCCGAGGGGTGCCATCACGACGTCGGCCACCGCTGTCATCACGTCCTGGGCGGTGACGGCCTCGGCCAGCTCCCGCGTGATCCTCTGCACCACGGAAGCGCGCTCCGCGGCCGCCCGCTCGGCGGCGACGCGCTCGGCCTCCCGCAGATGCCGCTCGGTGGTGTCGGTGATGTAGAGCGTGAGACCTTCCGGCACGGGTACCAGCCGCAAGTGGTACCAGGACGCCCCGTCCGGCCCGGGTATGTCGAATCCGGCCGGTCGGCCCTCGGCGGCCGTGGCCCGGCACCGCTGCTCCAGCTCCGGCGCGGCATGCACCAAGGGAATGTCCCAGAGCAGGGCTCCGGCCACATCTCCGGCGGCGCCGAGGAGCCGTTCGGCGGCCTGGTTGAGGAATTCGATGCGCCAGTCCGTGCCCAGGGAGACGAAGCCGTCGCTCATGTGTTGCAGCGCCCGCCCGACCGTTTCGGCGGCGGCATGCGTTTCGCTGCTGTCGCGAAGGGTGCCGATCACCTTCACCGGCTTCCCCTCCGCGTCCGTGATCGTCCTGGCGCTGGCTTCGATCCAGACGTATGTTCCGTCCTGGCGCCGGATCCGGTACTCGTTCCGGAAGCCGCCGCGGCGCTGGATGCCTGTGTCGAAGCCGGCCACCGCGTCCGGCAGGTCGTCCGGGTGGATCAGCTCCGCCCACGCCTCGATGCCGCCGCTCATCACCTTCGGATCGATTCCGGCCAGCACCTCTTCGACGGGCACCTCGGAGGTCAGCTCGCCGGTGTGCAGGTCCCAGGTGTATGTGAGGGAGGGTGCCTCTTCCACGTCCGACGGGGAGGCGGCCTCCCGCGGTACTGGCTTGTTCTCCGGGGCGCGCAGCAGAGTGGGGGACGGATTGAGGATTCCGGACGACCTGAGGCGTCCGGACATCCAGGCCGCCACCTGGCTCAGGAACGCGCGCTCCGCCGCGCCGACCGTGGTGCCCGGCGCGAACAGGACGGAGAGCGCGCCGCGGCGCGAGCCACCGCTCGCGATGGGGACGGCCAGGTGACCGATGCCGGCGGTGAGCCGGGCAGGCCACATGGCCGCGGGGTCCCGGCCCGGCACCGGGTCGGGCGGGGCCAGGTCGGGCTGCCAGGCGATGGTGTCGTTGCGGGCGGCCTTGCTGGGCGGCGCCGTGCCCCGTATCGGGATGATGAGCCAGGGGCGGGTGATCGACTCCGGCAGGCCGCTGTCGGCGACCAGGTAGAGGATCCCGCTCATGCCGGCGCCCGGGAGATGCACCATGCCGCCCAGGCCGTGCACCTCGGCCACCGCGTGCTGGAGCGCGGTCAGCAGCACGTCGACACCGCGCCGGTCCTCGTCGACGGCGTCGAGCAGTTGCATCCGCATGTGGTGCCGGTTCATGGGCTGTACGGCCTGCAGGGTCCGCAGGTCGTGCGTCTGGCGCAGCGGACGTGGGACGTGGGGTGTGGACGAGTCGGTGTTCTCCGCGTCGCCGCCTCTAGTGTTCACCACTGTCGACTGTCGCCTCCGCTCACCGCTTGGGTACCGGCTGAGCCGTATGCGATCGGATATGGACCTACAGCGGTCTACATTCATCGCATCCAACCTAATTAGAACAACTTAGGCGATTTCATCCGCTCAGGTGAACCGTCTATGACCAAGCAACTGTATGTGGGGCCGGCTCACGCTGTGTCACCGGCGGGAATTCGTCCGCGGGCTCGGCGTCGCGGCGGTGCCCGGAGGGCGGTGAATCCGGCGGTGGAGAGCGGTGCCGGCAGGGCGGTGAATCCGTCGGTGGGCGGCGGTGCCGAAGGCGGTTCCGTGTCGCGTGACGGGCGCTTCGGTCAAGGGTCGGTGCGGTACGCGTGTGCTGCGGCGCGACGGGTCAGGCCGCCCGGAAGCGCCCCGGCTCCACCTTCTCGACCAGCCCTTGTCCGATCAGCCGGTCCAGGTGCTGGACCGCCGTCCGTCGTTCCACCGGCCGCACATGCGGTCCCTCGACGTGCGGGCGGTAGACGAGCCTGTGCTCCGCGATCTCCTCGACGGTCCGCGGCTCGCCGAGGAACGAGAGCAGCGCCGCCTCCCGCCGCTCGACGACTCCGGCGAATGCGTCCAGGCGATGCCGGAAGTCCGCGGCGCCCTCGATCACGCCCTTCTGGTGCGAGGTGCCGTACCAGCGGGCGTCGATCTCCCGGCACCGGCGGATCGACGCCTCGAACGCCTCGACGTCGCTGCCGAGGTCGCCGTAGAACGGGCCGAAGGACGTCAGGTCGATGTCCGCGGTGAAGAGGAACCCGTCCGGCTCGATCAGGAAGCCGCTGTGGCCCGCCGTGTGACCGGGGAGGTGCACGACGGTCACCGTGCGCCCGCCCAGGTCGAACGTGGCGCCGTCCTCGAACCCCAGCGCGTCCGGACAACTCTCCACGTGGAACTCGTCGCGCAGCCTCTTGTCGAAGGCCTCGACCGCGTCGGACGGGATGCCGAACCCGGCGACCATGACCTCACGGGACCGCACCGCGTCGAGGTCGCCCACATGGGTATGGACCGGCACGTCGTAGCCCGCGAGGCCGGCGATGTGGTCCTCGTGCGCGTGACTCACGAGGATCGCGTCCACGGCCGGCGCGTCCCCGACGAGCGACAGCGAAGGGTCGATGAGCAGCGATGCGGAGGTGCCTCGCACGAGCAGCGAGTTGCCGTAGGGGTAGGCGCCCTGCCGGGCGCCGACGAGCACGGTGACCTCACCGTATTTCACCGCCGTGTGTCCCCTGGAGTGCATGCTCGCGGCCGTCCCACCCTTCGATCCGGCAATCGTCCGAGCCTCGCACCCGAGCGAACTCGAACATGGTCCGAGACCGTAGCAGCCACCCGTGCCGAGCTCCGGCCGTGGGCACCGGTGCGCAGCCATGCCCCGGCGGGATCGGCGACCGGGGCCGAGCTCCGGTCAGGTGCGGGTCTCTGCCGCGGGCTTCCGCTCCGTGGGCGCGAACGCGAGGTCGACGAGCCGCCGCCAGTTCACGGGCGGTGCGGGGACCGCGACGCCCGGGCGGTCGCGCGGCACCAGGACCCGCAGAGCGCCGGCCCGCAGCGAGCACACGACCGGCGTGGGCATCCGCAGCGCCTCACCGTCCACCGCCACCGGGATCGTGTCCTCGTCGGAGGTCACCTCGACCCGATGCGCGGTCATGACGCTCAGACCCTCCGCCTGTGTGCCCCGCACGGCCACGTCCGCCGCCTGCACCGCGCCCTCCACCAGCATTCCCAGGACGCCCAGTTCACCGCCGTCGAGGCGGGCTCTGCGGCCGGCGCCGCCCAGTTCCTCGGGGGAGACGTACGGGTTGTTGCTGACGAGCAGCGCCTGCTGGGAGGAGAGCACGGTGTCGTCGACCCGCGCGTCGAGCCTTCGTGCCTGGTCGCCCGCCAGCAGATCCGGCATGAGGTTCAGTGCGGTGGCCGTCTTGGCGTCGCGGTACTCGGGGCTTTGCACGATGTCCGCGTACACACCGAACGACACCGTGTTGACGAAGGCGCGGCCCGCGACGTCGCCCAGGTCGACCCGGATCTCCTCGCCGTCCGAGAGCGCGTCGAGGCAGCGTGCCGGGTCGGACCGGTCGAGGCCGAGGTCCATGGCGAAGTGGTTGCGGGTACCGGCGGAGACGACCAGGAAGGGCAGGTCGTGCTCGGCGGCGACCGCCGCGACCAGCGCCTGCGTGCCGTCGCCGCCCGCGACACCGAGCAGATCGGCGCCCTCGGCCACGGCCTGACGGGCCAGCTCGGCGACGTCGGCCGGCGCGGAGGGATCGAGCAGGATCACCCGCGCCCCGAGCTCCTCCGCGCGCTCGACGAGACCGAATCGGCCGACCTTCCCGTCACCGGACTTCGGGTTCATGACGATGACCGCCCGCCTCGGGCGGGGTGCGGGGACGGGGCGCTGTGACCGTCGCGGACGCGCCCTGCGCAGCGCCGACCGGCCGCAGGCCAGGGCCGCGCTCCAGCACAGGGTCGAGGCGAGCGTCGGCAGCCACAGGCCGCCGTGGGTGAACAGCACCAGGACGCCGACGGGTGCGGCGACCGCGACAAGGGCCCCGAACAGCCGCACCGCGCCCCGGTGCGCCAGGAACCACCAGCCGCCGACCGCGCAGACGATCAGCCCGAGAAGCCCTGCTCCGAGGACGATCAGCCCGCCCGCTCCCAGCGCGACCATCAGGACCACCGCTGCGGCGACCGCCGCCAGGAGGGCGCACCGGGCGAGCGCCCGTCCGGCCGGCCCGCCGCCCGGGCTCGTCACCCGTGTCCTGCTCATGTCGCCCTCCCGACGTGCCGATCCCGTTCCGACCCGCGCGTGCGAGCGAGGCCGAGGCCCTGAAGGAAGACAGCGCGGTCACTCACGTCTTGCCCGATGTGCCGGGAGCAGTCCCCGTCGGGGCCGCCGCCGAAACGTCACCCCGAAGTCAACCACCACCCAGGGAGGACACCGGGTTCGCCACCGTCACCGTGTCGAACGCTCCCGAGGTCGTCCAGTGCGGGTCCCAGTGCGGCAGCGGTGCGCGGGAGCGCGGGTGCGCGACCAGGTTCGCACCGAGTGTGCCGGTGAATTCCTCGTTCGCGGTGCGGACCGCCTTGTCGAGAAACGTCCGGGTGCCGCCGGGCAGTTCGAGGGCAGCGAGGACCGGGGCGACATGTGGTCCGACAGCCGCTGGTACGCGACGGCCGCACGCCCCCACGCCTCCGCCCGCTCACCGATGGCCGTGTGCACCTCTTCCAGCAGTTCGCGACGGCCGCCCAGGTCGCTGGCCGCCTCGCCGCGGGCCAGGTCGTCGACGGCCCGGTCGATCGCCCGTGCCTGGTCGATCGCCGGCGGGGATGTCGTCATCGTCCGGCTCCCTCCGCGCCGTTGTCCGCCTTGATGAGGTCGGCCGCCTTCTCCGCGGCCATGATCGTCGGGGCGTTGGTGTTGCCCCGCGGCACCGTCGGGAACACCGAGGCGTCGACGACCCGCAGACCGGCCACGTCGAACACCCGCAGCTCGGGGTCGACCACCGAGCCGATGGCACAGGTCGACGTCGGGTGGTACAGCGTCTGCCCGGACCGCCGCGCCCAGGCGAGGATGTCCGCGTCGGAATCGGAGTCCGGCCTGTCCCCGTACGATCCGGTCGCGATGTCGGCCACCGCCCGCTGCCCCGCGATCTCCAGGGCGATCCGGACCCCGGCGACGATGCAGTCCTGGTCCGCGGCCGTCGTCAGGTAGTTGTGCACGATCCGGGGCGCGGCGTCCGGGCGGAGCGAGCGCAGCGTCACCGCGCCGCGGCTGGTCGGGGCGAGAACGCAGGGGCCGAAGGCGAAACCGTGCTCGGTGGGCGCGCCGAGCCCCTCCTGGTGGAAGAGCACGGGCGCGGCGTGGAACTGCACGTCGGGAGCGGCAAGGCCGTCACGGCTGCGGAAGAAGCCGCCGGCCTCGCCGATGTTGGAGGTCAGTGGGCCGCGGCCCTCGCTCTGCAGCAGCGCGGCGTTCGCGGCGCTCGCCGCGCCGATCAGTGACTCGACGTCGGTACGGAAGTTCAGCAGCGACATGTAGTGGTCCTGCAGACCCTCGCCGACCGGCAGATCGCGTACGACGTCGATGCCGAAGGCCGACAGGGTGGCAGCCGGCCCGATCCCTGACAGCATCAGCAGCTTCGGCGACTCGTAGGCGCCCGCGGACAGGACCACCTCACGCTCGGCGCGGACGACCTCGACGGCGCCGCCCCGCTCCAGTTCCACGCCGGTCGCCCTGCCGTCCTCGATCACGACACGGTGGGCACGGGCCGAGGAGAGCACGGTGAGGTTCGGCCGTTCGAGGGCCGGGTGGAGATAGGCCACGGCCGTGCTGCAGCGCAGGCCGCCGCGCTGCGTCACCTGGTAGCGCCCGACCCCGAACTGCGACTCGCCGTTGAAGTCGTCGTTCGCCTTGTGCCCCGCCTGCTCGGCGGCCCGCACGAAGGCCGAGGCGAGCGGGTGCCCGGACCTGCCGTCGCTCACCGTCAGCGGCCCGCCCACGCCGTGGAACTCGTCCTCGCCGCGCTCGTTGTCCTCGGAGCGCCGGAAGTACGGCAGCACGTCGGCGTAACCCCAGCCCGTGGCCCCGGCCGCGGCCCAGCCGTCGTAGTCGGCGCGATTTCCGCGTATGTAGATCATCGCGTTCATCGAGCTGGAACCGCCGAACATCCTGCCCCGGGGCAGGTAGGCCCGCCTCCCGCCGATCCCGGGCTCCGGGTCGGAGTCGAGGTCCCAGTCGAGGCCGGACTTGAACAATTGGGGGAAGGCGGCGGGCACATGGATCTCCTGCGCGATGTCGGGGCCGCCCGCCTCGATCACCGCCACCCGGACGTCGGGGTCCTCCGACAGACGTGCGGCCAGGACGCAGCCCGCGGATCCGGCGCCGACGATGACGTAGTCGTACGTGTTCATGCCCATCTCCTCGACGGAAAAGGTGGTTTCACGGGTGAAGAGGTGCGGTCGGCCTCGCTTCGGGCGCGGAGCCCGGTGCCGTCCGTCCCCGGTGGTGACGGGGAGAACGCGGGGAAATGAGGAGGCTCAGCAGGAAGTCGAGCTGATCGGCCGGCGTCCGCTGCCGCCACGGCCCTCCGTAGACGCCGAGATGGTCGACGGGGTGCTCGCGCAACTGAGCCCACGGACCTGCCTTCCGAGCCGTCCGGCGCGCCGCGCCGGCAGGCGCGATGCGGTCGTTCGTGCCGACCTGCACCAGGATCGGGCACGCCACGCGTCCCGCGAAGGTGGTGGGCCGCTTCAGGCCAACCTTCAGTGCCTCGCGTGCGGGGACCTCGTTGCGGAAGGTGGGTCCGGGCGAACGATGCGCGGATCTCCAAGGCGTCGGGGAGGCTCATCATCACCAGTGACCCCGGCTCCCCGACAACCGGTATGTGGCGCCGCGCTCGTGCACTGAGGGCGCGAGCCGCGTCATGCAGCCGGTGTCACGCCGGCCGGCGCCGAACCCGGCGCGGGGCCCGGAGCTCGCGACGACCCGGGGGACGGGCCCGCTGCGGCTCGACCGAGGGGCGGAACTCCCATTGGCCGGTGGCCGCCGCACCGTTGCTCGCCACGCGGAGCCGGTAGGGCGGCCTGTATCCGCCAAGTCATAGCAATTCGTCCATGTTTGAGCATCGGCCGGGATCGGCATTCCCGTCCGCGGAGTGCGCCGATGTGACGTCCTCCATTGCGGTCGCCCGCCCGTGCCGACAACCTCTCGTGAAACGAGTGACCGAATAACTGTTATCCGGGGCTCGCCGAGCGGTCTCCCATGTGTCGGACAGCATCGTTCGGAGTCGAGGACGGGGAAGTTTTGATGAGCACACAGCGCACGGCGGCGTCGACGGCACTGGTGACCGCCGCGCGGGAAGGCGACCCGGAAGCCCAGGACGCCTTGGTCAGCGCGTACCTCCCGCTGGTCTACAACATCGTGGGGCGGGCGCTGAACGGCTCGGTCGACGTCGACGACGTGGTGCAGGAGACCATGCTCCGCGCCCTCGACGCGCTCGAGGACCTGCGCACCCCCGAGAGCTTCCGCTCCTGGCTCGTGGCGATCGCGATGAATCAGGTCCGGGCGCACTGGCAGGACCGGCAGGTCGCGCCGGACGCCGTGGAGGACACCAAGGACTTCGCCGACCCGGGCGCCGACTTCGTGGATCTGACGATGGTGCGGCTCCAGCTGTCCGGTCAGCGGCAGGAGACGGCGCGTGCGACACGCTGGCTGGAGCCCGACGACCGCGGACTCCTGTCGCTGTGGTGGCTGGAGTGCGCCGGCGAACTGACCCGCGACGAGGTGGCCGCGGCGCTGGAGCTGTCACCCCAGCACGCGGCGGTCCGCGTCCAGCGGATGAAGGCGCAACTGGAGGCCGCGCGCGTGGTGGTGCGCGCGCTCGACGCCCAGCCGCCGTGCGAGGAACTGCGGGGCGGGCTGGCCTCCTGGGACGGCCGGCCCTCGGCCCTGTGGCGCAAGCGAATAGCCCGGCACGCCCGCGGCTGCGTGTACTGCTCCGGACTGTGGAGCGGGCTGATGCCCGCCGAGGGACTGCTCGCCGGCCTGGCGCTGGTGGCGGCCTCGCCCGCGCTGCTGGAAGGAGTGCGCGCCGCCTGCCGGGAGTTGGAGCCGGTCGGCTCGGCCTCCTCGCTCGGCGCGTCCGGCGGCCACGCCGGGCCGGGTGGCGGGGCGCGCCACCGTGCCGGACGCGGCCGGGGCACCTCCCGCAGCGAGGCCCGTCGGCAGCGGCGTGTCCGGCGCCGGGCCGTCGGCGGAGCGGTGGTGGCGGTCTGTGTCGCGGGCGGTGGTCTCTGGTACTTCGGCACCGACCCGGGCAACGGCGGCGGATCCGACGAGGCGACCGCCGTGCAGCCCGACGACCAGCACGTGGTGGACCTCTCCGCGTCCGGTCCCGCCGACAGCTCACCGCCGGCCTCCCCGTCGCCCTCCGTATCCGCGTCCGCGTCCAAGAAGCCGAGCCCCTCCAAGACTCCGACCCACGCCAAGGAGAGCGTGTCGACCTCCCGGCAGACGGCACGGCCGACTCCGACTCCCTCCAGGACGATCGAGGCCCAGTCGGCGCCGACGAACACCGTCACGCAGGTGGTCGCGCTGGTGAACAAGGAGCGGGCGGCCGCCGGTTGCGGGCCCCTCACGGAGGACCCGCAACTGGAGGACGCCGCGCAGGCCCACTCCGACGACATGGCGGCCCGCGACTTCTTCGAGCACACCAACCCGGACGGTGCCGACCCCGGCCAGCGCATCACCGCCGCCGGCTACCGCTGGTCCACGTACGGCGAGAACATCGCCCAGGGGCAGCAGACCCCCGAGGCGGTGATGGAGTCCTGGATGAACAGCCCCGGCCACCGCGCCAACATCCTCAACTGCTCGTTCAAGAACATCGGCGTGGGTGTCCACAGGGGGTCCGGCGGCCCGTGGTGGACGCAGGACTTCGGCGCCAAGCTCTGAGCTTGTCCTTCATGGTCTGCGGGGGATGTCGACTGCTGGACCGGGTGCTCGGCCAGCCCTCATGCTTTGCGCATGTTCCGACGTGTACGGCGAGCGTGGCAGAACCACCAAGCCTGGCAGAACAGGCCTGTGGCGACCTGCATGAACCGGTTCTACGACTCACTCTCAGGGCAGGAGCGGGCGTCCGTACAAGATGTTGCTCTCACGTACGGGCGCACGGTCAAGCGCGACTACAGGCGGCTCCTGAGCGCGAAGGTCGCCTCGACCTCGCCGTATTACGTCGGGCTGTCCTCAGACAGGAGGAGCTTCACGCATGTGACCAAGCGGATGGTCCTGGTCGCGGACACGATGCTGTTGTCCGACCACGGTGTTGGAGCGGTTCACGAACTGGGGGAGTACGCAGATACCTATCACACCGAGGGCAACCTGGATGTGGGTCAACCATCCCAAACCATTCGGTCGACATGGCGCTATGGGATGGTGACCGGAGATCTTGTCGAGTTGGGTCAGTGGCTTCTGGACGCCGAGCCTCTGCTGCGCAGTGGGTTGGTCTGGTACGGACCCGTCTTCACGGAAGGGAGCGTCGGAACGGAGTGGACGTTGCGCGGCGAGCAGGAGATGAATTCGCAGGCGGGCCCGCTTCCTTCGTTCAGTGACCGGTCCATCGACTTTGTGGTGGAGCACGGCCGAGCCGTGGATCTGGCGAGCGCGAAGCCTCTCGCCAGCCGGGTGGTCCGGCCGATCCTGGAGATCGATCTCCCTTTCATCGACGGGCTCAGCCTCAGCGACTTCGCACAAGTCACCAGTGAGGAGTTCGACTCCTACCGCCAGTACCGCGACTTCATGCGCTCCCGGCTCCTCGAACTCGACGACGCACTGGAAGCTGTCGACTCCCAGGTGGCCCTGGAACGCGTCGCGCTCTCCATGCGTGACGAGCTGAACGTCGCGACCGTTGAGATGAGCAGCGCGGCCCGTTCCCGGGCCCTCAACCGTTCCGGTGCCGTCTTGGGTACGACGAGCGCCGTCCTTGCCGCCGTCCGTCCCGAGGCGCTCCAAGGTGCGCTCGCCTTCAGCGCGACGATGGCGGCCGGTGCGACCGGTCTGTGGCCCACCATCCAGGCGTTCGCCGACATCAAACCCAAACGCACGCATGGCAAGTGGCACTACGTATGGGTCCTGCAGAAGAAGGGCGCCCGTTGAGCTTGTCCGACGTCGAATGGGGCCTTGAACGAAGACAAGTTGAGAGGGACGGGCGCCGCGCGGGCGGCGCCGTCACAGCATGACGTGCTTGACCTGCGTGTAGTCGAGCAGCCCGGTGAGGGAGAGGTCGCTGCCGTGGCCGGAGTGGCGGACGCCGCCGTGCGGCATCTCCGACACCGTCGTGCCATGGGTGTTGACCCAGACGATGCCGGTGTGGAGCGCCCGGCTCGCCCGCATGGCCCGGTCGTGGTCGCGCGTCCAGACGCTCGCGGCGAGGCCCTGCGGCACGTCGTTCGCCATCCGGAATGCCTCCGCCTCGTCGGCGAAGGGCTGGACGGTGACGACCGGGCCGAACACCTCGCTCTGCACGATCTCGTCCCGCTGACGTGCCCCGGCGATCACCGTGGCCTGGTGGAAGTAGCCCGGCCGGTCCACGGCGGCGCCACCGGTGACGACCTCCGCATGATCCGGCAGCCGAGCCAACAGCCCTTGCACAGAGGCGAGTTGAGCCGCGTTGGCGAGCGGCCCGAAATCAGCGCCCTCCTCGTCCGGGGCCCCGGGCCGCAGCCCTGCGGCCCGGGCGGCGAACGCCTCCAGGAAGGCGTCGTGGACCCCGTGGTGGACCATGATCCTGGTCGCCGCCGTGCAGTCCTGCCCCGCGTTGTAGAAGGCGAGCGAGGCCAACTGCTCGACCGCGTCGTCGAGATCGGCGTCCTCGTGGATCAGCACCGGTGCGTTGCCGCCCAGTTCCAGGTGGAGCCGCTTGAGGTCGGCGGCCGCGGCCGCGGCGATCTCCCGGCCGGCGCGCACACTGCCGGTGACGGCCACCAGCCGGACCTCGGGGTGGGCGACGAGGGCCCGCCCGGTGTCGCGGTCGCCGCACACCACGTTGAGCACCCCGGGCGGCAGGTGCTCGGCGGCCAGCCCGGCGAGGAGCGTGGCCGATGACGGCGTGGTGTCGGACGGCTTCAGGACGACGGTGTTGCCGGCGGCGAGCGCGGGCGCGATCTTCCACACGGCCATCATCAGCGGGTAGTTCCACGGCGTGATCTGGGCGCACACGCCGATCGGCTCACGTCGCAGCATTGAGGTACGGCCCGGTGTGTACTCGGCTGCCGCGGCGCCCGGCAGGTTCCGCGCCGCTCCGGCGAAGTACCGCAACACGTCCACGATCGCGGGCAGTTCGTCCGCCAGGAACAGGGCCCGGGGCTTGCCCGTGTCGGTCACCTCGGCGTGCGCCACCACGTCCGCGTGCCGCTCCAGGGCGTCGGCGATGCGCAACAGCGCGGTCTGCCGTTGTCCCGGAGTCGTCGCCGACCAGCCGGGCAGCGCGTCCCCGGCCGCCCGGCACGCCGCGTCCACGTCCTCGGGGCCGGAGAGCGGGGCCGTGGCCTGGGGGAGTCCGGTGGCCGGGTCGACCAGGCGGAGCGTCGTACCGGAGGCGGCCGGTACGTCCTTGCCGCCCACGTGGTTGAGGCGTTCGGTGTCAGCCACGGCGCAGCGCCTCCTCGGCGGCGGCGCGGCCGGTGCGGACGGCGCCCTCCATGTATCCGGCGACCCACTGGTCGGAGCCGCAGACGTAGAACGGCGGTTCATGCGTTCCGTGCAGCGGACCGACCGCCATGACCTCGCCCGGCGGCCACTGGGTGACGTAGCCCTGGGTCCACGGATCGGTGCCCCACAGCCGCAGATGGCAGGCGGCCGGCCGCAGTGCCTCGCCGCCGAACATGACGGCCATCTCGGCGAGCAGCTCGGGGGTGCGCAGATGCGGCGGGGTGCCGAGCAGGACGCCGTAGCGCTCGGGCGGGATCAGGGCCGACAACACGACTTCGTTCTGCGGCCAGGTGCTGCCCAGTACGCCCTCCGACTCGGAGAGGCCGTTCAGACCGGCGGCGCGCCAGAAGGGACGGTCGTAGACGGCGGCGAACTTGGCTGCCGTCGCGTGGCGTTGACGGTGCAGGGAGGCGAGGCGGGCCTCGCTCACACCGCTGACGGCCACGTCCCGCAGCGGTCCCACGGGCAGGGCGCTCACCACGGCCGCCGCGGTGAGGACCTCGCCGGTGGCCAGGCGCACGGAGCAGCCGCCGGGGCGTACGTCCAGGGCGGCGACGGGGGAGCCGAGCCGGATGCGCGGCCCCAGTTCGCGGGCCATGACCTCGGCGAGCGTCGCCGATCCCTCCGCGAGGCGCAGTCCCTCCCAGTCGTCGTAGTCGTAGTCACCCGTGCCGGAGCCGGGTACCGCCGCGCTCTTGCGCAGCGCGGCCAGCAGCGAGATCCGCTCGTAGGAGCCACCGGCCAGGGCGAGTTGACCGATGTCCCACAGGCGGACGACCGCGGGCGTGGCGTGCCGGGAACGCAGCCAGCCGGCCACGGACAGCCGGTCCAGGGCGGCGGCGTCCGGATGCGACCAGGGGTCGTCGGGATCGACGGTGGCGGCCAGGGCGGTGAACTCCGCGCCGAGCCGCTCGTGCAGGGCCGCGTCGCCGGGACCGAACCAGTGCGGTGGATCACCGGCCGAGCGGCCCTCCGGCGTGGTCCGGGTGATACGGCCGGGCTCGGCGACATAGCTGGGGACCAGTTCGAGGCCCAGTTCCTTGGCCAGTTGAAGGTAGGAGGTGTGCCCGTGGCCGACCACTTCGCCGCCCAGCTGGACGGTGCGGCCGTCGGGCGTACGGGTCTGCTCGACCCGGCCGCCGACGCGGTCCCGTGCCTCCAGGACGAGTACGTCGGTGCCGGCGGCGGCCAGGTCGCGGGCGGCGGCGAGCCCGGCCAGACCGGCGCCGAGCACGATCACGTCGTGATGCATCAGCTTCGCTTTCCTCGGTGCGGCGGATTCGGGGTGCGGCGGGTTCAGGTCAGCACGAGACAGTGCTCGGGCCGCCAGCCGAACTCCACCGACTCGCCGCCGCTCCAGCGGTCCTCCATGCGCGCGCGGGCCGTGTTCTGCTCCAGCACCGACAGCGTGACGCCCGGGGCGAGTTCGATCAGATAGGTGGTGGTCGGGCCGCTGTAGACGGTGTCGCGGAGCACCCCGCGCAGCTTCGACATGCCCGGCTCGAAGTCGGACAGCCAGATCTTCTCGGGGCGCACGGACACGCTGACCGCGGAGCCGTCCGCGATGTCGCCGCGTGCCCCGACCGCGAGGGCGGGCCCCTCGTCCAGAGCGACCTCACCGCCGCGGTAGGTGCCGGTCATCAGGTTGGAGGTGCCCATGAAGGACGCGACGAAGCGGGTGGCGGGGTGTTCGTAGATGTCCTCGGGGGTGCCGCACTGCTCGATGCGGCCCTTGTTCATCACCGCGATCCGGTCGGACATGGTCAGCGCCTCGTCCTGGTCGTGGGTCACGAAGACGAAGGTGATGCCGACCTCGCGCTGGATCTGCTTCAGCTCCACCTGCATCTGCCGGCGCAGCTTCAGGTCGAGGGCGGCGAGCGGCTCGTCGAGGAGGAGGACGGCCGGACGATTGACTAGCGCGCGGGCGAGGGCGACGCGCTGGCGCTGGCCGCCCGACAGCGTACGGGGCTTGCGGCCGGCCAGACCGTCGAGCTGGACCAGCTCCAGCATCTCGCCGACGCGCCGGCGGATCTCCGCCTTGGCCACGCCCTTGCGCTTGAGGCCGAAGGCGACGTTGTCGGTGATGCTCAGGTGGTCGAACAGCGCGTAGCTCTGGAAGACGGTGTTGACGTTGCGCCTGTTCGGCGGCAGGGCGGTGACGTCCTCGCCGGCGAGCAGCACCGAGCCCTCGGTGGGGTCGCTGAATCCGCCGATCATGCGCAGCGAGGTGGTCTTGCCGCAGCCGGAGGGGCCGAGCAGGGAGAAGAAGTGGCCGGCCTCGATGTCGAGGTCCAGGTGGTGGACGGCGTAGGAGTCGGCGAACTGCTTGGAGACGCCTTCGAGCCGGACGGCGGGGGTCGCGTCCATGGGGTCACTCTCCGGAGAGGATGTCGAGGCCGCCGCGGCGGCCGAAGAGGCGCGGGATGAACAGGGCCAGGGCGATCAGGCAGATGGAGCCCGCGAGCATCAGCGTGCCGACCGCGTTGATCGTGGGCTGCACCCCGAAGCGGATGGCCGAGTAGATCCGCACCGACAGCGGCTGGGGGTCGACGCCGGTGGTGAAGTAGGCGAGGACGAAGTCGTCGAAGACGAGCGCGAAGATCAGCACGGCGGAGGCGAGCACGGCGGGCAGCAGGGCCGGCAGGGTCACCAGGCGGACCGCCTGCCAGCGGGTCGCGCCGAGGTCCATCGCGGCCTCCTCCACCTCCGGGTTCAGTGCGGCGACCCGGGAGCGCAGGATGACGGTGACGTAGGAGATCGAGAAGGTGATCTCGGCGAGCATCACCGTGCCGGTGGACAGGGCCACACCCAGCCCCTTGAACAGCAGCATCGACGCGACGCCCGTGACGATCTCCGGGGTGATCAACGGGACCAGCATGATCAGCCCGGCCAGCGAGCCGAGCCGGGTGCGGCAGCGGACCAGCCCGAGCGCGAGCGCCACTCCGAGAAGGACCGAACCGGCCATCGCCACCAGGGAGATCCGCAGACTGGTGCCCAAGGACGCGATGAGGACGTCGTCGTGGGCGAAGGTGCGGTACCAGCGCAGGCTGAAACCGCCGAACACGGTGAGGGACTTCTTGGAGTTGAAGGAAAACAGGGCCACCACGGCGATGGGCAGGTAGAGCAGGAGGAAGAAGAGGGAGGTGACCGCGATGAGGACGCGGGGCCGGCGGTCGGCACGTCCGCGTCGGGCGCGGGTCCGGGCGGCCGGGCGGGCCGGCGCGGTGGCGGAGGGCGGCTTGAGCAGGGTCATCGGCGTGCCTCCGCCTCGTCCTTGCGGGTGCGCCGCAGATAGCCGAGCATCCCGATCAGCAGGACCAGCATCAGCAGCATGGTCAGCGCGGAACCGAGGGGCCAGTTCTGGCCCTGGAAGAACTTGTCCTGGATGAGGTTGCCGATCATGATCTGGTCCGGTCCTCCCATGAGCTGTGCGCTGACGAAGTCGCCCATGGCGGGCAGGAAGACCAGCACGAGTCCGGCCGCCGCGCCCTGCCGGGTGGCGGGCAGGGTGACGAAGAAGAACGTCCGGACCGGGCCGCCGTAGAGGTCGCGGCCGGCCTCGATGAGGGAGACGTCCAGCCGTTCCAGCGCCGCGTACAAGGGGATGATCATGAAGACGACGAAGCCGTAGACGAGTCCCGCGACCACGCCGACGCCGGTGTTGAGGATCTTGGTGTCGCCGTCGGCCAGTCCCACCGCGCGCAGCGCCCGCAACAGGGGACCGTCGTCGGACAGGACGACCGACCAGCCGTACATCCGGACCAGGTAGTTGGCGAAGAAGGGCACCACGATCGCGGCGATCAGCGCGTGCTTGTAGCGACCGCCGTGCAGGGCGATGGTGTACGCCACCGGGTAGGCGATCAGCAGGCAGATTGCGCAGGTCAGCAGGGCGTAGCCGAGGGAGCGTACGAGGACCTCGGTGTAGGCGGGATCGGCGAGGGCGCGTACGCCGGCCAGGTCGAAGCCGAAGCGCGGGTTGCCGAGGTCGTCGGTGGTGCCGACCGCGAGGACGGCGACGAGCACCAGCGAGGCGATCAGGAACCCGGTCATCCACAGGGTGCCGGGCAGCATGAACCAGGTCCACATGCGGGTGCCGGTGGCGTCCGGGCCGCGGCGGCGCGAGCGCGAGGAGGGGCGCAGCAGTGCCATGTCAGCCCGCCTTCACATGGGTCCACGCGGTGTCACGGGCGTCCTCCGCCGCGCGGCCGCCGTTGCGGAAGAACAGGTCCGCCTTCAGGTCCTCCTCGGTGACGAGGCACTCGGGGAAGGGTTCGACCAGGTCGGCGTAGACCTTCTCGGATCCGGCCACCGGCATCGGATAACCGATGTACTCGATGTTCTTCTTCACGTTCTCCGGCCGGAGCATGTAGTCGATGAAGAGCATCGCGGTGCCCGGGTGGGGGGCGTTCCAGGGGATGGCGTAGCAGTCGGAGTTGATCGGCGTGCCCTCCTTGGGGGCCTCGAAGCCGAAAACGGAGGGATCCTTGGCCTGGTTGAGCATGGCGGCCATGTCGCCGCTCCACGCCTGCGTCATGACGGCGTTGCCGTTGAGGAGGTTGTTGTAGCTGTCGCTGGAGAAACCGCGCAGCCGCGGGCGCAGGGTGCCGAGCAGCGAGGTGATGCGGTCGAGGTCACCGGTGTCTCCGGTGCTCACGTCCAGGCCGAGGGCGAGGGCGCCCATGCCGAGGACCTCGTCGCGGTCGTCCAGCAGGAAGACCTTGCCCCTGGCGCGGTCGCTCCACAGGTCCTTCCAGGATCCGCTCAGCTCGCCGATCCGGTCGCGGCGCCAGCCGATGCCTGTCTTGTACGCGGTGAAGGGGACGGTGTGCGCGGAGCCGGGGTCGTACCAGGGGTCGGTGAAGTACGCGTGCGCGCCGAAGACGGCGTGCGCGTTGGTGAGCTGGGAGTGGTCGATGCGGCGCAGCCGGCCGCCGCGGACCAGGCGCTGGGCCCACTTGGCGGTCGGGAAGACGATGTCGTAGCGGTTGCCGGCGTTGAGCTTGGCGACCATGCCTTCCATCGAGTCGAAGTTCGACTGGACGACCCTGACGCCGTACTCCTTCTCGAAGCCCTTGAACACGGACGGGTCGACGAAGTCGGCCCAGTTGAAGTAGACGAGATCGCCGTCGACGCGCGCCTGGACCGGCGCGAGCTCCTTTGCGTCGGGTTTCTTCGCGGGCATGAACCCGCAGCCGCCGACCGCGGCGCCCAGCAGACCGCAGGCGCCTGCCCGCAGGAGGGCGCGCCGGGTCGGTGGGGGTACCTCGGGGGACATGGAACGTCCTCTCCGTCGAGGAACGGCACAACTCCAGGGCGGGACCGGCTGGTCGGCTCACGGAGGCCCTGACTCCGTAGTGAAGACCGGTCTGGGGAGGGTGCGAGGGTGTCAGCTCACGCGCGGTAAGCCCGAAGCGGGGGGTACGGCGTACGGGCGGCGTGACGCGGCGGCCGTACGGCGGAGCGTCACCGGCCGTCTCCGTCGCGTAGGCCGCGCAGCGGGGCCTGGCCGTTGCGGTCGCGTCCGCCCGGGGTCGCGATGTGGCCCTCCAGGTCGTCCCTGACCCGGCGGGCGAACCATCCGACGGCGGCCTCGCGCTGTGACAGCGGCCCCGGCTCGAACCCGGGCGTCCGCAGTCCGGCCTGCACCCGCTCGACCAGCTCGGCGTCCTCGTCGTTGGTGACCCAGCCGATGTGGATGTTCAGCCGCCGGGCCAGCCTGGTGCGGACGCTCTCCCCGTGCCGGGTGTAGAAGGCACCGGGGATCGCCGCCCGGTCCTGGGCGGTGGGCAGGGCGGTCCACGCGAGCACGTGGTCAGGGTAGAAGTCGATGAGCGTGTTGGGGTAGATCACGGCGTAGCGCCAGACGCGCCGGTCGTCCTCGGTGAGTCCCGGCATGGGGCTCGCGAGCCGCTGGTAGAGCCGCTCGGTCCAGTTCGAGGACGGCTTGTCGCGCAGCGGCGACTCGAACAGGACGTAGTTCTCCTGGACGTCCACCGTGTACGCCTGGTAGTCGAGCAGGCGCATCAGCGCGGGGTGGGCCACGGGGACGTGATAGCCCTCCAGGTAGTTGTCGACGATCACCTTCCAGTTGGCGTTCTGCTCCTCGCCGCCCGCCAGGTCGTGGATACGGTGTTTCCCGACGGGCACGAGGCCGGGCCCGGCGTAGCGGCCGACGGCCTCGGCGAGCCCGGCGCAGCTCTCGGCGAGCGGGGTCGCCTCCATGTCGAGATTGACGAAGACGAACCCGAGGAAGGACTCCACGTTGACCGGGTGCAGTCCGAGCCGGGGCTTGTCCAGGCAGGGGATCCGGCGCGCTTCGGGGGCGCCGACGAGCCGGCCGTCCAGTTTGTAGGTCCAGCCGTGGTACGGGCAGCGGATCGCCTTGCCCGACGGCTCGGGGGCGGTGACCAGGCGGGTACCGCGGTGTCTGCACACGTTCAGGTGGGCGGCGAGACCGCCGTCCTCGGTACGGACGACCAGCACCTCCCGGCCGGCGGCGGTGGCGGTCAGCCGTGCGCCCGGGCCGGGGAGGTCGGATTCGTGGCAGACGAGCTGCCAGGACCTGGCGAAGATGTGCTCGGTCTCGGCTTCGGCGACGGCCGGGTCGGTGTAATAGCGCGCGGACAGCGCTTCCCCGGGATGCTCGGGGGGCGGTTCCGCGGGGGCAGGGGAGACGGTGGCTGCCCGTGTGGTCGAGGGGTGCATGAAGTCCTCCTCCGCGCCGCGACGGCGGCGATGGGCGGTGAGGCCGTGCCCGGAAGAGGCGGCAGGTGAAGATCCGGACGCGCTCGTCCTGGAAGCCTCCGGACCTGCCGCGATCCGGCTGACTAATTGGTTAGTCAGAGTGGGACCGCCGGGGAGCGAAGTCAAGACTTGTGGGCTGACTAATTAGTTAGTTAGTGTCGTGGCAAGCGGATGGCCCAGGCCCGCAGACGGCTCCCCGGGCACCTTCCGCAAGCCCGCGGACCACCGTCCGCGCCACACCGGGCGTCCGCGTCGGACACCCCGGTCCCCGGACGACGCACGGCTCGGGCCGCGCGCCGACCCGGTCCGGCCGTGCGGCTCGCACCGGCCCGGACACCCTCGGTCCACGCCGTGCCCGGCCCCGGCCAGGCACCCCGCACCGCTCCCCGCCCCTCTCGTCACGGCGCCGGAGCACCCCCGTCCACGCCATCGCCGCGCCACCCGTCTCCGGACCACCCGGAAACGGCGCGACCCCGGAGGCATCCATGAGCGCTCGCCGAAGTCTCGTATGGCTCGGCCTCACGCCGGAACCCGAACAGGAGCTGCCCGCCGCGGTGGCCGCCCTGCGCGCCCCGGCGGAAGGCCGCCCGCAGTCGGCCCTGGTCACCGCCGAGCGGCAGCGCGTCGAGCGGCTGGTGCTGCGCGGTACCCAGCGCGGCTGGCTGCGCTACCTCGGAGAGGTCACCGACCTGGTCGTCGAGGCGGCGAAGGAACCCGCCGTCGCCGACCCACGCCCGGCGCTGGTGGCCGGCGAGGTCGTCCTCGACCACCACCGCATGCTGATCGGCCTGCCCGGGGCCGGCTACGCCCGCACCGCCCCGCAACGGCGGGATCTGGAAAGTGCGCTGCAGCGACTGCGGTCCCGGCACGGCACGGACCTCTCCGCGGGCTCGGGACCGTCCGGGCATCCGGACGAGCACTTCGGTCCGCCGGACCTCACGGGTCCCGCAGGCCTTTCCCGCCGGCTGGACGAGGCCCTCGAACACCCCGAGCCCAGGAGCACCGCATGACCGGCGTCCTCTCCCTCCTCCCCGAAGGACGGCACGGCCTCCTCGGCGCGCCGCTGCCCGGCGCCGGGCTCCCCGGTGTCCGCGAGCCGTCCGAGGCCGTTGCCCCCTCCGGCGGCGAGGACCTCGCCCGGTACCTCGCCGAGGGCGGATACGCGCCGCTGCCGGTGCCCGGCCTGCTCCTCGACCGGATCGCCGCCGCCGGACTCCGCGGCCGGGGCGGAGCCGGGTTCCCCGCCGCCGTCAAGATCCGTGCCGTACGTGACGCGCCGGGCCGTCCCGTCGTCGTCGCCAACGGCGAGGAGGGCGAGCCGGGGTCGGTCAAGGACCGCTGGCTGCTGCGACACCGCCCGCACCTGGTCCTGGACGGCCTCGGACTGGCCGCCGCCATGACCGGCGCCGGGCGCGGCTGCGTGTACCTCTCCGACGCCGGCGCCGAGCAGGCCGTGCGCCGCGCGCTGGCCGAGCGTCCCTGCGATCCACCCGTCGACGTCGTACGCACCGAGCACGCCTACGTCGCGGGCGAGGAGACCGCGGTCGTCCGGCGCATCGACGGCGGCCCGGCCCTGCCCACGGCCAAACCCCCGCGCCCGTTCGAGAGGGGTGTCGGCGGGGCGCCCACCCTCGTCGCCAACGTCGAGACGCTGGCCCGCATCGCGCTGATGCACGCGCGCCCCGAGTCCGCGGACGCCGTCGCCGGCACCCATCTGGTGACCCTCTCCGGCACCCGGAGCCCTACGGGCGCCGACGCGGCCGCACTCGTCGAGGTGCCCGCCGGCACGCACCTGAAGGTCCTCGCCGACCTGTGCGGCCACGGAAGGGCCGAAGCGGTCCTGCTGGGCGGTCTGTTCGGAGGGCTGCACGGCGCGGGCTGGACGGACCTTCCGCTCGACCACGACCGGCTCCGGGCCGCCGGGGGAGCGCTCGGCTGCGGAGCGCTGCACTTCCTGCACCCCGAGGACTGCCCGGTCGCCGCCGCCCACGAGGCCGCCGCCCACCTCGCGGCCCAGAGCGCCCGGCAGTGCGGGGTGTGCGTCTCCGGCACCGGTGCGCTGGCCGGCGCCCTCGCGGCCGTCGCGCGGGGTGAGGCGGACGACGACACCACCGACAGGCTGCGCCGCTGGTCGGCGCAGCTGCCCGGACGTGGCGCGTGCGGCCTGCTCGACGCCGCCGCCCGCATCGCCGGCACCCTCCTCACCCACTTCCCCGACCGCGTCGACGCCCACCGGGGGACGGTCTGCCCGCCGTGCCGGGCCACGCCGAACGACGAAGGACGCCGGTTCACGGTGCCGGTGCCCTGACCTGCCCCCCGCCTCCTCACCCCACCCCGCCATCCGCCCGGACCCGGCGCACCGAAAGGACCGCACCATGAAACTGCTGCTGGACTCCACCCGCTGCCAGGGCTACGGCCTCTGTCAGGAACCCGCGCCCGAGCAGATCGACCTCGACGAGTGGGGCTACGCGCAGCTCCGCGACGGCGACGTCCCGCCGGACGGCGAGGAAGCCGCCCTCGCCGCGGTCGCCGCCTGCCCCAACTCCGCGCTGCGGCTGGTGAAGTGACATGGGACGTGACCTGTCGGCCCTCTTCGACCCCGTCTCCGTCGCCGTCGTCGGAGCCAGCGACGACCCGGCCAAGTACGGCCATGCCATCGCCGCCCAGGCCGTCCGCGCGAACGGCCGCCGCCCCGTCCACCTGGTGAACCGCCGCGGCGGCACCGTGCTCGGCCGCAGCGCCGCACCCAGCCTGAGCGCCATCGGCGAACCCGTCGACCTGGCGGTGGTCTCCGTGCCCGCCGCCGGCTTCGAGGACGCCGTCGACGAGGCCCTGCGCTGCGGGGCCCGGGCGATCGTCGCGATCACCGCCGGTTTCGCCGAGACCGGAGAGGCCGGCCGGGCCCGGCAACTCGCCGTCGCCGAGCGGGTCCGTGCCGCGGGAGCCGTGATGGTCGGCCCCAACTGCCTGGGAATCGCCGACAACACCACCGACCTCTTCCTCGCCTCCGACACCTTCACGCCCGGCGGTGTCGCCCTCCTCAGCCAGAGCGGCAACCTCGCCCTCGAACTCCAGCTCCGCTTCCGCCCGCACGGCCTCGGCTTCTCCCGGTTCGTCTCACTGGGCAACCAGGCCGACGTCACCCTCGTCGACCTGCTCGCCGACTGCGCTCGCCACGAGGGCACCCGCGCCATCGCCGTCTACGCCGAGGACTTCGCCGACGGACGCGCCTTCGCCGAGGCCGCCGCAGCCGCGGGCAAACCCGTGGTGCTGCTCACCGCGGGACGCGGCGACGCCTCCGCCCGCAGCGCCCAGTCGCACACCGGGGCACTCACCACCTCCGCCGACGTGGTGACCGCCGCGTGCCGCGACGCCGGTGTCGAACTGGTCACCACCCCCCGTGAACTCACCGTCGCACTGGCCGCACTGACCGGCGCGCGCCGGCCGGCCGGCCGCCGGGTCGCCGTGCTCACCGACGGCGGCGGCCACGGTGTCGTCGCCGCAGACGCCGTCGAGGCGGCCGGCTTCACGGTGCCCGAACTCACCGGGCCGACCCGGCGGCACCTGCGCGAAACCCTGTGGGAACAGTCGGCCGTCGCCAACCCGGTGGACCTCGCCGGGATGGGCGAGCAGGACCCGGGCTCGTACGCGCGGACCGTCGCCGCGCTGCTGGCCGCCGAGGAGGTCGACGCCGTCCTGATGACCGGGTACTTCGGCGGGTACGCGGCCGCCGACGGCGGACTCGGCGGGGGCGGCCTGGTGCTCGCGGAGGGGGAGCGGGAGGCCGCCCGTCTCATCGCCGACCACCACCGCGCCACCGCGAAACCGCTGGTGGTGCAGTCGATGTACCCGGACTCGCCCAGCTGCCGCACCCTCGCCGCGGCCGGCATCCCGGTCTTCGCCGCCACCGAGGACGCCGCGCGTGCCCTCGCCGCCACCGCACCCGGCCCCCTGCACACCGGCGTCACACCGCTTCCCCCGGCCGCGGCCCCCCTGCGCGACAGCGGCTACATGGGCACCCGCAGAGCCCTCGAAGAAGCCGGACTCGCCTTCCCCGCCGCGCGCGAGATCCACGACGAGACCGAACTGCTCGCCGCGGCCGCGGAGTTCCCCGGACCCTACGTTCTCAAGGCCCTCCATCTGCTCCACAAGTCCGACGCGGGCGGTGTGGTCCTGGGGCTCGCCGGCCCCGACGAACTGCTCGCCGCCTTCCGGGAGATGCACGCCCGGCTCGGCGCCCCCGCCTACTCCGTGGAGGCCATGGCGGACCTCACCGACGGCATCGAACTGATCGTCGGCGTCAACCGGGACCCGCGTTTCGGCCCGGTCGCCATGGTGGGCCTCGGCGGAGTGCTGGCCGAGGCACTGCACGACGTCGCCTTCACGCTGGCCCCGGTCTCCGCCGGCCGTGCCCTGAGTCTGCTGCGCGGACTGCGCACCGCCGCCCTGCTCGACGGCGTACGCGGCCGCCCGCCCGTCGACGTCGCCGCTGCGGCGGCGGCCGTCGAGGCGATCACCGCGTTCGCCGCCGCCCACCCCGAGATCGCCGAGATCGAGGTCAACCCGCTGCTGGTGAGCCCGCACGGTGCCCTCGCCCTCGACTCCCGGGCCGTCCTCGCCTGACCACCGCCGAAGCCCTGCTCCGAGCCCCGCCCGCCGTCCCCCGACCCAAGAGGCCCCCATGGACATGCGCTACACCCCCGAACAGGCCGACCTGAAGCGCCGCGCCGCCGACTACGCACGGCTGCTCATGCGGTACGAGGACCAGTCAGAACAGGCCGGCGGCCCGCTGCCGCAGGCACTCGTCACCGAACTGACCCGCGCCGCCATGGACGCGGGCGTCTACGCCATCAACATGCCGGCCGAGTGGGGCGGCGCAGGACTGAGCCTCCTCGACCAGGTCGTCGTGGAGGAGGAGTTCGGCAAGGTCACCAACTGCCTGTGGGACATCCCCTGGCGGCCCGCCAACGTCCTGGCGTACGGCGACGAGCGGCAGCGCGAGAAGTACCTGCTGCCGGTGATCCGCGCGGAGAAGTTCGACGCGTTCGCCGTCACCGAGCCGGGCGCGGGCTCGGACCCGTCCTCCGGCACCTCCACGGCCACCCGCACCGACGGCGGCTGGCTGCTCAACGGGGAGAAGTGGTTCGTCACCTGCGGCGACATCGCCGACTTCCTGCTGGTGCAGGCGGACGCGGGACCCGAGCGGCTGCCCACGCTCTTCTTCGTGGACCGGGCCGCGCCGGGCGTGGAGATGACCCGCGTCCCGCACTTCATGCACTCCGCGGTCAACGGGCACCCCGAATTCACCTTCACCGACGTCTTCGTGGCCGACGAGGACGTGCTCGGCGGCGTCGGCAACGGCTACGAACTGACCAAGGAATGGTTCACCGACGAACGCCTGATGATCGCGGCCCGCACCGTCGGCGCGGCCGAACGCGCCCTGCAGCTCGCCCGGGAGTGGGCCGTGGAGCGCGAGCAGTTCGGCGCCCCGATCGCCTCGTACCAGCTGATCCAGGGCATGCTCGCCGACTGCGCCGTCGACATCGCCGTCAACCGCGCCTACACCCACCAGGTCGCCTGGGAGGCCGACCAGCCGCACACCGACCGCAAGACGCTGCACGCCAAGGCCTCCACCGCCAAGCTCGCCGCCAGCGAGGCCGCCGGCCGGGTCGCCGACCGCTGCCTGCAGATCTTCGGCGGCCGCGGCTACGACCGCACCTACCCCGTCGAGCGCATGTACCGCGAGCTGCGCGTCGACCGGATCTGGGAGGGCACCTCCGAGATCCAGCGCCTCATCATCGCCAATGAGCTGATCAAGCGCGGCACCCGCGCCCTGGCCCTGCCCACGCACTGAAACAGCCCGCCCCGCGCCCCGTACACCCGTCACCACACAGCGAGGACATCCATGGACTTCCGCCTCACCCCGCGCCAGGCGCAGCTCAAGGCCGACGCGCGCGCCCTCACCGACTTCATCGCCGACTACGAGATCCCGTGCGAGGAGGACAACGGCCTGCCCGCGAGCGCTCACGCCAAGATCCGCGACGCGGTCCTCGACGCCGGCCTCCAGGCCGTCAACATGCCGGCCGAGTGGGGCGGCGCCGGACTCACCATCGCCGAGCAGGTCACCGTGCAGGAGGAGCTCGGCCGGCTCACCGGCGCGCTGTGGGACATGGTGTGGCGGCCGGCCAACGCGCTCCGCTTCTGCACCCCGGAGCAGCGTGAGCGCTTCCTCGTCCCGGTGATCAAGGGCGAGCGGCGCGACTGCTACGCCGTCACCGAGCCCGGCGCGGGCTCGGACCCGCAGAACCTCGCCACCACCGCCACCAGGAACGACCACGGCTGGGTGCTGAACGGCGAGAAGTGGTTCGTGACCGTCGGCGACCACGCCGACTTCATGATCGTCCTCGCGGCGGCGGGCCCGGAGCGCGCCCCCACGCTGTTCCTCGTCGACAAGGACACCCCCGGCATCGAGATGACCCGCGTGCCGCGCTTCATGCACACCTTCGTCTACGAGCACCCCGAGTTCACCTTCACCGACGTGCAGGTCGACGAGGACGCGGTGCTCGGAGGCATCGGCGAGGGGTACGACATCACCCGCTCCTGGTTCACCGAGGAGCGTCTGATGATCGCGGCCCGCACCACCGGCGCCGCCGAACGGGCCCTGGAGCTGTCCCGGGACTGGGCGGTGGAGCGCGAGCAGTTCGGGGCGCCGATCGCCTCGTACCAGCTGATCCAGGGCATGCTCGCGGACTGCGCCGTCGACATCGCCGTCAACCGCGCCTACACCCACCAGGTCGCCTGGGAGATCGACCAGGCCTCGGCCGAGGACCGCAAGACGCTGCACGCCAAGGCGGCCATCGCCAAGCTCTCCGCCAGCGAGGCCTCGGGCCGGGTGATCGACCGCTGCCTCCAGATCCACGGCGGCCGCGGCTACGACCGTACGTACGCCGTCGAGCGGCTCTACCGCGAGCTGCGCGTCGACCGGATCTGGGAGGGCACCTCCGAGATCCAGCGCCTCATCATCGCCAACGAGCTCGTCAAGCGCGGCACCGAGGTCCTGGACCTGCCCGTCGCATGACGCGTCCCGGGCCGGGGCCCCGTGCCCCGGCCCCGGGCAGCCCCTGTCCGGGGACCGTCGCGCCCCGGCCCGTGGGCCGCCCCACCCGGCCGGGCGCCGGGCGGCACCGGCACAGTTCGCCCCACTTCGGAGAGGAAGACGGATGACCGACATCGAGCGCGTGGGGGTCGTCGGCTGCGGCCTGATGGGCGCCGGCATCGCCGAGGTCTGCGCACGCGCCGGCGTGCCGGTCACGGTCGTGGAACGCGACGCGGAGGCGGCCCGCACCGGGCTGCTGCGCATCACCCGCTCGCTCGACCGGGCCACCGCGCACGGCAGGCTCACCGCGCAGGAACGTGACGCCGCCACGGGCCTGATCTCCGTGACCGACGAGATCGAGGCCCTGCACGACCACGACCTGGTCATCGAGGCGGTCGCGGAGGACGAGGCACTCAAGCTCGACGTCTTCGCCCGCCTCGACTCCGTGGTCACCGGCGACCGCACCATCCTCGCCACGAACACCTCCTCCATCCCGGTCATCCGGCTCGCCGCCGCGACCGGCCGCCCCGACCGAGTCGTCGGCGTGCACTTCTTCAACCCCGTACCGGTGCTGCGGCTCGTCGAACTCGTCCCGTCACTGCTCACCTCGCCCACCACCGCGGCACGGGCCGAGGCCTTCGTGACCACGACCCTCGGCAAGGAGGTCGTACGCACCCGGGACAAGGCCGGATTCGTCGTGAACGCGCTGCTGGTGCCCTACCTCCTCGCCGCCGTCCGCATGGTGGAGTCGGGCAGCGCGACCGTCGAGGACGTCGACCGGGGCATGGTCCTCGGCTGCGCCCACCCGCTCGGCCCGCTGGCCCTGACCGACCTCATCGGTCTGGACACCACGCGAGCCATCGCCGAGTCTCTGTACGCCGAGTTCCGCGAACCCCAGTACTCGCCGCCCCCGCTGCTGTCCCGAATGGTGGAGGCCGGCTTGCTGGGACGGAAGTCGGGACGCGGTTTCCACACCTACGACGAACGGCATCGGGAGGGGGCGACCGCGGCACGGCCCAGGTGAGGGAAAATGGTCTTGGCGTACGACCACCGAACGAGGGGAGCCGCAGGGTGTCCACGAAGGTGCGCACGGCAGACACGCGCGCGCGCATCCTGACCGCGGCGTGCGAGGTCATCGCCGACATCGGCTTCGAGAAGATCCGCATGCGCATGGTCGCCGAGCGGGCCGGAGTGTCGACGGCGCTGCTGCACTACCACTTCGACACGCGCGAGAAGCTGTTCACCGAGGCGATGACGCACTCCTTCGCCAACACCGCCGTCGACGTCGAACGCGACGCCGAGTCGGCACCGGCGGCGGTCATCCTGGCCCGCATCGTGCGCAATCTGCTGCCCAGCGATCCCCAGCTGCACCAGGACTGGAAGCTGTGGCAGGAACTGTGGGTGAGGGCGCTGCGCGACGAGACCACCCGGGTCTTCGCCGTCGACCTGTACGCCCAGCTGCACTCCTGGGTGTCCGAGGCGGTACGGCGCGGCATCGCGACCGGCGAGTTCACCCCCACCGACGTGGACGGCCTCAGCACGCTCGTCCTGTCCCTGTGCGACGGCTACGGCATCCGCCTCATGCTGCGCGACCCGACCATCACGCTGGACATGGTGCTCGCCGCCGTCTGGCGCCATGTGTCCACCGCGCTCGGCCTGCCGGACGCCGTGCCGACGGACTGAGCTCCCCGGGTGCCGGCGGCGCCCGACCGGTCGGTGCGGGCGACACCGACCAGGCGGGGCGCCGTCGCGGCCTGGTGGGAGAGACCGTGTGTCGCAGGTACCGGCAGCCCCTCCCTGGCACCGCGCGATGGACCTAGCCTCGAATCATGGACACCGCCAAGGACATCAAAGACTTCCTGATGACCCGGCGCGCGAAGATCACCCCCGAGCAGGTGGGGCTCGCGACGTCGGGGCGTCGCAGGGTCCCCGGCCTGCGGCGCGAGGAGGTCGCGTACCTGGCCGGGGTGAGCGCCGAGTACTACATCCAGATCGAACGCGGACAGGTCTCCGGTGTCTCCGACGATGTTCTCCAGGCCATTGCCGCGGCCCTCTCCCTGGACGAGGTGGAGACGGCCCACTTGTTCGACCTGGCCCGGGCGGCGACCACCAAGGTGGGCGGGAAGCCGTCGAGGGGCCCGAGCCGCAAGGTTCCGCAGGGTGTGCAGGCGCTCATCGACGCCATGGTCTCCGCGCCGGCCGTCGTGTACAACGCCCACCTCGACATCGTCGCGGCCAACCCACTGGGCCGGGCACTGTACGGGGCGGTCCACGAGCGGCAGACCGAGCCGCCGAACCTGGCCCGCTTCATCTTCCTGGACGACCGGGCCGACGAGGTCTTCCCCGACTGGGACAAGGCGGCCGACGACGCCGTCGCCCTGCTGCGCGTGGAAGCCGCACGGTCACCGCATTCCAAGGCGGTCACCACCCTGGTGGGGGAGCTCGCCACGCGCAGCATCGAGTTCCGTACCCGCTGGGCGGCCCACGACGTACTGGCCCACCGCAGCGGCACCAAGCACTTCTACCACCCGGCGGTCGGCGACCTGATCCTGAGGTTCGAGTCCCTCGACGTCACCAGCGCCCCCGGCCTCACGATCACCGGATACACCGCCGAACCAGGCTCTCCCTCGCACGAGGCGCTGGCACTGCTCTCCAGCCTGGTCGCGAGCGAACAGGGACGGGAGGCCGCGGCTGCCGACGAGGAGAGGCATCCGGAACCGGGTCGCCCGCGGTGACCGGGAGGCTTCTGCCCGAACAGGACGGAGGCACTCTGATCCGGGGAGTCCTGGATATATCGCATCTGAACGGCTCGCTTGGGGGCTCGCTCCCGTGTAATGGCATCCGCGCTGGTCAGCGCTAGATTTCTGCTGATCTTCGGCGAGTGTCCCCGGCAGGATCACAGCCTGCGCACACGACTCCGGATGCGTCGTTCGAGTTTCACATCCCTCTGACCTGCGGAGGGTTTTCGCGCAAACCAGGCAGAAGCCCGGGGAAATGGACAGGGGCCCTCGTGAACCACCTGGCGAGCCATGGCAACCACACCGCAGCCCTTGTGCTGTCCTTCTGCGGAAGGTGAGAATCCCTCAGCCATCGGGTCACGGTGATCGGGGGCAGGGCCGGGGGGCTGTTGTGGCGCGACGGATGAATTTGCTGGGAGAACCAGGAATGGGGCTGTCGGGGGGACCGGGCAAGCCTGTTCCGGACGTTGCGGAAGTGCGGGCGCTGGCCCGCCGTCAGGTGTGGGGCCTGCTCATCGCGCTGCTCCTCCTCGTGATGAGCCACTTGTGGGTGCACAGGCACCAGCCACGGGACGTGGTCACTGGAGCCCACGGCCCGTTTCCCGCCGCGGTCGGCGTCGGAGCCCCGGTCGCACCCGAACACGTCGTACGTCGAACTTCAGGATTCGATGAAGCCTTGGTCCACGGACTGTACGTACGGAAGACGGGTTCGCTCTCCGGCGTGACTGCGGCGAACGTGCGGACCGGCAAGGAGTACTGGCGCTACGAGCGCCCGGACTCGGAGGCCGGTGTGGATACGTTCGACGTGTCGGAACGCACCGTGGTGGCCGCTTTCGGCGACGGGAGGTTCATCGGCGTCGATCTGCGCACGGGCAAGCCGCTGTGGCACGTAGACGTCCAGCACGCCAAGGGCTTTCGGACCACGGCGCTCGTCGGCGGCCAAGCTCTCACCGAGGCCCCCGGTGCCGTGCGTGCCTTCGCCGAGCGCGACGGCCGGAGTCTGCGGACTGCGAAGACGCCCAGATCCTGCCCCGACGGGCTCGTGATCACTGCGTACGCCCTGCCGGGCCACCTGAGCGTCGTCCCTTTGGTCTGCAACGTGACGAGCCCCGACAGGGGCATTTACTACCTCCTGCTAGGCATCGACAACCGCACGGGCAAGGTTCTGTGGCAGCAGCACACCGCGGCCCCCAGACTGATGGTCAGGGGAGGCGAGCACACGCTGGTCATCCCTGATCCGGACCACCCGCCGGCCATTCAGCTGCTCGACGTGAACCGCCAAGGTGCCACCGCGCGCGCTCTCACTGCCGCGGATGCGTGGGACGCGGTCGCCGCGGGAGGCGGCATCGTACTGTCGGCCATCGACCCCGGCGACCGATCCGAGGAGGACCACGACACTCTCCTGCGCGCCTACGGCACCCGGGACGGACACCTTGCTTGGCAGCTGCGGGCGCCGACCGGCCAGGAGTACGGGTTCCCCGAGCTCGCCGCCGGTCGGGTGTACGTCGCACGCCAGCCGTTCCTCACGGGGAAGGACACGGGTCGCCGGATCCGCGCCGACCTGCTCGTCCTCGACGCTGGCACCGGGCGCCTGCTCCACACCCTGCGACTGCCGGCCATGACCGTTCCGGACGAGAGCAGGGGACTCGACGTACGTGACATCGGCGACGGGTCGGTGAGCATCGGCTGGCGTGACAATGAGGGAGACGTGCTGATCGCCGCAGACTGCCCCCTCCCTCGTGGCGCGCATCTCGCCATCACCCAGCAATGGGCCTGGTGGCACGTGGCGCGTCCTTTCCGTCAACCGGCTGACAGGCACCGCGGCGGGCCGGGGAGGCCAACTGTGGTATGTCGAGGCCGTACCCGACCGCGGAGAGTTGATCGTCATCAAGCAAGTCGAGCTGACTTCCTCCGGCCAGCTCCACCGGTACAACTGGGAGCACATGGAGGACGAGCACGGCTTCTTGACAGACCAAGCGATCGACCCTGAAGTGGAACCGCTGAAGGCCATCACGGCCGAAGAGTTCCAGCGGGTGTGGAACCGGTGAGTGGGCTGGACCATTTACCGCTCTAGGCGCGAGGCAGGGCGGTTGATGGTGTGATCTGTGTGAATCCCACGATGCGGGAAGGCGCGGCGGAAACCCCGTTGGTGCTGCTGACTCCCCGTGGTTCCCCGTACGTTCCGGCATGTAAGTGGCACAGTCCTGCGGTGGTGGTGAGGCAGCCGACCCTTGTCGCACCCCGGGTCGCGGCCTTTACCGTGCGGACGACCTCACCGGTTGGCAGGTACGCCTTCTGATCCGTAGCTCAATATGGGTCGGTTGCTGACGGCCGTACCGGTCGCGTTACGTCCTGACGAGGCCTCCACCGGACGCGGCCGGCTGCTGTGGTTGTTGTACTTCGGTGATGTACTCCAGCCGCGAACAGCACGCCGTGGCAATGGGCCGCCCAGGATCCCGCCGAACCCTGGACGGAGCCCGAACTCCCTCCCCTCGCCGCTGTTTCGGGTCACCCTGCGGAGTGCCACCTCCCACTGGGCGGGCCCGGAGATCATGCGAGAGTGAGCCCATGACAGCACCCGAAGCCAAGGTTGTGGCGGTCGACGAGGTCGAGGAGCTCGCGGTGGAGGGCCTGCGGTGGCTGACCGACGCGGCGCGGGAAACGGCCGGCGGGGGCCTCGCCTGGACGACCAGGCCCTCGGACGACGAGCTCAACCCGATGCTCTACTCCGGTACGGCCGGGATCGTCCCCGTACTCCTGGAGGCATGGCGGCACTTCGGCGACGATGCCTACGCCGACACCGCCCTGCGCGCGGCCCGCAGCCTCGCGGACTCCGTCGACGGCATCGACGACGACTCCCTCTACTTCGGGCGCACCGGAATGGCCCTTGGCCTGAGGGCCGTTCACGACGCACTCGGCGACACGGCCGCCGGCGCCGCCGCGGACCGCGCGCTGGAACTCGTGCGGTCACGCTTCGACGGGACGCGCTGGGGCGAGCTGTTCGAGCTGATGGGCGGCAACGCGGGGATCGGCCTCGGCGCGCTCGCGGCCGGCGACGCCGACCTGGCCGTCCTCGCCGTGGAGCCGTATCTGCGGACGGCGGAGCAGACCGCGGCGGGTGTTCACTGGGCCCATCGCACGGGAATCGACTCCCGTCTGCATCACATCTCGCACGGCACGCTCGGCATCGTCCTGGCGCTTGCCCGGGTCGGCCGGGCCACCGGCCGCGCGGACCTGGTCGAGCTGGCGCTGGCCGGTGCCGCGGATGTCGTGGCGCGTGACGAAGCCGGGCCGGAGGGCTTTCTGGTGCTGCACTCCACTCCGCAGTACCGCCCCGATGTGATCGAGCCGGTCAGCTACGGCTGGTGCCACGGCCCGGCAGGCGACGCTCAGGTGTTCCGACTGTTGCGGGACGTCACGGCGGACCCGGTCTGGCCCGCCCTGGCCGACCGCTGCTGGCATACGGTCACCCGGTCCGGCCTGCCCCAGCGGCTGCGCCCCGGCTTCTGGGACAACAACGGCCGCTGCTGCGGCACCGCGGGCGTCCTGGCCCTGGCCTGCGACCGGATCGTAGAACGGCAGGACCCGTACGACTTCGCCGACGCCCTCGTCGCGGACCTCGTCACCCGTGCGATCCGGGACACCGACGGCGCCCGCTGGTCCAACTTCGACCACCGGGGCACCCCGAGCGACCTCGAACCGTGCACGGGCTGGGCCATGGGCAACGCGGGCGTCGTCCGCGAACTCCTGCGCTTCGTACGGCTGAACCGCGGGGGCGATCCCCGGTACGCGTTCGCCTGGCCGGACCAGCCTCCGGTGCCCGCTCGGGTCACGGTCCACCGCTCCGGTACCGACCCCGGCCCGAGAACGGCTGATGTCGACGCCCTGTGACATACCTCTGCTCACGCGGACGTCCGTCGTCGTTGCCGTCAGGCACCGTGGGCCTGGGACGGACCGGAGAACCGTCGTGGCAGCGATGCCACCGTGGGTTCGAATCCCACACCCACCGCAGATGAACGGCCCCCGACCAGGTAACCCGGTCGGGGGCCGTTCGCGGACGGTTCACGTCAAGGGTGTCGGTGCGGCCGTGGCCGGAGGACCGAGGGCACCCGGCCCCGTGAGAGCCGAATCAGCAGGTGGCGTTCAAACCGGCCCAGTCGGCACGGTCGTTGTAGCCGCCGTCGCCGGCGTCGCCGACCACCAGGTCGAGCACCCGGACGCCGGTCAGGTCGATGTCGGCCTGGCGGACGTCGTCGCGGCTCAGCACACCACTGTCGAACAGCACCCGGCCGTCACCGATGACCTGGAAGGTCGAAGTTCCGCCCTCCGGGCCGACGTTGCGCACCGCGTCGTCGATGCCGACGGTCGTGGTCAGCCGGGTGCACCGGTCGCCGAGGTAGTAGCGGACCGTGGAAGGTGAGGCGACCCCGATGCCCGTCGGGTGCTCCTGGCCGAGCATGCTGATCGGCGTCCAGCCACCGACGCTCCGGTCGACCGTCGGGCTCATCCACCCGCTGGTGGCGCTGATCCAGTCGTGGTGCGACAGGGTGACGTCGCCGTCCGGCGCCGCCGGTGCCACGACCAGTGACGTGGCCGTCTCCTGCCGCAGCCGCCCCTTGCCGGTCACCTCGTACGAGGTAGTGGCGGTCAGCGCGGCGCTGCCCGGCGCGGCGGTGGCCGGCAGGGTCACCGTGAAGGCCAGGGTCGCGGAGCGGTTGGACGGCAGCAGCTTCGGCGCTCTGCCGAGCGGACGGGCTGTCCACCCGGCGGGCACCGCCAGTTCGACCCGCGGGGTGAAGACCGGCTGCGCACCGTCGTTGCGGACGGTGACCTCGACCCGGGCGTGGTCGCCGCCGGCGACCACCGGGGCGATGCCGGCCGCCACCGCGTCGCCGTCGACCGCCGTCACCTGCGGCAGGCCGGCGACGACGTGCGGAACGCCGGGCTTGCCCGTTGCCCGGGCGACCCGGAACAGGGCCGCGCCGTGGGCGGGGACGGCGGCGCTGATGGTGCCGGCGCTCTCGGTGACCTTGTCGGTCCAGGCGTTCTTCAAGGTGAACCGGTCCCCGGTCAGCCCGACCGACGACGCCTTCGTGGTCAGCGTCGCGGGGCTGTCGCCCCGGTTCAGCAGCACCACGGCGCGGTCACCGTTCGCCAGCCGCTTCACCCAGGTCTCCGTCGTGCCCGCCGGGCCCACGCGGACGGCCTGGACACCGGCGGGGTCCTGGTCGATCGCGATGACGTCGGGGTCCGAGAGAATCCCGAGCGAGGTCTTGCTGAGCTTACGGACGTCGCTGCCGATCATCAGCGGCGCGGCCGCCGCCGACCAGAGCGTCATCTGGGTACGGAACTCCTCGTCGCTCATGCCCAGTTCGGGTCCGAGGTAGTCCGGGTCGTTGAAGTGCCCGGGACCTGCGGCCTCGGGGTGCCGCGCGTTCGCGTCGTAGTTCCGCAGCACGTCCTTGTACTTGATCTCGCCGACGAAACCGACATCCGTGTACGTCCGCCAGGACTGTGCGATCGCCGGCGCGTAGGACCAGGAGTACGTCGACTGCTGAGTCTCCGGGTAGTTGCCCCAGTCCGGGGAGGTCACCGGGTTGCAGAGGTTGAAGATCATGGGGCGCTTGCTCGCGTTGTTCCGCAGCGCCTGCGCGAACTCGGTGTAGACGGTCTTCGGGTCGAGGTCCGCGGCGATCCCGCAGAGATAGTCCGCCTTGACCGCGTCGAACTCCCAGGCGGCGAACTGGTTCGCGTCGTGCTGGTAGTGGCCGTGGCTGCCGAGTCCGCACTTGCCGGGAATGTACGGGCCGGCGTCGGTGTAGATGCCGGCCTTGAGGCCCTTGGCGTGGATGTAGTCGACCAGCGGCTTCAGCCCGTTCGGGAACTGGTCGGGGTTGGCCACCAGGTCGCCGGCCGAGTTGCGCGGGGTCGGCGCCGCCCAGTTGCCGTCGATCCAGACGTACTGGTAGCCGGCGTCGCGCAGTCCGCTGCTGACCAGGAAGTCGGCAACCGACTTGACTTCCGCCTCGGTCGGATCGCCCCCCAGCGCGTAGTAGGTGTTCCAGCCCATGTAGGGCGTCGGGCTCAGCACCTGCTGGGACGCCGGCGCCGTGACGGTGTCACTGCCGGCCCGGGGGACGGCATGGGCGGGTGCCTGCACGACCAGCAAGCCGGTCAGGAGCGCCACGAGGACGGTGAGATGTCGTTTCACATCGGATCCTTCGCTGTCCGATCAGGCGTGCCGAACCGTCCCGGTCGTGAGTCTGAGGCGGCCGCTGCCCGGCGGAATGTGCGGCGGTCGTTCCTGGAACCGGTCAACGCCCGCTCGCCTACGGGTTGGTTGCCAGGATCTTGCAGCGGTCACCGGCACACGTCAATAATAATTCCTAAATTAATAGTTAGCGATGGGTCCTCGGTCGGTACCCCAACTGCCGTCTGCGAGGCGGTATATGTCCCAGAAGGAACAGCACTCGCCGGTTCACCGGGTACCGGCAGTCGAGGTGTCCGGGGCCCGTGGTGGCCCGGTCGACCTCCACGAACGCCCCGCGGGGCGGCCGGGCGGACCCGGAGTCGGGTCGCTCGGCCGCCCCGCGGGGCCGGTGCCCGTGCAGGCGTCAGGAGTGGTCCATTACCGCAGGCTTCGCAGGCCCGAGCGGATCTCGCTCACGAGGAGCTCCGGCTGCTCCCAGGCGGCGAAGTGGCCGCCCTTGGAGACCTTGTTGTAGTGGACGAGGTTCGGGTAGGCCTGCTCCGCCCAGCTCTTCGGGGCCCGGTACATCTCGTCGGGGAAGACGCTCACGGCGACCGGGAGGGCGACGCCCTTGACCCCGAAGAAGGAGGTCTTGTTCTCCGCGTAGAGGCGAGCCGCGGAGACCGCCGTGTTGGTCAGCCAGAAGAGCGTGATGTTGTCCAGGACGTCGTCCCGGGTCAGGCCCTCCTTCACACCGGCGAAGGACCGGGAGATCATGGCCAGGCTGGCCGCGTCGTGGTCGAGCAGGAAGGCCGCCAGACCGACCGGAGAGTCCACCAGCCCGGTCAGCGTCTGCGGACGCGACGCCATCAGGTAGGCGAAGTAGACGTGCCGGTACACGAAGTCCAGCTGCTCCACCGCCGCCTTCTCCTCGTCGGAGAGCGACAGGCCCGCCGGCAGCGGATTGCCCGCGATGAGCGCGGCGTCGATGGCGGGCGGTACGGCGCCGGCCATGTTGGTGTGGATGCCGATCAGGCCCTCGGGTGCCTGGACCCCCATGAAGTCGGCGATGATCGCACCCCAGTCGCCGCCCTGGGCCGCGTACTTGGTGTAGCCCAGGCGCTTCATCAGCTCGCCCCAGGCGCGAGCGATGCGCTCGGGACCCCAGCCGGTCGAGGTGGGCTTGCCCGAGAAGCCGTAGCCGGGCATCGACGGGATGATCACGTGGAAGGCGTCCGACGCGCTCCCGCCGTGGGCGGTGGGGTCGACCAGCGGCTCGATGATCTTCAGCTGCTCGACGATCGAGCCCGGCCAGCCGTGCGTGACGATCAGCGGCAGGGCGTCCTCGTGCTTGGAACGGACGTGGATGAAGTGGATGTCCAGGCCGTCGATCTCGGTGATGAAGTGCGGCAGGGCCTTCAGCTTCGCCTCGACCCTGCGCCAGTCGTACTCCGACGCCCAGTAGCGCGCGAGCTCCTTCATCGTCTCCAGCTGCGTGCCCTGCGACTGGTCCGCGACGGTCTCCTTCTCGGGCCACCGCGCCGCCTCGATGCGCGCACGCAGATCATCGAGTTCCGCCTGGGGGAACTCGAACGTGAACGGCCGGATCTCCGGAGTGCCGGGAGTGGCGGACATATGAATCTCCTTGCTGTCGCCGACGACCTTGTGTCGTCGACTCGCCCACCATTTCCGAGGTCGGGCATGCATCGCCCCCGGGAAACCCCCGGGGGTTGGTCCCGTGGTCGAACCCGGGGGTGGCGCGCTCGCGGCGGAGGCGGCGCAACCGTGGATCACGTAGGGGTGCTGACAGTCGCTGCCGGTGATCAGAGGGCTGCAGGTCTCATACGGGGGTAAGTCTCATATCGGCTGAAAATGGTCAAAGTGAACTACGGTGGCAATGGTGATGTCCGAAGGGGCCATGCCGAGCCGACCGGTCGCATCGGCCGGCGGCGGAGAAACACACCAGGCAGCGGGGTCAGGAGATCGACCATGAGCGTGCCCGGCATCGATGCTCAGGTCGGACTGCTGGGGCGGGACCGGGAGCTGGCCGCACTGGAGCAGGCACTGGCCACGGCGCAGGCGGGCAGGAGCGCGGTCCTGGTCCTTCGCGGCGAGGCGGGGATCGGCAAGACCGCCCTGCTGGACTACGCGGCCGGCCGGGCCGTCGGGTTCCGGACCGCCGCCATCGCGGGCGTCGAGTCGGAGATGAGACTTCCGTTCGCGGGCCTTCAGCAGCTGTGCACGTTCACCCGCGCGCTGGGGCGGCTTCAGGAGCTGCCGGAGCCGCAGCGCGATGCGTTGTCCGTGGCGTTCGGACTACGGGAGGGCGAGGCGCCGAATCGGTACCTGGTGGGTCTGGCCGCGCTCGATCTGCTCGCCGGCGCCGCCGAGGCACAGCCACTGGCCTGCCTCATCGACGATGCGCAGTGGCTGGATGAGGAGACCACGGAAACGCTGGTGTTCGTCGCCAGGCGGTTGATGGCCGAACCGGTGGCGTTGATCTTCGCCCTGCGCGAGCCCGACGACCATCGTGAACTGACCGGCCTGCCGGAACTGATCCTCGACGGCCTCAGTGAGCGCGACGCACGCACCCTGCTGGCCTCGGCCCTGCGGGTACCCCTCGACCCGCTGGTGCGGGACCGGATCGTCGCCGAGGCCCACGGCAATCCGATGGCGCTGCTGCTGCAGCTGCCGCAAGCACCCGCGGAGCTGGCGGGCGGATTCCGGCTTCCCGGCGGGCGCCCCTTGGCGGGCCGCATCGAGAACGCCTTCTACCAGCAGTTCCGATCACTTCCGCAGGACGGCCGGCGTCTCCTGCTGACCGCCGCGGCGGAACCGACCGGAGACGCGCGCCTGCTGTGGCGCGCGGCCGGCCTGCAGGAGATATCGCGGGACGCCGCAGCATCGGCCGAGGCCGCAGGGCTCTTCGAATGCGACATCGTGGTGCGGTTCCAGCACCCCCTGGTGCGCTCGGCCATCTATCGGCGGGCGTCTGCGCCGGATCGCCGTGCGGCACACCGGGCACTGGCGGAAGCCACCGATCCCCACCTTGATCCTGATCGCAGGGCGTGGCACCACGCTCACGCCGCCGACCAGCCGGACGAGAGCGTCGCCGTCGACCTGGAACGCTCGGCCGGCCGGGCGCAAGGCAGGGGCGGAAACGCCGCGGCTGCCTCGTTCCTGCGGCGGGCGGCGGAACTGACGCCCGATCCCGCACGCCGTGTCGCCCGCGCACTGGCCGCCGCCCAGGCCGCGATCGACGCCGGCGCGGCCGACCAGGCGTGCACCATGCTGGCTGCCGCGGAGGCCGGCCCTCTGGACGACCTGCGACGCGCCCGGATCGAGCGGCTGCGAGCCCGACTGGTGTTCTCCCAGGTGCGCGGTGGCGACGCGCCCCGGCTCCTGCTCGACGCGGCACATCGGCTGGCGCCCCTCCACCCCGCCCTCGCCCGTGACACCCTCCTCGAAGCGGTCGGCGCGGCGATCTTCGCCGGCCGTCTGAGCGAGGGCCCCGGGCTTTGGGAGGTGGCCGAGGCGGCCCGCGCCGGACCGTCGCCGCCGACGCCACCGCGGACGGTCGACATTCTTCTGGACAGCGTGGTCGGCCGGATCCTCGACGGCTACGCCGCTGGCGTCGCCCCCCTCAGACACGCACTGCGCGTCGTCCAGCAGGAGCAGGCATCCGGCGACACGGACCGGCGCTGGCTGTGGCTCGCCTTCCGTCTGATACCCGAGCCTGTCGCGTCCGAGCTGTGGGACGACGACGCGTGGTACCGACTGGCGATCGGCGCCGTCCGCATCGCCCGCGAAGCGGGGGCGCTCACCGTGCTCCCGATGGCGCTGACCTACCAGGCGTTCACCCACGTCCATGCCGGCGAGTTCGACACCGCGGCGGCTCTGATCGACGAGGCCACGGCGATCTCGGACGCCGTGGGCGGCGTACCCATGATGTACACATCACTCGTGCTCGGCGCCTTGCGGGGCCAGGAGCACCAGGCGAGGGATCTCATCGAGACCACCGCCGAAGAAGTGCGCGCCAGGGGCGAGGGGCGCAGTCTGGGCCTCGCCGAGTACGCAACCGCAGTGCTCTACAACGGCCTCGGCCGCTACGACACCGCGCTGGCAGCCGCGACGCGCGCATGCCAGTACGAGGACCTGGCCTTTTTCGGGTGGGCACTGTCCGAACTCGTCGAGGCGGCCGTCCGCAGCGGGCAGCCCAAGGTCGCGGCGGCGGCACTGGACGACCTCACCGAGCGCACCCGCGCGAGCGGAACCCGGTGGGCCCTGGGGGTGGAGGCCTGCGCGCGTGCCCTGGTGACCGACGACGAGGCTGCCGAGGCGCTCTACCAGGAGGCGATCGAGCATCTCGGGGGCTGCCGCATCGCCGTCCACCTGGCCCGTGCCCGACTGCTGTACGGCGAGTGGCTGCGTCGTCGTAACCGCCGCCAGGAAAGCCGTGTTCAGCTGCGGTCCGCCTACGAGGCGTTCGATCGATTCGGAGCCGACGGCTTCGCCGAGCGCGCCCGCAAGGAGCTCTCGGCGACCGGAGAAACCGCACGCAAGAGGACGGACGGCACCGACACCGAGCTCACCGGCCAGGAAGCCCAGATCGCCGGGCTGGCCAGAGACGGGCACACCAACCAGGAGATCGCCGCCCAGCTGTTCATCAGCCCGCGCACCGTGGAATGGCACCTCGGCAACGTCTTCGCGAAGCTCGGGGTCAGCTCTCGAAGACAGCTTCGCTCAGTGGCGTCTCGTCTGTGACCGCTGTACACCGCGTGGGCGGTGGCCTTGAACGTGGCTACGCGTGGGGAGGGGGGATCGCGCCGACCAGGACGGCCTTGGGGACGCGGCCGGTGCCGTGCCGGCCGATGCAGCGGGTGACCTCGCCGCCGCCGGTCGAGTGGCCGACGAGGATGCTCTGCAGTGCCGGAGCGGGGCCCGGTGCCTCAGGCACCGGGCCCCCGCCGGCTTCAAGATGCTCGTGCTGCTGGGGGCGGAGGTCAGAACCCGAGATCGCTCAGGCCGGGGTGGTCGTCGGGACGCCTGCCCAGCGGCCAGTGGTACTTGCAGTCGGATTCGGCGATCGGGAGATCGTTGATGCAGGCGAGACGGACCCTCATCAGGCCGTCCTCGCCGAAGTCCCGATTCTCGTTGCCGTAAGAGCGGTACCACTGGCTGGTGAGCGCTACCGAGGACCACTCCGTGCGCTGCCCCAGGTGCACCTCGAAAACATGCCCCGCGTCCAGGTGTCGAAGATCTGCGAACTGGAGGACCGCGAGGTCACCCAGGCGGAGATCCGCAAGGGCCACCAGCTGACCAATTGACCGGTCGTCCACGCGAAGGGCGTGTGCGGGCTGGGATCACCGTGTGACTCACTGGAGTCACACGGTGAGTTCAGTTGTCTGTGGTGGCTTCCTTGTTCCGCGCGAGCACTGAGAGCAGTTCGTAGCCGGCGTGTGCGGCGGCGATGCCGGTGAGTTCCGCGTGGTCGTAGGCAGGTGCCACCTCGACGATGTCGGCGCCGACGACGTCGAGGCCGACCAGTCCGCGCAGGGTGTGCAGGAGTTCGCGGCTGGTGAGGCCGCCGGCCTCGGGTGTGCCGGTGCCGGGGGCGTGGGCCGGGTCGAGGACGTCGATGTCGATGGAGACGTATACCGGCCCGTCGCCCAGGCGGTGGCGCATGCGCTCGACGACGGAGGCGACCGTGGCGTCCTGGTAGTCGTCCGCGTGGATGACCTGGAAGCCGAGGACGCCGTCCTCGCGCAGGTCCTCGCGCGAGTACAGCGGGCCGCGGATGCCGACGTGGAGGCAGCGCTCGGGGTCGAGCAGGCCTTCTTCGGAGGCGCGGCGGAACGGGGTGCCGTGGGTGATCGGCTCGCCGAAGTAGGTGTCCCAGGTGTCGAGGTGGGCGTCGAAGTGGACGACGGCGACGGGGCCGTGCTCGGCGGCGACTGCGCGCAGCAGCGGGAGGGCGATGGTGTGGTCGCCGCCGATGGTCAGCAGCTTGGTGCCGCCGGAGGCGAGGTCGCGTGCGGCCAGCTCGACGGTCTTCATCGCGTCGGCGATGCCGAAGGGGTTGACCGCGATGTCGCCCGCGTCGGCGACCTGCTGGGCCGCGAACGGGGAGATGTCGAGCGCGGGGTGGTAGGGGCGCAGCAGCTTGGAGGAGGCGCGGACGTGGGCGGGGCCGAAGCGCGCGCCGGGGCGGTAGCTGACGCCGCTGTCGAACGGGACGCCGACGACGGCCACGTCCACATGGTCGACCTCGTCGGTGCGGGGCAGCCTGGCGAAGGTGGCGGGGCCGGCGTAGCGGGGGACGCGGGTGGCGTCGATCGGGCCGATGGGCGTCTCGCTCATCGTGCCTCCTCCTCTTGTGGATCGGTGGAGCTGATGATGCTTCGGTAGAGCTCGGGGCGGCGGTCGCCGAGGACGTCGTTGTGCTCGCCGAGACCCTTGTCGCGGGCGCTGGCCAGCGCGCAGTCGGCGATGAGCAGGTCGTCGCCGGTCTCGGTCGCGGGTCCGGCGACGGGGAAGCCGTCCAGGTCGACGATCACGGAGCCGCCGGTCCACGTGACGCCGCGCTCGGTTCCGGTGCGGTCGCAGGCGGCGACGAACATCCGGTTGGTCGCCGCGTTGGCCTGCACGCGGATCACCTCGGATGGCCGCTCGCCGTCGGGGCGGGGGAACAGCGGCCAGTTGACCGGCACGCACAACAGGTCAGCACCGTGCAGCGCGAGGGCGCGCACATACTCGGGGAACTCCTGGTCGTAGCAGATCATCAGGCCGATCCGGCCCACGTCGGTGTCGACCACGGGCGGGGGTTCCGTGCCGGGGACGAAGAACTCATTTTCGCTGCCGAAGAGGTGGGCCTTGCGGTGGACCGCCCGCAGGCCCTGTGGGTCGACGAGGACGGCCGAATTGCGGATCAGACCGTCCTCGTCGCGTTCACAGAGGCCGCCGACGACGACGAGCCGGTGGCGCCGGGCGAGCGCGGTCCAGTCGGCGACGGTCGGGCCGTGAAGGGGTTCCGCGAGCGAGGCGGCCTGCGCCACGTCGTGGAAGAGGTAACCGCTGTTGGTGAGTTCGGGCAGGACCACGACTTCGGCCCCGGCTGCTGCGGCGCGCTCGATCGCCGTGCGGGCGGCGGCGCGGTTGCGCTCCGGACGGCCGACGTCGAGCGTGAGCTGTGCGCAGGCGACACGAGTGGTGTCGGTGTTGGGGAATGCCATGTCAGACCGTCAGCGGGGAGCCGTTGTGGGTATCGGGACCGTCCGCGTCCTCGCCCTCCAGTTCGCGGTCGCTCGCGGCGATCGCCTCCGCCTCGGCGCTCAGGTCCAGGCCGCGGGTGAGCACGTAGTACAGGACGCCGGCGACGACCAGGCCGACCGCGAAGGAGATGTCCGCGCCGCCCAGCGCCTCGGCGGCCGGGCCGGTCCAGAAGGAGGTGGCGAAGAACGGGATCATCGCCGCGAAGCCCACGGTGTAGGCGGTCAGGCCCTGCCAGGACCAGCGGCCGTAGATGCCGCGCGGGTCGAAGATCGCGGTGATCGCGTAGTGGCCCCGGCGGACGAAGTAGAAGTCCACCAGGTTGACCGCGGTCCACGGGATCAGGAAGTAGAGCATCAGCAGCACGAAGTTGTTGAAGTTCGCCAGGTAGTCGGCGGGCAGCACGAGCGCGACCACGAAGACGATCAGTTCGATCACGACGATGCCGGCGATCCGGGACTTCACGGTCGGGCGGACCTTGCGGAAGGCGTCGACCGCGCTGGTGGAGGTCAGCATTGCGCCGTAGGCGTTGACCGCCATGATCGAGATCAGGGCCAGCGAGGAGACGACCACGGCGAAGGTGCCGAAGCCGGGCAGAATGTCGTTGCCGACCTGCCGAAGTCCGCTGATCGCGTCCGGGTTCGGCAGCGCGGAGGCCAGCAGCGCGCCCAGCGACATCAGCCAGACGGCCGACCCGGCCGCGCCGAGGTAGGTCCACCAGATGACCTTCTTGGCCGGAACGTCCTTGGGCAGGTAGCGCGAGTAGTCCGAGACGTAGACGGCATAGCTGATCTGGTAGCCGGCCGCGGCCGAGAAGACCACCAGGAACGCGGTGAACCCGCCCCCGCCCGAGCCCGCCGCCGGGGCGTGCGGGTGCAGCTGGACCATCGCGCCGACGGTCAGAACGCCGAAGACGGCGATCAGCACGTAGGTGAGCCAGCGCTGCACCGCGTGCAGCAGGTCGTGGCCGACCACGGCCAGCACGATCGCCAGGCCGATCAACAGCGCGTACCAGAGGGTGGTGCCGCCGGGCAGGATCGTCTGAAGGCCCTGGGTCGCCAGGACCACGTTGAAGACGTTGAAGCCGATGTAGACGAAGACCACGGCCGCGAACGGCACGATCGCGCCGCGGATGCCGAACTGGGCCCGCGACTGGATCATCTGCGGCAGGCCCATCCGCGGGCCCTGGTTGGCGTGGAAGGCCATGAAGAAGGTGCCGAAGCAGGCGCCCAGCACGACGGCCAGCACCGACCAGCGCAGGCTCAGCCCGAGCGAGGGGCCGATGAAGCCGGTGACCATCGTGGTCAGCACGAAGTTTCCGGTGAACCAGAACGGTCCCTGGTGCCAGACCTTGCCGTGCCGCTCGCGGCCGGGCACATAGTCGATGGAGCGCGTCTCGATGACGCCACCGGAGCTGGAACTGTCGGTACGAGAACCGCCACCGAGATGCGGAGGGTGGGGGGGTCTGTGCTGGTTCATGAGGCCCTCCAGGATGACACGAGGCGGATGTGTAGCAGGAACCTATGCGGCGTCCGGACCTCGGACGATGGTTACCGCGTCGATTCTCGATCGGACCGATGGACACTGTGTCCATGTCTCTTCACCTCGCCGACCTGGTCGCGCTGCCCGAGCTTCGCCTGTCGGTGGTCGCCGCGCCGGACCGGCTGGACCGTCCGGTCGAGGCGGCCCACGTCTCGGAACTACTCCGCCCGGGACAGTGGCTGCAAGGGGGCGAGCTGCTGATGACCATCGGACTGCTGCTCCCCATGACGACGCAGGACTGCCGCGCCTACGTGCTCGACTGCGCGGCGGCCGGCGCCAGCGCGCTGGTGCTCGGCCTCGGCCACGACCTACCGCACCAACAGGCCCCAGCCCCGCTGATCGCCGCCGCGGCGGAGGCCGGTCTGCCGCTGCTCACCGTCCCGGACGAAGTGCCGTTCATCGCGGTCACCAAGGCCGTCTTCGCCGCCAAGGCCGCCGAACAGCATCGCGCCCTTGAGCGGGCCTTCGACGCCCAGCGCCGACTGACCGCCGCCGCGGCCTCGGGGCGCGGCCTGACCGCAACGCTGGAGGCCTGGGTCGACGCGACCGGTGTCGGCGCCGCCGTCACCGATCTGCTCGGCCGCCCGATCGCCTCCGTCGGGCTGGAGAGCCTCGACCAGTTCGGCCCGCACGGCCTGCCGCCGCGCGTCACCGAACTGGTCCACAAGGTCGCCGCGCGGGGCCTGCGCGGCAGCGCCAGCAGCACGGCGGGCAGCCTCGGCGTCGAGGTCCAGCCGCTGGGCGCGAACCGGCTGCGCGGCCTGCTCGTGCTCGTTGGCGCGCTCGCTCCGGACGACCGGATGCCAGCCTCCGGTCTGGTCTCGCTGCTCTCCCTGGAGCTGGAGCGCCGCCACCTGGCCGACGAGCCCGAGCGGCGACGCCGCTCGGCACTGCTGGGCCGGCTGCTCGCCGAGGACGTCTCGGCGGAACACGCCCGCGACGCCCTCGCGGTGGCGGGCCTGGCCAGCGACACCGTCCGCACGGTCGCCGTCGAACCGGTGGGCGGCGCCGCCACCTCCACCGACGTGGTGGCGGAGATGGCAGCCGACCTCGCGCTCGCCGTGCCGGGCGGTCTGGTCCGCGTCCGCGACGGCCTGGTCGAGGCCGTCGTCGGGGAGGACCTCGGCCTGCTCGACGTGCTCACCCGCTTCGCCCCCGGCTCTCCCGCGGGCATCGGCCCCGCCGTCCCGCCGGAGGCGGCCACGGGGTCGCTGCGCCAGGCCCGCGCGCTGGTCGGCGTCAGCCGCGCGCTCGGCAGCCCCGCCGAGGCCCGCGAGGCGCGCTCCGCGCGCCTGCTGCTGGAGTTCGGCGACCGCCGAGCGTTGCGCGGCTACGCCGACGCCCTCCTCGGCCCGCTCGACTCCGCCGACCCGGCAGGCGACCTGGTCCGCACCCTCGCTACCTGGCTCGACACCGGCGGCTCCTGGGACGAGACCTCCCGCCGCCTCGCCGTCCACCGTCATACCGCCCGCAACCGCGTCGACAAGGCCATGCGCCTGACCGGCCGCAACCTCGACGACGGCGACGACCGCTTCGACCTGTGGCTGGCCACCCGCATCCGGCAAGGCCTGCCGGCATCGGGAGCGTGAGCCGTGCAGCCCGGGCTCGACCATCGCCGCATTCTCGAGGCCATCGCGTGGAAGTACCGCACCAACTCGCCCTGGCGGGACTTCCCGACGAACTCGGCTCGTTCCAGACCACTCACAAGCGGCTGATCAGACGGGCCGTCGGCGGCACGTGGGAGATGGTCTTCGCCGCTGTCCTGGCGGCGGCGGACGCCGACGACGACATCGACTGGACGGTGTCGGTGGACTCCACGGTCGTCCGGGCCCACCAGCACGCCGCCGGGGCACTCGAAAGGGGGCGGCCCACTGCGGCGAGGCGGCCGATCACGCGCTCGGACGGTCCCGCGGCGGGCTGAGCACCAAGGTCCACCTGGCCGCAGACGGAGGTGCCGGGCCCCTCGCCTTCACCGTCACCGCAGGCCAGGCTGGTGATGCACCCGCCTGGCCTGCGGTGACGGTGAAGTCCGGTATCCGCGTGCCCCGTACGGTCCGGGCAGGCCCCGGACCCGGCCCGTGGCCGTTCAGGCCGACCGCGCGTGTTCCTCACGCGGACCCAACACGGAGGTGCCGCCGGTACGGCCGAAAGAGCTGAACCAATACCGGGAATCAGGCCGCGACGAGCTCCTGCTCGCGGTCCGGCGTCTTGACCTTCGGCTTCTTGTTCGGCAGCGAGAGCCGGAAGACCTTGCGCCACGCGGAGAACACCTGCTTGGGCAGCGGCCCGGTGACGTACTCCAGCTCGTACTTCTCGAACAGCGCGCGCACCTTCACCGCGACCTCGGCGTACCGGTTGCTCGGCAGGTCCGGGAACAGGTGGTGCTCGATCTGGTGCGACAGGTTGCCGGTCATGAAGTGCATGGCCCTGCTGCCGCTGATGTTCGCCGAGCCCATCATCTGGCGCAGGTACCACTGGCCGCGCGTCTCGCCCTTGATCGACCGGCGCTCGAAGACCTGCACGCCCTCGGGGAAGTGCCCGCACATGATCACCGAGTGGGACCAGATGTTGCGGACCAGGTTCGCGGTGAAGGTGGCGGCGAGCGTGGGCAGGAACGACGGGCCCGACAGCAGCGGGTGGATCACGTAGTCCTTGAGCACCTGTTTGCGGATCTTGCGGCCCACGGCCTTGGCCCGTGCGCGGAACTCGGGGTCCTTGCGGCGGTGCTTGGGCAGGTTCTTGCCGAGTTCCAGGTCGTAGGCCGCGATGCCGTACTCGAAGAAGCAGGCGTTGATGAAGTTCCACAGCGGCTGGCCGAGGTGGAACGGGTGCCACTTCTGGTCCTCGTCGACGCGCATGATGCCGTAGCCGAGGTCGTTGTCCTTGCCGATCACGTTGGTGTACGTGTGGTGCAGCTCGTTGTGCGAGTGCTTCCACTGATCGGCCGGTGAGACGTGATCCCACTCCCAGGTGGTGGAGTGGATCTTCGGGTCCCGCATCCAGTCCCACTGGCCGTGCAGGATGTTGTGGCCGATCTCCATGTTGTCCATGATCTTCGCCACGGACAGACCGGCGGTGCCGAGCAGCCACGCGGGCGGGAAGAACGAGAACAGCAGCACGCCCCTGCTGGCCAGCTCGAGCTTGCGCTGCGCCGAGATGACCTTGCGGATGTAGGCGGCGTCCTTCTCGCCGCGGCCGGCGATCACCTCGTCGCGGATCGCGTCCAGCTCGCGGCCGAGCTCCTCGATCTGCTCCGCGGTCAGGTGGGCGGTGGGGTCGATGGCGGTCAAGGTGCTCCTACCGTTCGATGTCGCAGGGGCCCGCTGCGGCGGACACGCAGGTCTGGATGAGGACGCCCGGCTCGGCCTCGGTGATCTCGCCGGTGCGCAGGTCACGTACGGCGCCCGCCTTGAGCGGCGAGATACAGCCGAAGCAGATGCCCATGCGGCACCCGGAGGGCATGAGCACGCCGGCCTCCTCGCCGACGTCCAGCAACGGCGTGGCGCCGTCCGCGTCGACGGTCTTGCCGGTCGCGCTGAACGTGACCTCGCCGCCGTCGCCGGCGACGACGATGCTGGGGCGGAAGCGTTCGGTGTGCAGGCGTTCTTGTACGCCGTGCTCGCTCCAGTGCTCTTCGGCGGCGTCGAGCAGGCCCGCGGGCCCGCAAGCCCAGGTCTCGCGGTCGGCCCAGTCGGGCACCAGTTCGTTGAGACGGGCGATGTCGAGCATGCCGTCCGTGTCGGTGTGCACCTCGGTGAGCCGCAGCTTCTTGTCGGCGACCAGGTCGTGCAGTTCGTTGCGGAAGATCACGTCTTGCGGCTGCGGTGCGCAGTGGACCATGACGGCGTCGTCGAACTCGGTGTCGCGGAGCATGCCCATCACGGGCGTGATGCCGCTGCCGGCCGTCAGGTAGAGCACCTTGGCGGGCTTGGCCTGTGGCAGCACGAAGTCACCGGTCGGCTGGTCGAGCTGGATCAGCGTGCCCGGTGTCGCCCTGCGGACCAGGTGGTTGCTGACCTTGCCGTCCGGGATCGCCTTCACGGTGATCGTGACGCGGCCGTCCTGGCGGTTTGTCGGCGAGGTGAGGGAGTAGGCCCGCCACAGGCGCACCCCGTCGACGTCGACCCCGATCCGCACGTACTGGCCGGCTGTGTGGCCGCGCCAGCCCCGTCCCGGCCTGATCACGACAGTCGCGGCGTCCCCCGTCTCGGGGTGCACGGCCTCGATGCGCCCACGCAAGTCAGCGCCGGCACGCAGCGGGCTGACCAGGTCGAGGTAGTCCGACGGCAGCAGCGGCGTCGTGACCATCTCCAGCAGTTTCCACGCCCTGCTGCGGAGGGCTGCACTCGTCATGACTCCAGCTTGCTGCGCCTCGAGGCGTAAAGTCCTGACCGCAGGACGTAAATCTGGTCGGCTGAATTGTTCGCAGGGAACAAAAACGTGAACCATGCAATCCGGAGGGCCAGCGAACTGGCCCTGGATGAGACGACGGTCACCGCACTTCGGGCCGCGGTGAAGACCACCGCCGACGAGGTCGTCCAGGCGATCATCGACGAGGTCCCTCCCTACGCCAACGCCCTTTCGGGCCGTATGGGCGGCACCATCCGCCGAGCCGTCCGCACCGCCCTGGGGCACTACCTGGACCTCGCGAGCGGGAACGCCACAGGCGGCGACGGCGGTGACGCGGCCTACGAGCTGGGCCGCGGCGAGGTGCGCGACGGCCGTTCGATGGACGCCCTGCTCAGCGCCTACCGCGTCGGCGCCCGCGTGGCCTGGCGATGCCTGGCAGCGGGTGCCGTACCCGCAGGTCTGCCCGCCGCCGAGGTCGCCAAGTTCGCCGAGCTGACCTTCGCCTACATCGACGAGCTCTCCGCCGCGAGCGCCGCGGGCCACGCCGACGAACTGGCCGCCCGGGGCAGGGCCCACGAGCGCCACCTGGAACACCTGGCCCGCGACCTCCTCGCCGGCGCGAGCCCGGACGTGCTGCTGGCCTCTGTTCAACGGGCCGGGTGGCAGCCTCCGGTTTCGCTGACCGCGGTCCTGCTGCCCGCCGTCCAGGCCCGGCCTGCCTACCGCACGCTCGACTCGAGCACCCTCGTCCTCGACGATCTACCGGACGCCACCGGTGTGTTGCTCGTCCCGGATGCCGACCGAACACATCTCTTGCGGCAGCTGACCGACCGCTCTGCCGTGGTCGGCCCGGCCCGGCCGTGGACTTGTGCGTCCGCCTCGTACGCACGAGCCGTACGTGCGCGCTCCCTCTCCGCTGATATTCGCGACACCGAGGACCACCTGCCCGAGCTGGTGCTGAGCGCCGACGCGGACGCGTTCGCAGACCTGCGTGCCCGAGCCCTCGCACCGTTGCGGACCTTGCCTGTCGCGACCGCACGGCGGCTGGAGGAGACGTTGCGGGCGTGGCTGCTGCACCAGGGCAGGCGGGACGAGGTGGCGGCGGCGTTGTTCGTCCATCCCCAGACGGTCCGGTACCGGATGTCGCAGCTGCGGGAACTGTTTCCGGACCTCGCATCGCCACAGCGGGTCCTTGAACTGACCCTGGCGGTCGGTCTTCGGGGCAGCTGACGCGTACTTCGACCGTCCACGACTGTGTCCGCTGGCGGTCCAGGAATCGTGCCTCGTGAACCCACCGAGCGTCGCCCGCGCCTGCTCGATCTGGCGCTCGGACGGGAACGTCCCGTTGTGCTTGAGCGCCACGCGTGCCTCGTTCAGGCGCTCTTCATCGTGCGCAGGTACTGCGCGGCCAGGCCGACGTAGTTCTCGACGGCGTCGTGGAAGGAGGTGATGGCGCGGGACCGCAGGGGGGCTGGTGGCTCTGTTGGATGTCCTCGCGGCAGAGGTAGCGGACGTTCGCGAGCCGCTGCACGGTGAGCGGGTCGAGGGACTGCACCATGAGAACTCCTCGTACTGGAAATGCTGTTGAGATTGTGGTGCAGGTGTGGCACGGCCGGCATCGGGATATCCGCTACACGGAGTCGCGGCCTCCCCGCAGAGGGGGCGGGAAGGCTGCGACTCGGTGGAACTACGCCATGGCGGCCCCGATCGACAGGCCGGCCAGGGGCACCACAGTGATCGACAGGCCGAGCGAGGCCGCCTGCTTCTTGGCACCTTGCCGAGGTACGCCTGGCCGACCAGGGCCGTGACCATGATCACGGCAGTCCGCTGTTTCTTGGACATCCCTACTCACCTCCCGTCACGCAGAGTTGAGGCGAGCATCCCACTCAGGTCCGTCAATGCCCGGGCACGCAACGAGGCCCCGTGCAGGCGGAGCCTCGTCTTCTGGCTGTCGGGGCGTACAGGCTCTACTTGATGTCGCCGGTCCAGTTCGGGTCGTCGCCGAGGTAGGCGCTGTCGTCCTTCAGGAAGGCGTCGTCGGTGCGGCTGACCGTGAATACGATGGTGTTGCCATCACTCTTGGCGATGGAGTACTCGGAGGTGAAGGCGCCGGTGCGGCCGGGCGCGAGGCGCCCGGTGCTTTGCTTCGAGCCCGGCTCGACGGTGATGAACTCGGTTTCCCCACCGGTGGTGCCGCCCTCGGCGCTGTAGCTGAGGCTGTCGAGGTCGTACGGCTTCTTGGTGCCGTTGACGACTTCGAACTTCACGCGGAAGGGCGTCTTGTCGGCCTCGGGCTTGTCGTCGTATTCCCCGAACTGCGTGATCTTGTTGACGTCGGTGACCGTGACCTTCAGGCCGTCCTTGTAGGCGAAGGTGTCACCGACGGCGAGTTCGGTGTCGGGCTGCTTCTCGGCCGGTGTCTCGCTGGCGCACTTGTCGAGCCAGTCGGACTGGGAGAGCGTCGAGTCCGGTCCGCAGTCTGGGGACTTGGCGGCCCCGGCCGATGGCCCGCTGTTCCGTTCGGCGGTGCCCTGCTGGTGATCCGCCCCTGAGCAGGCGGTGACCGCGGCTGCAAGGATGACGGTGGTGAAGAGTGCGTTTCTGGCGCGCATGATCCCCCCAAGGACGTTCCAAACCTTGCTCATTGTGACGTCTTGGTCACCTAGGGTGGATGGTCCACGCACGCATCGTGTCACAGATGTGACCACCGTGGTGCTCGCGGGAGGAGAGCGGGGCTCTCAAGCGGCCCGGCCAACCTGACGGGGTGGCCGCGCTCATCACGACTTGGCTGGCCCGCTGCTCGGTGCCGCGGGCGGCTGGCTGTTCACCTTCCCGCTCGGCACCCCTCTGCTGGAGTTCCTCTCTGAGGTATCCGGCCGCGCAAATCCGCGTCAGGGCGGCTGCAGCGAGGCGCGCCTCTACATGGGACTCGACCTGCTGGCCAAGGCTCGCCTCCACCCGATCGAGTCAGAAGCCGACGACACCACCCTGGCCACCCAACTCACCGCATAGCGTCGAAGACGAGTCCTGTGTCCGGCGGACTCGTCGTGGCTGCCGCAGCGGGTGGGACGGTCGGCTGTGCGTCCGTCACCGGGGCGGTGGACAGTCTCGGGGCCTCGGCCAGGGCTCCGAGAGGGTGGTACGTGGGGTGATGCCCCGTTTTGCCTTTGGGGGTGGGGTAGTTGGGCTCGTCGCGGGTACGCCGGACGGCTACGGCTACGGCCGTGGCAGCGTGAACGCTCCCTGCTCGCAGCGGCAAAACGCGCATCACCTCACGTACCACCCTCTCAAGGTTCCCGGCAGAGTCCTTCAGTGAAGATCTGACTGGACCTCGGTCAGTCGATGCCTTCGACGATGCGGAAGTCGCGCTCGACGCCGTCGGAGAGGGCGACCAGCGCCTCCTGGTAGGCCGCGCTCTCGTGCGCCGCGACGGCCTGCTCGAAGCTGTCGAACTCGATCAGGACGGTGCGCTCGGCGATTCCGGCGTCATGCGCCACTACCCGGCCGCCACGGACGAGGACCCGGCCACCCCCGGCCGCGACGGCCGGACCGGCCAGCTTGTTGTAAGCGGCCAGCTTCTCAGGGTCTGAAATGGTGCGGTAGACGCTGACCCAGTAGCCCTTGGGCATGGAACCTCCAGTGTTGGGATGAGTGCATCTGACGTACGGGTTGGTCTCGGACGAGCGTGGGCGGCCGTCTTCGTCGGTCTGCTGACCACCGCGGGTCGCCTTCGTGTCAGCCGAGCCGGGGAAGGCGGACGGCGCGCGCGATGTCTGCGGCGCCGCCCAGGCGGATCAGGGTGCCGGACGCGCTGCGTTGTGCGTTGGCGATGATCGTGGACGGATGGCCGAGGTGATCGCCCATGTCGACCGCGATGTCGGTGACGCCCTGATCCGCGAGATACGCGGCCAGGCATGCGGTGCTGTTGGCGTTGGCGACATCCTCGGGGACGCCGATCGACGGGGCGAACATCCGGGCCGCCGCCCGACCCTTCGCATCGGGGATCGAGTAGGCGTAGCAGCCCAGCAGTCCGTAGCGGTCACAGGCATGGCGCAGTGCCGTGAAGTCCGGACGGAGTTCGGCCAGCACGGTGCGCGATCGCACGGGTAGCAGGAGCCGTGGCCGGCCGGGTGAGGCCACGCTGGCGCCGTGGGGAAGGGCTTCGCTCATCAGGCCGAGGGCGGTCGCGATCGCCCGGAGTTCGGGTTCCCCGGCGTCCCGCGGGCTGATCGGGCCCGGGTCGAAAGTGGCCGTCAGGTCGTCGTGTTCTCGCTTCGCCCAGCCGTCGAATACGCGATTTGTGGTGTGCAGCGCGGCCCGGTAATCGGCGTCGCCGCTGTGGCGCAGAGCGAGCAGCGCCAGTGCGGCGACTGTGCCGTGACCGCAGGCGGGCAACTCGCCTTCGCCGGTGAAGAACCGGAGCCGATACGACGGTCGAGTCTGCTCCTCGCCGTCCACCGCAGCGATGAAGACCGCGTGCGAGGTGCCCGTCGCAGCAGGGATGCGCCGTCGCTCGGCATCGGTGAAGGGCGCCTCGTCGAGAACGGCGGTCGGACTGCCGCCCCGGCCCTGCCGCCGGCACGCGTCGACGATCGTCACCTCGGGCATGGCGCCGCGTCCGTCGTGATCAGCATCGTCAGGTCGAGCGCGGGGGCACTGTGCGTCAGGGCGCCGATCGAGATGAGGTCGACGCCGGCATCGGCAAGGGCGCGAACCCGGTCCAGGGTGACGTTGCCGGAGGCCTCCAGGAGGATCTCCGAACCGCCGGAACGGCCGGCCCTCATGCGCATCACTTCTTCGATGTCGGCCACCTCCATGTTGTCGAGCATGAGCCAGCCGGCTCCCGCTTCCATGGCTTCGCGGGCCTGCGCGACGGTCTGCACTTCGACGTCGATCGGAACGCTCGTCCCGGAGTCGGCCATTGCCTTCCGGACCGTATTGATCGCCGCGGTCACCCCGCCCGCCGCGGTGATGTGGTTCTCCTTCAGCAGGACCATCGCCGCCAGGGTGAGCCGGTGGTTGCTGCCGCCGCCCGCGGTGACGGCGTACTTGTCCAGCGCCCGCAGCCCCGGGGCGGTCTTGCGGGTGTCCAGGATCCGCGCCGGGGTTCCGGCCACGGCTCGGACGAAGCCGTCAGTGACCGTGGCGATGCCGCACAGGCGCTGCAGGAAGTTCAGCACCGTGCGCTCGGCGGTGATCAGGCTGCGCGCCGGTCCGGTCAGCCGCACCAGAACGTCCCCGGCCTGCACCCGCTCGCCGTCCGCGACCAGCGTCTTGACCTCGACCTCCGGGTCGGTCTGGGCGAACACTTCGTGGACCACGGGGATTCCGGCGGCGACGCCGGGCCGGCGGGTGCTGATCTCGGCGGTGGCGATCAGATCGGCCGGGACGCTCCACAAGGTGGTGATGTCGTCGGCGGCCCTGTCCTCCGTCAAGGCGGCGGCCACACTGGCCCGCGCTGACGACGCGGGGAATTCGGCGATCTTCATAGGTCGCCAGCGTGGGAAAAGGGATCGTCCATGACGTGTCGCTCCGTTCAGCAGGACCGGATCGAATCTTCGGCCCCAGTAGAACCCCCGCGATCCGGTGCACGCCAATAGCCCCACGAGGCCACCCCATAGGCTCGGACCTATCGCGAGAGCAAGGAGGGGACATGCACGACCACCAAGGCGTCGAACTTCGTCATCTCCGCTACTTCGTCGCCGTCGCCGAGGAGGGCACGATGACGGAGGCCGCACGGGTGCTGCGGATCGCGCAGCCCAGCCTGAGCCAGCAGATCAGCGCCCTGGAACGCAGAGTCGGGGCCAAGCTGTTCCACCGCAGGCCCAAGGGGATGGAGCTGACCGAGGGCGGCCGGATCCTGTACGCGAGCGCCAGTCGTACCCTGGCCGAGATCGAGTCGTCGCTGGTGCAGGCGCGCGACGCGCGCTGTCCGGTGCACGTAGGGGTCTGCGGCACCGTTCCGGAGCACCTGCTGGCGCGGGTCGAGCGGGTCCTGGCCGAAGACGGATACCTGGACGTCGAGTTCGCCGAGGCCGACTCCCCGCAGCAGCTCGACCTGTTGCGGACCGGCACCCTGTCCTTCGGGGTGATGCGCGTCTTCCACGACATCGACGACCTGGCCACGCTGACCCTGGCCGACGAGCCGCTCGGCGTGCTGCTGCGCCCCGACCACCCGTTGGCCGACCACGCGGCCTTGTCCTGGGCGGACCTCGCGGGCCAGGAACTGCTGTGGTTCCCGGCCGAGCGCAACCCGCACTTCGTCGAAGGCGTCCTTGCCCACCTCGCCGGCCACGGCTGGTCACCACGGCTGCGTACCGTCGACGCGCACAGTCGGGCCCTTTACCGCCACCACCTGCGCAACAGCCAGAACCTGGTCACCCTGCGAGCCCGGACCGCCGTCTCTGCGGATGGCGGGATGGCATGGCGACCGTTCGTGTCCGACCCGCCGCGCGAACGCTTCGTCCTGGTCACTCTCGGCGACAGCCTTTGGGCGGGGTTGTTGGCTCGCTCGGGTGGCCGGTCACCGGATGACGGCGGCATCGGTGGACCCGGTCAGCGCGCGGCGAGCTTCCCGAGCGCCGCCTCGTCGGCGCTGCCGGGCTCGGCCTGGTAGACCGTCTGCCTACTCCTCATCGGCCTCCTGGGCGGCGGCTTCGTTGGCGCGGTCGATCTCGGCCATGTGCTCCTCCGCCCAGGTCCGCAGCCCCGCAAGCGCGGCTTCCAGGGATAGCCCGAGTCCGGTGAGTCGGTAGAAGACCCGCGGTGGCACGGTCGGTTCGACCCGGCGGACCACCAGCCCGTCGCGGCCGAGGCTTCGCAGCGTCACGGACAGCATCTTCTGCGACACGCCGGGCATCCGGCGTCTCAGCTCCGCGAAGCGCACCTCGTCCGGTGCGGCATCGGCGAGCGTCTTGACGGCCATGGACGTCCACTTCGTACCGATGCGGTCCAGCAACTGCCGCGTCGGGCAATGGGGATCGAACAGATCGCCGCGCACCCCGCGACCGGCGGCCCGGGCTCCTCGGGTGGTCACTTGTGGCTCACCACCTTCCCTGAAAGTGCCGTCTAGGAAGCGGCCGGTCGGTTACCTATCGTTTTCTGGTCACCAATGGTAACCACTCGGAGGGGCTGTCATGCCGGTCACCACCGCACACCACCTGCGCCGCATCGCGACGAACGGCGTCCAACTCAATGTCGCAATCGCCGGGGATGGGCCTGCGGTTCTCCTGCTGCACGGCTTCCCGCACACCTGGCAACTCTGGAGCGGCATCATGGGCCGCCTGGCCGGGCAGTACCGGGTCATCGCCCCGGACCTTCGAGGCTTCGGTGCCAGTGCACGCGCCGTCGAGGGTTACGACGCAGGCACCCTCGCCGCCGACGCCGAAGGGCTGCTCGACGCGCTCGGCGAGCCCTCGGCAGCGGTGGTCGGCATCGACGCGGGCACCGCCCCCGCCGTCCTGCTCGCGCTGCGCCGGCCCGGCCTCGTCCGGCGCCTGGTCGTGATGGAGGCACTGCTCGGCCGCCTGCCCGGAGCAGAGGACGCCGTCGCGGGCGGTGCCCCGTGGTGGTTCGGCTTCCACGCCGTCCCCGGCCTCGCCGAGACCGTCCTGGCCGGCAACGAGGCCCCGTACGTCGACTGGTTCCTCGACTCGGGGACGCTCGGGCGGGGAGTACCCGACGCTATCCGTGCGGCCTTCGTCCACGCCTACACCGGGGGTGAGGCCCTGCGCTGCGCGTTCTCCTATTACCGGGCCCTGCCCACCAGCGCGCAGCAGATCCAGGACGCAGTCGCGACGGCTCGGCTGACCATGCCCACCATGGCCGTCGGCTCTCACCCCGTCGGCGCCGGGCTCGAACGCCAACTCCGTCCCATCGCCGATGATCTGGTCGGGCACCATCTCCGGGACTGCGGTCACATCATCCCCCTGGACCGCCCCGACGCGCTGTTCGCGCTCCTTGCTCCCTTCCTCTGCGCCGATCTGCCGAAGTGACCGGGGCGGGGTCGAAGGTTCACGGTCGGCGGTTCGGGCGTTCGTCCCAGCGGTGAGTTGTCCAGGACCGCCGGATCAGGCTGCGCACGGTGGTGATCGTGTCGGCGAGGTCGAAGAAGGCATCGATGACAGTGACGAGACGCTCGTAGCACCGGGCGACGCGCTGGGCACGGGGCACGAGGCGATCACTTCGGTAGGCGGGTGCTTCGGGGGTGAGGAGATGCCCGGGCGGGGTCCCGGGAGCAATCCTCAGCCCTTGGGCGGCTACGGCGGCGTCGCGGCCGCGCGGCCGACAGGTGCACGACACCAGACTGGCACGGTTCGTTTTCTTGAATCGTTCGTGTTTATGAGGGTAGGTTCGGTGCCATGACCGCATCCCGGAATCCGTCCACCGCCCAGGAGCTGCGCGGTGCCGGCCTGCGGGTAACGGCGGCCCGCGTGGCACTGCTGGAGACCGTCCGGGGCGGTGACCACCTCGGTGTCGAGGCGATCGCCTCCGGCGTGCGCGACCGCGTGGGTCACATATCAACACAAGCCGTGTACGACGCTCTCCACGCGCTCACCGCGGCGGGGCTCATACGCCGCATCGAGCCGGCCGGGAGTCCGGCCCGCTTCGAGGGACGGGTGGGGGACAACCACCACCACGTCGTGTGCCGCTCGTGCGGTGCGGTCGCCGACGTCGACTGCGCGGTCCGTGAGGCTCCGTGCCTCACCGCGTCCGAGGACCACGGTTTCGCGATCGACGAGGCCGAGGTCATCTACTGGGGCCTGTGCTCCGCCTGCTCTGCCGCTGCCTAGTAACCGATTAGTTCCTGAACAACGTGATCCGCCCAGCCCGGAAGGATTCCCATGTCTGAGAACCACGACGCAATCGTCGCTGACGCGAAATCGGAGGGCGAGGGCGGCTGCCCGGTCGCGCACGGCCGTGCCGCGCACCCGACCCAGGGTGGCGGGAACCGCCAGTGGTGGCCGGATCGCCTCAACCTGAAGATTCTTGCCAAGAACCCCGCCGTGGCCAACCCGCTCGGCGAGGAGTTCGACTACGCCGAGGCGTTCAACGGCCTCGACCTCGCCGCCGTGAAGCGGGACATCGCCGAGGTCCTCACCGATTCCCAGGACTGGTGGCCCGCTGACTTCGGCAACTACGGCCCGCTGATGATCCGTATGGCCTGGCACAGCGCGGGCACCTACCGCATCAGCGACGGCCGCGGCGGCGCCGGCGCCGGCCAGCAGCGCTTCGCCCCGCTCAACAGCTGGCCGGACAACGGAAACCTGGACAAGGCCCGCCGCCTGCTGTGGCCGGTCAAGAAGAAGTACGGCAAGAGCCTGTCCTGGGCCGACCTGATGGTCCTCACCGGCAATGTCGCGCTGGAGACGATGGGCTTCAACACCTTCGGCTTCGGCGGCGGCCGTGCCGACGTGTGGGAGGCCGAGGAGGACGTCTACTGGGGTCCCGAGACCACCTGGCTCGACGACCAGCGCTACACCGGCGACCGCGAGCTGGAGAACCCGCTCGGCGCGGTCCAGATGGGCCTGATCTACGTCAACCCGGAGGGCCCGAACGGCAACCCGGACCCGATCGCCGCGGCCCGCGACATCCGTGAGACGTTCCGCCGGATGGCGATGAACGACGAGGAGACCGTCGCCCTCATCGCCGGTGGTCACACCTTCGGCAAGACCCACGGCGCCGGCCCGGCGGACAACGTCGGCGCCGACCCCGAGGCCGCCCCGATCGAGGCGCAGGGTCTCGGCTGGGCCAGCACCTACGGCACCGGCAAGGGCGGCGACGCGATCACGTCCGGCCTGGAGGTCACCTGGACCACCACGCCGACCCAGTGGAGCAACGGGTTCTTCAAGAACCTGTTCGAGTACGAGTACGAGCTCAGCCAGAGCCCGGCCGGTGCCCACCAGTGGGTGGCGAAGGACGCCGCGGAGATCATCCCCGACGCGCACGACGCGTCGAAGAAGCACCTCCCGACGATGCTCACCACCGACCTGTCGCTGCGCTTCGACCCGATCTACGAGCCGATCGCGCGCCGGTTCTACGAGAACCCGGAGGAGTTCGCGGACGCCTTCGCCCGCGCCTGGTACAAGCTGACCCACCGCGACATGGGCCCGAAGTCGCTGTACCTCGGCCCGGAGGTCCCCGAGGAGACCCTGCTGTGGCAGGACCCGCTGCCGCAGGCCGAGGGCGAGGCCATCGACGCCGCCGACGTCGCGGCCCTGAAGGCCAAGCTCCTCGACTCGGGCCTGACCGTCTCGCAGCTGGTCTCGACCGCGTGGGCCTCGGCCTCCACCTTCCGCGGCAGCGACAAGCGCGGCGGCGCCAACGGCGCGCGCATCCGCCTGGAGCCGCAGCGCGGCTGGGAGGCCAACGACCCCGACCAGCTCGCCACGGTGCTGCGCACCCTGGAGGGCATCCAGCGTGAGTTCAACTCCGGCGCCAAGAAGGTGTCCCTGGCCGACCTGATCGTGCTCGGCGGCTCCGCCGCCGTGGAGAAGGCCGCCAAGGACGCCGGCGTCACCGTCGAGGTCCCGTTCGCGGCGGGCCGTGTCGACGCGACCGAGGAGCACACCGACGCGGAGTCGTTCGCCGCGCTGGAGCCGACCTCCGACGGGTTCCGCAACTACCTCGGCAAGGGCAACCGACTGCCGGCCGAGTACCTGCTGCTGGACCGCGCGAACCTGCTCACCCTCAGCGCCCCCGAGCTGACGGTCCTGGTCGGTGGCCTGCGTGTCCTGGGCGCCAACCACCAGCAGTCGAAGCACGGTGTCCTCACCGAGACGCCGGGCGTGCTGACCAACGACTTCTTCGTCAACCTGCTCGACCTGGGCACGACGTGGAAGTCGACCTCCGAGGACCAGACCACGTTCGAGGGCCGTGACGCCTCCGGCGCGGTCAAGTGGACCGGCACCCGCGCCGACCTCGTGTTCGGCTCGAACTCCGAGCTGCGCGCGCTCGCCGAGGTCTACGCGAGTGACGACGCGAAGGAGAAGTTCGTGAACGACTTCGTCGCGGCGTGGGCGAAGGTCATGGACCTCGACCGGTTCGACCTGGTCTGACGGCACCGGGTGTCCGGGCCGGCCCGAGGGCCGGCCCGGACACCCTCCGTCCCACAGGTCTCGGCACCGTCCTTCCGGCGCGATGTCTCCAGGAGAAGGAGCCATGACCGCACTGCGCACCGCCGAGTCCGTCCGCACCACCCCGGAGGGCCTGCTCTGGGAGCCCAGCGGACGCTGGGTGCGCGGCCGCACGGGCGACGTCACCGTCGTCGACAGCCGCCACCCCGTCCTCGTCTGGGAACCAGGCGTGCCCGTGCCGCTGTACGCCTTCCCGCGCGCGGAGGTCCGCGAGGACCTGCTCCACCCGGCCCAAAACCCGCGGACCGGCACCCACACCGGATCGCGGATCTTCTACGACCTTCGGACCGACGGCGCCCTGCTGGAGAACGCCGCCTGGACCTTCCCCGCCGACGACCTGGCCGGTCACATCGCCTTCGAGTGGTTCCGGCGCACGGGCCGCGGGCTCGATCACTGGTACGAGGAGGACGAAGAGATCTTCATCCATCCCCGTGACCCGCACAAACGGGTCGACGCCCTGCCCAGCAGCCGCCACGTCCGGGTCGAGATCGACGGCACCCTCGTCGCCGACACCAGGCGCCCGGTCCTGCTCTTCGAGACCGGCCTGCCGACCCGCTACTACATCCCCCGCGAGGACGTCCGCCTCGACCTGCTCACGCCCACGGACCACAGCAGCGGCTGCCCCTACAAGGGGACCGCCCAGTACTGGTCGTGGCGCGGCACGGGCGACGTGCCGCCCGACGTCGTCTGGAGCTACCCGGAGCCGCTGCCCGCGGTGGGCGCCGTCAGGGGACTCCTGGCGTTCTACAACGAAGTCGTCGACATCGTCGTGGACGGTGAACGCCTCGAGCGGCCGTCGACGCCCTTCACACAGGCGCTGTCCCGACGGCCGACCGCCTGACCTCCCCGGTTCCGCCCGTCAGCTGTGCGCCCGGGGGCCCTCGATCCCGCGCACGGGATGCTTGCTCATGATCGAGACGCGGTTGAAGGCGTTGATGGTGATCGCCACCCAGATCACCGCGGAGACCTGATCGTCGGTGAGCGTCCGGTGGGCCGCGTCGAGGGCGGACTCCTGCGCGGCCGCGTCCGTGGGATCGGTGGTGGCCTCGGCGAGGGCGAGTGCGGCGCGCTCCTCGGGCGTGAAGAGTTCGGTGTCGCGCCAGGCCGCCAGCACGCCCAGCCGCCGCGTCGACTCACCCAGGCGCAGGGCCGCCTTGGTGTGCGTGTCGAGGCAGTAGGCGCAGCCGTTGATCTGCGACACCCGGAGGTTGACCAGCTCCACGAGCGTGCGGTCGAGTCCCGCGTCGGCGGCGACCGCGCGCACCGCCTCGGACGTCTGGACCATGGCGTGGTATGCCTTGGGACTCTGCTTGTCGATGAAGATCCGCCGGGTCGCGGCGTCCGTCGTGGGGCTGGTCAACGTGGCGCTCCTTCGGGGGCCGCTCCCCGGCTCCCTTGTCGGTCGTGTGGGCGAAGGTGTCGTGGTTCTATGATCCAGGCATAATTGTTGAACATGAAATCATCATGTGGGTGAAAGGCGGTCCGCGATGAGCAACGTCGAGGCCAAACCCGTGGAAATGCGCTGCGGTACGACGACGGACGGCGCCCGGCCGACGGAATCGCCGCAGGTCGACGTACTGACGCCGCGCGACGTGCCGCTGGGCGGCCCGCGGGCGATGACCGTACGCAGGACGCTGCCACAGCGCGCCAGGACGCTGATCGGAGCCTGGTGCTTCGCCGACCACTACGGCCCCGACGACGTCTCCGCGACCGGCGGCATGGACGTGCCACCTCACCCGCACACCGGACTCCAGACGGTGAGCTGGCTGTTCAGCGGCGAGATCGAGCACCGCGACAGCCTCGGCAGCCACGCCTTCGTACGCCCCGGCGAACTCAACCTCATGACCGGCGGACACGGGATCAGCCACTCCGAGGTGTCCACCACGCGGACCGCCGTCCTGCACGGCGTCCAGCTCTGGGTGGCGCTGCCCGCCGAGCACCGCGACGCCGAGCGGGACTTCCAGCACCACGCACCCGCCCCCGTACGCATCGCCGGAGCCGAGATCAGGGTCTTCCTCGGCTCCTTCGCCGGCGACGACTCCCCGGTGCGGACCTTCACGCCCCTGCTCGGCGCCGAGATCCTCCTCGAACCCCGGGCGACGGTCACGCTCGCCGTGGACCCCGGCTTCGAGCACGGCCTGCTCGTCGACCAGGGCGACGTTCGCATGGCCGACACCCTGCTGCGGCCCGCGGAACTGGGCTACGTCCCCACAGGAGCGGACGCCCTCACGCTGACGAACGAGTCGGACGACACGGCCCGCGCGGTCCTGCTCGGCGGAACGCCGTTCGAGGAGGAGATCGTCATGTGGTGGAACTTCATCGGCCGCACCCACGAGGACATCGTCCGGGCGCGCGAGGAGTGGGAGGCGGCCTCGGACCGCTTCGGCACCGTCGACGGCCACGACGGGTTCCGGCTGCCCGCGCCCGCACTGCCGAACGGGGTCCTCTCGCCCCGCGGCAATCCGCCCCGTCACTGACGGCCCGTCACTTTTCGCTCCCTCGAAATCGCCCTCATGCCGAGGGCTCGCGTGCTCGTCGGCAGGGCCCTCCGCGGTGCCCCAGCTTAGTGATCAACGGGACGCGCGGGGACGGCGGCCGGAATGGTCACCGCCCCTGCGTTCGTCACGCCCTCCGGAGCGTCGCCGGGAGGGGGAAGGGCGGGGCGCGTCAGGGCGACGGCCGAGGCGTCATGCCGTCAGGAATCGGCGGCGTCGCGGAATCTGATGGTTGCCGGATCCCAGACGTAGTACCGACTGAAGGAGATCAGGGCTTGCCACGCGGGTTCGTAGAACCGTGGTTGCACCCAGGCGACGGACCGACCGCCCGGACCGTTGAAGTGAGCCCGCAGCCCGCCCTCGTGCCAGCGGCCGCCCACACGCACCTCGACCGCGCGGTGCGGCCAGTAGGAGACGGGCCTGTCGTCGAAGCAGTCGAGCATGTCGTCGCCCGCGATCGCCACGTCGCCGTCCTGCTTGTCGGCCTCGGCCGCCGCGGGGACATGATGTTCGGAATAGAGCAGGCTCATGCGGTCGGGATCCCAGAGGACCCAGGTCATGCGGATGGTGGGCCGGGGCCAGTCGAGAACGACGAGCAGGGCGCGACGGCCGTCGGGCTGGTCGCGGTAAGTCAGTACCTGCGTCTTCTGCCGTCGGCCGGCCCTGTGGAGCGTGAGCGTGAGTCCCGTGCGGGCATATTCCGTGTCCCGCCAGTCCGGTACCTGGTCCGGCACTGGGAGGGCAGCCTCTTCCGCATCACGCCATTCGTTCATACGTTCGAATGTAGCGTGATGCGTGTGACGGCACGAGACCTCATACGGGTGAAGGCGTCATCGAGTCGGACCGGCATTGGCCCTAGATGCTGGGACCGGGGAACTCCCACTGCCAAGGAGGTGTGGCGAGCCCTGGACAGGCGTGGGCGGTCGGTGTTGGGTGCGGTTCGTGAAGACCGAGGGTGAAGGTGCCATGGCTGGTGCACCGCTTGTACGGATCGTCCCAGCTGAGCTGGGGGAGGGCTGGGCTGGGGTCCTGGCGGGGATTGTCGCCGACGTGCTGATTTTCCTGACCATGGACGACCTGAGGCTCTCGGGGACCGCTGGACGCCTTCAAATCTCCGGAGTCGTCATGTTGACGCTGCTCTGGGCGGCCAATCTCCTGGTGTACCGGCCGCGCCAGCTGCGTGCCTTCGGCTCCGCCGTGGCGATCGAACGGTCGCCTGCGCCGGGACGGCACGAGGAGCAGACTCGCCACCTCCAGCTCGGCCGCCTTCGTGTGGCAGCCCTTGTCCTCCTGGTGACGTTGGGAGGCGCGTACGTCGCCCATGCGCCGCTTGTCGGCCTGGGCTTTCAGCTGATGCTGGTCGTCGGTCTTGTGCACACCTGGCGGACTGCGATCTGGTGGGAGCGTCGACACGGCGTCCATCTATGGAAGCCGGCGCTGTCGAAGGTGGGCCGTGAGAACTGGCGTCGCTCCCCGTATTACGCGACGTCAGCAAAGGCGGTCGACTCCGTTACGCGCAACGGGCAACCGGAGTAGGTCGGCGGCGGTACAGCAGTGAAGAGTGTTGAAGGCATTCCGGGCCGCCTTCTGTGACGGCCAGGTGGTCGCTCCACTCGCCGCGATGATCGACGCCGGACTGCGCGCCGTCACCAGGCAGAATGCGTGCCCCACCCACCGACTTCCCTACGCCCCGTGCTATGCCTGCTTCAGCTGATGGACAACGGGTGGAGGGGGCGGCGATGGCGGAGCGGGCGTGGGCCACGGCGGGGAAGAGGGACAGTCGCGGCCGGAAGGCGGCGGGCCGGGCGCGGCTCACGGGCGTGGCGCTGATCGTGCTGTCTCTGATGGGGGCGGTGCTGAGCTACCTGGCGTTCACGGTGTGGGTGCCAGGCCAACAGGACCGCTACGAGCACTACCGCGCAGCCGAGCCCTGCCCGACGCAGGCGACCCCGCAGGAGGTGGCTGCGAAGGACTGCCTCACCACCTGGCACTTCACGGTCACGAAGGCTGAGTCCACGTTCACAGGAAAGGTCAGGGAATACGAGGCGACCCTCACGGACAGGGGCGACGGCTCCTGGCAGAGGATCGTGCGGTTCAGCGACTCCGAACCGCTCTTCGACAAGCTGCATCGGGGCGACGAGGTCACCGCGACGGGCTGGCGCCGCGACATCATCGCCGTCAGCAAGGACGGTGTCCGCCAGAACACCTCCGACGCTCCCCGCAGCGAGCACCAGGGCAACGCCGCCATGGGTGTCCTCCTCGTCCTCCTCGCGGCCCAGTCGCTGGTATTCGGCACGGCCCGCCTGGCCAGACCGACCGCCTACGCGCCCTTCGTCTGGGAGCCGTACGGCAGGTGGCTGGCCTTCACCAACATCTGCGTCGGCGTGGGCGTGGGGGCCGCGTCGGTGTGGCTCGGCATCCCGTGGTGGACCGTGCTCGTGACCGTGCCGCTCGTGGTCTGCACAGTGATGGTGCTACTTCTGCGCCGGCAGCGGCGCGCGGCGGCGGACTCGGCGAAGGCGAGGCAGCGACAGGACTCGCGAGTGAGCTCGCGATAGCGCAGAAACACCTTCATGCCCCAACCCCGCCGGATCCGGCGGGGATTCACAGGAGACCGCGGCTGCCGGCCGTGGCCGAAGCCAGTGGCCGTCGAAGTCGGCACCCCAAAGGACAGACCCCCACTTGCCCTACCCCGCCCCGCTCCTGGGGTCAGTGTGAGGTTGTGATCACTCCGCCATCGGCTGGAGACCAGTGATCGCCGCATCACTCCCTCGAAATGATCCGGACTCCTACCAGCCCATGTCCTTGGCCACCTCTTCCTGGGCAGCGGCGATCTCATCCTCGGTGGACTCGAAGACATCCACCTCTTCCAAGCGCGCCAACAGGTCTGCGAGAGCTTGTTTCTGAGCCGGATGCGTGATCGGTACGGCGTTCAGGTCGGTGCTCATCAGCCAGTCGAACAGCACGATGGCATCGGAGCGCCACAGCCGGAGATCGACGGTCGGTGTGGACCCCCGAGGGAAACCAATGTCGATGGAGGCATCTTGCCAGGTCATCGGCATGACGAACGTCGCTGCTCAATGGGTGTGCGCCCGCGAGGCCAACCTTTGGCGGCATGTCCTCGCGCAGCGCCGTCCATGAACCACAGACGCATGTAAGGAGATTGCCTCGATTGCGCGTCAGTGGAGGCTGTAGGTGACCACGGTGCGGGCCGGGAAGCGGAAGTCGTCGCGGACCGTGGGAGAGACCTCGACCGTGACGTTGACGCTCGTGCCGGTGGTGCTTGTGGAGTGGTAGATCCAGACGGGTCCCCGCAGGGGTGACCCGCACAGCCCCTCGGGGAGCTCGATCTCGTCATCGGCGACGCCTTTGGTGCCGTACTTCTCGTCGAACAGGGGCTTATCTTCCGGGAGGATGCCCGCCTGGCGGAGGTAGTCCGGTACTTGGTTGCTCACGAACGTGACCTCAGCACTGCCGTTCCTGGTGAAGTAGTGGATGTCGGAGGCACCGGTGGGAATCGGTGCGCCCCCGGCCCGGATCACACCCGGCAACTGCGTGTCGCTGCCCTCACAAGCCCGGGCGTCCCCGAACGGATGGAACAACTCGTCCTGGAACAGCCAGACCAGGCCGCCCGCCATCACCGCGAGGACCGCCACCGCGACCGCCATACAGGACAGACGCCGCCGCCATGCGGAGCCGCCGCGCTCCGTGTCGTCCACGTCATCCAGGTACGAGACTTCGTCCACCCCGCCCGAAACGGCTCGACCGCTCGTGGCTCTTTCAGCACCCATGACACGCCCCCTCAGGAATCCTGCACATGATCGGCGGCAGCATATGCGGGTCTTCAAAGTTGAGCGGTGCGGAGGTGTTCGCGGGCTCGGCGGGTAGTGACGCAGCGTGTGCGTAGTCGTTGGTTCTCGGCGTTGCGGAAGCCGAACGCGTTGCGGGCGACGAGCTTGATCACGCGTTGATGCCCTCGCTCTTGGCGTTGCTGTACCCGGTGTCGATGAACGCGGTGATCTCGGTCCACCAGCGGTCGATGGTCCCGAATAGGGTCAGGGCAAGATCTAGGCCTGAACGGCAGGGCATTCGCCCGGGTCAGGGCGTGCCTACGCGTTACGAGTTGTCCGATCTTGGTTCGGGAGCGTCCATGGGCGTTCGCCGAACCGGCAATACCGCTGCTCACTCCGCACTCACGGACTTGAATGGACAACTGCGGAACAGGCCGGATCGCGGCACGAACGAGACCGCGACTGAGGCCACCGCCGTCCGTCGAGTCACTCCTCCCGGATCCGGGCCGTACCGCCCACCTGGCCTCGCCCACGCCACCACCGGAGTGGCCCGTGTCGCCGACTCGGGACAGTGCCCTCACGGCGCACGGATCACGCGATCCAGGCGAAGGCATCGGTTCGGATCGTGGTGTGCGCTGGCCGGTTGATCACAGCGTGTTACGGCGGTGTGTCCTGGGAGCCGCACGGAATGGATGTGGCTAGATCACCGGGAGGTCCCTCGCGCGGGGCCGGAGCATCGACCGACGTCCGCGGCGCCCTCTGGTGCCGCGCCCTCTGGCGAGGAGTCCCTGATCGTGGAACTGACCCCGCAGCACGCGGTTTTCCAACAACGCAGTAATGGCGGTGGACCGGCGCGACGCGTGGTCCACCGCACCGCTCTCCTCATCGCCACTGCCGTGCTCCCGGCGGCGGCTCTGGTGCTGCCCACAGCGGTGCCCGCCGCAGCGGCGCCCACGACCGTCACCTTCAATGCGGGCGCCGACCAGCTCTTCACCGTCCCGGCCGGTGTCAGCCAACTGTCCATCACGGCCACCGGTGCCGCAGGCAACAACGGGGCCGACGGCGGCGTGGGAGGGGCGGGCGCCACCGTCAGCGGCACCGTGACCGTGACGCCCGGCAGCACTCTCTATGTCAACGTCGGCACCGGTGGTGGCAGCAGCGCCGCTCAACTGCCGGGCGGTGCGGGCGGCGGTTCCAGTGACCTACGCACCTGCAGCTCGGCCAACGTCGGCTGCGTCCTGACCGGCGTCCCCGGCACCGACCCCCGACTCATCGTGGCCGCCGGCGGCGGAGGAGGAGGTACGGGAATCAGCGGTTTCAGTGTCCCCCAGGCCACCGGCGGAGACGCCGGAGACACCGGAGGCACTGGCGGCAGCCGACCGAGCGGTGGTACGGGCGGTGGCGGCGGAACCCAGACAACCGGCGGCATCGCTGGAGTCGCCTGTCCTGACGGCCTCGCTACGTCCGGCACCGCGGGTCAAGGCGGTGCCGGCGGCACAGGCGGCGGCGCATTCGGTGGCGGTGGAGGAGGCGGCGGCTGGTTCGGGGGCGGCGGAGGAGGGGGTTGCAACTCCATCGTCACGGCCGGCACCTTCGGGCCCGGTGGCGGCGGTGGCGGGTCGAACCGTGTCCCGTCGGGCGGCACTTCCGGACCCGCCTCGGGCCCGGCGCAGCTGACCATCACCTATGAGGTGCCCCCCGCCAACTGTGCGACCGCCACGGCCACGATCACGGGCACGAACGGCAACGACATCATCACCGGCACACCGGGCAACGACGTGATCTTCGCGCTCGCCGGTAACGACGTCGTCAACGGCGTCGGCGGCAACGACCTCATCTGCGGCGCCGCGGGCAACGACAAGCTCAGTGGCAACGCCGGCAACGACCGCATCGAAGGCGGCGCCGGCAACGACGTGATCAGCGGTGACGACAACGACGACACCCTCATCGGTGACGACGGCAACGACGTCATCAACGGGGGTGGCGGCAACGACGCTCTTCAGGGCAGCAACGGCAACGATGCCCTGAACGGCAACACCGGCACCAACACCAACAACGGTGGATCCGGTCACAACATCTGCACCAACCCCGGCTCCGGTCCCGGCTGCTGACGCCTCCACCATGACGGTCTGACGGTCTGACGGACAACGCACACGGGAGCGGCCCGCTCCGGCGTCGCCATCACGTCCGCTGAACGAGTGAACCCAGGTCGGAAGTATTTCCGACCTGGGTCACCGGAGCCGCCTTCGGGATTCGAACCCGAGACCGACGCGTTACGAGTTGTCCGACCTTGGTCCGGGAGCGTCCGTTGATGTTCGCCGGACGCGCCCCGATCCAGCCGGTCAGTACGAGAGACCAGCAGCAACTCGTGCGCCTACTCGGCCAGGAAGTCCAGTACGAACAGTCCGTTCTCACCGACGGACGGCGCCATGCGGGGATCGAGCGGAGGCACGGAGCGGTCCGTCTGCTGGAAAGGCGCACACAACCGTGTGTTCCGCGATCCTCCAGATCCGGACCGTGCCGTCGTCCCAAGCAGTGCCGAGACGTTGCTCGTCAGGCGTCCGCGGGGGCCGCTGCCGTGAGGGGCGCCGACGCGGACGAGCCGCTCCGGCCGGCCCGCCGGGCGAGCGGTACGAGGACGATGGCCACCGCGCCGAGCAGTCCCGCCAGCGCGAAGGTGGTGAAGCCCCAGCTCTCGTTGCCGTTGCCGGCGAGGGTGCCGATCAGCCACGGGCCGACGACGGCGCCAGTACGGCCGATCCCGGTGACCCAGCCCAGGCCCGCGGCGCGCTCGCTGTCGCGGTACACGGTGTTGGCAGCGGCGTACACCATGACCTGCGCGCTGAACAGCCACACGCCGGTGACGGCCACCACCGCGTACGTGACGCCCAGCGGGAGGTGGGACCGGAGAAGCAGTGCCCCGGCGGCGGTGAGCACGAACCAGATCGCCGAGATCCGCACCGGCCCGAACCGGTCGGCGGTGCGGCCGGCGATCAGCAGGCCCACGATGCCGCCCACGTTGATCACCAGCAGGAAGCTGACGGACGAGCTCAGGCCGTAGCCCGAGGCCCGCATCATCTGCGGCAGCCAGGTGCTCACGCCGTACACGAGCAGCAGTCCGCAGAACGAGGCCAGCCACAGCAGCGGAGTCGCCCAGCGGGCTTCGGGGCGGAACAGCCCCTGCACCGCGGCCAGTCGGCCCTTGGCCCCGGCGGCCGGGGCGGCGACGGCCGTAGGCCGCGGCAGCCCGTAGCGGTCGGCGACGGCGTCGGCCCGCTCGCGCAGGCCGCGTGCCAGCAGCACGCCGGGCGATTCCGGCAGGAGCGTCAGCAGCAGCGGTACGGCGACGACGGCCGGCAGGACGCCCGCCCAGAACACCCAGCGCCAGCCCGCGGCCGGTGCGAGGGACAGCCCGAGCCCCGTCGCCGCCATGCCGCCCGCGTGGTACGAGGTCATCAGTAGTCCGGTGGTCAGAGCGGCCCTGCGGGGCGGGGCGAACTCCATCACCATGGCCAGGCACAGTGGCATCAGGCCGCCCAGGCCGAGGCCCGCGACGAACCGGCCGGTGCCGAACAGACCGATGCCTCCGGCCAGCGCACAGATGGCCGAACCGATGGAGAACAGGGTCACGCTGGACACCAGCATCATCCGGCGGCCCAGCCAGTCGGTGAGGTTTCCGGCGGTGAGCGCGCCGATGAGCATGCCGAAGGTGGTCCAGCTGCCGATGGTGCCCGCTGTGGACGGGGTCAGCCCCAGTCCCGGGTCGTCGAGCATGTGGGGCATGACGGCGCCGTAGATGTTGACGTCCATGCCGTCGAAGAACACGGCCAGCCAGCACAGGGCCAGGACCGGGAACACGGTGCGGAAGGTGTGCGGGGGACGGGGTGCGGCGGGGGAGCGGTTCATCTTCGTCCTTGGAGATGAGGGAGGCCCAGGAACAGGAGCGGTCCGTTCGCGATGGGTCGGTTGTTCACTTGTTCGCCTGATGGCGCTTGTTCGTCTGGTGAAAATCAGTTCACAATTGGCTGGGCATGAGTCTCGGGTCGAGGCACGCGGGTGTCAATGGGTGGCGTGTGGCGATTCCGAGGCTCGGGGAGCCGTCGCTCCGCCCCGGGGTGAGCGGTGCTCACCCCGGGTGGTCATGGTCCGGGCTCACCCGGGGACGTCGTGAACCGGGCTCAGTTGTTCCAGCTCTCGTCGTACGGGTCCCGCGGCGACTGGACCGGCTTCGCACTGCTGACGTCGAGGAACGGGATGACGCCGCCGTTGACGGGGTCCTTGCTCCGCCTGCCGGTGTACGTGCCGGTCACTTCGAGCCAGCCGTCCGGCCGCAGCACCGGCGGGATCCGGCCGCTCAGACCGATCTTGACCGGCTGGGCGTCGGCGGCACAGCAGTTGAGAGCCATGCGCACCAGGTACGGCGTCCCGGCGTGGTCCAGGGCGACGAAGCCGGTGATCCTGACGTGCCGGCCGGCGAGGGAACGGCCGTGGTCGTAGGCGGCGCGGCCCGCGTAGTCGACCAGGCTCATCGGGAGCGGGTCGCGCTCGCCCAGCGGCGGGTAGGCGAGCGGCTTCTGCAGGGCCGTACCGGTGCGCAGGGCGCTGTAGGAGCCCAGGGCGGGCGGGGCGACCAGGATCAGGGCGAGCAGGGGGAGGACGAGGAGCCAGGAGACGAGCGGTTCGCGGTGCGAGTGGCCGTGGCCGTCCGCGTGCCCGTTCGCGTCCTGGGCTGTCTGCCCGTGCCCGTCCGCGTCGGCGTCCGTGTCCGCGTCGATGGCGGTGCGCTCGTGTCTGCTCCCGTCCGCGTCGGCGCCGGTGCGCTCCTGCCCGCTCTCGGCGTGCCCCGCCTCGTGGACGTGCCCCGCCTCGTGGGCGGCCCCCGAGCCCTTCCGCCACGGGGCGCCCCGCCCGCGCATCTCGTACCAGACCGTGGCGACGGCCGCCGCGATCAGTACGATGCCGGCCCCCAGCAGCATGGGGCGCAACCCGGCCTTGACGTACCGGAGATACAGGTCGGTGGCGCCTGCGTGGAGGACGGCCGCGCCGACGAGGAAGAGGACGGCTGCCTGTGCCTGGCGGTTCACAGCAGCACCTGCCCGACCAGGACCGACACGGTGATCGCCAGGGCGAAGGTGGCCGGGGCGAACCGCAGGGCGAACCCGCGGCCGAACGTGCCGACCTGCATGGCGAACAGCTTGAGATCGATCATCGGCCCGACGACCAGGAACGCCAGCCGCGCGGTGAGCGAGAACTGTGACAGCGACGCGACCACGAACGCGTCGGCCTCGGAGCAGATCGACAGCAGCACGGCGAGGACCGCGAGGGCGAGGACCGACACCACGGGGTTGCCGGCCGCCGCCTGCAGCCAGCTCGCCGGGACGACGGCCTTGAGCGAGGCCGCCGCCATCGCGCCGACCACCAGGAAGCCTCCGGCGTGCATGACGTCGTGCCGCACCGAACCCCAGAACGCGGCCCCCTTGCCGAGGCCCTCGTACGCCGGACGGGACGGCGGGCGCAGCCAGTCGGCGCGGCCGAGCCGCTGCCACAGCCAGCCCATCGCGCACGCCACGAGCAGACTCGCCACGAACCGGGCGAGCACCATCCGCGGATCGTTCGGAAAGGCCACTGCGGTCGCGGTCAGCACGATCGGGTTGATCGCGGGAGCGGACAGCAGGAACGCGAGTGCCGCCGCCGGAGTGACACCGCGTCGCACCAGCGCCCCGGCCACCGGCACCGAGGCGCACTCGCAGCCGGGCAGCACGGCGCCGGCCATCCCGGCGACGGGCACCGCGAGGGCGGGCCGCTTGGGCAGAGCGCGGGCGAAGAAGGTCGGTGGCACGAACACCGCGATCACCGCGGAGAGCAGCACGCCGAGCACGAGGAAGGGCAGCGCCTGGACCACCACCGCGACGAACACGGTCATCCAGCTCTGCATCACCGGCGCGGACAACGCCTGCCGTACCGGTCCCTGTGCCGCCACCACGAGGAGCAGCACCATCGTCAGGACGAGGGGAGAGTTGAACTGCCAGCCCCGCGCGCCCTGTCGGTCGTCCGCGTCGCCGCGGTCGACCGGAGGCGGGGCTGCCTTCGTGATGGTCACGGGTGAGGTACCTCCGGTAGGGAAGGGCTCGGTGGCTCGCTGCCCCTCGACCTTCAGTACGCCGGTTCGGGCACAGCTTCTCATCGTGGGGAACGGAGATTACCGGCCGGTCCGCGCCACCGGCCCGTGCGTGAGGCTCCCTTGACGGTCCGGGAGCGTCGACCTAGCCTCGCGCCGACACGTCCAGAGGGGGGAGGTCCACGATGGCCGGCTTCACGGACGCCACCGGCAGCAGATCCGCGGGCGGGCCGCTCCAGGTGGAGGCGCACGGACTCGACGTGATCCGCGACAGCGAGCGCAAGGGCACTCCGCGCACACTGTTCTGGCCCTGGTTCGGGGCCAATGTCTCGATCCTGGGCCTCAGTTACGGTGCTTTCGCCCTTGGTTTCGGCATTTCATTCTGGCAGGCGCTGGTGGCCGGAGTGATCGGTATCGTCTTCTCCTTCCTGCTGTGCGGCTTCGTCGCGGTCGCGGGCAAGCGGGGCTCCGCGCCGACCATGGTGCTCGGCCGGGCCGCGTACGGAGTGCGGGGCAGCCGCCTGCCGGCGGTGATCTCGTGGATGCTCACCGTCGGCTGGGAGACCGTGCTCACGGCGCTCGCGACCATGGCCACCGCGACCGTCTTCGAGCGGCTCGGGCACGGCGGCGGCACCGCGACCCAGGTGGTCGCGCTGATCGTCGTCGGCGCCCTGACGGTCGTCGGCGGTGTGATGGGCTTCGACCTGATCATGCGTCTGCAGACCGTGATCACCGTCGTCACCGGCGTGCTGACCGTCGTCTACATCGCGCTGGTCGCCGACCACATCCACTGGCACACGGTGAGCGCCGTACCGGCCGGGTCCGCGCAGGAGTTCATCGGCGCGTTGGTGTTCATGATGACCGGGTTCGGCCTGGGCTGGGTCAACGCCGCCGCCGACTACTCGCGCTATCTGCCGCGGTCCTCGTCCGGCCGGGGCGTGATCGGCTGGACCACCTTCGGAGCCTCGGTGGCGCCGCTGCTCCTGCTCGTCTTCGGCCTCCTCCTCGCCGGCTCCTCCGACGACCTGAGCAAGGCCGTGGCCCTCGACCCGATCGGCGCGCTCACCACGATCCTGCCCACCTGGTTCCTGGTTCCCTTCGCGGTCGTCGCCGTGCTCGGCCTGGTCGGCGGCGCCGTCCTCGACATCTACTCCTCCGGGCTCGCGCTGCTGTCCGCGGGGCTGCGCGTACCGCGCTATCTGGCGGCGCTCGTCGACGGCGTGCTGATGATGGCGGGCTCCGTGTACATAGTGTTCTTCGCGGACGACTTCCTGGGCCAGTTCATCGGCTTCCTCACCACCCTGGGCGTCCCGGTGGCCGCCTGGTGCGGGGTCATGCTGGCCGACCTGGCGATGCGCCGCCGCGACTACGACGAGGGCGACCTCTTCCGTCGGACCGGCCGGTACGGCGACGTGCCGCTCCAGCCGCTGCTGCTCACCCTCGTCGCCACCGCGCTGGGCTGGGGTCTGGTCACCAACTCCGCGGCCGGCTGGCTGGAATGGCAGGGCTACTTCCTCGGCCCGTTCGGTCTGGGCGGCAGGAACGGCGACTGGGCCTACGCCAATCTGGGCGTCCTGGTCGCGCTGACCCTGGGCTTCCTCGGCACCCTGGCCTTCGGGGTCGGCCGCGTGAAGGCCCAGGAGCGACTGGACCCGAGCCCCGCCGCCGGAGCGGAGGCCGTCCGCGCGTGAACAGCGGTCCGCGAGGACGGGACGATCAACGCGTGGGTGGCGGTCGCACCGGGGGAGAGGGGACGGGCGGCGCGCGGCGCGGGCTGCTCGCCGTCATCGACATGCAGCGCGTCTTCGCCGAGCCCGGCAGCCCGTGGGCCACGCCCCGCTTCGACGAGGCCGCCGACGGCGTACGCCGCCTGCTGCCGGCCTTCGGTGACAGGGTCGTGTTCACCCGCTTCGTCGCGCCCGAGGAGCCGGCCGGTGCCTGGCGGGCGTACTACGACCGGTGGCCCTTCGCGCTCCAGCCACCGCAGTCCCCGCTGTGGGACCTGGTCGACGGACTCACGGTGTGGGCCGGGCAGCAGGTGGACGCCACGACCTTCGGCAAGTGGACGCCGGAACTGGCCGGGCACCTCGGCACCGGGGGACCGCTGGTCCTGGCCGGCGTCAGCACGGACTGCTGCGTGCTGTCCACCGCGCTCGCGGCCGCCGACGCGGGAGTCGAGGTCCTCGTGGTGGCCGACGCCTGCGCGGGTGCCGACGACACCGCGCACGCCAGGGCGCTGCGGGTGATGGACCTGTACCGGCCGTTGATCCGGGTCGTCACCGTGGCCGAGGTGCTCGCCACCGATCCTTCCTGACCGAGTCGCTCACCGCCCACGTGCCGTGACCGTGGGTGGGGCTCGGGTGCCGGTGTCGGCACCCGAGCCCGCGGACCGTCGACCCGCCCCGACCCGGCGACGCCTTCGGCCCGAGCCCCCGCCCCCGCCGAGGGCGTCAGAACGGCACCGCGTACCCGGCGCTGCGCGATCTCTTTACGTCTCTGTCATGTCCCTGTAGCTTCCGCCTGCAAGGGCTTTCAGGAACTTTCCGGTTCCTCTTGCAGAGCAACTCCCCACTCCCCGGCTCCCGTTGGAGACCCGCGATGAGACGTAGACCCCCACCCGTGCTGCTGCGCCCGCTCCTCGTCTTCGTCACGGCGCTCGGACTGTTCGGACTGGTCCCGCCCGGCGACGACCCTGCCCCCATGACGCCCACCGCCGCCGCGGCGAACAACGCGACCGTCTTCTACTACACGAAGACCAAGAACTGGCCGGCCACCTATCTGCACTACGCGCCCGACGGCGGATCCTGGACCACCGTCCCCGGCGTGCGGATGGTGACCGCCTGCACCGACTGGGTCAAGGCGACCGTCGACCTCGGATCGGCCACCGGACTCCAGGCGACCTTCAACAACGGCAGCGGCACCTGGGACAACAACGGCGGGAGCAACTACGCCCTGGGCACAGGCGACATCACCGTCAAGGACGGGGTGATCGCGCACAGCGACCCGTGTGCCGACGGCGGCACCGGGAGCGGCAACCAGGCCACCGTCTATTACTCGACCGCCACCTCCGGGTGGACCACCGCCAACATCCACTACGCGCCCGCCGGCGGCTCCTGGACGACCGTCCCCGGCCTCGGCATGGAAGCGGCCTGCACCGGCTGGTGGAAGAAGACCCTCGACATCGGGACGGCCACCTCGCTGAAGGCCGCGTTCAACAACGGCAACGGCGTCTGGGACAACAACAACAGCGCCGACTACACCATCCCCACCGGCACGACGACCGTGCAGAACCAGAAGGTCACCACCGGTGCCGAGAACCCGTGCGCCACCGAGGAACCCGACACCGAGGCCCCGACCACGCCAGCCAAGGTCACCGCGAACGCCACCGGCACCTCGGTGGTGGTGAGTTGGGACCCGGCCACCGACAACAGGGCGGTGACGAAGTACCAGGTGACCCGCACCGGCGGCACCCAGGGCACCCTCGTCACCGACGTCGGCTCGACGGTGTGGTCCGACACCGGCCTGGAGGAGAAGACGAGTTACACGTACACGGTGAAGGCCGTCGACGCGGCGGGCAACACGTCGCCGGCCTCGGCCGAGGCCACCGTCACGACCGGTGAGAAGGCCCCCGAACCCGCGGCCGGTACCCCCTTGGGCACCGATCCGCGCAAGGACCCCGTCTACTTCGTCCTCACCGCCCGCTTCTACGACGGCGACAGCTCCAACAACCGTGGCGGCAGCCAGCACGTGAAGTCCGGCAACGCAGCCAACGACGACCCCATGTTCCGCGGCGACTTCAAGGGCCTGGTCGACAAGCTCGACTACATCAAGGCCCTCGGGTTCTCCGCGGTCTGGATCACCCCCGTGGTCCTCAACCGCTCGGACTACGACTACCACGGCTATCACGGCTACGACTTCTACAAGGTCGACCCGCGACTGGAGTCGGCCGGCGCCTCCTACCAGGACCTGATCAACGCGGCCCACGCCAAGGGTATGAAGATCTACCAGGACGTCGTCTACAACCACAGCTCCCGCTGGGGCGCCAAGGGCCTGTTCACCCCGACGGTGTACGGCGTGCGCGACTCCCAGTGGAGCTGGTACTACGACGAGAAGAACGAGGGTTTCGAGTACGACGGCCTCACCGTCGAACCCAAGTCCGGGAAGTCGTACTACAACGGCGACCTGTGGTCGACGGCCGAGCCCTCCGGCAACACCTGCGTCAACTGGGGAAAGCCCACCGGAGGCAGGAGCGCCGAGGGCTACACCCTGTACAACTGCCAGTGGCCGAGCCCCACCTCCGGCATGTTCCCGAAGACGTACTACCACCAGTGCTGGATCGGCAACTGGGAGGGAGAGGACTCCCGTTCCTGCTGGCTGCACGAGGATCTCGCCGACTTCAACACCGAGTCGGCGCCCGTGCAGAACTACCTGATCGGCGCCTATGACAAGTACATCGACATGGGAGTGGACGGATTCCGCGTCGACACCGCCGTGCACATCCCGCGCGTCACCTGGAACCGCCGCTTCCTGCCCGCCATCCAGGAGCGCGTCACCCAGAAGTTCGGAGCGGAGGCGGCACGGAACTTCTTCGTCTTCGGCGAGGTCGGCGCGTTCGTCAACGACAAGTGGAACCGCGGCTCGGTCAACCACTCGGCACAGTTCTTCACGTGGAAGGAGCGCAAGGAGTACAGCGCCGACGACGCGACCGCGGCCATCGAGCAGTACGACTACGAGGAGCAGCTCGGCACCGGCAACCAGCCCACGTCCACCAACGCCTTCCTGAGCGGGAACAACTACCACACCCCGGACCACAGCCAGTTCTCCGGGATGAACATCATCGACATGCGCATGCACATGAACTTCAGCGACGCGCAGAACGCCTACAACAACGGCAAGGACTCGGACGACTCCGTCAACGACGCCACGTACAACGTCGTCTACGTCGACAGCCACGACTACGGCCCCAACAAGTCGAGCACCCGCTACAGCGGAGGCACCGACGCCTGGGCCGAGAACATGTCGCTGATGTGGACCTTCCGCGGCATCCCGACCCTCTACTACGGCTCGGAGATCGAGTTCCAGAAGGGCAAGCAGATCGACTGCGGACCCACGTGTCCGCTCGCGACCACCGGCCGGGCCTACTACGGCGACCACCTCGCCGGGTCCGTGACGGCGTCCGAGTTCGGCAAGGCCGACTCGGCGAGCGGTGAGGTCGCCACCACCCTGGACCAGCCGCTCGTCAAGCACCTCCAGCGCCTGAACCGGATCCGCCGAGCGATCCCGGCGCTCCAGTCGGGCCAGTACTCCACCGAAGGCATCACCGGAGCGATGGCGTTCAAGCGCCGCTACACCAACGGGTCCACCGACAGCTTCGCCCTCGTCACCGTCACCGGGGACGCCACCTACACCGGCATCCCGAACGGCACCTACAGGGACGCCGTCACGGGTGACGTGAAGACCGTCTCCAACGGCACGCTCACGGTGCCGGCACCGGGGAAGGGCAACCTCCGGGTCTATGTGCTCGACGGTCCCGGCAAGATCGGGAGCGACGGTCCGTACCTGAAGTGACGGTCCCCGTCCGGCGCGACGGAACGCGCGGTACCGAAAGCGAACCCGCACCGTGCCGCGGCGGACGTGCCGGGCCCGGGTCCCGAGGGCCTGGACCCGGCACCCCGCACGGGCCGCGACCGGCTAGGACCGCCGTCCAGGAGCATCCTGCCCCTGCCCGGAGGCGATCACGAGGGTTGCCGCGTACGAGGGTGGGTACGCGTCGGGCGTTGCGCCCGGGAACGATCGTGTCCCGGGTGTCCCGTCCGCGACTATCCGGGATCTGCCATGGACACACCCTCGAACAACCACGACCGGCCCAAGGCCGCCCCGACACCGGCCCAGGAGGCTCTGAACGCCCTCGCCGAGAACACCGAGGACACGGCGGCTCTGGACACGCTCGCGGGCAGCGACGTGCTGGTCCCCGTGCCCGACGACGCCGTCGAAGAGGGCATGGCCGACCCCTCGGCCGTGGCGCTGCCCGTCCTGGACCAGCCGGGCGGCGCCCAGGTGGTGCCGGTGTTCACCTCCGAACTGGAGATGGCCGAGCTGCTGCCGTCCGTCTCCCGCTACCGGCTGGTGCCGCTCGGGGCGCTCGCCGCCCAGTGGCCCTCGGGCGACCTGGCGCTCACCATCGACGCCAGTTCGCCGCACGGCCTGACGCTCACCTCGGACGGCGTCCGCACCCTGCTGGCCCGGCCTGCGGACTGAGCCCGCCGATCCGAGACCCTGCCGGGACCCGGGAGTCCGCGCAGCCCACGAGCCCGGCGGCCCGCGCCACCACGCGCG
>NZ_BAABKB010000040.1:0-113643 GCF_039543605.1 Streptomyces siamensis | reverse complement strand
GCACCTCGGCGGCGGCCAGCCTCAGCCGCCGCTTGCTCCGGCCGCCGCCGAGCCCGCCGCGCAGGCCCCGGCCGCCGCACCCGCACCCACCCCGGCCGCCGGCGGCATCGACCCCCGCCAGCTGTGGCCGAACATCCTGGAGGCGGTGAAGAACCGCCGCCGCTTCACCTGGATCCTGCTCAGCCAGAACGCGGCCGTGACCGGCTTCGACGGCACCACCCTGCAGATCGGCTTCGTGAACGCGGGCGCGCGGGACAACTTCGCGAGCAGCGGCAGCGAGGACGTGCTGCGCCAGGCACTGTCCGAGCAGTTCAACATCCAGTGGAAGATCGAGGCGATCGTCGACGCCTCGGGCGGCTCGGCGCCGTCGGCCCCCGCGAACCCGGGCTTCGGCGGTGGCGGCGGGTACGGCGGGGCTCCGGCCGCTCCGCGCCCGGCCGCCCAGCAGCCCCCCGCCCCGGCCCCGCGCCCGCAGGGCGGCCCGTCCGCGAGCCACGCCCCGGCCGCGGCCCCCGCTCCCGCTCCGACGCCCCCTCCGGCTCCGGAGCCGCCCCCCGTCTCCATCGAGGACGACATCCCCGAGGACGACGACCCCGACCTCGACGAGTCGGCCCTCTCCGGCCACGACCTGATCGTCCGCGAACTGGGGGCGACCGTGGTGGAGGAGTTCTCGAACGAGTGACGGTGGTCCGCGCCGCGTCGGCACCCCTTCTTCTGGAGGATCCCACCAACGTCCGAGGCCCTTCGCTTCGGAAGCCCCCACAAAGGCATCGGCCCCCGGCGGTTAGGCTGACCCCGTGAAGGTCCTCGTCATCGGTAGCGGCGCCCGCGAACACGCCCTGTGCCGTTCCCTGTCCCTCGACCCCGACGTCACCGCCCTGCACTGCGCCCCCGGGAACGCAGGCATCGCGGAGGTGGCCGAGCTGCACGCGGTCGACGCCCTCGACGGTGCCGCCGTCGCCGCGCTGGCCACCGAGCTCGGCGCCGAGCTGGTGGTGGTGGGCCCGGAGGCCCCGCTCGTCGCGGGTGTCGCCGACGCCGTGCGCGCGGCGGGTATCCCCTGCTTCGGCCCCTCGAAGGAGGCCGCGCAGCTGGAGGGCTCCAAGGCCTTCGCCAAGGACGTGATGGCGGAGGCGGACGTGCCCACCGCCCGCTCCTACGTGTGCACGACGCCGGAGGAGGTCGAGGAGGCGCTCGACGCCTTCGGAGCCCCGTACGTCGTGAAGGACGACGGGCTCGCGGCCGGCAAGGGTGTCGTCGTGACCGCCGACCTGGAGCAGGCCCGCGCGCACGCCAACGCGTGCGACCGCGTGGTCATCGAGGAGTTCCTCGACGGCCCCGAGGTCTCCCTGTTCGCGATCACGGACGGCGAGGCGGTCGTCCCGCTCCAGCCCGCCCAGGACTTCAAGCGCGCCCTGGACGGCGACGAGGGCCCGAACACCGGCGGCATGGGCGCGTACTCGCCGCTGCCCTGGGCGGACCCGAAGCTCGTCGAGGAGGTCGTGCAGACCGTCCTCCAGCCGACCGTCGACGAACTCCGCCGCCGCGGCACGCCTTTCTCGGGCCTCCTCTACGCCGGTCTGGCGATCACCGGCCGCGGCGTCCGGGTCATCGAGTTCAACGCCCGTTTCGGCGACCCGGAGACCCAGGTGGTCCTCGCCCGCCTGAAGACCCCCCTCGCGGGTGTGCTGCGCGCCGCGGCCGACGGCACCCTCGCCGACATGGCACCGCTGCGCTGGAGCGACGACGCGGCCGTGACCGTGGTCGTGGCCTCGCACAACTACCCGGAGACCCCGCGCACCGGGGACCCGATCACCGGACTCGACGAGGTCGCCGCCCAGGACGCCCCGCACGCGTACGTCCTGCACGCCGGGACGAAGCGTGACGGCGAGGCCGTGGTCAGCGCGGGCGGCCGGGTGCTGTCCGTCACGGCGACCGGCATCGACCTCACCGAGGCCCGTGCGCGCGCCTACGCGGCGGTCGCCCGGATCGGCCTCGACGGTTCGCAGCACCGTACGGACATCGCGGCGAAGGCCGCCGCGGAGGCCTGACCCCCGGTCGCCTCAGGTCGTCCCGGGCCCTCTTTGCCGGCCCGGGCGTCCCGCTCCGCTCGTGCGGGCCGCCGCCGTCGTGCGAGGCCCAGGGCCCCGGACTCCGCAAGGAATCCGGGGCCTGATCATTGCCCACTGTCATTCACCTTTCCCCAAAGCCATTCCATCGAGTGACCGATGTCCTATCCGGCTGACGGGGACCGGGGCCCCAACTAGGGTGCGGCGAAAGCGTTCCGGCACTTGGCCCACCGGCATTGCGATGTCCGTGGCGGGTGCCACAGTGGGGGAGTGAGCAACGCCAGGACATCCGTCGGCACGGGCTGTGCGACAGCCGGTGCCGGACGGACACGTAGGGGGTGACGTCCGGTCGTGACCGGTATGGGTGTGGAGGTGGGCGCGCAGGCAGCGCGCTCCCGGGCTCTCGCCGTGCTGCGCATCCGCAGCAGAGCGCTGGCCGTCGCCCTGCTGCCCGCGGCCGTCGCCGTCGTGCTGCTCGTCGGCGGCTCCACCGGCCACATCGTCGGCGGGCACTGGGGCGTCACGCGCTGGGTCGTGACGGTCCTGGCCGTCGTCGTCCTCCTCGCGGCCGCGGGCATCGCCCTCGTCGTCGCCAGGGCCCGGCCCGCCGTCAGCCCCACGGTCCCGATCGCCGAGGAATCCGCCCCGGACCTGTATCGCATGGTCCGCGACCTGGCCGACCGCCTCGACGTGCCGGCCCCCTCCGCGATAGCGCTCACCCCCGACTGCGACAGCTGGCTGGAGGACCGTACGCATCCGGCGCACGGCCCGCCCCCCGCGGAGCGGGACGAGAAGGACGGCCTGGACGCACTGCGCGGCATACGCGGAGCCCAAGGCGTACGGGGCCTGTCCGCACGGTCGCGCCGCTCCCCCTCGGCCCCCGTCCTCGTCATCGGCTCCCCCTTCCTGTGGTGGATGCGGGTCGGCGAGCTGCGCGCGGTCCTCGCCCCGGTGGTCGCCGGGACGGGCCCGTCCGCGCAACCCGACATAGCCGCGGCCCGCCGATTCGTACGGGGCCTGGACGCGGCGGTGGCCGTGACCTCGGCGCCCGCCGGCGGCTCCCTGTCCCGGACGGTCCGCGCGGGTGTCGGCTGGGTGACCCGTCTGCTGCTGCGCAGCTGCCGCGGCCACGCGGCCGAGATGGAGCGCGGTGTGGCGGCCGCGGCGGCCGAGCGTGCACAGGCTGTGGACTACGGCCTGCGGATCGTCGCCCAGGAACAGGTGGGCCTGGCGTACGCGGGCTGGGACCGGCTGCTGACCCGCGTCGCGCTGCCCGCCTGGCGGATGGGCCGCTGGCCGTCCCGGCTGGACGCCGGCGTGGTCGCGGCCCTCACCGAACTGTCCCGCCGCGACCGTCTGGCCGAGGGATTCGCCTCCCGTCTCGGCGAGCGCCCCGCATGCGACCTGCTCGAAGAGCCCGGCGCGATAGACGAGGCGACCTCTCTCCTCGCCGCCCGCCTCTTCCACGGCGGTCCCGCCGAACCGGGTCCGGACTGGGCGCCGGTGGACTGGCAGGAGTACCCGGACGAGGTCGTCGACCGGAAGTGGCGCACCGACGCGGCCCGCCTGCACCGCGTGCTGGACGCACTGGGCATCCGGCAGTCGGCGGACCCGGCGGCACCCGACCCGGAGGGGCCGACGCTGGCGAGGGTGATGGACCACCTCTCCGTGCCGCCGGAGGACCGGCCCACGGCAGGTCCGGACGCCGATGACGGCACCGTCGGGGGCCCGGCGGCGTACGCGGGGATGGGGATGGACGAGGACGAGCTCGGCCTCGGGAGCGAGCGTTCGGCCGCGTTGGCGGCCGGGCTCACCGCGGAGCTCGCCCGTGAGGAGACCGTGGCTCCGGCCGCGGCGCCCGCACCGGGCGGGGGCGCGGAGCAGCAGGACCCGGACCGGGCGCTGTGGGACGACGGGACGCTTCCCCTCTTCCCCCTCCAGCCGCCCAGGACCGGCCGGGAACTGCTGGCCGACCACGTCACGGCGATGGTGTGCTGTTCCGCGATGGACACGGTGGGGGCGGCGCCCGGTCTCGACTGGCTGGACGGGCCCTCCCTGCTCGTCGGCGGCGAGCGGGCCGGCGACCTCGGACCACGTGTCCGCACCCTCGTCGAGACGGGGGATCCCGGCCCCCTGCGGGAGTGGCTCTCGCACCTCGGCGTCCGGCCCGAGAAGCCCGTACGCCTCGTCTGACCCGAGGACGCCTGCCGGCTCGACGGCGCCTGTTGCCTGCACGGGTGCGGCGGCGCGTGCCGACCCGGCGGTTCCCGGCCGTTCTCGCCCGCCCGGGGCGCGCGCCTCGCCCGGGGCTCGCTCCCGTCCGCGGCGCGCGGCTCGCCCGGGACGGCGGCGGGCGTCGGCGATTTTTCGCCCCGTGTGTCCCGGTCCGCCCGGCTCCCGCCGGCTCGGCCCGCACCCGCGGTCCGGGCGGGGCGGCCTCGTCGTGGCGCCCCGAACGGGCCCGGACGCGGCGACGGGACGGGCCCGCGACCCGTACGCACGGGCGGAGCCCAGGGTTCCACTCGCGTCAATTCGCGACGAACGGTGACGGAGTGCGTGCGTAATGTGATGTGCTGGGACCGATCGCGCACAGGGCAAGGGCTTACAGACAGACGACGGGGGCACGAGGGAGGGGAGCAGGCATGGGGTCGGAGCAGATTCGCCGCTGGGAGTCGGGCGCGCTCGCGCACGCCGTGACGGATCCTTTCGGCCAGGGTCCCGTCCCGTGGCTCCGCGGCGACGAGCACTACTTCGACGACACCGGTCACGTCGTCCCCTGGTACATCGACCACATCGACCCGGCCCACGGCGCCACCCTCGTGCGCGACGAGCGGGACGCGAAGGCGCGAGCCGTGCGGGCCATTCCGCACCCCCGGGCCGGCGGCCCCCGCTCCGCCGACGACGTCCACCGCCAGATCAAGGGCTTCACCTCCACCGGCGCGGCGGCGCCCGGCGAGGCCATCGACTTCCACATCACCGTCGACCCGCCCCAGGAATTCAGCGTCGACATCTACCGCATCGGGCACTACGGAGGCGACGGCGCCAGCAAGATCACCACCAGCCCGCGGCTGTCCGGCATCGTCCAGCCCCCGCCGCTCACCGCCGACCGCACGGTCTCCTGCCACCACTGGTGGCTGTCCTGGCGGCTCCAGATCCCGTCGTACTGGAGCATCGGCGCCTATGTCGCCGTGCTCACCACCCTCGACGGCTATCGCTCCCACGTGCCGTTCACCATCCGCGACAACCACCCCGCGGACCTGCTGCTCCTGCTCCCTGACGTCACCTGGCAGGCGTACAACCTGTACCCGGAGGACGGTCACACGGGCGCCAGTCTGTACCACGCGTGGGACGAGGCCGGCCGGCTGCTCGGCGAGGCGGACGCCGCGACGACGGTCTCCTTCGACCGGCCGTACGCGGGCGCGGGCCTGCCCCTGCACGTCGGCCACGCCTACGACTTCATCCGCTGGGCCGAGCGCTACGGCTACGACCTCGCGTACGCCGACGCCCGCGACCTGCACGCCGGCCGCGTCGACCCCTCGCGCTACCGCGGCCTGGTCTTCCCGGGCCACGACGAGTACTGGTCCGCGCACATGCGCCGCACCGTGGAACTCGCCCGCGAGCACGGCACCTCGCTCGTCTTCCTCTCCGCCAACACCATGTACTGGCAGGTGGAGTTGGGGCCCTCCCCGTCGGGTGTCGCCGACCGGTTGCTGACCTGCCGCAAGCGCCGCGGCCCCGGAAGGCCGGCCCTGTGGCGGGAGATCGACCGCCCGGAGCAGCAGATCATCGGCATCCAGTACGCGGGGCGGGTACCCGAGCCCCACCCCCTGGTCGTCCGCAACGCCGATCACTGGCTGTGGGAGGCGACCGGCGCGCACGAGGGCGACGAACTGGAGGGCATGGTCGCCGGCGAGGCCGACCGGTACTTCCCGCGCACCCCGCTGCCCGAGCACCAGGGCCGGATCCTGCTCGCCCACTCCCCTTACGAGGACAGTGAGGGAACGGTCCGTCACCAGGAGACCTCCCTGTACCGGGCCCCGTCCGGCGCCCTCGTCTTCGCATCCGGAACGTTCGCATGGTCCCCGGCACTCGACCGTCCCGGGCACGTGGACACCCGTATCCAGCGAGCCACGGCCAACCTCCTCGACCGCATCTGCAAACGCGACTGACCGGGCGCCGGACGCCGGGCGTGCCGCGCGCCGTCCGGCACCCCCGTGGCCGGAGCCGCTCCCGGCATACGGGAGAATCGAGCCACTTGGACAGAACCACGGGGAGGAACCGTGTCCGGATTCGTCGAAAAGCCCGAGCCCCTTCAGGTGCCGGGTCTGGTGCATCTGCACACCGGCAAGGTGCGCGACCTGTACCAGAACGAGGCGGGCGACCTCGTGATGGTCGCCAGCGACCGTATCTCCGCCTACGACTGGGTGCTGCCCACGGAGATCCCCGACAAGGGCCGCACCCTCACCCGGCTCTCGCTGTGGTGGTTCGACCAGCTCGCCGAGCTGGCGCCCAACCACGTGCTGAGTGCCGAGCTCCCGCCGGGCGCCCCCGCCGACTGGGAGGGCCGGACCCTGATCTGCAAGTCGCTGCGGATGGTCCCGGTGGAGTGCGTCGCACGCGGCTATCTCACCGGTTCCGGCCTCGCCGAGTACCAGGAGTCCCGGACCGTGTGCGGCCTCGCCCTCCCCGAAGGCCTCGTCGACGGCTCGGAGCTGCCCTCGCCGATCTTCACCCCGGCCACCAAGGCCGAGGTCGGTGAGCACGACGAGAACGTGTCGTACGAGGAGGTGGCCCGGCAGGTGGGCGCCGACACGGCGGCCCAGCTGCGCCGGACGACCCTCGACGTCTACGGCCGTGCCCGCGACATCGCCCGTGAGCGGGGCATCGTCCTCGCGGACACCAAGTTCGAGTTCGGCTTCGACGGGGAGACGCTCGTGCTGGCCGACGAGGTGCTGACCCCGGACTCCTCCCGCTTCTGGCCCGCCGACGCGTGGGAGCCGGGCCACGCCCAGCCGTCCTTCGACAAGCAGTTCGTCCGGGACTGGCTGACCTCCGGCGAGTCCGGCTGGGACCGCAGGAGCGAGCAGCCGCCGCCCGCGCTGCCGCCGCAGGTGGTGGAGGCGACCCGCGCCAAGTACATCGAGGCGTACGAGCGTCTGACGGGCACCAGCTGGTCGTAGCCCCCGGCGCGACTCCCGACGGGACCCGGCGACGAGCCGGGTCCCGCCGCACGTGCGGCGGCGCTCCGTCTCGTGGCGTGCGGGTGGCCGTGCCCCGGCTCCCCGGCGCGGGCGCACCCGCTCCCCGGCGCACCCGCGGCCCGCAGCAGGAACACCCGGCTCCCGGGCATACGACGAAGCCCCCGACCTGAGACAGATCGGGGGCTTGTCACCGGAGCGGACGACGAGGCTCGAACTCGCGACCTCAACCTTGGCAAGGTTGCGCTCTACCAACTGAGCTACGTCCGCATTGCGCCGTGGCGCGACAGCTACTATACCCAACCTCGCTCACGTGCGAGACGCACCGCAGCGTGCCGGTTCTCCGCCCCCAGCTTGGAGGCGGCCGAGGACAGGTAGTTGCGCACGGTTCCCTGGGACAGCGCGGCCCGCTCCGCGATCTCCGCGACGGGCGCCCCGTCGGCGGCGAATTCGAGCACCTCGGCCTCGCGAGGCGTCAGTGGCGAGTCCCCGGCGGAGATCGCGTCGGCGGCCAACTCGGGGTCCACGTAACGGTTTCCGGCGTGCACCGTGCGGATGATCTCGGCGAGCCGCTGTGCGCTGACCGTCTTCGGGACGAACCCGCGCACACCCGCCTCAAGCGCTCGCTTCAGATGCCCCGGCCGTCCGTGACTCGTCACGATCAGCACCTGGCAGCCGGGCAGTTCGGCCCGCAGCGATGTGGCCACCCTCACACCGTCCGCCCCCGGCATCTGAAGATCCAGGACGGCGACATCGGGTTCGTGGGCCCGCGCCATCGCCAGCGCCTCGGGCCCGGTCGCCGCCTCGGCGACGACGACCAGGTCCTCCTCCAGTGCCAGCAGCGCGGCGAGCGCTCCCCGGATGAGGTGTTCGTCATCGGCGAGCAGCAGCCGTACGGGCCGAACGGATGGGGCTGGTGTGACGAGTGTGGTGGGCGGTACGGATGTCATGGGGTGACCTCACTGATGTGTCGCGGAACGGAGGACGGCGAGGACCGTCGGTCCTGGACCGGCGGGAGGGGTACCTCGGCCGTGAGCCGGAACACTCCGTCACCGGCGGGCCCGGCCCGCAGCACCCCGTCCACCGCCCCGAGCCGCTCCCGCAGCCCGGCGAGCCCGGATCCCGGCCGGGGCGGGGAACCGTCGCCCGGCCGTCCGGAGTCCGTCACCACCGGTGCCCCGTCGTTCTCGACGGTGAGCGTCACCCGGCCCTCCGACCGGCGCAGCGAGACGGCGCACCGCCCGGCGTCCCCGTGCCTGAGCACATTGGTGGTCGCCTCCCGTACGACCCAGCCGAGCGCCGACTGGACCTGCGCGGGCAGTCCGGCCGCCGAGCCGGTCACCTCGCAGTCGAGGCCGGCGGCCGACAGTACGCCCTGTGCGCCCGCGAGTTCGGAGCCCAGGTCGGCGTCGCGGTAGCCGCGGACGACCTCGCGCACCTCACGCTGGGAGTCGCGGGCGATCCGCTGCACCTCGACCATCTGCTCCACGGCCTCGGGCCGGCCGCGCCGCGTCAGCTGCACGGCGAGCTCGCTCTTGAGCGCGATCACCGCGAGGTTGCGGCCCATCACGTCGTGCAGGTCGCGTCCGAACCGCAGCCGCTCCTCGGCGACGGCGAGACGGGCACGGGTCTCGCGCGCCTCGTCGAGTTCGTAGACGGCGTTGAGCAGCCAGACCGAGAACGCGGCGGTGAAGGTGAGGAACCCCGCGGCGAGCAGCACCACCCCGGCCGTGACGAGCGCGGCGGGGCCGGGGAGGCCGAGGGGGAAGGAGACGGACCCCGCGCCCGCGCCGGCGCCGAGCACCACATGGGTCATCCGCCGCCGGTTGCGCGTGGCGAGTGCGAGGGTGCCGGCGCCGAAGGCGATGACGCCGACGAAGAGCGTGGTGCCCACCCGGGCCTCGGCGTCGGTCGCCGGACGCCAGTCGGTCCCCTCCAGAGTGAGCGCGACGAGGGCGACCGCGAACGTGGCGACGGCCAGCGCGGCCGCGAGCCGCCGGGGCTGCTTCCGGGTGCCGCGTATCCAGTCCAGCGCCCGCGAGGAGGTCGCCGCGCACAGCGCGGAGTGGCCGCACACCAGCAGGAACAGCAGCCAGGCCGGCACGGGCGAGAGGCTTCCGAAGAGGGGGAGAGCGAGCGTGACGGCCTCGATCACCGCGAAGGAGTGGAACGACCACCGGGTGTACGTCTCGACCTTCGCGGGCGTGCTCTTCGCCCGCCACCAGCCGTCCGGCCCGCTCATGTGCACCCCCGCAACCGGCCGTGCGGCCCGCTCGTTCCCGTTCCCGCCCTCGGCCGTCCGGCCCGGCTCGTGCCCGCCGGTTCCGCAGCTGGCGCGCCCGGCTCCCTCCCGGTCATCGCCGCGGCTCCCAGCGGAACCACCGTCGTACAGCAAACACCGCGAGCGCGGTCCAGGCCACCGCCGTGCCCACGGCGCCCAGGGTGTCGTGCGCGGAGAGGTGCCCGGTCCAGCCGCCCCGGAGCAGGGTGATCACCGGGGTGAGCGGGAGGAGTTCGCAGAACGAGGCCAGCCGGTCGGGCAGGGTCTCCAGCGGGATGAAGGTGCCGGAGCCGAGCAGCGACACCATCATCAGCGGCAGGGCGGCCACCTGGGCACCCTCCACGCTCCTGCTGAAGCTCGCGGTGACCGCGGCCAGCGCGGGCCAGGTCACCAGCCCCAACAGCAGGCCCAGCACGACGAGGTGGGGTGATGCCGGTGCCCCGACGTCGAGCGTCACGACGTAGGCGACGGTCAGGACCAGACACTGGGCGAGACCGATCGCCACCGACGGCAGGGCCGCCCCGGCGAGGATCTCCGCGTCGCGCGACTCCCCGGTGCGCAGTCGTTTGAGGACGAGTTCCTCCCGCCGGGCCGCGTACACGCTCACGAGCGAGCTGTAGACGGCGACGAGGAGGGAGAAGCCGATCGAGGAGGGCAGCAGCACGGAGCCGACCGTCAGTCCGGTGCCCTTCAAGTCCATCCCGTCGACCGTCGAGCGGAACATGAACGGCATCAGGAGCGGCACGGACACGGCGGTCGCCAGCGTCGCCTTCGTGCGGCCCAGCAGGGTCAGCTCGGCACGTGCGAGCGCGCGGAGCCGTGCCGCGGCCGTGGTCCTCGCCGGCGCCCGGCCGGGGCCCGCCGTCGTTGCGCTCATGCCGCCGTCTCCTTGTCCCGGTGGTCCGTGCCGTGTGCCGCCGCGTCCCGGGCGATCCGCAGGAAGGCCTCCTCCAGGGAGGCGGAGCGCACGTCGAGCCGGCGCAGTTCGACCTGTGCCCGGTCCGCCCACTGCAGCAGCGCGGTGGCGGTCCGCTGCGGGGTGTCGGTGCGCAGGCGTACGGCGCGGCCGGCCGTCTCGTGGCCGGACACGCCGAGCCGGGCGAGCGGGGGCAGGTCTCCGAGGTGATAGCCGTCGGGCAGTTCGAAGGAGATGCGGGCCGGCTGGGTGCCGGTGACCTCGGCGGGTGTGCCGGAGGCCGCGACGCGCCCCTCGTGGAGGATCGCGAGCCGGTCGGCGAGTTCCTCCGCCTCCTCCAGGTAGTGGGTGGTCAGCAGCACCGTGGTGCCGCCGTCGCGCAGTGCGCGCACCAACTCCCAGGTGCTGTGTCGCCCTTCGGTGTCGAGTCCGGTGGTCGGCTCGTCGAGGAAGAGGATCTCGGGGCGGCCGAGGAGGGCGAGGGCCAGGTCCAGGCGGCGCTTCTCGCCCCCGGACAGCTGTTTCACGCGTACGCCCGCCCGCCGGGTGAGGCCGACCAGGTCGAGGGCCTGGGCCGTGGGGCGCGCTCCGCTGGTGCAGCCCGCCCACATCCGGACGGTCTCCGCGACGGTCAGTTCGGAGGGGAAGCCGCCTTCCTGGAGCATCACGCCGATCCGGGGCCGTACCGCGGCCCGCTCCCGGTAGGGGTCGTGCCCGAGAACCCGTACCCGGCCGCCGGCCGGGGGAGCGAGGCCCTCCAGTACCTCGACGGTGGACGTCTTGCCCGCGCCGTTGGTGCCGAGGAGGGCGAAGATCTCACCGCGGCCGACAGAGAACGTGACGTGACGCACGGCCTCGAACGCCCCCCGGCCCCGCCCGTCTCCCCCGTACACGCGCCGCAGGTCAGTGACCTCGATCACGTCGCCGTGCTCGTTCGTGTTCATGAATTCAGCGTCGCCGCGGACCGGGCGGGTCGGCAGTGCGCGGTGTCATCGCTCCGCATGACAAATGTCAGTCGCCGCCGAAGCGGACACGAGAAAGGCCCCGGTCGATGACCGGGGCCTTTGCTCCGTGGAGCGGACGACGAGGCTCGAACTCGCGACCTCAACCTTGGCAAGGTTGCGCTCTACCAACTGAGCTACGTCCGCATTGCCTCCGACCGGCTCTCACCGATCGGCGCGAGCACCACCCTACCTGATCGACAAGCCCGATCGGTAAGAGGTGCAGAGCGGGTGACAGGAATTGCACACTGCGCCTTCCCCCTGGAAGGGGGATGTTCTGCTACTGAACTACACCCGCACGACTCCTCGGGGTCCGGCCTTTCGGCCTTGCCCCTCGGCGTGCTCCAGACTTTAGCTGATCAGCGGGGGGTCAGCGCAAGTCGGTTGTTCCCAGGGCCCGGTGACGGGTCCTCGCGGGCGCCCCCGGAGGACCCGTGCGGTCAGTGCGCCTCGGTGAACGCCTCGTAGACCTTCTTGGGGATGCGTCCGCGGGGCGGCACGTCCATCTTGTTGGAGCGGGCCCAGGCGCGGACGGCGGCGGGGTCGGGGGTCAGCGCGGTGTGCGTGTACGCCTTCCCGGACTTCGCCCGCTTGCGGCCGGCCTCGACGTAGGGCGCGAGCACCTTACGCAGTTTCTTGGCATTGGCTGGATTGAGGTCGATCTCGTACGACTTGCCGTCGAGTCCGAAGGCGATCGTCTCCGCCGCTTCTGAGCCGTCGATGTCGTCAAAGAGAGTGACCACGACACGCTGCGCCACGAATATCGGTCCCTTCGTGCGGCACCTCTGCGATCAACGGTCATGACGTGCGCAGACGTCACGGAGTTGTCGGGGAGATGTCGACTGTCCGGCTGTTATTGGGCAAAGTATCGGCTATTGCCAATTCCTTTGTACAGTGCCCGGCATTGCATTGTGAAGCCCGACTAAAACCTTGCGCGTGTCCGAAGGCAATGGGCCCCTGCCGTTCTTCTGCGGTTTTTCCCAGGATTTTCCGTGCAGGTCCCCGCGTCGATGCGGGATCGTGATGGGGGTCACGTAGGATTCTACGAATCTACGCGAGTAGAAATTTTGTGCAGGTAGTCTGAAGGGACCTGCTCAGCACCACACACCGGGAGTGCCAGTGGCACGCGTCGTAGTCGACGTCATGCTCAAGCCGGAGATCCTCGACCCCCAGGGCCAGGCGGTGCAGCGTGCACTGCCGCGCCTCGGTTTCGAAGGTGTCTCCGACGTACGTCAGGGAAAGCGATTCGAACTGGAAGTGGACGGACCGGTGGACGACGCCGCGCTCGCCCGCATCCGTGAACTCGCGGAATCCTTCCTCGCCAACACCGTGATCGAGGACTTCACCGTCAAGGTGGAGGACGAGAAGGTGGGGGCCGGAAAGTGACCGCTCGTATTGGAGTCGTCACCTTTCCCGGCAGCCTCGACGACCGCGACACGCAGCGCGCGATCAAGCTCGCCGGTGCCGAACCCGTCGCTCTCTGGCACAAGGACAAGGACCTCAAGCAGGTCGACGCCGTCGTGCTGCCCGGCGGTTTCTCGTACGGCGACTATCTGCGGGCGGGCGCCATCTCGCGCTTCTCGCCCGTGATGGAGACCGTGATCGAGCAGGCGAAGTCCGGAATGCCGGTCCTCGGCATCTGCAACGGCTTCCAGATCCTCACCGAGGCGCACCTCCTCCCGGGAGGGATGCTCGGCAACGACCACCTCCACTTCATCTGCCGCGACCAGAAGCTGCGGGTGGAGAACGCGGAGACCTCCTGGACCGCCGACTACACGGCCGGCCAGGAGATCCACATCCCGCTGAAGAACATGGACGGGCGGTACGTCGCCGACGAGCGCACGCTCGACATGCTGGAGGCCGAGGGCCGGGTCGCCTTCCGCTACCTGGACTTCAACCCGAACGGTTCGCTGCGGGACATCGCCGGCATCACCAACGAGGCCGGGAACGTCGTCGGCCTCATGCCGCACCCCGAGCACGCCGTCGAGCCGCTGATCGGTACCGGTCGTACCGACGGCCTCCCCTTCTTCACCTCGATCCTCAAGAAGCTGGTCAACGCATGAGCCGCACGCCTCTGGACACGGTCGAGAACGCGGCCGCGACCCCCGACGTCGAGCTGCCCTGGGCCGAACTCGGTCTGAAGAAGGACGAGTACGAGCGGGTCGTGGAGATCCTCGGCCGCCGCCCGACCGGCGCCGAGCTCGCCATGTACTCGGTCATGTGGTCCGAGCACTGCTCCTACAAGTCCTCCAAGGTGCATCTGCGCCAGTTCGGCGAGAAGGCCCCGCAGTCCGACGCCCTCCTCGTCGGCATCGGCGAGAACGCCGGTGTCGTCGACGTCGGCCAGGGCTACGCGGTGACCTTCAAGGTCGAGTCGCACAACCACCCGTCGTACGTCGAGCCCTACCAGGGCGCGGCCACCGGCGTCGGCGGCATCGTGCGCGACATCATCGCGATGGGCGCCCGCCCGGTCGCGGTCGTCGACCCGTTGCGCTTCGGCGCCGCCGACCACCCCGACACCAAGCGCGTCCTGCCCGGCGTGGTCGCCGGCATCGGCGGCTACGGCAACTGCCTGGGTCTGCCCAACATCGGCGGCGAGGTCGTCTTCGACGCCTGCTACCAGGGCAACCCGCTGGTCAACGCCGGCGCCATCGGCGTCATGCGGCACGAGGACATCCACCTCGCCAAGGCGTCCGGCTCGGGCAACAAGGTCATCCTCTACGGGGCCCGCACCGGCGGCGACGGCATCGGCGGCGCGTCCATCCTCGCCTCCGAGACCTTCGACGACGCCAAGCCGTCGAAGCGTCCCGCCGTCCAGGTCGGCGACCCCTTCCAGGAGAAGCTCCTCATCGAGTGCACCCTGGAGGCCTTCCGGGAGAAGCTCGTCGTCGGCATCCAGGACCTCGGCGCCGCCGGTCTGTCCTGCGCCACCTCGGAGCTGGCCTCGAACGGCTCCGGCGGCATGCGCGTCACCCTCGACGACGTACCGCTGCGCGACTCCACGCTCTCGCCCGAGGAGATCCTCATGAGCGAGTCGCAGGAGCGCATGTGCGCGGTGGTCGAGCCGGCGAAGGTCGACCGCTTCCTGGAGATCTGCGCGAAGTGGGACGTCATCGCCACCGTCATCGGTGAGGTCACCGACGGCGACCGCCTGGAGATCTACTGGCACGGCGGCAAGATCGTCGACGTCGACCCGCGCACGGTCGCGCACGAGGGCCCGGTCTACGAGCGCCCGTACGCCCGTCCGTCCTGGCAGGACGCCCTCCAGGCCGACGACGCGAACAAGCTCCCGCGCCCGGAGACCGCCGAGGAGCTGAAGGACCAGGTCCGGAAGCTGGTGGCCTCCCCCAACCAGGCGTCCAAGAAGTGGATCACCTCGCAGTACGACCACTTCGTGCAGGGCAACACGGTGCTGGCGCAGCCCGAGGACTCGGGCATGATCCGCATCGACGAGGAGACCGGGCTCGGCGTCGCCATCGCGACCGACGGCAACGGCCGGTACGCGAAGCTCGACCCGTACGCGGGTGCGCAGCTCGCCCTCGCCGAGGCGTACCGCAACGTCGCGACGACCGGCGCCAAGCCGCTCGCCGTCTCCGACTGCCTGAACTTCGGCTCGCCCGAGGACCCGGCCGTCATGTGGCAGTTCGCGGAGGCCATCCGCGGGCTCGCCGACGCCTGCCAGCAGCTCGGCACCCCGGTGACCGGCGGCAACGTCTCCCTCTACAACCAGACGGGCGAGGCGGCCATCCACCCGACCCCGGTCGTCGCCGTCCTCGGCGTGATCGACGACGTGGCCCGGCGCACGCCGGTCGCCTTCCGGGAAGAGGGCCAGCTCCTCTACCTGCTCGGCGACACCCGCGAGGAGTTCGGCGGCTCGGCCTGGTCGCAGGTGATCCACGACCACCTCGGCGGTCTGCCGCCGCAGGTCGACCTGGAGCGTGAGCGGCTGCTCGCCGAGATCCTCATCTCGGCCTCCCGCGACGGCATGATCGACTCCGCGCACGACCTGTCCGACGGCGGTCTGGTCCAGGCCGTCGTCGAGTCGGCGCTGCTCGGCGGGAAGGGCGCGCGTCTGGTCGTGCCCGACGGTCTGGACGCGTTCACCTTCCTCTTCTCGGAGTCGGCGGGCCGCGCGGTCGTCGCCGTCCCGCGTTCGGAGGAGCTCCGCTTCACCGACATGTGCGGCGCGCGGGGTCTGCCCGTCACCCGCATCGGTGTCGTCGACGGCGACGCGGTCGACGTGCAGGGCGAGTTCGCGCTCTCGCTGGAGGAGCTGCGCGAGGCGCACGAGGCGACCATCCCGGCGCTGCTCGCGTAGCCCGCAGGCGCTCGCACACGTCGGAAGGCCCCGCCCGTTCCCACGGGCGGGGCCTTCGTCATGCCGTGACCGATTCGGTGCGCTCCGCGGAGGACCCGGCGACCGTCCGCGTGCGGTGGGGCCGCGGGAGCCTGAGCGCCAGCACCGCGGCCAGGCCCATCAGCGCGGCGCCTCCCCAGAAGACGAACCGGGTCGCGTCGACGAAGGCGTGCACGCCGTCCGCGTGGGCGGCCCCGGTCAGCCGGGCCAGCGCGCTGATGTCGCCCCCGGGGCCGTGCGCCGCGTACAGGCGGGCCAGCACGGTGCCGAAGACGGCGGTTCCGAGGGCGTTGCCCAGGGTCTGGAAGAAGCGGATGCCGGTGGTGGCGACGCCCAGCTGGTGGCGCGGGGCGGAGTCCTGCACCAGCAGGATCAGCTGGCCGACGAGCTGCCCGAACCCGGCCCCGGCCAGCAGGAGCTCCCCGCGGACCAGCCACAGCGAGGTGTGCGGTCCGGTCGTGGTGGCCAGCAGGGCGAAGGCGACGGCGGTGGTGACCGTGCCGCTGACGGTGAAGGTGCGCGCGGACCAGCCGCGGGCGCCGAGCGGGCCGGACAGCAGCCCGACCGCGGTGAGACCGACGGCCAAGGGGACCAGGTAGAGGCCCGCCGAGGAGCTGCTGATGCCGCGGGCGACCTGGAGGTAGACGAGCACGTAGTAGATGGCGCACATCATCGCGCCGCCGAGGATCGCCTGGACGGCGAAGCCGAGGCGCACCTCGCGGACGCGGAACAGGGAGAGCGGGAGCACCGGTTCGGGTGCCCGGGTCTGCCGCCACAGGAAGAGGGCGAGGGTCGCGACGGCCGTCACGATCAGGCCGACGACGGCGGGGGAGGACCACGCGTACCGGTTGCCGCCCCAGTCCGTGACCAGGAGCAGGGCGCTGGAGAACGCCGCGGCGAGCAGCGCGCCCGGGTAGTCGACCGGGCGGCGCACGTGCTGTCCGGGGAGTTTCAGGGCGAGGGCGGACGCGGTCAGGACCACCAGACCGATCGGCAGGTTGACGTAGAAGATCCAGCGCCAGTTCGCGTGGTCGGCCAGCAGGCCGCCGATCCAGGGGCCGATCGCCATCGCACCGCCGGCGACCAGCCCGCCGGCGTTGCCGCCCTTGCCCGCGCCCTTCTCCTCGGGGCCCTTGAGGTGGGCGATGACGACCATTGTGACGCTCATCAGCCCGCCTCCGCCGAGGCCCTGCACGGCGCGGGCCGCGATGAGCTGGGTCATCGACTGGGCGGCGCCGCACAGTGCGGAGCCGAGCAGGAAGGCGGCGATGGCGCCGGTGAAGACGCGCTTGGGGCCGAGGGTGTCGCAGAGCTTGCCGTAGAGCGGGAGCATCGCCGCCGAGGCGAGGGCGTAGGCGCTGACCAGCCAAGGAATCGTGTCGATGCCGTGGTCGGGGTCGAGGTCCCGGACGATCGGGACGGTGGCCGCGGACACGATCTGGAGGTCCAGGAGGGCCAGGACGATCGTCACGAGGCAGACGAGGAAGCCGATCTTGCGCTGGGTCTCGGTCATGGGGACAAGCCTGGACTCCATCCGTATACCGAGTCAATGTTTTTTCTCGGATCATTTTTCGGCCTGGCTCAAATTTCGCCTTGGTACAGTGCCGGTATGGCCGAAGCGATGGGACTGCGCGAACGCAAGAAGATCCAGACGGCGAAGCGGATCTACCGGATCGCCGTCGCGCTGTTCGTCGAGCGCGGCTTCGACAACGTGTCCGTGCAGGAGGTCGCCGACGCCGCCGAGGTGTCGAAGATGACCGTCTTCAACTACTTCGGCTCCAAGGAGGACCTGGTCTTCCGGCCCATGGAGGAGCACTTCGGCGACGCCGCCCGGGCCGTGCGCGAGCGGCACCCCGGCGAGTCCGCGGTGGACGCCGTGCGCCGGCAGTTCCTGGAGATGGTCGAGACCCGCGACCCGGCGGTCGGCCTGCACGCCGAGCCCTTCGCCGGCCAGGTGCGCCGGCTGGTCATGGAGACCCCGGTCCTGATGGAACGCGCCGTCCTCGGTGCCCAGAAGGGCACCCGCGACCTGGCCGCCCTCCTCGCCGAGGAGACCGGGGACCCGATGCTCGCCGTCATCGCCGCCGCCATGCTGAGCGCCGCCCGCAACGCCCTCATCGAGGAGCACCACGACCGCATCGCCGCGGGCGAGAGCCCGGACGCCGTCGCCGCGGACGCCGCCGAACGTGCCCGGCACGCCTTCGCACTGATCGAGAACGGCCTGAGCGGATACGCCGTGAAGGCATAGGCTCGCGGTCATGCCCCCGGCCAAGAAGCGCGTACGCACGTACGACCCCGCCAAGATCCGCGCGGCGGTCCTCGCCCAGTTCGGGAACGTACGTCAGGGCGTCGACTCCCTGACGCCGGGGCAACTGGCGCTTCCCACCGGGCTGGGCGACTGGAGCGTGCGGGAACTCGTCGCGCACATCGGGACGGCCCTCGGCGCGGTGGGCGTGCTGCTCGGCCGGCCCGAGCCGGCACGGCAGGACGGCACGCTGCTCGACTGGCCGTCCGCCATCCACGCCGACTCCCCGGCCATCGCCGCGTACGCCCATGAGCTCGCCGAGCGGACCCCCGACCTCGCCGCCCACCTCGCCGACACCGAGCGGCACTTCACCGCGCTCCTCGCCGAACACCCGGGCACCCGGCTGCTCGACACCAGCGCCGGCGCCCTGCCGCTGGCCGACTACCTGGTCACCCGCACCGTCGAACTCGTCGTCCACACCGACGACCTGAACCGCGCCGTGCCCGGACTCGACATCCCGTACGACCGCCAGGCGCTCGCCGCCTGCACCCGGCTGCTGGCCGACACCCTCGCTGTGAAGGCGCCCGGTGCGTCCACGGAGGTGCGGATCCCGCCGTACGCCGTCGTGCAGTGCGTAAAAGGCCCGCGGCACACCCGCGGCACCCCGCCGAACGTCGTCGAGACCGACCCGCTGACCTGGATCCGGCTGGCGGCCGGACGCACGCAGTGGAAGGCGGCCGTCGAGGACGCGAAGGTCAGCGCGAGCGGTGAACGGGCGGATCTCGGCGCCCTGCTGCCCCTCATGAGCTGAGCCCGTGCCCGCGCGGAGAGATCCCGGTACCGCCGCCCGCGCGGCGAGCCCGCCGCGCCCTGTCGGCGGCGCCTCCCTGAAGGGCCCGCCGGACCTCGGTCGCGCATCCGCCGCCACTCCAGGCACGGGCCCGCCGCCCTCCACGGACGGGCCGGCCGCCCTCCAGGGACGGGCCCGCCGTCACCCCGGAGGGGAACCGACCACCCCACCCCTCCCGTCACACCGGCATGGACAAGCAGCGACTGACCCTCACCGCCCTGACCCTGCTCCCCCTCGCGGTGGCCTGCGGCACCGAGCCGGGCAGCGGCAGCAACTCCGTGGGACCGGGCTCGTCACCGGTCACCGGCGTCCACTGGACCGTCGACAGCCTCACCGTGGACGGCACGACGACGAAGGCACCCGCGAGCGCCTACCTGCGGATCGGCGCGGACGGCCGCGTCAGCGGCAACGCCGGCTGCAACAGCTTCGGCTCGACCGCCACCGTCAAGGGCGACCGGGTCGACTTCGGGGACGTCAGCATGACCGACATGGGCTGCCAGAAGGCCCCCATGGTCTTCGAGCAGCGTCTCGGCCGCGCGATCGCCGACGGCGGGCTCACCAGCGAGGTCAAGGGCGACAAGCTCACCCTCACCACCCGTGACGGTGACCGGGTCAACCTCACCAAGGAGCAGGACGCTCCCCTCTACGGCACGAAGTGGACCGTCACCGCGCTCGGCGACGCGAACGTCTCCCAGTCCCTGCCCAAGGGGGCCGACGCCTACTTCGTGCTCGACAAGAAGGACGGCACGCTGTCCGGCCGCCTCGGCTGCAACCACGTGTCCGCCGAGACCACCGTCCGCGACGGCCACCTCACCCTCGGCAGGGCCAAGACCACCCGCATGATGTGCGACGGCTCACTCATGGCCACCGAGAAGACCCTGCTGGGCCTCTTCGACAGCACGGTCCGCTACGACTTGGATCACCGGAACCTCACGCTGACCAGCACAAACGGCTCCGTCGTCAGTGCCGTGGCCGAACGGTGACGCATCAGGGTCCCGTATCCCCAATTCGGACCAGTGGTCGATCTCGCCTACACTCGGAGCCGTGCCACGTGGTGACGGTCGACTCAATCATGATCTGCTCCCCGGTGAGAAAGGCCCCCAGGACGCCTGCGGCGTCTTCGGAGTCTGGGCCCCGGGCGAAGAGGTCGCCAAGCTCACTTACTTCGGGCTCTACGCCCTCCAGCATCGGGGTCAGGAATCCGCGGGAATCGCGGTCAGCAACGGCTCCCAGATCCTCGTCTTCAAGGACATGGGCCTCGTGTCCCAGGTCTTCGACGAGACCTCCCTCGGTTCGCTCCAGGGTCACATCGCGGTCGGTCACGCCCGCTACTCGACCACTGGCGCCTCCGTCTGGGAGAACGCCCAGCCGACGTTCCGTGCCACCGCGCACGGCTCCATCGCGCTCGGCCACAACGGCAACCTCGTCAACACGGCTCAGCTCGCCGAGATGGTCGCCGACCTGCCCAAGCAGGACGGCCGCACCACGCGCGTGGCGGCCACCAACGACACCGACCTGCTGACCGCGCTGCTCGCGGCCCAGGTGGACGACGACGGCAAGCCGCTGACCATCGAAGAGGCCTCCGCCAAGATCCTCCCGCAGGTCAGGGGCGCCTTCAGCCTCGTCTTCATGGACGAGCACACCCTCTACGCGGCCCGCGACCCGCAGGGCATCCGCCCGCTGGTCCTCGGCCGTCTGGAGCGCGGCTGGGTGGTCGCCTCCGAGTCCGCCGCCCTCGACATCTGCGGCGCCAGCTACGTCCGCGAGATCGAGCCGGGCGAGTTCGTCGCCATCGACGAGAACGGCCTGCGCACCTCTCGGTTCGCGGAAGCGAAGCCCAAGGGCTGTGTCTTCGAGTACGTCTACCTGGCGCGCCCCGACACCGACATCGCCGGCCGGAACGTGTACCTCTCGCGTGTCGAGATGGGCCGCAAGCTCGCCAAGGAAGCCCCTGTCGAGGCCGACCTGGTGATAGCGACCCCGGAGTCCGGGACGCCCGCCGCGATCGGATACGCGGAAGCCTCCGGCATCCCGTTCGGTGCCGGTCTGGTGAAGAACGCCTACGTCGGCCGGACCTTCATCCAGCCCTCGCAGACGATCCGCCAGCTCGGCATCCGTCTGAAGCTGAACCCCCTCAAGGAAGTCATCAAGGGCAAGCGTCTGGTCGTCGTCGACGACTCGATCGTGCGCGGCAACACCCAGCGCGCCCTGGTGCGCATGCTCCGCGAGGCGGGCGCCGCCGAGGTCCACATCCGGATCTCCTCGCCCCCGGTGAAGTGGCCCTGCTTCTTCGGCATCGACTTCGCGACCCGCGCCGAGCTGATCGCCAACGGCATGACCATCGAGGAGATCGGCGTCTCGCTGGGTGCCGACTCCCTCTCGTACATCTCCATCGACGGCATGATCGAGGCGACCACCATCGCCAAGCCGAACCTGTGCCGGGCCTGCTTCGACGGCGAGTACCCGATGGAGCTCCCGGACCCCGAGCTGCTCGGCAAGCAGCTCCTGGAGACCGAGCTGGCGGCGGGTCCCGCCGCCACGGCCGCGGCTGACGCCATCCGTCGCCCGTAAGCGCCGCAGAGCCCCGTTTCACCAACCCGAAAGATCCCAGGCAATGTCTGAGACCAGTCCTTCCGGTGCTTCCTACGCGGCTGCCGGCGTCGACATCGAGGCGGGCGACCGCGCCGTCGAGCTGATGAAGGAGTGGGTGAAGAAGACGCAGCGCCCCGAGGTCCTGGGCGGCCTCGGCGGTTTCGCCGGCCTCTTCGACGCCTCGGCCCTCAAGCGCTTCGAGCGTCCGCTGCTCGCCTCCGCCACGGACGGCGTGGGCACCAAGGTCGACATCGCCCGCCAGATGGGCGTCTACGACACGATCGGCCACGACCTGGTCGCGATGGTCATGGACGACATCGTGGTGTGCGGCGCCGAGCCGCTCTTCATGACCGACTACATCTGCGTCGGCAAGGTCCACCCGGAGCGCGTCGCCGCGATCGTGAAGGGCATCGCCGAGGGCTGTGTCCTCGCGGGCTGCGCCCTCGTGGGCGGCGAGACGGCGGAGCACCCGGGCCTGCTCGGTCCGGACGACTTCGACGTCGCGGGCGCCGGCACCGGCGCGGTGGAGGCGGACCAGCTGCTGGGCGCGGATCGCATCCGTACGGGTGACGCGGTGATCGCCATGGCGGCCTCCGGCCTTCACTCGAACGGGTACTCGCTGGTCCGGCACGTCCTCTTCGACCGGGCGAACCTGAGCCTCGACCAGCACGTCGAGGAGTTCGGCCGCACGCTCGGCGAGGAGCTCCTCGAGCCCACCAAGATCTACTCGCTGGACTGCCTGGCGCTGACCCGGACCACCGAGGTGCACGCCTTCAGCCACGTCACCGGCGGTGGGCTCGCGGCCAACCTGGCCCGTGTCATCCCGGACGGCCTGCACGCGGTCGTCGACCGCGGTACCTGGACCCCCGCCCCGGTGTTCGACCTGGTCGGGAAGCGGGGCGAGGTCGAGCGGCTGGAGCTGGAGAAGACCCTCAACATGGGCGTCGGCATGATCGCGATCGTCCCCGAGAAGTCCACGGACGTCGCCCTCGCCACCCTCGCGGACCGCGGTGTGGACGCCTGGATCGCCGGTGAGATCACCGAGCGCGGCGACCACGCGACGGGCGCGGAGCTGGTCGGCGACTACGCGAACTGAGGCCCGTCAGGCAGCACGAAACCCGGTCCGGCGCTGACGGCCCGGACCGGGTGAGGTGCACAGATGCAGTTGCTACGAGACGTCCGCTAGGCGAGATCTACGAGAAATCCGCTACGAGAGATCGCGGGAACTGCGAAGGGCGCTTGCGTCAAGCGCCGCGACGCTGCGACTGCGGACCGGACTGATCGTCCTCGTCCTCGTCGTCGTCGTTGTAGAGATCCGCGTACTGGGCGTACGGGTCGTCTTCCTCGTCGTCGTCCTCGAACGGCTCGCCATTCGGCGGCTGGCTCGAAGTCGAAGCGCCCAGCTCATTGGCCAGACGCGAGAGGTCAGTCCCGCCGCTGCTGTACTTCAGCTGGCGGGCGACCTTCGTCTGCTTGGCCTTTGCCCGGCCGCGCCCCATGGCTCGACCCCCTCGGATACGGGGCTCGGTGGCCCCAGAGTCTTGACACGCGTTCATGATCTGGAACGGGCTCTCCGTGGAGAGACCGGTCCGTAGGGCTTCCACGGTACCTGAGCCCGCGCCCATACGGTACGTCGCCCGCAGGACGCGCCTTCGCCCAGAACCCGCGAGGTGCCCCGTCCCCGCTGGTCAACCGCGATTTTAACCTCTTCTTGGCGTACGACCCGCCGACAGACGTGAGAGTTCTCTCTAAGCGTTCCGTCGGCGGGTCCCTGACAAGTGCCCGAGGGGCCGGAATGTGTGGTTCCGGGTCAGCGGCGCCGCGCCTCGGCCATCCTCTGCTCGGCGATCCGGTCGGCCGCGGCGGCCGGCGGAATCCCGTCTTCCTTCGCACGTGCGAATATGGCCAGCGTCGTGTCGAAGATCTTCGACGCCTTCGCCTTGCACCGGTCGAAGTCGAAGCCGTGCAGCTCGTCGGCGACCTGGATGACACCGCCCGCGTTGACGACGTAGTCGGGGGCGTACAGGATCCCGCGGTCCGCGAGGTCCTTCTCGACGCCCGGGTGCGCCAGCTGGTTGTTGGCGGCACCGCACACGACCTTCGCGGTGAGCACCGGCACGGACAGATCGTTCAGCGCGCCGCCCAGCGCGCACGGCGCGTAGATGTCGAGGCCCTCGGTGCGGATGAGTGCCTCGGTGTCGGCGACGGCCGTGACGCGGGAGGGGTGCCGCTCCAGGATCCGCTGCACGGACTCGGGCCGCACATCGGTGATCACGACCTCGGCGCCGTCGTCGAGCAGGTGCTGCACCAGGTGGTGCCCGACCTTGCCGACACCGGCGACGCCGACCTTGCGGCCGCGCAGGGTGGGGTCGCCCCACAGGTGCTGGGCCGAGGCCCGCATGCCCTGGAAGACGCCGAAGGCGGTGAGCACGGAGGAGTCGCCGGCGCCGCCGTTCTCGGGCGAGCGGCCGGTGGTCCAGCGGCACTCGCGCGCCACGACGTCCATGTCGGCGACGTACGTGCCGACGTCGCAGGCGGTCACGTACCGGCCACCGAGCGAGGCCACGAACCGTCCGTACGCGAGCAACAGCTCCTCGGACTTGATCCGGTCCGGGTCGCCGATGATCACGGCCTTGCCGCCGCCGTGGTCGAGACCGGCCATGGCGTTCTTGTACGACATCCCGCGCGACAGGTTGAGGGCGTCGGCGACGGCCTCCTCCTCGCTCGCGTACGGGTAGAAGCGCGTACCGCCGAGGGCGGGGCCCAGGGCGGTGGAGTGGATGGCGATGACGGCCTTGAGGCCGGTGGCGCGGTCCTGGCAGAGCACGACTTGCTCGTGGCCGCCCTGGTCCGAGTGGAACAGGGTGTGCAGGACGCCGTCGGTTACGTCGGTCACTGTGGTGACTCCCAGGTAATAAGCGGCGGTTGAGTGCGGAGCCCGTGCGGGTGGCGGGCTCCGTGGGCATGAGGGTAGAGCCTGCACCCGCCCGCTATCGGTGCAGTGTTCAGGATCACCTACCTGTGGCGTACAGCCATGGTTCGATTTGCATAGATTTCTCGTCAGGTCGTGCGTGGATTTCGCTGGTTTTCCCGGTTGCCGACGGGGGAGGGAGCAGGCGTGCCGAAGGTGTCCTCCGTGATCGTCCCCTATGCGTCGTACCTGCGGGTGTACGAACCGCTGGCCGCCTTTCCGGAACCGGAGCGCGGTCGCTGGGCGCGCTACGCCCGTCGTGCCGACCGCCCCTCGTACCAGGACGAACTGCGCCGCTCGCTGGCCGACTTGCTGCCCACCCCGCCCGTTGCCGTCCCGGTGCACGAGAGCGGGGAGGCCTTCGTGCTGGAGGTCGACGGTGTGGTGTGCGTCTGTCCCTGGCGGACCCGGCTGCGCGGCTGGCTGGCGCTGGGCGACCTGGCCGAGGAGTTCCCGGCGCCCGTGCTCGACGCGGTCCTGCCGCCCCTGGTGCGCCACCAGGCCACCCAGGACTACGAGCGCTGGCTGGCCGCCAACCCCGACGCCCGCCCGTGGATCCGCACCGCGACCTGGCAGGTGCCGCTGAACTGGTTCGTGCTGGTCTCCGACGAGGAGCGGGAGTACGAGAAGGGGGCGGGGCCCGGCGGGGCCGAGCCGGTGCTGCGCTACCGGACGCCGATGGTGCAGGCCCGGCGACGGACGGCCCGGGCCCTGAAGACGCTCAAGGACACCCTCGACGACGGCCCCCTGATCGAGGGCCTGGTGGACGTGGGGCGCTGGCTGGAGGAGTTCCACCCGCGTTCGCTGGTGGAACTGGACTACGGGGGGCTCGTGCACGCCCTGCCGGCCGGGCACCTGGAGGGCGACCACTCGGCCGCGGACGTCGCCGAGGGCATCGACGCGCTGCGCGCCGGGGACGGCGCCGCGGCGGGCGAGGCGTACGGGCGGCTGGTGGAGCGCTGGCGCGCGGTCCGGGACCGGCGCTCCGCGAACTGACGCACGGCGGGCGATGGGCCCGCCCGGGGCGGTCTCCACGGGTGTGATCTGCTTCTCACCGGCCGGGTGTCGAACTCGCGTATGGTCCTCACACGCTGAAGAACCCTCACCCCAGGACGTAGGTCCTGATCCGGGCTTATGCGTCAAGCGTGTGTCAAGGGTGACGGACGGCACTTACCTGACTCTTGCATCGCTTGCCCCTCCCCATGCCAAAATAGGACAAGGAGTCCGGGGGAGGACTCTATCCGCCCACGTATGGGTGGAATCTCAGCATTGCACGCTATGGGGGGTCTGATGACTCCTGATCGCCCTGTGACTGATCGTCACAGTGGCGTGACTGTCCGCTATGGCATGGTCCATCGGCTTCCGTCGCTGATGAACACCTGGGAGGGCAATTCCATCGGTTTGGCCGACGCGGCTGGACAGATGGTGTAGTTGTAGTGCCGAGGACAAGCCGTTCGTCCTATAACCGACTCGACTCGCGTCCACCATTTCGGGCAACGCGGGTCAAGGTGCAGAATTTAGAGGAAAGAACCGAGAAGGTTCGGTTCTCCCGAGGAGGCCGCTCATGACCGCTCGCACCCCTGATGCCGAGCCGCTGCTGACCCCGGCTGAGGTCGCCACGATGTTCCGCGTCGACCCCAAGACGGTCACGCGGTGGGCGAAGGCCGGCAAGCTCACATCCATTCGCACGCTCGGCGGGCACCGCCGTTACCGCGAGGCTGAGGTCCGCGCACTGCTCGCGGGTATCCCGCAGCAGCGCAGCGAGGCCTGAACAACTACATAACCGGGCAAATCGACGGGTCCCCCAACCCGCCGAGGCGTCCACACCAAAGCTCCAAGCGACGCGGGTTCTGCCCCAACAGGGCCCACGCCCAGGCTTTCTAGGCAAGTGACAAGGGTGCGTCGTCGATCGCGCTGGACTCCGCCGGGTCCAGCGCGATCTTTTTTGTGCCCGGACCGCGCCCCGGTGACCGGCCTGTGAGCGGCCTTGTCGGAGTCTGGGGGGCGGTGTCGGATCTCCTGTGCGGGGCCCCGATCAGCGGTGCAATTGCACATATTAAATTGACCAGTTGTAGGCGGGGTGTAAGTTCCGCACTTCTGAAAACTTATGCGGTGACTCCCGTCACATGCCACAGTCCTTGTTACGCGCGAGCCTTCTGAGCTAAGGGAGTTGGGGCCATGTGCGCCGGGGCGCACGCCCAGCGTGCCATCGGGTGGTGACCGCGTCGCACCCCTTTGGTCACGCCTTCGAGGGACTTTCGTCCTCGGCGGCGCTCTCGACGTCCTCCTCGCCGCGCGGGCCGGGTTCCATGGCGAGTCGCAGGAGCTGGTGGCAGATCGGGCAGTGCCGCGTCAGATGGCGGTACCCGGAGGCGGCCGACAGGTGGGCGCGCAGCAGTGCTCGCGTCTCGTGCCTAGCGGACGCCGCCATACGCACCTCCAGGGGGTCGAGGGCCCTGGTTTCCGGGGTACCGGCGGAATGTGACGCCGTCAAGAGACGGTGCGCCCTCGCGGCCCGCCTCCGGGCCGCGCACGGCCGCTGCTGACGCGTACGGGCCACTGTGGGCGCTTGCGGGCCTCCGCGCTTCGGGGCCGCGCCGACGGGCCCCGCCGCTGCCCGCACACGCGAAAGGCCCGGAGCCGAAGCTCCGGGCCTTTGTCCACTGCGGTCCTGACGGGATTTGAACCCGCGGCCTCCACCTTGACAGGGTGGCGAGCACTCCAAACTGCTCCACAGGACCAGGTTTCGCAGTGCGATTCGTGCGTTGCGCTGCGAGAAGAGACTGTACAGGAGGGTGGGCCCGGGGTCGAACTCACCCAGCGTGCAGGCTCGATTACGGCGCTGCCGCGTCGATCGCCTTCACGATCCGCTTGTCGGAGACGGGGTACGCCGTGCCGAGCGCGTGGGCGAAATAGCTGACCCGGAGCTCCTCGATCATCCAGCGGATGTCCAGGACCTGCTGCGGAACCGGACGGCCCTGCGGCAGCTGCTCCAGCAGCCACGCGTACTCGTCCTGCATCTCGTGGACCTTCTCCATGCGCGTGGTGTCCCGCTGCACGTTCGTCGGCATCTGCTGGAGCCGGCGGTCGGCGGCGACCAGGTAGCGCATCAGGTCGGGCAGCCGGCGCAGCCCGGTCTCCGTGACGAAGCCGGGCTTCACCAGGGCGTCCAGCTGGCCGCGCACATCCGTGAGGTTCGTCAGCAGCGTGGGGCTCCTGACGCCCTTCAGACGGCGTTCACAGGCCTGCCAGGCGGCCAGCACCTGCTGCACCTGCCCGACCGTGCGGACCGTCGTGTCGACGATCTCGGCGCGCACCTTGTCGTACAGCTTCCGGTACGACTCCTCGTCCCACGCCGGGCCGCCGAAGTCACCGATGAGCTTGTCCGCCGCCGCCATGGCGCAGTCGTCGAACAGGGCCTGCACCGAGCCGTGCGGGTTCGCCGACAGGGCGAGCTTCTGGGCGTTGCTGAGCTTGTCCGACGCGAACTTGCCCGGGTTGACCGGGATGTTGCGCAGGATCAGCCGGCGCGTGCCCTTCCACATGGCCTGCTGCTGCTCGGCCTCCGTGTCGAAGAGCCGTACGGAGACGGTGTCGCCGTCGTCGACGAGCGCCGGGTACGCCTTCACGGGCTGGCCCGCCCGGCGGGTCTCGAAGACGCGCGTCAGCGAGCCGATCGTCCAGTCGGCCAGCCCGGCGCGCTCCAGGGACTCGCCGCCCGTGCGCTCGGCCGTCGCGGCCGCGGCCTGCGAGATCGCCTTGCGCGCCTTCGGCTTCAGGCGCAGCTTCAGCGCCTCCAGATCCTTGTCCTCGGCGAGCTTGCGGCGCCGCTCGTCGACGATCCGGAAGGTGATCTTCAGGTGGTCGGGGATCCGGGACCAGTCGAAGTCGTCGGCCGTGAGCGGCACGCCGACCATCCGCTTCAGCTCGCGCGCCATGGTCACGGTGAGCGGCTCCTGGAGGGGAACCGCCCGCTCCAGGAATCGCTGGGCGAAGTTCGGGGCCGGGACGTAGTTGCGGCGGATCGGCTTCGGGAGGGAGCGGATGAGCTCGGTGACGACCTCTTCGCGCAGGCCCGGGATCTGCCAGTCGAAGCCCTCGTCCGTGACCTGGTTGAGGACCTGGAGCGGAATGTGGACGGTCACACCGTCCGCGTCCGCTCCCGGCTCGAACTGGTAGGTGACCTTGAACTTCAGCCGGCCCTGCCGCCACGTGTCCGGGTAGTCGTCCTTGCTGACGTCGCCGGCGCGTTCGTTGATCAGCATCGAGCGCTCGAAGTCGAGGAGCTCGGGCTCGTCGTGGCGCTTGTGCTTCCACCACGAGTCGAAGTGCGCCCCGGACACCACGTGCTCGGGCACCCGCTGGTCGTAGAAGTCGAACAGCGTCTCGTCGTCCACGAGGATGTCGCGGCGCCGCGCCCGGTGCTCCAGCTCCTCGACCTCGGTCAGCAGCTTGCGGTTGTCGGCGAAGAACTTGTGGTGCGTGCGCCAGTCGCCCTCGACGAGGGCATTGCGAATGAAAAGCTCGCGGGACGCCTCCGGGTCGATCCGCCCGTAGTTCACCTTGCGCTGGGCGACGATCGGCACGCCGTAGAGCGTGACCTTCTCGTACGCCATCACCGCGGCCTGGTCCTTCTCCCAGTGCGGTTCGCTGTACGTCCGCTTCAAGAGGTGCCCGGCGAGCGGCTCGACCCACTCGGGCTCGATCTTCGCGTTGACGCGCGCCCACAGTCGCGAGGTCTCCACCAGCTCGGCGGACATCACGAACCGCGGGGGCTTCTTGAACAGAGCGGAGCCCGGGAAGACCGCGAACTTGGCGTTGCGGGCACCCAGGTACTCGTTCTTCGCGCCGTCCTTGACGTCCTTCATCCCGACGTGCGAGAGCAGGCCCGCGAGCAGGGACACATGGACGCTCTGGTCGGCCGCGTCCTCCTCGTTCAGGTGGATGCCCATCTGCTTGGCGACCGTGCGCAGCTGGGAGTAGATGTCCTGCCACTCGCGGATGCGCAGGAAGTTCAGGTACTCCTGCTTGCACATGCGACGGAACGCGGACGAACCGCGCTCCTTCTGCTGTTCACGGACGTACCGCCACAGGTTCAGGAAGGCGAGGAAGTCGCTCGTCTCGTCCTTGAAGCGGGCGTGCTGCTGGTCGGCCTGCGCCTGCTTGTCGGAGGGGCGCTCGCGCGGGTCCTGGATGGAGAGCGCGGCGGCGATCACCATGACCTCGCGCACACAGCCGTTCCTGTCGGCCTCCAGCACCATGCGGGCCAGGCGCGGGTCCACCGGCAGCTGGGCGAGCTTGCGGCCGGTCTGCGTGAGCCGTTTGCGTACGTCCTTCTGGGCCGGGTCCAACGCGCCCAGTTCCTGGAGGAGTTGGACGCCGTCACGGATGTTGCGGTGGTCCGGCGGGTCGATGAACGGGAACTTCTCGATGTCCCCGAGGCCGGCCGCGGTCATCTGGAGGATGACGGAGGCGAGGTTCGTACGGAGGATCTCCGCGTCCGTGAACTCCGGGCGTGCGTCGAAGTCGTCCTCGGAGTACAGGCGGATGCAGATGCCGTCGGACGTACGGCCGCAGCGGCCCTTGCGCTGGTTGGCGCTCGCCTGCGAGACCGGCTCGATGGGCAGCCTCTGGACCTTGGTGCGGTGGCTGTAGCGGGAGATCCGGGCGGTGCCCGGGTCGATGACGTACTTGATCCCGGGGACGGTCAGCGAGGTCTCGGCGACGTTGGTCGCCAGAACGATCCTGCGGCCGGTGTGCGGCTGGAACACCCGGTGCTGCTCGGCGTGCGAGAGGCGGGCGTACAGCGGCAGCACCTCCGTGAACCGGTAGTTCTTCTTCGTCAGCGCGTCGGCGGTGTCACGGATCTCCCGCTCGCCGGAGAGGAAGACCAGGATGTCGCCCTTGCCCTCGGCCTGGAGCTCCTCGACGGCGTCGCAGATCGCGGTGATCTGGTCGCGGTCGGCGTCCTCGGAGTCCTCCTCCAGAAGGGGCCGGTACCGCACCTCCACGGGATACGTCCGCCCGCTGACCTCGACGATCGGGGCGTCCCCGAAGTGCCGGGAGAAGCGCTCCGGGTCGATGGTCGCGGAGGTGATGACGACCTTGAGGTCCGGCCGCTTGGGCAGCAGCTGGGCGAGGTAGCCCAGCAGGAAGTCGATGTTGAGGGACCGCTCGTGGGCCTCGTCGATGATGATCGTGTCGTACGCGCGCAGCTCGCGGTCCGTCTGGATCTCGGCGAGCAGGATGCCGTCCGTCATCAGCTTGACGAAGGTGTTGTCCTGGTTCACCTGGTCGGTGAAGCGGACCTTCCAGCCGACGGCCTCGCCGAGGGGGGTGTCCAGCTCCTCCGCGACGCGCTCGGCGACCGTGCGGGCGGCGATGCGGCGGGGCTGGGTGTGCCCGATCATGCCGCGCACGCCGCGTCCCAGGTCGAGGCAGATCTTGGGGATCTGGGTGGTCTTGCCGGAGCCGGTCTCGCCCGCGACGATCACGACCTGGTGATCGCGGATGGCGTCCGCGATCTCGTCCCTCTTCTGGCTGACCGGCAGCTGTTCGGGGTACGTGACCGCAGGTATGCGCGCGGCGCGCTCGGCCATGCGGGATTCGCCCTTGGCGACCTCGGCCTCGATCTCGGCGAGGACGGCCGTGCGGGCCTCGGGCTTGCGGATCTTGCGTGCGCCTTCGAGCCTGCGCCCGAGCCGGTGCGCGTCGCGCAGGGACAGCTCGGCCAGGCGGGGGGCGAGATCGCCCAGGGCGGGGGCGGGATGCGTAGACATACGCGGTCCAGGATCTCACCTCGGCGAAATGACTGGCGAACGCTTTTGTCTCGCGCGTGGCCGCGGGGTCAGGGCGCGCGTTGCGCGGGGGGTTCGGGCGCCGCTGCGGCGGGTGCGGCGGGCGCGGGCTCCCGGGTGGGTGCGGGCTCCCGCCGGTGACCGGCCGGACCGGCTCCCGGGGCCATGGACCGGGCGGTGTTGGAGATGGCCTTGATGCCCAGGTAGGCGGTGGTCATGCTGCTCACCGCGGTGAACGCGGAGGTGAGCACGCCGACGATCACGGCCTTGTCGCCGTCGAGCCGCCAGACCCCGAAGACCGCGACGCCGGCGATGGCGAGATTGCTGATGACGACCGACAGCAGCCCGTACCGCGCCCGGTACCTCTCCAGTTCGGTGTCCCGAACGACCGTGGCCTCGTCCCGGCTCATGTCTTCCCCGCCCCCCATGGAACCCGTTCGATCAGCCAGAAGGTAGCGCCGACCGAGTGCGGTGCCAAGCGAGCCGGCCGCACCGGTGATCACGCCTGTCCCCGTGCACGGACAAGGGGCGGACCCGTTCGGGTCCGCCCCTGCTCGAGCCGTCCGCGCGGCTGTCATCGCACGTCGACGTAGTCCTCCCGGCCCTCGCCCACGAAGTGCTTGCTGTCGGGATACAGGAAGACGGGCACCCAGGTGCCGTCCTGCTGGGCCTTGAAGCCCTTGCTGAAGGACCCGCTCGACGTCGTGGTCACGGTGGACATCAGGTACCAGGTCGTCCTGCCCTTGGGCCGGAAGAGGATCTGCACCTTCTTGGCGCCGTACGCCTTCCAGGTGGTGGTGCCGGCCGCGCGCGACTGGAGCACGCCCTTGACGGTGATCGTCCGGCCCTTGGTGACAGGCTCGGGGGACGCGTTGGCGTCCTTGATCCGGGTGAGGGCGCGGTACCTGTGCAGGCTGCTGCTGACCCCGCCCTTGATGTCCTTGGTGGCGGAGCCGGCGTAGTGCAGCCGCCAGTAGCCGTCCGTGTAGCCCGGCAGTTTCTCGACGACGAACTGCGAGCCGTCGGTGGTCTGCACCGTCTTCTTGGTGCTCCAGCCGGTGCTGCCGTCGGGCGAGTACTGGATGTCGACGGCGATCTTGTCGTTGCCCTCCCGCCCGACCAGTTCGACGCTGCCGGTGACGTCCAGCCGCGCGTACTCGTCCAGCCGCGCCGTGAACTCGGTGAACTTCGTCGTGGCGGTGGCCGCGACGGTGACGTCGGCGGTCGCGGTGCGCTGGATGAAGGGGTTGTACGGGTACGGCGGGAAGCCGACCTCGTAGACCTCCTTGCTGCCGTACGCGTACCTGGTGAAGGAGAAGCGGCCGTTCGCGTCGGTGGTCGACTGGACGGGGCTGCAGGTGGTGCAGTCCTTGTAGTCCATCTCCAGCGGGATGCCGGACAGTGGCTTCCACTCCGTGCCGCTCTGGTACTGGAGCGTGCCGGTGACGGTGAACTTGTCGTTCGCGGTGACGTGGAAGCTGCTCTTGTCGAGGACGAACCGGGTCGGCGCGGCCTTCGGCCTGACATCGACCCAGGGGACGGAGGCGAAGCCCAGGTCTCCGCGGTACTCGGCGAAGGCCCAGCCGCCACTCGTCGTCTCGTGGGAGGCGGAGAAGTGGCCGGCGTCGTCCGTGACGGCGGTCGTCTCGTCGTTCCCGTCGAACGTGAGGTCCACGGTGGCGCCGGGCAGCGGCACCGTCTCGCGGGTGCTGGGGTCGCGGACGACCATGTCGCCGGTGGCCGTGACCGTCCTGTGCTCGATGTCCGGTGCGGTCGGTGTGACCGAGTAACCGGTGATCACGGGCTGCTTCGCGTAGTGCAGCGTGCCGGCGTCCTGCCGGACGGTGGTCTCGCCCGAGGAGTTCGTGGCCTCGACGTCGACCGTGTAGTCGCCCAGGGTGTCCAGATGGATGGGCTGGGAGGCCCACGTGCCGTCCCACGGGCTGTAGTCGTACTTGTGCGTGAAGTCGGTGATCGTGGCCACGGGCGCGTCCGACTGGCTGCTGCCGACCGGGCGGAGCCTCGCTGTGATCTTGTCGATCGAGCCGCTGTAGTTCAGGCGGACGTCGAGCACCGACCAGTCGGCCTGGTCGCTGTACGCGTTCGTGACGTTCGGCCCCGCGGCGTGGGCCGTGCCAGGTAGTGCGAAGGTGCCGACCAGGACGGCGCCGGCCGTCACGAGTCCTCTGGCGACATGTCTCAAGAAACCCCCCTAAGGTCTCACGAGCGACGAAAACCCCCTCCGGAGTACCCGGAGGGGGTTTTCGTTCTTGTGGCTGGGGCCGGGGTCGAACCGGCGACCTATCGCTTTTCAGGCGATCGCTCGTACCAACTGAGCTACCCAGCCACGAGGCTTCCGTGGAAACCTCAGCGGTCCTGACGGGATTTGAACCCGCGGCCTCCACCTTGACAGGGTGGCGAGCACTCCAAACTGCTCCACAGGACCAAGCTGTTGTGTGCGAACAGGCGAACCTAGTGTCGCACACCGTCTTGCGTGCCCCCAACGGGATTCGAACCCGTGCTACCGCCTTGAAAGGGCGGCGTCCTAGGCCGCTAGACGATGAGGGCTATCGGCCCGCCTGCGCGCTTCTCAGCGCGTCGGGGACGTGAGAAGCATATGGGATGGCGGGAGGTATCGCCAAAACGGTTTACGGGGCGCTCGGGGAGGGCGTGCGGGAGGGGGTCGGCGTCGGGGTGGCACCGGGCTGGTTCTCCTTCGGGAGATGGCGGCTGACCTCGGCCGTCGTCAGGCCCAGGCCGCCCAGTTCGATCTCGTCCCAGGCCTGCAGGCGCCGGGTGTCGCGGTCCAGATAGAGGACCGACGCCTCGATGGGGTCCGGGTACTTGCCCTCCACGGCGCGCAGTCCGCTGCCCCCCGTCGACCCCTCGACGCGCAGACGGGTGCCGTACTTCATGACCTCCATCTCCTCGTGGTGCAGATGGCCGGACAGGGCGAGGGGCACGTCGCCGTCCGTCTCGCGCGCCGCGGACGGTTCGTGGGCGACGGCGACGTCCACGGGCGTGCCCGCCGCCCGCTGGTCGCGCAGGGCCGAGGCGAGCCGCGCGCCCGCGAGCTCCTCAGCGGCACCGCCGCCGGGCTCGACGGAACGGTCCGGGGTGAACTGGGGGTCGCCGATGCCGGCGAACCGCACGCCCGCGACCGTGACCGCCCGGCCGTCGTCCAGGACGTGCACGTTCTTCATCCGCTCCAGATAGCGCTGGGTGACGCGGGAGTCGTGGTTGCCCCGGACCCAGACATAGGGGGCACCGAGGTCGGCGACGGGGTCCAGGAAGCCGTTCTCGGCGGCCGTGCCGTGGTCCATGGTGTCGCCGGAGTCGACGATCACGTTGATGGAGTACTGCTTCACCAGCGAGGCGACGATCTTCCAGCTCGCGGGGTTGAGGTGGATGTCGGAGACGTGCAGCACGCGGATCGTCGTCGGGTCGGGCTCGTACGCGGGCAGGGTGGACGTGACGTCGTACAGCTTGGTCACGTTCGTCACCAGGCGGGCCAACTCCTTCTGGTAGACGTCGAATTCGCTGACGATGCTCCGTGCGTTGCCGACCAGGGAGGGGGCCGAGGAGAGCAGTCCGGAGAACTTCGGCTCCAGGACCGAGTTCGGATTCCAGGTCGCGAAGGCGGTCGCGCCGGAGGCGGCCAGCAGGGTGAGCGCGAGCCCGCCCGCGGCGAGGGCGCGGCGCGGGCGGCGGTAGACGGCGAGGCCGAGGGCCGTGGCGCCGGACACGACGGCGATGCACGACCGCACGGCGACGTCGAGGGTGCCGTGCTCGACGTCGCGGGCGACCTCGTCCTGGAGGCCCGAGAGCCGTTCCGGGTGGTCGACCAGGGCCTGGGAGCGGACCGGGTCGAGCTGGTCGACATCCACGTCGAGGCGGATCGGGGCCTCGTGGCTGCGCAGCTCCAGCGCGCCGAGCGGAGACACGTTGATCTTGGTGCCGCCGGTGAGGGAGGGACGCAGGGTCATCGTGGTGTTCATGGGGCCGACCGGCACGCGGACGTTGCCGACGACCAGCAGTCCCAGCCAGGCGCCCAGGAGGACGACGCAGAGCAGACCGAGCGCACGGGTCCAGGGGCGCGGCTGGGGGTCGAGGTCGACCGCCGTGAGGGTCCGGGGCGGGCGGTGGCGGCGGGTCAGGGAGCGGGGCACCGTGCGCACGCCGTTTCGTATGCGGTGCACGGTGGCGGTCACGGCAGCGGGGACGCGGGCCATTGGTCCCGTATGCCCAGGTGTGCGGGCGGGTATGCGGGCGCGGCCCGCCCGGCGTACGGGTCCTTCGCCCGTCGACTCCTCCCTCGCGCGCGCCGTCGGCCCGCCCGTGCCGTCGTCGGCGCTCCCGTGTGCCGTCGTCGCGGGCTCTCGCGGACGGGCGTCGCCGGCTCTCGTACGGCGGTGTCGTGCCGGACAATGGCCTTGTGCTGGAGATGACGCGCGAGGAGTTCGAGGAACTGGTCGCCGAGGCGTTGGACCGGATCCCCCCGGAACTGACCCGGCTGATGGACAACGTGGCGGTGTTCGTCGAGGACGAACCGCCCGCCGAGGATCCCGAGCTGCTCGGTCTGTACGAGGGGACTCCGCTGACGGACCGTGGGGAGTGGTACGCGGGTGTGCTCCCCGACCGGATCACGATCTACCGGGGCCCGACGCTGCGGATGTGCGACACCCGCGAGGACGTCGTCGCGGAGACCGAGGTGACCGTGGTGCACGAAGTGGCGCACCACTTCGGGATCGACGACGCCCGGCTGCACGCGCTCGGCTACGGGTGACGGCGGCCGGCTTCGCCGGGCCGGCCCGCCGGGGCGCGTGTCCTCTTGCGGGCGGCGGGAGTTGGGCAGGGGGACTCCCGTACCCGCCCTCGGAGGTGGCTGCCCGTGCGCGCCATGTACGTACCCGTCCGACTGGTCGTCACGGTCCTGGCCGCAGCCGCGGCGGCCGGCTGCATGAACGTCGGTGACGACGGGCAGCAGCCGGGGCCCTCGCACTCGGCGGGACAGCACGGCGGACAGGCTCCCGACGGCGGCGGCGCGGTGAACGGAGGCGGCGCCGGCTTCCACGGGGGCAAGGGGGCGAAGGGGGGTTCCCGCGCGGCGAAGCCCGGCGAGTCCGCGTCCGGCGACGAGTCCGCGTCGGCGTCGCCCTCCAAGGGCGGGAAACCTTCCGCCAAGGCCACGGACAAGGGCGGCAAGGGATCCTCCACGGTGCCGGAGCCGCCGCCGGGGCAGCCGACCCCCACGCAGGCGACGGCCGAGCCGACACCCCCCCCGCCGGAGACACCGCCGCCGGCCACCGATCCCGGCACGGCGGAGCCGTCGTCCTCGGCGCACGAGCAGCAGGCCGCGCAGCTCGTGGAGCGGGAGCCGGCACCCGAGGCGGGGGCACCGGCCTGACCGGCGCGCGGGCCGCGGACCGCCGCGGACGCCGCTGACCTGCTTCTTCGGGCTCGGTTTGCCTTCAGGGGTGGTGGGTGCGTATGGTGGTAGATCGTTTGATCCCATTTGCCCGGCGCCATTGCAGAGAGCGCCGCGTTGGCGCGTACTCTCCCTTGCCGTGGCCGGACCGCATTGAGGCGGTCGATTGCGACTTCACGGAGTTTGGGCGCGTGCCGTAGAACTCCGGAAGGTTCGCATTTCGCATGTCCGTTTCCAGTACTGATCACGTCGTCGTGCCCGAGAACAACGAGAACGAGGGCGCCGAGGCCGTCGAGAGCACGCAGAGCGCTCACGAGATCACCTTCGGTGACCTCGGTCTGCCCGAGGGCGTCGTCCGCAAGCTCGCGCAGAACGGCGTGACCACCCCCTTCCCGATCCAGGCCGCGACCATCCCGGACGCCCTGGTCGGCAAGGACATCCTCGGCCGTGGCCGCACCGGCTCCGGCAAGACCCTCTCCTTCGGTCTGCCGACCCTGGCCCGCCTCGCCGACGGCCGTACCGAGAAGAAGAAGCCGCGCGCCGTCATCCTCACGCCGACCCGTGAGCTCGCGATGCAGGTCGCCGACGCGCTCCAGCCCTACGGCGACGTCCTCGGCCTGAAGATGAAGGTCGTCTGCGGCGGTACGTCGATGGGCAACCAGATCTACGCCCTGGAGCGCGGCGTCGACATCCTCGTCGCCACCCCGGGCCGACTGCGCGACATCATCAACCGCGGCGCCTGCTCCCTGGAGAACGTCGAGGTCGCCGTCCTCGACGAGGCCGACCAGATGTCCGACCTGGGCTTCCTGCCCGAGGTCACCGAGCTGCTCGACCAGGTCCCGGCCGGCGGCCAGCGCATGCTGTTCTCGGCCACGATGGAGAACGAGATCTCCACGCTGGTCAAGCGCTACCTGGTCGACCCGGTCTCGCACGAGGTCGACGCCGCCCAGGGCGCGGTGACGACCATGTCGCACCACATCCTCATCGTGAAGCCCAAGGACAAGGCGCCGGTCACCGCCGCGATCGCCTCCCGCAAGGGCCGCACGATCATCTTCGTCCGCACCCAGCTGGGCGCCGACCGCATCGCCGAGCAGCTGCGCGAGGCCGGTGTGAAGGCCGACGCGCTGCACGGCGGCATGACGCAGGGCGCGCGCACCCGCACGCTGGCCGACTTCAAGGACGGCTACGTCAACGCGCTCGTCGCGACCGATGTCGCCGCGCGCGGCATCCACGTCGACGGCATCGACCTGGTGCTGAACGTGGACCCGGCGGGCGACCACAAGGACTACCTGCACCGTTCCGGCCGTACCGCCCGCGCGGGCCGCTCCGGCACCGTCGTGTCGCTGTCCCTGCCGCACCAGCGTCGGCAGATCTTCCGGCTGATGGAGGACGCGGGCGTCGACGCCTCGCGCCACATCATCAACTCCGGTACGGCCTTCGAGCCCGAGGTCGCCGAGATCACCGGCGCCCGCTCGATGACCGAGGTCCAGGCCGAGTCCGCGGGCAACGCCGCACAGCAGGCCGAGCGTGAGGTCTCGCACCTCACCAAGCAGCTGGAGCGTGCGACGCGTCGTGCGGCCGAGCTGCGCGAGGAGGCCGACCGTCTGGTCGCCCGTGCCGCGCGTGAGCGGGGCGACGACCCGGAGGCCGCCGTCGCCGCGGCGGCCGAGGCCGCCGAGGCCGTCGTGGCGGAGGAGCCCGCCGAGGCCGCCGTCGCCGAGCAGCCCGCCGAGCGTCCCGCCTACGAGCAGCCGCGTCAGCGCCGCGACGAGCGGGGCAACTACGAGCGCCGTGACGACCGTGGCGGCTTCAACCGCGACCGTCGCGACGACCGTGGTGGCCGTTCCTTCGAGCGTCGTGACGACCGTGGCGGTTTCCGTCGGGACAACGACCGTGGTGGCCGTTCCTTCGAGCGCCGTGACGACCGTGGCGGCTTCAACCGTGACGACCGCGGTGGCTTCAACCGCGACCGCCGTGACGACCGCGGTGGCCGTCCCTTCGAGCGCCGTGACGACCGTGGCGGCTTCAACCGTGACGACCGTGGCGGCTTCAACCGCGACCGTCGCGACGACCGCCGTGACGACCGTGGTGGCCGTTCCTTCGAGCGTCGTGACGACCGTGGTGGCCGTCCCTTCGAGCGTCGCGACGACCGTGGTGGCCGTTCCTTCGAGCGACGTGACGACCGCGGTGGCCACCGTGGCAGCGACCGCCCCTTCAACCGCGACCGTCAGGGCGACCGCCCCTCCGGCGGCTTCCGCTCCGGCAGCCACGACCGCCCGTACGGCCGTCGTGACGACCATCGCGGCACCGGCTCCTTCGGCCGCCGCGACGAGAAGCCGCGCTGGAAGCGCAACGGCTGACGCCCGCTGAAGCAGTGAACTGACGTGGCCCCCACCCGACTCGGGTGGGGGCCACGTCGTCGTTCGGGCGACGGGAGCCGCGCAGACGTCCTCCCGTCGCCCGAGAGCGGGAGACGGGGGACGGGAACGGCACGCCGTACCGCGACGACGGCAAGGGGAACGGTTCCTTCAGCCCGCGGGTGAAGATCGCCGGCGGACGGCAGGGCCGCAAGGGCCTCTTTTGGCCAACCGATGGGCGCATGTCATGCCCCCGGCAAGGGAATCGCTGGGGCATGAAAGATGACGCCATCGCGAGTGGGCTGTCGGACGAAGAACGGCTTGCCCAGCTCGGCTACACGCAGGTTCTCGCCCGCCGCATGTCGGCGTTCTCCAACTACGCGGTCTCCTTCACCATCATCTCGGTCCTGTCGGGCTGTCTGACGCTGTATCTGTTCGGCATGAACACCGGCGGCCCCGCCGTGATCACCTGGGGCTGGGTGGCGGTCGGACTGATGACGCTGTTCGTCGGGCTGGCGATGGCCGAGATCTGTTCGGCCTATCCGACCTCGGCCGGGCTGTACTTCTGGGCGCACCGGCTCGCCCCGGAGCGCAGCGCGGCGGCCTGGGCGTGGTTCACCGGATGGTTCAACGTCCTCGGCCAGGTGGCGGTGACCGCCGGTATCGACTTCGGCGCGGCCTCCTTCCTGGGGGCCTATCTGAACCTCCAGTTCGACTTCGAGGTGACCCCGGGCCGTACCGTCGTCCTGTTCGCCGGGATCCTGGTGCTGCACGGCCTGCTGAACACCTTCGGGGTCCGGATCGTCGCCCTCCTCAACAGCATCAGCGTGTGGTGGCACGTGCTGGGCGTGGCGGTCATCGTGGGCGCGCTCGCGTTCGTGCCGGACCACCACCAGTCCACGTCCTTCGTGTTCACGGAGTTCGTCAACAACACGGGCTGGGGCAGCGGGGTGTACGTCGTCCTCGTCGGTCTGCTGATGGCCCAGTACACGTTCACCGGGTACGACGCGTCCGCCCACATGACGGAGGAGACCCACGACGCGTCCACGGCGGGCCCCAAGGGCATCGTGCGGTCCATCTGGACGTCGTGGATCGCCGGCTTCGTCCTGCTGCTGGGCTTCACGTACGCCATCCAGTCCTACGACGCGGAGCTGAACTCGGCGACGGGCGCGCCCCCCGCCCAGATCCTGCTCGACGCGCTGGGCGCGACGGCGGGCAAGCTGCTCCTGCTCGTCGTGATCGGCGCGCAGCTGTTCTGCGGGATGGCGTCGGTGACGGCCAACAGCCGCATGATCTACGCCTTTTCGCGGGACGGGGCGCTGCCGTTCTCCCATGTGTGGCACACCGTGAACCCGCGGACGCGGACGCCGGTGGCGGCGGTGTGGCTGGCCGCGATGGGAGCGCTGGTGCTCGGCCTGCCGTACCTGATCAACTACACGGCCTATGCGGCGGTGACCTCGATCGCGGTCATCGGGCTGTACGTCGCGTACGTCATCCCGACGCTGCTGCGGGTGCGCAAGGGTGACGCCTTCGAACCCGGCCCCTGGCACCTGGGCCGCTGGTCGCGCCCCGTGGGCGTGGTCGCGGTCTCCTGGGTCGTGGTCATCACGGTGCTGTTCATGCTGCCGCAGGTCTCGCCCGTCACCTGGGAGACCTTCAACTACGCCCCGGTGGCGGTGCTCGTGGTCCTCGGGTTCGCGGCGACCTGGTGGCTGGCCTCGGCCCGCCACTGGTTCCTCAATCCCGACCACGAACGGACGATCGCCCGTGAGGCGGCGCGCAGGGGTGCGCCCGAACCGGTCGATCCGTGACCTAGCGCGCTTTTGGCGTGGCCGGTGCGCCGATACCCGATCGGAGTCCCGGCCACGTCCGGCTATGCTCGGGGATGCATCGGCGCGTGCCGGTGCGGCGCGTCGGCCTCGGCCGGTGCGTGGACCCTTAGCTCAATTGGCAGAGCAGTGGACTTTTAATCCATTGGTTGTGGGTTCGAGTCCCACAGGGTCTACCGAAGAGCCCCCAGGCCAGAGGCAATCTGGCCCGGGGGCTCGCTCGTTTTCGTGCCGCCTCATACCGCCCTGCTGGCCCGCTGCTGGCCCGAAAGGCGAGCGTCAAGCGTTGCCGCGCCAGCCGGCGAGCGCGCCCTCGATCACCTGTCCGTTGGTCAGGTCGCCGTCCTCGTTGAAGTCGTTCCACACCTCGTACAGCCATGACGCGAACGGGCGCGCGCTGTACTCGGGCAGCTCGCCACTGTCGATGACGTGTACGCGGATCATCGTCTCGGTGACGGGCTGTACCTCGGGGCGGTCGTCGAGGTCGTCGCCGCACTCGGCGAGCGCGTCAGGGTTCAGCTTCTCCATCGTCGCTCCTGTGCTCGCAGCTTGTCAGTGCAGAACAAGTTACTAGGACCCTAGGGTCCTAGGCAACAGGTCGGCAGGCATGAACACGGGCGGCCACCCACGGGGGTGGCCGCCCGGTCCGCCTCGGCGTCCTCTCCGGAGCATGAGCCCCAGCGCCTCGGCGTCTCGTGTCCCCCGAGGTGACAGCGTCAAGATCGCAATTTTTACCATCGGTGGTAAAGACTTTCAATCATGATCATTCCAGCGTGTGAGGGTGCCTCGCGACCCTCTGCCCGAATGGGTACTCACCCGGCAGCGGGAGGTCGGGGAGCGCATCCGCTGCGCCCGCCGTGACGCCTGCCTGTCGCAGGTCGCCTTAGCCGAGCGCATCGGGCGGGATCACAAGACTGTGCACCGGTGGGAGACGGCCTCGACCGTTCCGAGCCTGGTGGACCTGCTGCTGCTCGCCGACGTCCTTGGCGTGCCGCTGCCCGACCTCGTCCGTTGATCATCCTGGCCGCGCCGACCCCACCGCCAAACCTCCTGGCGTGTCCGATCGGCGCCATGGCGCTCATGCGCCACTGGTGGGAGCGCTCACCGCTTGCGGGGCCGCCCGTGGCACGAGCACTCGCAGCGGATCGTCATGAGCGGCGCCTCCCAGGCTGGCGCCCCGGGCCTCTTGAGCACCTGCGGGCCGCGGCACATCGCGTGCTCTTTGAGGCCGCACTCGGGAGTTGTCTCCGGGTCCTTCATGGCCGGTCCGCCACGGGAGTGAGGCCGCGCTGTTCCCGGCACGGGGCGCACGCGTACAGGCCCGCCCCGGGGCCCGAGCTCTGCTCGATGATCTGAACCAGGCGGGCCGTCTGTGAGTGGCCTCGGTGCCAGTGGCACCAGCCGTAGCCCTGCCGGCCGTCTCCCGTACGCGTGGACGTGTCGGTAGTCTCTGCCATGTCGTCGCTCCTCGAAGCGTCGTCCACGCCTCCGGACCGGTCGCACGGTCGCGGAGGCTTTGCTGTTGTCGCAGCGTAGGAGCCCTGTACACCCCTGTCTATGCCTAGCTATGCCTATGTCTCTCTATGCCCTGATACGCCCGAATATCTACAGTCGGACGGGTGATCGACTACGACCCGACGCGGCCCAAGTGGGAGCAGATCGCCGAGGTGCTCCGCGCCCGCATCGCCAGCGGCGAGCTGCCGCCCCGCGCGCTCGTGAGCGAGGTACAGCTGGAGGCCGAGTTCGAGGTCGCCCGCGGCACCGTGCGCAAGGCCACGGCCGCGCTACGGGAAGAGGGGCTCATCGTCACCACCCCGGGCATGGGGTCCTTTGTCGCCGACCCCCAGGCATGACGAAAGCGGCCTCGCCCTCCCGTGGGAGGGCGAGGCCGCTGAGTTCAGACTCCGGTCCGGTTGTACTGGTCCACCCGGTCGGGGGGCGCGGGCGGCTCTATGCCGTGCCCGCGCATTTGCGCCGTGAGCTCACCCACGTACCAGGCGAACGCGCGCACCAGGGACCGCAGAGAGCGGGTGTCAGTGCGCATCTCTTCGAGCTCACCTTGCATGTCGTCGCGGATCGCTTGGAACGCGGCCAAGTCCGCGGCCCGCTGGGCAGGTTCCACCTGCACGCGTGCCGCTGCCTGTGTCGCCTCCGCCGTGGCTGCCGCCGCTCGGGTCGTCGCCCTCGCGGCGAACAGTCCAGCCACCACCATGCCGACCGTGCCGAACGCGGCAACGATGCCTGCCCAGATACTCATCCGGGCCCGCCTTTCCTGGCGGCTCTCGGCGCGTGGGGGACCGAATACTCGGGCACCTCGGCCGCCCACAAGATGACCCCGACATGCGAGGTGAGATACCAGAGTGCGACGTAGGCGCCGCGGGAGTACTGGCCGCTGACGACAGCGGCCGTGTAGGCCGTAGCCCACACAGTGGGGGGTACGAGCGCGGCTATGAAGCCAGCCCAGTCGCGGCCGACTCGGAGGAACGCGCACGTGGTGGTGACGATGCCGGACGTGATCCACAGCCATGCCCAGTGGCGCAGGTCGCACCAGTGCGTGAGCAACTGGAGGCCCTGCGCGGGTGGCGGGTCGACGAGGAACGACGCGCCCCAGCAGGTCTTGCCGATGCCGATGATGAGCAGGAAGTGGCCGCGGCGGCCCAGCTGCTTGCGGAGCCGCCGGACCGCCGTGGGCATCAGACGCCCTTGACCAGGCTGGCGCTGTTCTTCTCGCCGAACGCGCGGGCCAGCATGCCCTTCACGAGGGTGCCGGCCGCGGTGATGCCGGCCGCGCCCATCGTCTGCCAGAAGCTGGCGTGGAACATGTCGGCCGGCCCGGCGGCGACGGCGATGCCGCCGGCGGCGACGACCGCCGTGGCGAGGGTGCGCTCGGCGAGGTCTCTCGCGTAGGTCTTCGCCGTCTTGATGACGGTCTCGGCCTCGCCGGGCAGGGTGAATTCAGGCATGGTCTACCTCACTTCTTGGGGAGTTTGAGGACCTGGCCGACGGCGATGTCGTCGGCGTCCTTGAGGTGGTTGAGGCTGGCGATGTCCTGCCAGCGCGCGCCGTCGCCGAGCTTCGAGGCGGCGATCGACCAAAGGGTGTCGCCCTTGCGGACCGTGTAGTTCACGGTGGGCTTGAGGCGGTCGCGGACCTGGCCGCGCAGCCAGTCCATGCCGAAGCCGCGCGGGTCGACCTTGCCGGGCTGCCATTCCAGGTGGCCGATGACCGAGCGTTCGGTCCACTTGTGGTGGCGGCAGATTGCGGCCGACACGCGCTCGATGGCTTCCAGCTGCGCCGCGGGCCACGGGTCTTTCCCGTCGCCGAGGTTCTCGCACTCGAAGCCGTAGAAGTGCCGGTTGCCATCCGTCGACGCCTCGTTGTCGGCGGGGAGCGCGGTCTCGGCGATGACGGCGCGCAGGACGTCGTCGTCTCCCAGGCCGGCGTGGTTGGCGCGGCCGTAGCCGACGAGGTGCACGACGCCCTTCTTGTCGATGACGCCGTGGCACAGCGGGCCGGGCAGGTCGGCGCGTCCGTCACGGCAGAGCTTCACCGTGGCTGCGGTGCCACGGGTGACGGTGTGGTGGATCATCACGCCGTAGACGGGGCCCCAGGGTCCCTTGTGGTTGCGGTTGTGGTGCTCCCAGTCGCCGACCTCGACGACGGTGACGCCCTCGGCGCGCAGCAGCGCGGCGAACGTGGACGCGGCGGGTGGTGTCGCCATGAATGCTCCAGGCATGAGAAACGCCCCGGCCGGGCGGCTCGGGGCGGTATGGGAAGGGGGGGGTGGTCAGACGGCCGTGATGTCCCAGGCCTTGGCTGTGACGCCAGCACTGGACGCAGCGCGGCCGAGGTACAGGGACATGGGCCCGCGGTGCGTGCTGTCCGTCGCGGTGGCGACAGCGGTACCGAGCTCGGGAACCGTGACCCGTACCTGCGTCGGGGTGACGGTGACGCGGAGCGTGTACGTCGTGTCGGCGGCCACCGTCCCGCCGGCCGCGACGCTCGTCAGGAGAGCGGACGTCCGGGGCGCCGCGTCGTCGCGGTACACGGCGAGGTTCCCGCCGCCGGTGAACTGGCAGGTGTAGCCGTCATGCACGACGCTGGTGGACTTCAGTGCCGCGTCCGCGTCATCGAGCGCCAGGTGCAGGCCCACCCACGGGCGTGAGGTCGCCGCCGACAGCGAGAACTTGGCCTCCACCGTGAACGTGCCGGCGTCGACGGGGGCGAGCTCGCCGAGCAGCAGCACCTGAGTGCCGGACGTCCAGTCGAAGTGCAGGACGCCACCGGACAGCAGGGCGGGGCGGGGCGCGGTCCCGGAGGGTACGTAGCCGTTGCCCCAGCCTGCGGCGAGGCTGTCGGAGGTGCGCGCGGGGGCGCGGCCGGTGACGTATCCAGGGTGGTCGGTGACGATGCCGCGGCAGCCGAGGCCGAGCAGGCGGTCGCGCTGGCAGCGCCGGGTGACGGTGTGGGCCCATGCGCCGAGCGGCGGGGCAGCGGCGACGGCCTGCCGTATCAGGGTGTCGCTGGCGGCCTGGTCGACGTCGAGGACGTCGGCGCCCGCTGCGACGAGGGCGGGGAAGTCGTCGCCTGTCATCTGCGCGGCAGAACGCCACAGGTGGGCGCGGCAGCCTGCGGACCGGACAGCGGCCACGGTCTCGACGTCGTTGGTGTTGATGAGCACGGACTCGGCGAGGCTGCGGTCCAGGATGAGCCGCGCGAGCTCGTCGACGCCGTCCGGGTTCTTCGCTTCCACCGTCATGACGCGGCGCCCGCCGAACGCGTCGAGGGCCTGCTCGACGGTCGGCGCGGGCAGGCTCGGGTACCCGGAGGCGAACCAGTAGGACGGGTTGCAGCGCAGGGCCTGCCACTGCGCGATCCCGTATCCGGTCACGGGGCCGCTCGCGCTGGTGGTGCGGTCGACGGTGGAGTCGTGCATGAGCACGGGGGTGCCGTCGCCGAGGACTTGGGTGTCCAGGTCGAGGACCTCCGCCCAGCGGGCGCCCGCGCGCAGGGCTTCGAGCGTGTTCTCTGGGGCCTCCCCGGCGCCGCCGCGGTGCGCGGAGTAGAAGACGTCCGGCAGATCGTTGAAGGTCAGCACAGGGCCTCTCACGGCATCTCGGGCTGGGGCTCCAGCAGGGTGGCGGTAAGGATCTCCATGGGCTGCCCGCACAGGCCGCACTCGACTTGCGGGGTGCCGCCATTGGAGTACAGCGGGTTGACCTCGAACTCGCGGCCCGCGTTCTCGCAGGCCTCGTTGTTGTCCCGGGCGGTCGCTGCGTACCACTTGGCCGGCTCGAACGTCACGCTCACGTGCCTACCGCCATCCAGTACACGGTTGTCAGAGTCGTGTTGGTCCTGGTCAACCAGACGGTGAGCCCGGTGGACGTGAGGTTTGTGACGCCGACGCCGGTCACCTGGCTGCCGGGCACGCTGCTGTTGGCGGTGGCCTGCGCGTAGAAGCTGTTGCCCTTCAGGTTCAGCCCGGTCACATTGACGCTGGTCGGCGTGTTCACGGCCGAGGGGGTGATGTTCACCGACCCGAACGCCATGTTCCTGCTCAACAGGATGCCGTTGACGTCGAGGTTGGCCTGTCCGGACTGGGCGCCCGTGACGTACACCCACGGGATGCTGCCGGCGAACGTGCTTTCCAGGACGATGCGGGCAGGCTTGTCGGAGGCGCCGAGCGCCCCGGACGACAAGATCAGGTCGACGTACTGGGTGGAGTCGGTGTCGTATGTGACAGCGGCCGGAAGCGCCACCAGCCCGTTCTGTACGGGGCGAAAGGAGAGTTCTCCACTCCCCAGATAGGCGGACATGTTGTAGGGGGACTGGAGGCCGCGGGTCCACAGGCCACCGCCGCCACTAGCTTCCGGCCCGAGCTCGGCGAGCAGGGTTTCGCCGTCGTCGCCGTAGACCTGGAGAGACTGACTCTCCTGGCGGAGCTCCAAGCGGGCGCCATCGGGTGCGGTGCGCACGGTACCGACGGTCGCCGAGGTGAGACGGCGGGCCGCGCGGAGCTCGGTCACCTGCCGTTCCAGGGCCTGGATACGGCGCACCAGGCTAGTGGCGTCCGTGGGCAGCTGGTCGACCTGTCGGGGCATTCAGCCCTCCTCTACCAGGATCGGGCGGACGCGGTTCGCGGACGGCTCCAGCTCCCATGCCCAGCAGCGGGCGACGAGCTCGGCGCCGGCCGGGTGGCGGGGGGAGTGGTCGACGCTCAGGCGGATGGTGTCGCCGAGCGTCCAGTCTCTGCCGAGGCGCGGGGACTCGGAGGCCACTCCCTGCACCGTCCAGACCTGTGCGCCCTGCGCCATCAGGTCGCCCGTCTTGGCGGCATGCTTGGCCAGTTGGTCCGGGTCGGTGACCCCGGTCGCGGGCGTGAACCGGTACTCCCACAATGCCCAGCCGTTTGCGATGAGCGCGGTGGCCGTGCGGGGGCTGGAGGTGAGCCGCGAGGACCCCTCACCCTCACCGCGGGCGAGGACGCGGGTGGCACCCTTGCCCTGCTCATAGGACTCGCTGAGCGTGTACTCGGCGACGCTGCCCGGGTAGTCGAACACGGCCTCCGGGCTGGTGGCCTGAGTGCCCACCGCCGAGCGGACCCTGAGCGGGAACACGAACCCGGAATGCCCACTGTTCCAGGCGACGTCGATGGTCCACTCGGGGCCGCCCTCCAGGCTCATGACCTCCTGGAGACAGGACAGGATGGTCCGGTCGTCGCCGTCGTCGGTCAGGTAGTCCATGGTCACGCCGGTGGACACGGCGTCGATGACGATAGGCGGCCCCGAGCTGAGTGCGGGCGTGACGAGGGCGGATACGACGGCGGCCTGGTCCATGCCGACGAGGGACTGAGTGCCTGGGTAGCGGGCATCGAGGTAGCACTCAAGGGTGGCCGCCCCGATCTGCACGGTGGTGGAGCTGCCGCCGTCCCGGGGCAGGACGGCGCCCGCCCACAGAGGGATATCAGTGGCCTGGTCGACGGCCACGACCATGCTCCGCCCCGGGGCGGTGGCCGCCTCCCAGTCGATGGAGGCGCCCGCGAGGGCGAGGTCGAACTGAAGGGTGGTCGTGGCACCCAACTTCCGGCCGAGGGCGCCGGTGGGCTTGAGGACAGGGAGGTCCTCGACGATCGCGCCGGTCCGCAGGTCGCAGCCGTACCAGGCGAGCTCGTAGGGAGCGCCCATCAGGTTGCCGACTCGTAGGTTCCGGTGATCCGGATTTGCGTCCCGTTTGCCATGGCCTCAGGGCTGTTGGACTGCCAGAAAGCGGCCTTGCTGTTGCCGCCCGATGTGGGGAAGAACGCGCTGGTGGTGTTCACGCCCGGCGAGATGACGGTCTGCCCGAGCCACCGGTCGGTGCCGAGCAGATGCGCTTGCATGATGTAGCTGGCGCCCACGTTGGCCGAGCTGAACGGCAAGGAGAAGTTGTAGTTCCCGCTGCCGTAGGTGGTCGTCGACCCGGTGATGAGGTTGATGTGGACGGTGACCTGCCGTCCGACCTTCTGGTAGCGGCCGACGATCGTGCCGTTGCCAAGGGAAGGGTTCGTGGTCGATGCCGTCCACGCCGGCGTGTAGGCGGTCCAGCCCGCAGGCACCTTGAAGTACGTGTCCCAGCTGGAGCCGTTGTAGCGCAGCAGGTTGGTGCCGTCGTCGTAGTACTGGCCGACGTAGGGCGACGGGGGCGCGCTCGACTGCAAGGGCAGGATGCCGCCCGGGGCGACCGTGTACGGCATGACCGCCTGGGACACCGTGGGCGAGCCGCCACCGGACGGAGGAACCGTGATCGTGGCGAGCGGGATGTAGATCTGCGTTCCGGCCGGCGTCGGCGCAACCGGGCTGGACGCCGCGGTGCCCGCGAGGTACACGGCGTCCGCCTGGTTGAGGCCGGACGCGTCCACCGAGTTACACCAGACGCGCAGGTACACCAGGTCGATGCGCGAGAGCGTCGCGTGCGCCGCGGTGAGCGTGAGCGTGCTCGACGACGTCATGGGGGCCCGGAAGACGCCCTCACCAGCGAAGTACACGGCAGCGATGCCGGACCCCACGGTGATGGTGGATCCGACGATGCTCACGTTGAAGCCGCCGGCGCCGGGGACGACGCCGCTCCTGGCGCCGAGCGCGTTGCCGTTGTGCATGGTCAGCAGGGAGTCGATACGCCGCAGCCGGTAGCCGTCCAGGGCGAGGCCGTCGATCCAGGACACATTGGTGGCGGTCACGGGTGGTCTCCTCTCACATCCATGCGGAACGCCACGAGGCGGTCAGCGTGGCCGAGCTGTTGTAGAAGCGGGCGCGGAACTGGAACGAGACCTGCGATTGCGCCGGGATGGTGGGCCAGCCCGTCGGGGTGACGAGGTAGCGGCGCCTGCTCACCACGCCGTTGAGGACGCAGGTCTTGGCGTCGGTGTCGATGACGAGGCTGTCGCCCGAGACCAGGACGTCGGTGTAGTTGAGGAACACGACCGAGCCGTCGGGCATCTGTGTGAGCACCTGCGGGCTGTCCGCCGGCCCGGTGATGGTGAACACGGCCCGCGTCTCGAACGTGCCCTCGTTCTCGGCATCAATCTCGCCGGACACGGTGACCGCAGTACTGGTCAGCGGCGGAGTCACGGGCGGTGCCAGGCCTCCCGTGGTGCTTGGCAGGCCCGTGACGTCCGACTGAAGGGCGGTGCTGTAGCGGCGAGGGTCGGCGGCCGTCACCATCACGCTGTAGGTCGCCGTCGTGTCTGTCACGTACTGCACCAGGGGCTTTCCCGAGCGCCTCACGGTGGCCTGCTTGGGTACGGTCTCCCACACGGTCAGCACCGTGTCCGCGAGGCCAGCGGCCATCCTGAGCCGTTCCATGGCGCCGTCCAGGAGATCCCGGGACGCGGCGACGATCGTGCCGCCCAGGGTGATCGGCCGTGCCCCGAGGTAGACCGGGCCGGCCCATGACCCGTGGTCGCCCTCCCGGTCCGTGAACTCCCCTCGGGACTCTGGGCTGTCCCAGCCCTCCAGGGTCTGGAGGTACCAGGCGGTGCCGTCGGCGTCGACCCGCCCGAGGTCGACGCCGCCCAGGCTTGCCCTGAGGCCGTCCAGGGCGGCGCCCGGGATGGATGGCATGGGGAACTCCTCTCAGGCCGAGAACGCGATGACGCGGGCGATGTCGTGGGCCTGCTCGATGGCCGACTGTTTGGCGCCGTACAGGTTCACGGTGATCTGCTTGGACACCTCCCGGGCAATCGCGGCCGACGACGCCCTGCCACCGCCGTACCGGCCGGCGGGCACGAGTTGGTAGCCCATGCCCGCCGCGGTCTTGGCCAGCAGCGCCGCGGACCGGGCCGAGCCGTTCCACGGGATCCACGACTCACGGACGCCTGCCTCGGCGCCGAGGACCATGGTGGGCCGGGAGAGGATGCCTCCGGTTGCCATGGCCTTGCCGCCCTGCGCGACCCACTGGCGCACGAACGTGTCTTTGTTCGCGGCGGGCAGGGCGCCGATCTGCTTGGTCATCTTGGGGACCAGGGCGCGGATGGTGGCAACGTCCAGGCCCGCGGCGATGAGGTCGGAGAAGCCCCTCCCGGGCCCGCCGCGCAGGGTGGACAGCAGGGTCAGGCTCGCGGCGAGCTCGTCGCCGGTGAGCACGTTCTGTGCGCTGCCGACGCTCTTGTTCGCCGCGGCGGCCTTCTTGGTGGAGCCTGCCGCCTCGTGCGCCAGCGCCTGCGCGGACGCGTCGCCCTGCGCGGCCAGCGCCTGCGCGAGGTCGCCGAACCCGTTGGCCGCCAACTTCTGGAGGTCGGCCGCGAACTGCTGCGACTCCTTGGTGCTGGAGCCGAGCTGCTTGGTGAAGTCCGCGAGCGTCGCTTTCGCCAGCTCGCCAGTCTTCTGGAGCTTGGTCGTGATGGACTTGAACTGCTTGTCTGAGGCGCCCGCCAGGGCGTTGACGAGGGAGTAGCCTTCCTCGCCCATCCCCTCAAGCATGGTCTGGAGTTCCTTGCCGCCGCGGCGGCCGATCTTCTCCAGGCTCTTGCGCCACTTCTCCGTGTCGTGGACCGACTCGTTGAGCTGGGTCTCATAGGCCTTGAGGCTGAACGCCTTGGGCGGCTTGGCGCCCTTCTTGAGCCCGAGCTCCTTGTCGGCCGCGTAGACGTCGGCGCGTTCCTTCTTGACCTTGCTGTCGGCCGAGCGCTTCGCAGCCTTGGCCTTGTCGCGGCGCTCCTCAGCGGACCGCAGCTGTGCCGCGGTGTGGTGGCCGTGCCGCACCTTGCTGAGGTTCTTCTCCGCGGCCTTGAGGTTGTCGGCCGCTTTTTTCTGGTCCTTCAGTGCCTTGTTGAGGTCGTCCCAGGCCTTCTTGAGGTCCTCAATCTCCTGGTCGTACCTGCTCTTGGCGTCCGTTGGGCCGCCAAGGACGGCCTGGCCGGTCGGCGTGTACGTGAACCCGGGGATACCGCCAGAGGCCAGGCCGCCAGAGGCAAAGCCAGGAATCCGGTTGGCGTTGATCGCGGTCAGCAGCGGCAGGTACCGCTTGGTGCTGGCCGCGTTCACCACGAACTCCGTGTCCGACACCCGGGCAACGGCGCCGCTGGCCATGATGGCGAGGATGTCGTCGGACGTCCCGGTGCCTGGCCCGCTCAGCAGACCGTCCGGGCCGAACTGCACACCGCCGCCGCCCGCGTAGCCGCGGATACGGCCGCCGCGGGCGTAATCCCGCTTGGCCACGGTCACGCCGCCCTGCACGCTCGTGAACTTGGTGACCTTGTTCGTGGTCACCGTCACGCTCTTGTTGTGCAGCGCCGCGATGGCTCGGGCCAGGGCCCGGACGTCGCCCACCGCCGTGCCGGTCGGCGCGGTGACGGACAGTTTCTTGCCCTTGGTGGTCTTGATCTTGTACCCGAGGTCCTCAAGAGCCTTGCGCGCATCCTTGGTGAGCGCGTCCACCGTGACGGTCTTCCCCTTGGTGGACTTGAGCTTGCCTTTCACCTTTTCGAGGTCGCTGATAGCGCCCTTGGTGTCGGCCTTGACGTCGGTCGACACGGCGGGAGGCAAGTTCAGGTAGGCCGCCGCGAGCTTGTCCACTGCGTCCTTGGAGAATCCCCGCGCCCGCATGTCCTTCTTGAGCAGCGCAATGTCCTTCTCCAGGACCGCTTGCCCTGCTTCCTGGCTGCCCTTCTGGTCGGCGACCGCCTGCGCGTGCTCCATGGCGGCCTTGGCCGCGTCGAGGAATGCCGACTTGACCTTTCGGCCCTTGTCGGTGGAGACGTCGAGCGAGTGGCCGTTCTCCTTCACGGCTTCGTTCAGGTCGGCGAGGCTCTGCCGGAAACTGATCTCTCCCTCGGCCGCGTTGATGGCGACGCCGTTTAGGGTCTTGAGGGCGTCCGACAGTTTCTCGGCCTCGGACCGCTGGTCCTGGAGCTCATCGGCGGTGATACCCGCTTCCTCGCCCAACTTGGCCTGTGCGTCTGCGGACAGCTTCGTCTGGGTGTCCGCGGCCGTGAGGGCCTCCGCGTACCCGGGGAGCAGGGTGCGCAGCTTTTCGGTGCTGGTGCCCTGCGCCTCGGCCTCCTTGGCCATCTTGCTGAAGGCCTGCGCTGCGACGTCCGGGGCGCCGCCCTCAACGAGGCCCTTGAGCGCCTCATCAACCGACTTGATCTTGTCGCGGGCCTCTTCGAGGTGGTGGTCGTCCGCACCGACGTGGGTGATGGTGTACAGGGAGTCGCCCACACGGTCCAGGACGCCCGGGTGCGCGACTCGGGCGACCGCCTCGCCGAAACCGTCGAGGTCCTTGCCGAACGCCTTGGTGAGCTCGCCCGCAGCCTTACCGGTCTTGGCGAAATTCAGCATGGAATTCGCCATCTTGGTGACGTTCGGCGGCGCCTCATCAAAGCGCGACATGAGCTTGTCGACGCCCCACGTCACAGCCGAGAGGCCTGCCACGACGACGCCGAGGCGCGCCATGCTCATCAGGGCGAACCGAGTGCGCGCAGCCGTGACACCCATACCGACCAGCGCCGTGCGCGTCGCAGCGATGCGCGGGATCAACAGCAGCATGCCGGCCCCAGCGAGCGTGACCGCTCCACCGATCCCCATGAAGCCAGTAACGGCTCGCTGTAGCCCAGGCGGCAGGTTGCTGTACGCGTTGACCAGGCCGGTGATCCACTGGGTCATCGTGCGGAGCGTGCCGTTCGCCGCCGATCCGCCCTCGATGAGGGCGACCTCGATGGCGCCGCGCAGCCGCTCCAGGTCGCCGACCAGGTTGTCGGTCTGGATCGACGCCATGCGGCCGGCCGCGCCCTGGTCGTTTACCGACTTCACGTACTTGTCGATGCCCTGCGAGCCGAGCTCATAGAGGATCGTCGCGGAGCGGACCGCGTCCGCGCCAAAGATCGTGGCCATGGCCGAGTTGCGGGCCTCGGGCGTGAGCTTCGAGAACGAGGTCTTCATCCGCCCGGCGAGCTCGCTGAGCCCGACGAACTTGCCCTGTGAGTCGTAGGCCGAGAACCCGATGGCGTCCATGGCGGCCTTGGCCTCGTCGGACTGCGGGACAAGACGTTGGAGCATCACCTTGAGCGAGGTACCGGCGTCCGAGCCGATAAGGGCGTGGTCAGCAAATGCGCTGAGCGTGCCCACGGTGTCTTCGAGGGACAGGCCCGTTTGGTGGGCGAGCAGGCCGCCCATCCGCAGCGACATGCCCAGGCCGTGCACGTCGGACGCGGACTTGTTGGCGCTGGCGGAGAGAACGTCGGCGATGTGGACTACGTCCTTGCCCGCCAACCCGAATGTGTTCATCGTCTGCGCGGCGACGGTCGCCGACTCGGACAGGTCGAGTTGCCCGGAAGCGGCCAGAGCAAGGCTGCCCTTGAGAGCGCCGCCGGTGATGTTCGCGACCGAGACGCCGGCGCGGGCGAGCTCCGCCTCGGCGTCGGCGGCCTCCGTCGCCGTGTACGAGGTCGTCTTGCCCGCTTCCAGCGCCGCGGCCCGCAGCTTGGCCATTTCCGCGCTGGACGCCCCGGTGACCGCCCGCACGTTGCTGAGGGCTTTGTCGAACTTGGCGGCCGACGCGGCGGCCACCGCGAACCCGGTGAGCATCGCCGTGCCGACCGCGGCGCCCGCCCCAGCGAGCCGGGAGGTGTCGCGGGCGGCCGTGCGCATGCCGCGCGTGTAGCTGCTGATATCGGCGCGCAGCCGCACAGTGACGGTACGGGTGGCCACAGTTCACCTCCGGTCGCGTTCGACGTGCACATGCAGGCCGTCGGTGTCGCCCTTGTTGTCCTGGTGGACCCGCACCCTCTTGGCGGAGATGGCACAGGCGTGGCACCTCACGAGATGCGCCGTGTAGGCGCCCTCGCTGTCCGGGTCGGTGGCCTCGCCCCAGGGCTGCTTGCAGTCAGGACAGGAGTCCGCCTCGACGTCGGCCAGGGCGAGCGCCCAATAGCGGTCCTCGTCCAGCCACAGCGGCTCGCCCTCGGCGACCACGCGCCCGAGGAACACGGACCGCGGCACGCCCCACGCTCGCGCCGTCTCTACTTCTCGCCGATGAGGGAGGCCAGGAGCGCGGAGGCGGCCAGCGAGAAAGGGACGATGTCCGAGGCGTTGTGGACGTCCCACGCTGCATCGAACAGCTTTTTGATCTCGCCCTCGTTGATGACCTCGAAGAGCTGGGCGACCTGCTCCACGGTCATTGCGGGCTGGACGCACGAGGCGGCGACCAGCGCCCGCGGGAAGGACTCGGAGTTGAAGGCCTCGTTGTCGTTCTCGGCGGGGTGCGCGGCCATCAGGTCGGAGTACGCCCGGTCGCCGATGTACCGGAAGGTGAACGGCTCCTCGGCCTCCCTCACCTGCGCGTGCACTGTCTTGAGCTGCTCGGCGAGCGCGCGGCCCGGGTGGACGGCCGTGAGGTCCTCGGGCTCCCAGTCCTCGGAGACGCGGGACAGTTCGTCCTGGAGGCGTTCAGCCTCGCCCGCGAGGTCGCCGGCGAGGCAGACCATGACGGTCTTCTCGCGCGGACGGGCGCGGGCGAGGATGTCCTCGAAGCTGCCGCCCATCAGGCAACCGTCGCGGCGGTGGCGGGCGCCGAGGTGACCTTCATCGGGCTGACGAACTTCATGACCTCGTTGCCGGCCGGGGCGACGTTCTGGGGCTCGCCGCATACGGTCGGGTAGATCTCGCACTTCTGGGACGTCGCCCAGGCGGTCGTGTAGGCCACGCCACGGCGAATGGCGAGGTAGCCGCTCACGCCGTACCTGAGGGTCGTGTACGGCAGGTCCTCGGCGCCGGTCGTGCCGCGCTTGAAGGTGAGCTCGTTGTCGTAGCCGATGCGGCCGACGGTCTTGGTGTCGAACGTCGACGCGAGCGAGGACGTGTCGACGTCCGCGGTGGACGGGTCCACCTTGAGGCCGTCGGGGGTGATGCGCGGCGTGAAGTCCTGGCCGGCGTTGAGTTCGGCGACGGTCGGCGCGTTGATGTTCGCGATGCTCGGGACCCAGTACACCCGAGTCATTCCGTCATTGATCAGGTCAGACATGAGCCCTCCTCAGGGCATGAAAAAAGCCCCAGGCGGGGCAGGGCGGATGATGGCGGGCGGGGTCAGATGACGAGGCTGGCCACGGTGACGCTGGTCGTCGACGAGTAGGTGATCGACGCACTCACGCCGTCCGCGGGCGACGCGAACAGGTCCGGGGTGATGGGACCGATCATCTTGTCGCCGGTGGTCGCCGGGACGGTCACGACCAGGTCCGTGACGGCCTGGCCACGCGTCTTCGCCGTCGCGCTGATCGTGACCGTCATGGACGAGCCGGCCGTGTTCTTCACGTGCAGGAAGGAACGCTCGCCGCACGTCACCGTGGTGGACGCGGCGGCAGCCGAGTAGGTCGGGGTCAGGCCGCTCAGGGCGACGGCCTGCTGTGCGAGCAGAGGCATGGGGAACTCCTGTCAGGCGGGTAGGGACTTGATCCGGTATTGCACCGGTACGAAGTAGCTCGGTGGGTTGGTGTCGTCGTCGCGCTGCACCGGAGGCCCGCCCAAGTCCTCTGGCCGCCACGCCGTCCGGCCCTCCACAACGAGGGGCGCGGACAGTGCCTGCCGGACCTTGTCGGCCACCCACAGGGCACGCTCCGCCGAGCCGCCCACACAGGTCACCTGAACCGTGGTCTGGAAGTCGGCGCGGGTGTCCGCGAGGGAGTCCCGCACCGCTTCCCCAGGCTCGGGGTAGAGCACCGCGTACAGGTCGGGCGGAACCCAGCCGGACGCGGTAGGGGCGCCGCCCAGGTACACCACCAGGCCGACGCCCTCAAGCGCGTCCTGGACCGCGTCGACGTGCGGCAGGACTGTCGGTGCGCTCATCGCTCACCACCAGGCCAGGCCGCGCGCGACGATGAGCGCGAGCTGCGCCTCGAAACGCGGCTCTTCCGCATCCAAGGCACGGCCGCCATCGCGGTGCGGTGGGTTCTTTACGCTGCCGTACTCCAGCAGGTTGCCGAGCGCGCCCTGTGGGCCGCCCTTGTCCGGGCCGATGATGGCCATGGTGACGTCCGGCCCATACGAGGCGACGTCGTAGTTGACGGTGCGCGGGTAGTACGGAGCGTGCTTCGGCGCCGAGGCGCGCGCGTTGGCCCGCCAGTCCTTCTTGACGTTCAGAGCGCCGCGGCGCACCACCATGCGGGCATCCCGTCGAGCCCGGGGCACCACGCGGGCGAGGTGCCGCTCCAGGCGCCGCACATCCGACATGTCGAAACGAGCGCTGCTCACGACCGGTCCTCCGTCCTGATACGCCACGCCGTGGCCTGGTCCGAGAAACTGACGCCCGTCACCCACAGGACCAGGCCGACCATCCGCAAGTCCGGGGAGTCGGTCACCTCGACGCGCGCGCCGGGTACGACCCGTGTCCCGCCGGGCAGGGTCGTCGACCACGGCAAGTGGACCTCGTACTCGCGGAGCACGATCTCCCGCTCGCCGGCCGCGGTCTCCTCGCCAGTGCTCGCCGAGATGGCCTTCACCCGGGCCTTGCCGCTGTACAGCGTCGACTGCGCGCCCGGCACCGTGGTCCCGCTGGGGCGGTCGAACGTGTCCTCGGCCTGCGTGTACAGGCGGACGGTGTCCCGCATGCGGGCCTCGGCCGCCGCCCGCCCCGAGGCGAGGGCGCCGTCGACGTTCACGTTGCCCCCAAGACGATGCTGAACGCGCCCCCGCCGGGCTGGGGGCGCAGCTCGGCGGCCTCGTCGTCAGAGAGGTAGACCTCGCCGCGCGACCGTGACGAGTCGACCGTGTACGAGTAGTCGTCCAGCGCCTCTTGCCGCTTCCCGTCCGGGTTCGTCAGCACCCGCAGCACCATGGCGCACGCCACCTTCTTGGAGATGGCGGTGGGCGCCGTCTGGTACTGCGGGAAGCGGCCGAGGATGAGGGCCTCGGCGTCGGCCAGCCACGCGGTGGCCCGGCGAGCCTCGGACTCCGTCAGATCGCGGCCCAACCGGTCCGCGAGGTCGGTGAGGGTTGCCAGGGCCACGGCTGCCCCCTACTGCTGCGGGGTGGCGTCGGCGTACTTGGCGGCCAGATCGTCGCGGGTCGTGTCGGCGGCCTCCGCAGGGTCGGCGCCGCAGGCCACGGCCCACGTCATCCAGTCGTCCTTGGACGCGCTCTTGGCCGGAGCCTTCGGCCCGCTGTCCTTGCCGCCAGCTTTCTCCGAGGTCTTCACCTCGGCGATCCCCTCCTCGTCTGGCAGGGCGCGCAGCCGCTTGGCGACCCCCGAGTCGGAGGTCTCGAAGGTTCCGCCCTCGAATCGCGCCCAGACGCCCTTGTCGTCCTGGAGCGTCAGGCCCGGGTACTTGCTGCTCTTGAATGTCGCCATGGCGGCGCCTCCTTACGAGAGGTCCTTGATGAGTCCGTGGTAGACCTCGGCGCCGTACTCCAGGCCGACCTCGCCGTACAACTGCCACTTCTCCGAGGCGCCCGTCTTGGCGAGCGGCTCGGCGAACAGCAGGCCCTTGCCCGGGATCTCCAGCCACACCGGGGCGCAGACGCTCAGGTCGACGACGGCGACCTGCCCGGTGGGCATCCACCGGTCGAGCATCACGCCGAACGTGCCGAAGTCCGTGACGATCGTGTCCACGGCCACGCCGCCGATGTTCCGTGACATCGTCGGCTGGTTGAGCGTGGTGGACGCCGTGTACAGGTTCGACAGTGCGACCTTCTGGCCTGGGCCGCACATCAGCACGGTGGAGTCCTGCGGCAGCTTGGCGCCGTTGCCGAACATGGTGGACAGGGTCGAGTCCACGATGGCCTTGCTGATGGCACGGGGCGTGCCGCCGTTGGCGTTCACGTTGGTCGTGATCGCCGTGAGCAGGCCGCGGGTGCGGCGGGCCGTCGAGTTGTTCGCAGGCTTCTGGTAGGCGCCGGACAGGAACGACATCTCGACGTCGACCGCCATCGACTCCAGCTCGGCGGAAATCTGCGCGGTGAGCTCGTCGTCGACCGGGTTGTCGTCCGCGCCGATGTTGATTCCGCCGTACATGCCGGTCGCGGCCTGCCGGGTGTAGGACACCTCGACGGCGGACTGGTGGATCTCGACGACGTTCGAGACAGCGGAGCGCGAGCGGGCCACGCCGGTGGGCGCGGCGGCGCCCTCAACAACGCTGTTGTTCGCGGTCGACGCCCTGCGGTCGACCGTCTGCCACTCGAACTCTACGGACTTGGTCCGCTTGCCGCCGTTGAGGCCGCCGATCGCCGCAAGGAACGGCGTCTCGGTCGGGGTGACCGCGTACAGCTGACCGTGGTAGTTCGGCAGGTTGTAGGTCGTGCCCTGCCCGCTGACTGCACCCATGGGTGGGTTTCCTTCCTGTGGGTGAGGGCCAGGCGCACCGCCTGCCCTGCTACTTGCTGCTTGCTGGCTTCAGCTCGCGCAGCTGCTGTGTCTTCAGCGCGAGCGCCCGCTTCATGTCGCCCGCCTGCTCGGCGTCGGCGATCTGCTGCGCCAGGTTCGGCGGCGTGCCCGGTCGGGCGCCCTGTGCGGGGTCCGGCCGCGGCGTCCGGGGCCCGGGTTCGGCCGCTGCCCAGTGCGGCTTGCGGGTCAGCAGGTCGTCGAGGGCGGCCGTGATGGCGGCGCCGTCAACGGTCCCGTCCTCGGTGAGGTACGAGCCGCTCTGGAGTGCATCGACCGCGTCCAGGGGGTCTTGAAACCGGCCCGCGGCGAGCGCCTCAACCTTCGAGGACACGGCGAGCCGCGTAGCCTGCTCCGCCCGGTCCTGGGCGGCCTTGAGGGCGTCTGCCTGGCGCTCCGCCTCGGTCTTGTCGCGGTCCTCGTACTCCTGGAGCCGCGTGGCTTGAGTCTTGGAGAGGGCCTCGGCGTCCTTGGCCCGCTTCTTCCACTCGGCGAGGGCCTTCTCGCCGGCCGGGCCGAGTGCGGGATCGTCGTCCGCCGGCGGCGTGGCCGGATCGGCGGGCGGGTCGACGGGGGGCGTTGCCGGGTCCGGTCCGGAGGTCGGCGGGTTGCCCGCCGCCGGCTCGGTGCTCGGCTCTTCGGGTGTGCTCATGTGCTGCTCCCGTTGCAGGAGGTGGCGACCGCAGCGTTGCGCTGGGGTCAGGTCAGGTAGCCGAAGCGCCGCAGCATGGCGACCGCCTCATCCCGGCTCTCGGCGAGCCGGTAGATCTCTTCCGGCATGAGCCGGGGGGTGCGCAGTTCGAAGCGAGGCAGGCCTCGCCGTGCGTCGATGCGGTCGCGGGCGAACCGTGTGCCGGTGCGGGCCTCGGTGCGGGCCCGCTCCAGCCGGTAGAAGGCGCCGCGCCTGGTCGTGCCCTCGGTCGTGGCCAGTACGCGGCGGCCATACGCGGTCATGGTCTGCATGCCGCGGCGAGCGTTGACGACCTGCGACATGTCGGCGCCCTCGCGGATTGCGCGGGCGCCGTCCTCGCCGAACACGCGGACCTGCTCGGCGCGGGACAGGCCGTTGAAGTAGGCGCGCGGGTCGATGAATCCCGGCGAGCCTGCGCCCGGTCGGGTCGTCGGGCTGAAGGAGTCCGCGCCGAGCCGGCCGCGGTGCTGGTTGCGGGCTATCAGGGTCGTCGGCAGGTGGATACAGTCGCAGCGCGGATGCCTCTGAAAGCCCTTGTTCCAGCCGTACTCACGCCCGGCGAGGATGACGCAGCGGGAGCAGGCGGGCGGTTGCACGACGCGGACATAGCCCTGAATCGTGCGGCGGCCCGCCATGGCCACACCCGTCGCCCCGCGGCCTGCGTCCGCCACCTGAGTGGCCGTGATGCGCAGCGCGCTGGCCAGCGAGCCGCGGAACGCGTCCTCCATCGACTGACCGGCCAGCATCCGCGCCTTCCAGTCGATGACTGGCTGGTAGAGCAGGGAAACAAGCGGGCGGCCGTCCGAGGCGATTCCGGCGAGCGCCCCCGGGTTCACCCGTCCTGCCCGTGCCGGATCGGCGCCCTCGGCGTCGAGGACCTCGTCGAGGTAGGGGTCGGCCAGACGTGCCGCCTCGGCCTGCGCGTCGGCGACAGCGGCCACCAGGAGCGGCGACAGCTGCTCCCAAGAGCCACTGATGTCGCCCCGGTTGATCTGCCGCCAAATGGCCTGTACGCGATTCGCGGACCGCCGGACGATGACCTGCTGGCGTCGGTACTGGGCGAGGGCGATACCGCGCAGCTCGTCGGTGACCACCGCCTACTCCACAGGCTGTGGATCGTCCGCCGGGACCGCCTCGGGCTTCGGCCCGTAGTCCGCTGCGAAGTCTCCGCCGACGGCGCGCTGTACGGCGTCCTCGTCCATCTGCCGCATGCGCTGCCGCTGCACCGCCGTGTACCCGAGGTCCTCGCGGGCCTGCTCCACAGGCAGGATGTCCGCCTGCCGCAACTTCACGACCGCGTCCGCTTTCTGCGCGAACGTCGGCGTGGACGGGTCGCGCCACAGCGTCTCCAGGTTCATCGCCCGCGGGTCCCAGTCGCCGTCGCGGAAACGCAGGACCAGACGGTTCATGCGCTCGTAAGAGCCGCTGAAGCAGTCCTGACGCCGCTCGGCACGCTTCACCAGGCGCGTCTCGGCGCTGCGAATCGCGTCCGCCGAGGGTGGGTTGTTCGTGTCCAGGCCCAGGAAGTGCGGAGGCTGCCCGGACAGGGCCGCGACGAGGCGGGCGAGGATCTCGATGGTGCTGTGGAAGTTGGCGAGCTGCGCCTCGGGGAACTGGATGACGTCGGCGCCGCCGTCCTCGCCGGCGCCCCGCCGCTTGGACATGGCCCAAATGCGGCCGGCGATCCGGGACCACTTGGAGACCTTGTTGCCGCTGGCGTCCTGGAAGTCTTCCTCGTCGACGCCGAACGCCACGCGCCTGGGCACGGCGTGGAACTCGGCGGACACCATCATGTCGGTGGCGATCTTGCAGGCGGCGTCCGAGATGGGGATGACGTCCGTTAGCTCGCTGACACCGCCGGGCTTCATGATCCGGCCCCGGTTCACCAGCGGCACGACGGGCACCTCGCCGAGCTTGTGCTCGTCGCGGTCCGTCTCCCGCCAGCCGGTCGCCGAAGTCTGCGCGTAGTGCACCGTCTTGTCCGGCAGATACAGCGTCGCGTACCGGTTCAGCACCGCGTCGGTCAGTGGGTCCTGCTCGTGCCACCGCTTCAGGGCCGCCCGCACGTCGCGGGTCCGCGGGTCCCAGTCGACTTGCATCTGTAGCGGCGATTCGACCGTGACCAACGGGGTGCCGGCGTCCCGTTCGTTCGTGCCGACCACCAGGAATGAGCGGCGCATCACCAGGGCGTCAATGTGCGCCTGCTGGCTCTTGCCGTCCATGTTGTTGGCCTGCCAGATCTGCCACAGGTCTGCCGCGGCCGACTCGTCGTCGGCGTACCGGAAACCCTCGACGTCCAAGCGCTCGTCCAGCGCATCAACGGCCAGGCGCGGCCAGTTGATGACCACTTGTTTGATCTGGTCGCCGAGCTCCTCCAGGAGTTCCGGGTTCAGGTACGCCAGGGGCTGCTTGCCCTCGTAGTACCGGTTCAGGTCCTCCAGCCCAGACTGGAGGCCCTCGTGCACGCGGGCGAGGTAGGCCACCCACTCTTCGGGGGCGCGGTCCTTGGGGTCCACGGATGCACCCCCTTTCACAGGACGATGACAGTGGATTTCCGCTTGCGTTTGTTCAGCCCAGCGGCGATCGCGTCGAGGCGGGCCTCCCAGGACAGGCACCCCGCCATGGCCAGGTCGATCTTTCGCGGCGAGTCGTGACGGTCCTTCTGGATCGTCCACATCGGCTTACCGTCGTCGTCCTTGGCCCGAGCCGGCCGCTTCACGGCCTGCCCGATGTGGCGGGCGAAAGCCTCGTCGCCGTCGTGACTGAGGTCGCCGCCGGACATGGCGGTCCGGTACGCGCGCAGCGCAAAGGCCATCTGCTTGTCCCGGTGCGTCCACCACTCCGCGACGGTCTTTTCGCCGTACTTCCCTTGCCACCGGGCGACCGCTTCCTCGTACCAGGGTGGGTCGGCGTAGACGCGCACCACGTTGTAGGTGTCGAACGCCAGGGCGAGGCACAGGTCGACCTCGCGCTCGGGGACCTCCCAGCGCTCCGCTTCCTGCTTGTTCAGCGGCGCCTCCCACACCCCAAGAGGCCACTGATAGCCGGTCTCCAGGTGCGTGGCGACGAACCCGGTGGAGTCTTTCCACTTGGCGCCGTCGAATCCGATGACGATGGGGTCGCCCTCGGGGACGGTGAAGTCCGGTCGAGCGAGCGCGTCCCACTCGGCCCTGTTGAAGGCCTTGGCCGAGGCCGTACCGGGCTGGTTCAGGAAGTAGCGGCGGGCGTCCGCCGGGTCCGTGTCCGGCTCCCGCATGTCCGCTGCGATGCGCTCCAAGTCCATCCACTCGGCGGCGTCGCCGTACACGTACCGCAGCGCGGGGAGCAGCTGCGCGTCGTCGTGCAGGTCCTCGACGTGCGGGGCCTCGCGGTGGTCGAAGAGTAGGCCGCCGTCCTTCACGCGGCCCGCCCGAACAGCCTTGGCATACTCGTGCGTCGCCTCGGCGACACTGGCGTCGCCGACCGCGTACATGGTCGACGTCTCCAGCGACCAGGGCTCGGCGGCCCGCCGTTTCACCAGGTTGCGGCGCACCGTCTTGTGCATCGCCCGCAATTCGGGCTGCACGTACAGGTGCGTCTCATCGAAGACGCCGAAAGTTTCCTTGCCGCCGTCCTTGGCGGCCCCGGACGACGTCGAGGGCACGATCTCGCCGCCGCCCTCGATGTAGATGCGGCTCGACGTCTGCGCACTGCGCCCCAAGTCGATGCCCGGAAACTCATCCCCTGCCGTCTCCAGCAGGTGCTCCAGCATCGCCGTGACGTTGTCGTAGGTGTTGCCCGACTGGTTCTCCTCGGTCGCCAGGCACCGAATGAACGGGTAGACCTGCGGCCGGCCCACGGGGTCGCCGTTGGCGTCCCAGCCGTCGAAACGGCACGGGCCGAGCGCCTCGAAGCACACGAGGGCGCCGGCCAGCTCACTCTTGGCCCGCCCCTTGGGGCGGGACAGGAAAGCGCGGTTGACCTTGCGGCGGCCGGTCTCCGCGTCGAGCCGGTAGGCCTTGACGATGAATGCGGCCATCTCGTCGTCGATGACGAGCTCTTGGCCCTGGACGTCGCCCGGACCGTGGCACAGGTACGTCTCTATCCAGTCGATCGCGGTGAAACCGAGGGAGACGAAACGGTCAGCCTCCGGTCTGGTCATCGACGACTCGCAGCACCCGGTCCCGGCGGGCGGTGGCGGCCTTGCTGCGGGCCCTGGTGGGCCGGTCGGCGCCGTCGTCCGGGTCGGCGACCGTCCAGCGCAGCCGGACGCGGTCAGCGGCCGTGCCGCCGAGGGCGGCCTCGTTGAGCCGGATCTCGGACAGCAGCTCCTTGGTGGGACCGCCCCAGTACTGCTCGACGAGCTGCGCCAGCATGTGCAGCCGCTGCCAGTCCGTCGGCAGGAACGTGGCGGCCTGCGGGCTGCTCCGCCATGTCTCGTACCAGGACAGCGTTCGAGTGTCGTAGTCGTGACCGCCCGGGAGTTCCGGGGTCGGTCCGTCGGGTCCGTCCGCAGGGAGCACGGTCCCGGGGACGGCGTCGGCGTTGCGCCGGCGTCGCTGGGACGCGTCCTTGGGAAGCGGTCCGGTGCCTGCCATTGAGATCACCTCTGGTGTGCCGTTGCGGCATCAAGGCGACGGCCGTTGCGGCCGTCGGCGGTCACTCAGGGCCACGAGCGGCCATGATCGTTTAGGTCTGGAGACCCGTACACAGGGCGAGCTACCTCCCCGGCGGTCCTTCATGATCGTTGATCTTGGGGTCACCCCCCGGGATGATCTTGGTCCAAGATCACTCTCCGTAGCGATCATGGACCCTTGATCAATCTGCGCCAGCCACCCTGGACGATCACCACTGGTACAGGGCGTCGCCGTCCTGGTAGCGGTGCTCGTGCTCGGGGGTGCCGGGCGGACGGTCCGGGTCGGGCGCCGGCTCGGTGCACGTGATGTGCGCCAGGGCGGGCAGGTGGTGAGGCTTGCCGCAGGCCTGCTCTGCCTCGCCGGCCGCCGCTGCTGCTTGCGCCTCCTGCTCTGCCTCGTGGTCGTCGCCCTTGGCTTTGGCCTTGGTGGTCATCGGTTCCACCCTCCTGGCTGCTCGCGTGCGGTGCTCTTGCTGTGGCATGGGCCGCACAGTCCGCGGCCGTGCTGTGGGTCGTCGGGGTCGTGGCCTCGGTCGGTGAGCTCGCGCCTGCTGAGTGGCCAGTGGTCGGCGTGCACGCTGGCTTCGCCGCACGGGTCGTCGTGTCCGTGCTCGGTGCTGGCGCAGACGCAGCGCGGGTCACGGGCGAGGACGGCCGGCCGGAAGCGTCGCTCATGCTGTCGCCCGTAGCCGCGCTGCCGTGCGCTGCCACGCTGCTGCTCTGCCTCGCGTCTGTGCTCGTCGCACTTGCCGTGCCGGGTGTACTCGGGGCACCGGGGTACGGAGCAGACGCGCCATTGAGTCCTGGGCATGGTCACCCCCTGCTCGCTACCGTGTCGCCCTTGGGGGTGGTGAGGATGAAGGCGAGCGCAGCGCTCGGCGTGTTCGTGGTCGGCCTGGCCGTGTTGATGGTCGGGGTGGCCGCGGAGTTCAACGTGGCCTTGCTGGCGGTGGGCGCCCTACTCATGCTGGGCGCGGTGGCATCGACGATGAGGCAGCGCCGGACAGGGCCTGCACCGGACGTGACCGTGCGCCCAGGTGGCGAGGGCCGGCCGTGGCGGCGCGACCGGTGAAGTAGAGGGCGGCGGCGCGGGCAGGCGCCCACCCTGCATGCGGACGGTTCGCAACCCGTCTTCCGCGCCGCCGCGGCACAACAAAGCCCCCGGGTTCAGGTCACCGGGGGCTCGTGTGCGTCTGTGTGTGCCCGCTTCAGGGCACAGTTGTACACGCAGATCGTGACACCGCTCTGACCTGCGGGTCAAGCGACCTTGACTTTGGCGCGTTCGGCGGCGAGGGCTGAGACGTCGGCGACGGCGTACCAGGGCTGGCGCGGCGTGCCGCCCGACGGCCTCAGTCGGCCGCGCCGCACGAGCTGGCGGACGCCGTCGAGGCTGATGCCGAGGACGCGGGCGGTCTGGTGCGCGGTGAGGTAGCCGGGCCGGATCATGAGCGACTCCATGCCTCCATGATGCGGCTACGGCCGCCAGTCCTCGCGGAATCCGGGCCGGTCCGTGTAGGACAGGGCGAGCTGCTTCAATACCTCAGCCCACGCGTCCCGGTTGTTGTCGAACAGGTCCGTCGACGCTGTCACCTTCGGCAGCTGGACAGCCAGGTAGAGGATCCGCCGCTTGGCTTCGATCTCGCGCAGCACACGAGCCGGATCGTGGGCGGCGATGTGGTCGACCGTTGCGCGCAGCTGTCGACCGGAGAGCGCGAACCCTTCGGCGACTGGGATGCCGTCGACGGCCACGACCTCGTCATGTTCGGCGTTGGCGCTCCAGGGCCCCGGGCTCGCTGCGAGCGCGATCCGCTCGTCCTCGTCGAGCTGCTCACCGAGCCACCGCGCTAGGTCTTCAGTCATGGGGTCATCCTCTCGTACCGGTGTCGGGTGTGGACCCGTCTCCCGAGCCCCGTTTCGGCGCCGATTCGGCCCTCGCGACGGAGGCCCGAAACTCGAAACTTCGCAGGTCGGGTCCGATATCGGGGGCGAAACCGGTTTCGGATCAAGGCGAAACCACAGCCTTGATCCGAAACCGTCCCGCGAGCCCCTACTCGCCGTCCTCAGCCGCCGGGAGATCGGCCCACCGAAGGCCCTTGGCGCCGCCGCAGCACTCGCGGATCGTGAGCTGCCGGGTGGACACCTTGAAGGGCTTCAGGGCGGCGGACAGGGCGGTGGAGGCGGCGGCGGCGTCCATCTCCAGCCACGGCCCGTACAGGTCGGCGCGGTACCGGGCGAGGGCCTCGACGAGACGGTGGGAGTGTACCGAGTCGACTCCGTCCGGCCAGATGGCGCGCAGGTGGTCGACGACCGTCTCGACGTCCTGCTCCTCTACCTGCACACCGACCGCCTGCCCGGTGAGGGTGCCGGCGGCCGTGCGCAGCGCCAGGGCGCGCTTGCCGATGTCCTCGGCCTCCGTCTGCTTGATGAACGCGGCCCGCACGGTGAAGCCTTCACGACCCCGGGCGAGGATGCCCGTTCCCTGCTCGTCGATGCTGATATCGGTGGCGCGCAGGCCCCGGTCGTAGGCCCCAGTACCCAGCACGTTGTTGTTGGCCCGCCAGTCCATGACCGCGAGGCACAGGCGCGTGCCGACGCTGCTGGACACGCTGGAGGGCAGGCTCGGGGCGTCCGGGTTCTGAGTGAGCAGGATGAGGATGATGCCGTAGGCGCGGCCCTTCTTGATGAGGCGGGTGGCCAGGGCGGCGGCCTCATCCTTGTACTCGGGGTGGGTGAACAGCTCCTGTACCTCGTCGATGACGATGACGCGGGGGCCGAGCTGCTGCTCGGGGTACTTCTCGGCGAGCGCCCTGGTGACGCGGCGGCCGTCCGGTACCTCGCTGGCGGGCAGGCCCTTGATGAACTTGGCGCGCCGCTGGTACTCGGCGATCCCGGAGCGCATGCCGCCGAGGGCGGCCTCCAGGTCCTCGTCCTCATCGCCGGACACGTAGCGGTGGCAGACGGGCTTGACCGCGTCGAGGTCGCCGGATCCCTTGAGTTCGTAGATCCACAGTTCGGCGGTGGGGTCGAGGGCCACGCCGAGGACGATGGCGAGCGCGCACGACGTCTTACCCGACCCGGGGATGCCGCCGACCAGCAGGTTTGAGTACATGAGGGTGATCTCGATGAGGTTTCCGCGCGGGTCGAACCCGTAGGGGAGCGGCTCGTACACGTCGGCGGTGCCCTGCTTCATGAGCGGCCACAGCTTGCGGCCGGACTTGGCGGGGTCGCGCTGGGCGACCCACAGCACGAGGCGCCCGGGGTGGGCGGCGCGGTCCACGGACGGCCACACGGTGCTGATGGGGCGTCGCATGGCGGCGGCGAGCGCTTCCCGCTTCTCCAGGACCTCGGCGGCCTTCACGCCCGGGGGGAGGTCGACCTCGGCGCGCCAGCCGGGGCCGTCGCGCATGACCTCGGAGGCGAACTCGGCGCCCTTCTTGCCCTTCTTGCCCTCGATGCCGATGGCGGCGAGGGCGTCGAGGACCTCGGTGGAGTCGAGGCGGCGCAGCACGTTGGTGGCCACGTAGCGGGTGACCAGCGGCTTTCCGTCGCGCTTCTTGCCGTTGAGGCCGATGAGGGTGGTGGCGGCGAGGGTCGCGGTGAGCGTCCAGCCGGGGGCGAGGAAGCACCCGGTGAGGCTGGTGATGCCGGTTGTCGTGGCGATGGCGAGGGAGGCGATGCGGCGCGGGCGGACGCGGCGGGAGTGCTCGCGGGACAGGGAGAGCCACGCCTCGATGTCCGCGGATGCGGCGGCCTTGGCCTCGACGGGGCGGGCCTCGGTGTCGGCGACCCACTTGCCCCACCGGATGACCATGCGGGCGAGGCCGCGGGGTGCGCGGGTGAGCAGGCGCAGGGCGTATACGGGCAGGCGGATGGCGTGGAATGCGGTGACGTGGCCGTAGTAGGACGCGGTCCAGCGGGTTGCGGTGACGAACTCGGCGGCGTTGCGCAGGAAGGTGGGGACGACGGGCGGGGCGTCGGCGAGGTAGGCCTGTCGCTCGGCAATCCATGTGCCGGCGGGTGCCTGTTCGGCGGGCGGGTCGACGGGGCGCGGGGCGGCGTCCTGGACGACGTCGATGATGGTCTCGGTGAGGGTGTCCCTGGCTTCCTCGGTGAAGCGGTGTGCGTCCTGGTCGGCGTCCGGGGCGTCCTGCTGGGTGTCCTTGTGGAGTTGGATCGCGGTCTCGGTCATGCTGGTCTGGTCCTGCCTTCTTGGTGAGGTGCGGGATGCCCGGGGACGGCGGGACGCTTGGCGGTGAACGGCCGTCCCCGGGGTCGAGCTACTTGCGACGCTTGGCGTCCTTGGCGTCCTCGCGCTTCTGCGCCTCCTCGCGGATCCGGTCGACGCGGGCATCCAGCCTCTTGGTGGACTTGCCGCGGGCCTCACGGCGCCGGATACGGGCGCCGAGGATGAGCACAGAGGCGAGCTCGCGGGCGTTGTGCGGGTCCTTATCGGTGAGTGCCATGTCATATCTCCTGGTCAGCGGCGCTTTTGGATGTCGCTCCAGATGGAGCGGAGCACGAGGGCGAGGATGGCGACGGACACGGCGCCGATGGCCACCGCGACCGCGAACAGCGCGCCGACGAGGCCGAGGCCACAGCCGATGGCGCCGATGGTCAGCCACTTCCGGACGTCGAACTCCTGCCGCGCCGGGGCGGGCGGCTGGGCGGGCGCCTGCTGCTGGGCGTTTGCCAGCTTGGCGACCTCTACCGCGGCGAGCGCGACCTGTACGGCGGCCGTGTTGACGGCGGCCTCGGCCGCTGCCGCCTCGGCCTTGGCGAGCGAGTCGCTCATCGGGTCCACCCCCGCATCCGAGGCAGGTGCGAGCGGGCCGCGAGGCCGAGACCGAACGCGACGACCACGGGCTTGGACAGGATGGCCGCGGCGGCGGCGAGGACGACGGCGAGCAGCTGCGGGAAGACGAGCAGCAGGCCGAGCAGGGCGCCCAGGAGAAGCCAGCGCATCACGCGTACCCGCCTTCCATCGTCGACCCCTCGGGTGCGGGGGTGGTGCGCTTGGCTGCCCTGGAGAGGGCGTTGCGGATGTACGGCTCGTCGACGACGAGGCGCCGGCGGGCCTCCAGGTAGGTGGCGATATCGCGGGGTGATGCGTCCGTGCCGAGCGCGGATGCTGCTTCCTCGACGGCGCCCTGTAGATTCACGGCGGGCAGGGCCGTGACCTGCGGCGCACCAGGTGTACCGGTGCGGTGCACCTCGTATTCGGCAGGCCGCGTGTCGAGCAGGACGGCGACCTGTACGGCGTCGACGACGACCCCGTAGGCGAGCAGCAGCTCGGCGAGCTCGGCGGGTGGTGCGTCGGGGTGCGTCTCGTGCACGATGCGGACGACGTTGGCCGGGTCCATCTCGGCGAACCGTGCGCGGATGACGTCCTGTGCGCGGGCGCTGCGGGCCGGTGGTGCGGCCTGCTGCGCGGGCGGTGCGCCGTACATGGCCCCGAGGGCGGCGTCGGCGCCGCCGGTGATGCGCTCGCGCTGCACGCCGACGAGCGCGGCCCCGAGGACCTGGTCGCCGCGGCCGACCTCCTTGGCCAGGGTCCAGCTCTTGCGGCGCGCGTCCTCGCGCACCTTCTTGTCGGGGTGCCGTTCGGCGGCGGCCTGGTGATAGGCCAACTGCTGGACGGCGTCGGCCTGGCGGCGCTGGGCGTCGGCGTCCACGCCGGTGGTGTAGGTGACGATGCGGCGGGCGATGAGGCCGAGGCCCTCGGCGGCGCCGGACATGGCGAGCGGGGTCATGCCGTACACGGCGTACTCGGTGACGGTGTTCGCGAGGGAGAGGCCGATGAGGCATGCGGCGATCGGTGCGCCCCAGAGCCCGCCGCGGACCCATGTGGGCGAGGGCTGGCCGAGCATTGTCAGCCCGAGCATGGTGAGGGCGAGGATGAGGGTAAGGCCCTCGCCGGCGGCGACGACGCCGACGGCGGTGGCCGCGCGGTGGAACTCGTGCACGACGTTCGAGAACGTGCCGATACCGCCGGCCGCGCCGACGGCGACCATGACGACGGCGGCGGCGCCGAGGACGACGGCCTGCCCCTGGGTGAGCTTGCGGGTGGTCACCGCTTCTTTCCCTCTCGGAAGTCGGCGTAGTCGCCGGGCGGATAGACGTAGTTGGAGAGGGCGCCCTCGGCGGCCACCGCGGCGGCGCCGAGGGCGGCGACGGTGGCGGCGGTCGCGGTGTGCCCGTGGGTGGACGCTGCCTGCGCGAGAACCGAGGCGGCCTGGGTGGCGCGGCGAGCCGAGGCGGGCGAGCCGTCGTCGGTGTTCATGGCGTTGTACAGGGCTTCGCGGGCCCGGTCACGGATGCTCATCGGGCGGTCACCGCCGCGGTGCGGACGGCGCGCAACAGGATGCGGAGCGCTTCACGAATGGCGAGGTCGTTGCCGGCGGCGAGGGTCCGCTCGGCGAGCTCGGCGGCGACGGCGAGGTCGCTCGGCTCGCGCGGCTCGCGGACGGGGGTGACCGCGCTCGGGGTGTAGGTGACCAGGTGCGCATCGTCGCGGTGGTCCTGGTCGCGGCGGGCTGCGTTGCCCTGGTAGTCGTCCTGGCAGCGCTGGAGCAGCTGCGCGGGGTGCGCGGTGCCGGTCGCCCGAGGTGGGGCGATAGGGTTCCGCTGGGTCATGAGGTGCACTCCTCGTGATCAAGTGGTGGTCCCCGGCGGCCGGTAGGGTCGGCTTTGCCGGGGCTGCCCGCTTTCCGGGCCTATTCGGTTGTGGTCGGGGAGCCGCTCGACGGGCGTAGGGTGCCCGTGCCGTGCTCGCGGATGGCTCTTCGGACTGCGCTGACGTCGATGCCCAGGTCTCTCGCTACGGCCGACTTGCTGCCGAGCTCTCTTACGCCGTCTTCCAGCGCTTTCGCGCGTCGTTCGGCGCTGGCTGAGAGCTCGGCCAGCAGGTCGCGCCGCCGCTCGTCTTCGGCAGCAACGCGTATGCGCCAATCGGTTGTTGGCACGCCATCCACGGTACTAGGACCCTAGGGTCCTACGCAACGGGTTCTGTCTTGTCGACAGGCTGGAAGTGGGCCAACATCAGGAAATCGCTGGCCTCGTAGACGCACTCGCACCACGGGCACACGAGCCGCGTCTCGCCGCGGTGGTGACGGATCGGCCCGCCGCACGCCGCACCCTCGCGGTCGACGACAGCGACGCACTTACCGATGCGGCGCCCCCGGTCCTCGCCCTCGCCGAGGATGGACAGGGCCGCACCCTCCAGCTCGCGCACCTCGCGGGCGAGGTCGCCGGCCGACGGGTACTCGGCGGCGATCCATTCCAGGCTCATGCCGAGCCAGCGGGCGGCGGCCATGATGCGGCGGTCGACGCTGCCCTCGACGACGGGCTCGCCCCAGCCGCGCCAGGCCTGGACGTCGGACCGCCAGCGTTCCAGGACGCAGGCCATGCCGCCGTACCAGAGGTCGAGGGCGTCCTCGTTGACGGGCGCCGACGGGCCCGGGTGCCCGGTGCTGACGCGTTCCGTGGCCCCGCGGACTACGGGGGCGAGAGCGGCGCTCAGGCGGGTGCACAGGGTGGGCAGGCGGTCGAGCCGCTCGGCCAGTGCGAGCGTGTCACCGGGGCACAGGTAGCCGCCCTCTAGCTGGCGCTCGCACAGGCCGCACGTGGTGCTCATGGCTCTACTCCTTGGGCTCGGCAAGGGCTGCGCGCAGCTCCGTGGCGGCGCCGCCGTGGGTGCGGAGGACGGCCCACCGGGTGGCCAGCTGCTCGGCGCGCCCCAGGGCGGCCTCGGCCGCCTCGGCGCGCTCCTTCCATCGGTCGCCGCGCCGCCATCCCTCGGTCGCGTTGTTGTACAGCTCGTCGAGCGCGTCGTCGGTGATCGTGCTAGCGGTGTGCCGCTTGCTCATGCGGCCCTCCCCTGCTGTTGCTGGTGCTTGCATGTCGGGTCGTGGTCGGTGGCGAAGCTCGTCCACCAGCGCTCGCAGCAGGCCTGCTCCAGCGCCACATCGGTCGCCCGCGCGGCGACCTGCTCGGCGCGGCCCATGAGGTCCTCGGCGTGCGCCACCATGGCGCGGGACTGGTCGAGGGTGCGCGTGGTCGCGGTCTCGCGGATGAGTGCGACGAGCGGCATGAGGGAGCAGAAGGCGAGGGCGGCGACGGCCCACTTCTCGCCGTAGCGGGCCTGTTGGACGGTGGCGTAGGCGATGAACAGGAAGCTGGCGCCGTACATGGCGCAGACGGCGCGGTCCAGTCGGGTCATGCGGTCCTCCGTGGTGTGCTTGGTGGCGCGGCCGGCCCCGATAGCGACGGGGCCGGCCGTCCTGCTGCTCACAGTTGGGCGATCACGCGGGCGGCGGCGGAGTCCGAGGCGTGGCCGTTCTCGCCGGCCCAGTCGGCGACGTTGAGCGGCCAGCGCTTGTCGAAATAGCCGATGACGACGACGGCGCCCTCTTGGCGGACGGTGTGGACGTCGTCGCCGGGCCGGGTGGCTTCCTCGGTGACGGCGGCGGCGTGCTGCTCGTCGAGGCAGATGAGGCGTGCTTCGGGCATGGGTTCCTCCTGGGTTGGGTTACCGGCGGGCGTGGCGCCGGTGCTTCGGGGCGATGTTGTGGGGCGGCGGGGTGTGTCCGTGCCGGGCCCAGTGGGGGAGGTGCTGCTGCCGCATGCGGGTGGCGGCGCGGTCGAGCAGGTCGGGCACGTCGGTGATGGCGAACGCGAGGAACACGGCCCAGACGGTGCTGGCCCAGACGAGCCCCTCGACGACGCTCACCGGGTCGGCTCCGTGTTGAACGGGTCGCGCTCGGGCGGCCCGCCGGCTCGGCGCCGTGCCAGGTACGCCTTGAAGTCCTCGACGGCTTGCCGGTCGCCGTCCGTGAGGGTGACGTTCGGGTTGTTGCCGCAGCGCGGCCCCACGGTCGACTCCTCGGCGGGAGCGGCGGGCGGGTTGGCGATCTCCAGGAGCACGGCGGCGTGGCAGTGGTCGGGCTGGCCGGGCTGGGGTGGCGGGCACCAGCACATGAGGTCGCGGCCGGCGAGGTGTTCGCGTGCTGCTGCGGCGAGGCTGGGGCGTTGTGCGATCCATTGGCGGTACATGGCGACCGCCTGCTCGGGGGTGGCGTCGAGGATGAGGTGCGAGGTGGTGTGGCCGTCGGGGTGCCGGTAGCCGTGGTGTTGGCCGGAGGTCTTGCCGAGGCGGCTTTCGCGTTCCCACTCGGTGCCGTCGAGGGCGGGTGTGCGGATCTGGGTGCAGGGGTTGCCCCATTTGGTGCCGCGGCCGACGTATACGGCGTCTGCGGGTGCGCGCCATCCCTTGGTGCGGCGGCGTTGGATACGGCAGGGCGTTCCGGTGGTGACCTGACGGTTATCCATGGGTTCCTCCGTGGTGTGATGGGCGGTGGCCGCCCGCAACTCGACTGCGGGCGGCCGTCTCGCGGTCAGAACAGGGCCAAGGGCTCGTCGGCCTGCTGGCGCTCCTGCTCCTGCTTGCTGGCCAACTGGCGCCGTTGGGCCTTGCTGTGGCAGTCGGCGCACCACACGCGCAGCTGCTCGACGGGCACGGCCGCCGCGGCGACGGGCGACAGGGTCAGGTCGGCGGGGGCGACGATGAGCCGCCCGTGCGCGGTGCCGTTGATGCAGCGCATTCCGGTCTTGGAATGCTGGTTGCCGCACAGGCCGCCCTCGCACTGGCAGTGGGCGCCGGCGCGGTCCATGACGGTCTGCCATACGGCGGGGGCCCCGAGGGGCGGGCGGTGCGTCATGCCGCCACCCCCATGCCCGCGCGCGCGGCCAACAGTCGGAGCGCGGCGGCGGCCTGCTGCGGGACGACGCCGTTGCCGAGTGCCTTGAGCTGCTGGGTGCGGGTGAGGTCGGGGACGTCGGTGACGTGGCCGGCGGGGAGGCCCATCATCCACTCGACGAACGCCGGGTTCAGTCGGCGTCGATCGTCAGTTGCCCAGGGGGCGCGGCGGCCGGTCGCCGCTTCCCACCGCGTGATCGCGGGCGCGAAAGCGCCCCAGTCAGCGTCGGGTTGCCCCGCGGGTACGTCGGGCTGCTCCGGTCCCCGTCGGCCGCTGTCGGTGTTGGCAGCAACTCCGACACCGAATGCAGGGTCGGCCTGGTCGTGGCTCCCTCGGTTGGAGACCGGTTGCTCGGCCAGCTCGCCACGGCAGGTGTCGGCAGCAGATTCACTGCCACCTCGTTCAGCGGTCGCGAGTTGGTCCCGATCAGATTTGACTCGCCCGACTTCCAGTCGCGCGCTGCCGGGGTCGGCAGAAGGTGTTCCACCTCGTCGGCCAGCGTCGGCCCGCGCCCGCCGGCCTTCCGCTTGTCCGGGTGCTGCGAGCCGCCGTTCACCGCGAGTTGCGCTGTCGGTGTCTTGAGCAGTGGCGTAGATGAAGAGCCGGCGCCGCTGGTGGGGAGCTCCGACCTCGTCCGCGCGTACAACGTCCCACTCAACATCGAACCCGAGGTCGGCAAGGTCGCGGAGGACAGCGTCGAAGCCGACTCGAAGGTGGTTCGCGACGTTTTCAAAGATCGCGACTCGGGGTCGTAGAACCCCAAGGGCACGGGCAATGAAGGGCCAGAGGTGTCGGACATCGTCGGTTCCTTTCAGTTCGCCGGCGAGGCTGAAGGGCTGGCAGGGGTAGCCGCCGCACACGATGTCGACGGGCTCGACGTCGTCCCAGCGGGTGGTGGTGAGGTCGCCGATGTTCGGGGTGGTGGGCCAGTGGTGGGCGAGGATCTTGTTCGCGCCGGGGTCGACGTCGGACACCCACGCCGTGGTGCCGCCGAAGACCTGCTCCACGGCCATGTCGAGGCCGCGGTATCCGGAGCACAGGGAGCCGATGCGGGGCGGGGGTGGCGGGTGATTCATGGAGTCCTCCGTGATGTGATGGGTGGAGGTCCGGGCCTGATAGCGACAGGCCCGGACCGCTACGCGGCGGTGAGCAGGGAGTCCAGGACCGAGGTCACGTGCTCGGTGTCGATGAGGTCGGCGACCTCGCCGGCCGTGGCCTGGCGCGGGACGGTGATCCCGCGACGGCGGCACAGTCCGAGCTGCTTGGGGCTCGGCTTGCCCGCTCGCCAGCGCGCCCGGCGGTCGACGAATGCGCCCGGGGCCAGTACGCGGGCCTGCTGCTCCAGCCACGCGAGCGCGTCGCCGAGGGGGCGGGCGGTGTCCTCGCGCGGCGCCTGCACGCCGCCGTCCGCTGTCCAGCGGCGCATGCGGTACAGCCGGGTGCCGGCGTCGCGCTGGAGGAAAAGGGTCATGGCGTTCGAGACCCTGATGAACCAGGTTCCGGCCGGGGTGCGCAGCCAGCAGATGGAGGAGCCGCCGAACAGGTTGATCTCCTCGGCGGTGACCTGGGCGACCAGCGTCCGGCGCTTCTCCGAGGCCGCGTGTTCCTCGGCGACCTGGCGCAGGCTCTTGCCCTCCGAGGTCTCGCCGATCTCCCGCTCGGTGAGGTCGACCATGCTCGCGAGCTTGTGGCGGGACGCGGCACCCATGACGTCGAGCAGCAGCGCGTCCCGCTTTCCAGGCGCCGGCCGCAGGCCGCGGCCGACCATCTGCACGTACAGGCCGGGGCTCTTGGTGGGGCGAGCGACGACGATGCACGACGTGTGCGGGGCGTCGAACCCCTCCGTCAGGACCATGCAGTTGGTGAGCACCTGCACGTCGCCCGCCTCGTACCGGGCGAGGGTGGCGCGGCGCTCGTCGCGGCCCATGTCGCCCCACACCGGGGCCGCGGTGATACCGGCGGCGGTGAGGGCGGCGGCGGCCTGCTGGGCGGTCGCCACGGTCGGCGTGAAGACGACGCCGGGGCGGTCTGCCGCGTGCTCGCGGTAGGCCGCGGCGATGGCGTCGAGGGCGCCCGAGTCTTCGAGGGCCTTGCCGAGCTGGCCCTCGACGAGGTCACCGCCGCGGGTCTTCACCTTGTTGAGGTCGAGGGTGTCGACCGTGATCGACTTCCCGCGGACGTCGCACAGGTAGCCGTCGCCGATCATGTCGAGGATGTCGAGGCGGAACACGACGTCGTCCCAGACCTCGGCGAGGCCGCCGTCGGTGCGGGTCATGGTCGCGGTGAAGCCGGCCACCTTCGCGCCGTCCGGGTCCCAGGCGCCGAAGTGCCTGAGTACCTCCATGTAGGAGCGGGCCGCCGCGTGGTGGCACTCGTCGACGATGATCAGGCCGATATCGCGGATGGCCTCGCGACGCCGCTGCACGGCGAGGGTCTGGACGCTGGCCACGATCACGTCGGCGTCGTGGTGGTTGTCGCGCTCCGCCTTGACGATGCCGACGCGCAGCATGGGGTCGACCGCCAAGAGCTTGGAAGCGGCCTGCTCGATGAGCTCCTCTCGGTGGGCGATGACGAGGACTCGGCGACCGCCGAGGCTGTCGAGCATCTGATGGGCCAGGTGAGAGAAGACGACGGTCTTGCCGGCGCCGGTCGGCAGGACGACGGCCAGGCGGTTGCGGCCGTCGGCCCATCCCTTGCGCAGTGCCTCGATGGCTTCGAGCTGATAGGGGCGGGGGGTGAAGGACATACGGGTCACCTCGATTCGGTGGAGGGGGGAGAGGGGCGGTACGCACTGCGTACCGGCTGCGTACCGGCTGCGTACCGGGGCAAAAGCAGCTCTGACCTGCCGTTATCTCTCTCTAGAGAGCTAGTGGTACGCAGGTACGCAGAAACACACAGGGGTCTATGTGTGCGCGCTCGCACGCACGCGCCCGCACGCACGCACACGCCTGAGGGGTGCCATTTCCGGGCGAGTGCGTACCACCCCGAAAGTGGGCCTTGGAATGCCTCTGACCTGCGGAGATTCGGGCGGCTGGGTGGTACGCACTCAGTGCGTACCACCGCCGTGGCGGCGCTCATGCCGCCTCGTCCTCGTCGCCGAAGCTGAGGCCCTTGGGCGTGAACGCCAGGCACTTTGCGCGGACGCCGTCGAATCGTCGCGGCACGAGATGCGCCGGCCGCTGGCTCTTCAGCGTCTTCAGGTACTCGGCATCGACCCAGCTACCGACCACGGCGTCGAGGGAGTACTCGGCGTCCGCGAGGATCTTCCGGACCCGCTCAGGCAGGAGGGCGACCTCGGTGACGCCGTCCTTGGTGGACAGGACGCCGAGCCAACCGGAGTACGGGGGCTTCTCGTTCATGGCCGCGCGAGTGGCGCTGAAGAGCTCGTGCGCGTGGCCCGCCACGTACTCCCGCAGGACGTCGAGGGCCATGTCGGGCCTGTTGTCGGTGGGGTTGTGCGCGGTGAACAGGGACCGCCACTTGTCGTGTGTGAGCGGCTCGTACGGCAGCAGGCCCGTTCGGCAGGCCAGGGTCTCGGCGAGGACCAGAGCGGCGACCATCGGCGCGCGCCGGTTGGTCATGTCGCCGCTGCCGCGGAACTCATCGACCAGTGTGCGGTGGTGCTCCTTGAGCTTCTCCCTGCCGTTCGGCTGCGCGAGGCCGCTGAGGATGTACCGGATGAACTCCGGTCCCGCGTGGCCGTGGTTGGCGAGGACGCCCTCGCGGGCCGCTGCCGCCGTCGGCCCGCCGCCGTCGCCGAAGGGGGGAATGGTCGTGCCGAGGATGCGGGCCGCGGCGCCCTGGCTGGTCGTGAAGGACAGCGCGGGCCGCTCGCCGGACGACAGGAGGATGGTCTCCCAGGGCAGCATGTTGCCGAACGCGCCGCCGCTGCGCGCTTTCCCGTGGTTCATCGGGAGTTGGTAGAGGACCTCGTCGATGAGGGTGTCGTCCGTGACGGCCATCGTCTCGTCGAACACTGTGACGATGCCGCGAACCAGGTTGAGCCGCTTCTCGATCGCGTAGAGCGTCGTCCTCCAGTTGGACATGGCGCTCGCGTGCTCGGACGGGTCGGCCCACACGGACAGGGCGCACTGAAGCGCGGTCGTCTTGCCCTTGGTGGACCTGCTGGAGATATCGAGCGTGAAGGAGTTCAGGCCGAGGGGCTTGAGCAGGGGAGCGGCGAGCGCGGCGGCCACGGCCACACGCGGCACCGGGAAGCCTGCGAGGTGGGCGACGGTGTCCCGCCAACCGTCCAGCGTCCCTTTCCTGGCGTGCGCTCGGGCAGGGCCGCGCTGCTCCTCGAACGGCGTGTCGACCTTGATGCCGTCCTCGGGCGACGAGACGAACGTGCCGTCGTCCTGCCAGCCCAGCCAGCGGGCCAGCTGCTCGGACGGGATGCGCCCGACGTTGCCCGCCTCGAACTCGGCGAGCCACTTCTCGACGGCCCGCGCGTCGCCCTCGACGGCGGGCAGTCCGGCACTACCGAGGGTCTCGATCAATTTCCTCCCGCGCTTTGCGGTCTCGCGGGAGACGATGCGGGAGATGCGGCGCGGCCGGCCGAGGCTGCGGTCGATCCAGGACAGTTCGACGTACTGGTCGCCCTCGGGGTCCTCGAACGTCGCCGTGATGACGAGAGGCGCGAACGTGACGCGCTGCCAGTTCTCGCCGCTGGTGCTGAGCACCTCGACGCCGCGGCCGGTCACTCGGTAGTCGTAAGGGGTGCGGACGGCAGCGGGGAGCCCGAACGTGTCGGCGTAGTTGAAGCCCTCAGGGTCGAGCGCCTGCTCGTCGTCGGCCCTCGCGTGCTCATCCTCGGCAGGCGCGGCGTCCGGGGTAGGGCTGGCGGGTGCGGGTGCGGGTGCGGGTGCGGGTGCGGGTGCGGGTGCGGCAGGGCCGGCGCCGACCGACGCGAGGTGACGGGTGCCGTAGCCCTGGCGGGCCAGCTCCCGGGCGGCGGCCTTGTGGTCACCGCCGTGCTCGCGCAAGGCGTAGGCGCCGAACTTGCTGTAGGGCGTCTCGCTCTGGAACTCGGACCCCGTGGCGAAGACGAACAGCCGGTCGTGCTCGTCCTTGCCGGTCGTGGCCTTCACGCCGCCGACGCCGTCCGCCCATCCCCAGTAGGTCTCGCTGCCGCGGGTGTGCAGCGGCCGGAAGATCCCGGAGAGGATGTCCTCCCAGGACGCGCGGGCCTCGAAGTCATCGCCGGGACGGAGGGACCCGTCCGACCGGGGCGCCGCGGGGCGCGGGGCAGTCTTCACCGCCTCGGGCTGCGGCAGCTTGTCGAGCATCCGCAGAACGTCGCGGATAGCGCCGACCGTCACGGCGTCGAGGGTGGGGATGCTGGCGGGCCCGCCGGCGAGCCGGACGTACGGCCGCCCGGACGCATGGACCGTGCCGCCGGACGGCTCCACCAGGCCGTAGCCACCCTCGCCGCGCGTCTCAACCAGGACGCGGACGATGCGGGCGTTGGGCTTCTCGCGGAGCCGCTGCCGCTCCTCGTCGGTGTATTCGTGCTCTTCGGCGAGGCGTGAAGCCAGTTTGGTGTTGCCGGGGACGTCGCCACCCTCGACGCGGACGCGGTAGTGCCGGCCGCCTGAGGGCGACTCGGTGACCCATCCGGTCAGGACGGACTGCCAGGCCTCGGCGAGCCATGGTGCGGTTGCCTCCATGATCTCGGTGGCGGCGTCGAGCAGGCCCTCGCGGATGGCGAGGCCCTCGAATTCGATGAGCTCTACGCCGCCCGAGACGGCGCCGTACACGACGGCGATGCCGCGGGCCTGGTCGCCGCCGAACCATGCGTCGTGTTGCTCTGGCGTGGTCCGGGCCACCTTGTAGGGGAGCCAGGTCACGGCGGGGCGCTTGCTCCCGTCGGCCTTGATGGGCAGGACGCACAGGCCAGCGTCGTGCAGCTCGCGGGCCTCGGCCCGGAGTTCGGTGGGCTGTGAGTCGGTCAACGCTGCTCCTTGTGGAACGCGGCCAGGTGAACGTCCTTGATCCCGGCGATGAACGCGCGCAGCTCGGCGAGGCCGTGCCGTGCGGCAGTGATGGGCCCTTCGAGGGGCTGCGGGCAGTTGGGGCGCCGGCATTCGTAGCGGGCGCGTCTGCCGTCGAGGTCGACGAGCAGTTCGGCGACGACCTGCTGGGGGGTCGGCGCGCGGCCCGGGGTGTCCCGGGCCTGCGCCGTGCGGGCGGTCACTTGGCGGCCTGGGTGGTGCGGGCGTGCCAGGTGTTGAGGTCCTCGACGTGGCCGGCCGCGACGGAGGCCTGGAAGTCAGCGGCGAGCCGCTCGCTCTGCTCGTGCTCGGCGACGGCCGCGCGCAGCTGCACGAGGGTGACGGTCGCGGGCTGCCCATGGGGGAGGACGGCGAGGTGCGCGGGCCAGAACACGGCGAGCTCGGCAAACGTGCCGTCCTCCGTCGCGGCCTGGTCGGCGCGATGCAGGAGGAGCCCGTGCCTGGCGGCGGTCTCGGTGACGTCCTGGGCGGCGAGCCCTTCGAGGACCCTCTCGAACACCATGGCCGGGTTGCCGGTCTTGATGATGAGTTCCGCGATGGCGTCGACCATCCGCCGGTAGGCAGGGTTCGCGTCGTCGGCGCGGACGGCGTCGAGGCGGGCGAGGGCCTCGGCGACGCCGGGCGAGTGGCTGGTCGCGTTTCCTGCGGCCGTGGGAGTGTGCTCCATGAGCGGACCCCGTTCTCTACTTGCTGGCGCTTGTGGGTGCGGACTGCTCGGACGGCGCTCCCGGCTGGACCCCGGGGGCGTCGTCGCTTGTGGCTGCTGCCGACTGGACCTCGGAAGCAGCGGTCTCGGAGAGGCCGAGGAAATCGAGCAAGTCGGCCTTGCGGACGCGGAACGCGCGCCCGAGCGGTACGACCTCGATGGGGAAGTCGCCTGCCTTGACCAGGGCGTAGCCGTTGGTCGGGCCGATGTTCAGTGCGGCAAAGGCCTGCTTGACGGTGGGCATCGCGGGCAGGTCGCGGACCTGCTCGGGGGTAAGCGGCGTGGCGGTCGTCATGACACCGCCGCCTGTACCGGGATGAAGGCGCGGCCGGCACGCTCCAGCGGGACCCACAGGACCAACAGGTCCACGCCGAGCGCCGCACAGATGGACTTGGCCTTGTGCTCGGGTACGGACTGCTGGGCGCCGGACATGAGGGCGCCGATCGTTCCGTGGGCTACGCCTGCGATGGCGGCCAGTTCGCGGCTGGTGATTGCTTCACCGGTGCCGGTGCGCTCCATCAGGAGCTTGAGTCGGTCCCCACTGTGGACCGCGTACATCGTGGGTGCGGGTTCTCTCACGTTCACCTCGCTGAAAGCCACGTTCATCTTGCTGAACGCTGTGGGCGAGAGCATTCCATGAGCTGAACGCTTTGTCCAGTCTGCTGAATGAAGGGGGCGCGTCTGTAATCGGCCAATGACTCCGCGCTACCTGGCGTTGTCGACCTATCTACTGAACAATTCGTTCAGTGCATGGAATGAACAACCTGTGCAACCTGCCCGTACGTCACAGTGATCCGCGCGCGACCCTGAACGCCCGACGATTCGCTCAGACCACAGGAGTGGCAGGATGACCCCCATGGCGGCCAGAGAGCAGACACCGAGTGACCCTGAACGGCGCACCGCTTTTGCTGACTTGATCCGCGCGCGCCGTAAGGCCTTGCGGCTGGGGCTCGATGCCTTCGCGGAGAGGGCCGTCGACCCGGTGAGCGGGACACGTGTAACGCGTGGCTGGATCTACCGCCTGGAGACGGGGGAGAACGTCGAGTCTCCCGATTACGAGAAGTTGTGTGCGCTCGCCGCCGCCACCGAGCTGCCGCTCAGGACGCTCCAGGATGCGGCCGGCAGCCAGTTCCACGGCAGGGATCCCGTCGAGGGAGGGTCGCCCGTCTCGGTCGCCTACGTGCGCAAGCTGGACAAGCTTGACCCAGAGCAGCGGGACCGCCTCTTTGCGTTCATCGACACCCTTGTTCCCCCGGACGCGGACGAAGATCAGTAACGCATGCATTCCCCTGTGAATCACCCTGGGTGAGCATTTGAAGCGGGGAGTACACAAGAGGGGCTCGTGGTGCGATCATGTCGAAGCACCCCGTAACCGAAGGGGTGCAGGTCTAGGTCCACATTCGAACGCATTTGCGGGAGATGGGGAGGCTACATGGGGTCACCACAACCGCCTGAGTCCGATGGGGAGCCGCCACACCACCTCGGCGCGACTGCCCGCGCCTGGTACGTGTTCAGCGACGCATTGCCCGACGGCGAAATCCTCATGCCCATCCTCACCGAGCACGGAACGGCTCTGGCCGTACGTCCCGGAGAGATGACGGAGGCACTCATGACCGAGCTCAATGCCGTCCTGCGGCATCTGATCGGGGTGGGTCTCTGGCAGCCTGGACAGGAGGGCGCTCCGCCCGAGCGAGAGGAGTGAGTAATGCCGTCTGCACGCCGGGCCGGGAGCATCACCAAGCGCTGCGAGTGCCGCGGGGCAGACGGAAAGCTGCTGGGCAAGTCCTGTCCGCAGCTCAGCAAGAAGAGCCACGGTTCCCTATCTCTGCGTCAGGAGCTGCCGCCCGACGCAGACGGAAAGCGCCGCACCTTCCGGCGCACCGGATACGGCAGCGTGCGGGACGCCTCGGCCGACCTCTCCCGGCTCCAGGCGATCCTTGACCTACCCGGCGACGATGAGGATGAGCAACGGCGCGTCGGTGACTTGCTCGCCGACACGATGAAGCGGCGCGCCGACATCCCATCTTCCGCCGAGGTACAGCGCCGTCTCGGCGTCGGCATCCCCCTCGATGGCAAGGCGACCGTCGGGGAGTGGCTCGACACCTGGTTCGCCGCCAAGAAGACACGCAAGACGACGAACGCTGGCTACGCCTCGCACATCCGCGTCCACCTGCGTCCAGGCCTCGGGCATTACCGCCTGGACCGCCTGAACGTAGGTCAGGTCCAGGAGTTCTTTGACGCCATCGACGACGCCAACGAGACCGTGGCCGCGGAGAACGCGGCTCGGCGCGAGCAGGAAGCGCGCTGCTCGTTGGGCAGACCTGGCGCACCCAAGGCCTCGGAGCGCGAACGGCTGGAGGCCGAGCGCGCCAAGCTGGCGGCCATGCCGCCCTACCGCAGGATCACCGGGGCCGCCACCAAGCAGCGCATCAGGGCGACGCTCCGAACCTCGTTGAACGCGGCGATCCGGCGCCAGCTCATCACCTTCAACCCGGCGGCCTGGGTAGAGCTGGACTCAGGGAAGCGACCCAAGGCCATCCTTTGGACGCAGCAGCACGTCGACCGCTGGCGCGAGACAGGGGAGACGCCATCCGGCGTCATGGTCTGGACTCCGCAGCAGCTCGGCGTGTTCCTCGACGAGGCCGAGCCGCACAGGCTCTACGCGTTCTTCCATCTCATCGCGTTCCGCGGGCTGCGCCGCGGCGAGGGCGTCGGGCAGGACTGGGTCCACGTCGACCTCGACGGGCAGGCCCTCACCGTCGCCAAGGAAATCGTGGTGGACGGGTGGACGCCCACCGAAACGGCGCCCAAGACAGACGGTTCCGCCGGCACCATCGGCCTCGACTCCGTCACCGTGCAGGTACTGCGCGAGCACAGAGCACGCCAGGAAGCAGAGAGGGCGGCGTCGGGCGCCGCCTGGGTTGATACGGGCAAGGTCTTCACGACCGAGTCCGGCGAGTGGCTGCACCCGGACGTCGTCAGCAAGACGTTCCGGCGCCTGTACGAGGCCGCGGGCCTACCGCCCATCAACTTGCGCGACCTCCGGCACTGCGCCGCCACACTCATCCATGCGGGCGGCGGCGACCTCCATGCCATCAAAGAGACGCTGCGGCACTCCACCATCAAACTCGCCTCGGACACGTACACCTCGCTGCTCCAGGAAGTCGACCTGGAGATTGCCGAGCGCGCCGCCGCGCTTGTGCCGCGAGCTCGTCGCGGACAGAGCGAGGCCCCGCCGCCGGCCGCTGTACCGGAGACGGGGCCTGCCGCGTCGCAGCCAGCGAGCGCGGATGGGATGAGCACCACGGTACGCCCGGTCACTGACAACGGGCAGGCCTCGGCGTAGAATTGACGAACAGGCAAAGGGCTTCTGACCTGCGGGTCGGAGGCCCTTACTGCTGGCCCCGTGCTGGCCCCAAGGCCACGCAACGACGCGATACGAGACGGTACGAGACGGTGCGAAGCAGCGGTGATGAACGTACGCTAAACGCCTCTGACCAGCACTGGACGGCATGACGCAGCACTTGGCGATTCAACGCGATACGAGACGCGATGAGCGGACCGCAGACTTTTAATCCATTGGTTGTGGGTTCGAGTCCCACAGGGTCTACCGCGCACGGCGCCCCACCCGGTCTCGGGTGGGGCGCCGTCGTCGTGCGTGCCGGCGAGTGCCGCGGGGGCGGCGGGGCGTCAGCCCGCCGTCAGTTCCGGCAGGGGCAGCGTGTGCTGGGTCTGGAGGACCTTGGCGCGCAGGTAGCGGACGTTGTGCGCGGTGGTGAAGACGCCCGTCGGGACACGCCGGGCGACCGTGATGCCGAGGTCGCGGAGCTGGTCGGCCTTGTCCGGGTTGTTGGAGAGCAGGTCCACGGAGTCGATGCCGAGGGCCCGGAGCATCTGGGCGGCGGCCGTGTAGTCGCGGCCGTCCTCGGGCAGCCCGAGCGCGGCGTTGGCGGCGTAGGTGTCGAGGCCCTGGTCCTGGAGGGCGTACGCGTCGAGCTTGTTGTAGAGGCCGATGCCGCGGCCTTCCTGACGGAGGTACAGGAGTACGCCGCCCCGGTCCGCGATCCGTTCCACCGCCTCGCGCAGCTGCGGGCCGCAGTCGCAGCGGGCCGAGCCGAAGACGTCGCCGGTCAGGCACTCGGAGTGCAGCCGCACCAGCGGGTCGGGGCCGGGCTCGCCGAGCACGACCGCCAGGTGCTCCTGCTCGTCGGCGAGGCCGTGGAAGGTGACCAGCTCCGCGTCGACCGAGTAGCCGTCACCGAAGCGCAGCGGTACGCGGACGCGGGTGCGCACCGTGGCGGTGGGGTAGTCGCGCATGTTGTCTCTCCGTCCAGCGGGTTCGTTCGAGACGGTGCTTCAGATTTGAAGCAAGCCCTCGGAGGGAGACAATACACGGTGCTTTAAAGTTCAAGCAATGCGTTCCGCGTCGCCTGTCGCCCGGTGTGCCGTGCGGCGCGGCCCGAGGCCGGCGGCGACTCGCGTGCCCCCCGTCCGCGCGTCTCGCGCGCGGACCTCACGAAGAACGTCGCCGCCAGGGCAGATCTTCCCCGCAGGTCCCGGCCCCTTCGCCCTGGATCGCCCGCGTGATGGCCCCGCAGATCTCCTCCAGCTGGCCGACCTGTTCCGGGGTGAGATGGTCGAAGATCGCCGCCCGCACCGTCTCCACGTGCCCCGGCGCCGTCCGCTCCAGTACGGCCATGCCCTCGTCGGTGAGGGTCGCCACCTGGCCGCGCTTGTCGGTGGGGCAGCCCTCGCGGCGCACCGTCCCGTCGTTCTCCAGCCGTGTCACCGCGTACGTCAGCCGGCTCCGGGTGATCTTCAGGATCTCGGCCAGCTCGGTCATGCGCAGCCGCCGGTCCGGCGCCTCGGAGAGCATGGCGAGGATGGAGTAGTAAAGGTGCGGCATGCCCGCCTCCGCCTGGAGCCGGCGGTCGATCGTGTCCTCCAGGAGCGAGGAGGCGGAGACGTACGAGCGCCAGGCGCGCTGTTCGGCGGGGGAGAGCCAGCGGGTCGTCATGCTGCCAGTCTAGGTATTGTTTAAAAGTTGAACCACTGAGTCAGCCGGGCCGGGCCGCCGCGAGCCGGTTCGAACCGCCGAGAGCCGGAGGGTGCGTCCTCATGCCCCATCCCTACGTCCTGCTGTCCGCCGCCGTCTCCCTCGACGGCTTCCTGGACGACACTGGCCCCGAGCGGCTGCTGCTCTCGGGAGCGGCCGACTTCGACCGGGTCGACGAGGTGCGGGCGTCCAGCGACGCGATCCTCGTCGGGGCCGGCACGATCCGCGCGGACAATCCGCGGCTCCTGGTCAACTCGGCCGAGCGCCGCACGGCACGCGTCGCCGAGGGGCGTCCGGAGTACCCGCTGAAGGTCACCGTCAGCGGGTCCGGCGATCTCGACCCGGCGGCACAGTTCTGGCACACCGGCGGCGAGAAGGCCGTCTACACGACCGACAAGGGGGCGGGCCGGGCGGCCGAGGCCCTGCGCGGGCTCGACCACCTCGGCATCGACATCGTCTCCACCGGCCCCGAGCTCGACTGGCGCGCCGTGCTGGAGCACCTGCACGACGTGCGGGGCGTGCGCCGCCTCATGGTCGAAGGGGGCGGGCGGGTCCACACCCAGCTGATGCGGGAAGGGCTCGCGGACGAGCTGCATCTCGCCGTCGCACCGCTCTTCGTGGGCCAGCCGGACGCGCCGCGGCTGTTCGGTCCGGGCGCGTATCCCCCCGGGCGGATGCGCCTCGTGGAGACGCGGGCCGTCGGAGACGTCGTCCTCATCCGGTACGTCCCCACGGCACCCGGCACCGGCGAGCTCGCCGGCGCCGCGGACCGGCAGTGGCTGGCCCTCGCCTGCGAGCTGGCCGCGCTGTGCCCGCCCTCGCAGACGGCGTTCAGCGTGGGCGCGGTGGTGGTCGCGGCCGACGGCACCGAGCTGGCCCGCGGTCACTCCCGGGAGGGTGACGACCCCGTCGTGCACGCCGAGGAGGCCGCGCTCGCCAAGATCGACCCCGCCGACCCCCGGCTGGCCTCCGCCACCGTGTACAGCAGCCTGGAGCCGTGCGCCCGACGCGCCTCCCGGCCCGCCCCCTGCGCCCGGCTGATCCTCGACGCCGGGGTGCGGCGCGTGGTGACCGCGTGGCGCGAGCCCGACACGTTCGTCGCGGAGGCCGACGGAAGCGGGCTGCTCGCCGCCGCGGGCGTCCACGTCCTCGAACTGCCGGAGTTCGAGGAGCGGGCGAAGGCGCCCAACCGGCACCTGCTCGGCTAGGGGGTTTCGTTCGGATCGCCGCGGGCCCGAGCCGATCCGAACGAAGCCCCCTGGTCCCCGGCCTCGCGCGACACGCCGGGAGGGGGCGCGGAGAAACGTGTGTGCTTCGGGTCCCGCGGATGGCGTACACTGGTTTCACCGACGCGGGGTGGAGCAGCTCGGTAGCTCGCTGGGCTCATAACCCAGAGGTCGCAGGTTCAAATCCTGTCCCCGCTACTGAAACAAGGGCCGGACTCGGAATGACGAGTCCGGCCCTTGGTCTTTCCCCCGGCCTGTTCCCGGTCCTCGGCCTTTCCTCGCACCCTTGCCCCGCGCCCCGGGTGGCGGCAGGGCACGACCTCGCGCATTCCCCCGGTCGGTCCACACCGGTCGCCGCCCGCCCCCGTGCCGGGAAATCTGGACGGGTGGGGCGACCAGGAAGCGAGCGGCGAGCGGCCACGGGCCCGTACGACCGGTCCGGTGGACGGCTGCCCGGCGACCCCGTGCCCGACCCCGGCCTCGGGGACACCCCGCGGCCCCGTCCCGCGGGCGCCGGGGAGCGTGGGGTCTCCTCCGCGCGGACCTTCGTCCGGGTGCTGCCCGCGCTGCTCGTCGTCGCCGGGGTCCTCTACGACTACCTGACCCCGAGGGAGTTCACCGCCGCCCCCTTCTTCACCGCCGCCCCGCTGGTGGCCGCGCCTCTCTACACGCTGCTGAGCACGGCGCTCACCGGCCTGCTGGCCGTCGTCGCCGTCCTCGCGGTCCACCTCAGGCTCGGAATCGTCATGCACGTCGACGCGGTCACGGAAGTCGTCACCGTGGCGACCGCCGCCGGCCTGGCCGCGCTCATCAACGTCCTCGTGCGCCGCAGCGACGAACGGCTCGCCTCGGTCCGGGAGGTCTCCGAGTCCGCGCAGCGCGCGGTGCTGCCGGAACCGGCCGAGCGGATCGGCGGTCTGGAGGTCGCCGCACGCTACGAGGCGGCGCAGGCCGACGCGTTCATCGGCGGCGACCTTTACGCGGTGCAGGACTCGCCGCACGGCGTACGCGTGGTCGTGGGAGACGTACGGGGCAAGGGCATGGGCGCGGTGGCCGCCGTCGCCGTAGTGATCGGCGCCTTCCGGGAGGCGGCCGAGCAGGAGGCGACCCTGGAGGCGGTCGCCGGCCGTCTCGAACGGGCGCTGGCGCGTGAGGGCACCCGGCGGGAAGGTCTGGACGCCTTCGAGGGCTTCACCACGGCCGTGCTCGCGGAGGTCCCGCACGGCGAGTGTGTCGTGCGGATCCTCAACCGCGGCCATCCGCCACCCCTGCTGCTGCACGCCGACGGCACGCTCGTCACGCTCGACGGCGGGCCGGCGGCACTGCCGCTCGGGATGGGCGAGTTGGGCAGCTGGCCCGACCGTGCGGTGTGCGAGAAGTTCCCGCACGGGGCGACGCTGCTCCTCTACACCGACGGTCTGTCCGAGGCGCGCGACGGGCGTGGGGACTTCTACGACCCGGCGGAACGTCTCGCCGGACGCGTATTCCCCGGTCCCGACGCCCTGTTGACCGTCCTGGCCGAGGAGGTCCGGCGGCACGCGGGAGGCGGCACGACGGACGACATGGCGCTGCTCGCCGTACGACGTCCTTGATCGTCGTCACCGGGGGTGACCGGACCGTATCCCTCCGCATAACGACTGACGCACCATCAAGGAAAGGTGTGTTTACGAGGTGCGGTCAACTCGCCCGGTTTCCGACGGTGGTGCCCCCAAAGTCCAGGCCAAAAGCGTTAACGATCAGTCCGAACGGCTTGGAATCCGGGGTCCGCGTCTATTAACGTTCGATAACGCAGCGCGGTCGTCCCAGCCGTCACAAGAGATGGCTCCGTGCGCACGCGCCGAATCCCGCAAGGGAGCCGGGGAACCACCAACTTGGGGTGAATCGGGCGTTCTTCGCGGTCATATCCGTGGGGGACGCGCGTAGGAGACCTTCCTGCTCCGAACCCGTCAGCTAACCCGGTAGGCGAGAAGGAAGGAAAGGAGCGCGCCCACGTGGCGTCCAACCGGCCTGCCCAGCCAACCTCGTTCGCGCCGGACGAAACCCAGTCCATCGGCTACGCGCACGGCAACGACGAGGGCCCCTGGGAGGAGTGGAATCCCACCGCGGATTCCGTCCGTCCCGTCCGCGGCCGGCACCGCGTCAGCAAGCAGCGCGGCGGAGGACTCGCCCGCAGCTCCACCGTCCTCGGTGTCGGGGTCATAGCCGCCGTCGGCGCGGGTGGCATGGCCACCGCGGCGCCCGGCAAGCCGCCGGTCTCGATCTCCCTGCCCGACCTCTCCTCGGTCACCGAGTCCGCCAAGGCCCTGATCTCCGACGGCGGCGAGTCCAGCGCGCCCAAGGGCTCCAACACTCCTCTCACCACCGCCGGACTGACCAGCGCGGACGCCGCGCAGGGCAGCGCCGACGCCGGTGAGGCGCTGCGTGCCCGCATCATGCAGCAGGCCGAGTCGCAGCAGGACCAGGTCGACAGCGCGGCCCAGGAGGCCGCCGAGACCGCCGCCGCGAAGCAGGCCGCCGAGACCGCCGCGAAGCAGCAGGACGCCGCGGAGGCCAAGGCCACCGCCGCCAAGAAGAAGGCGGAGGAGGAGGCCAAGGCCAAGGCCGAGGCGGAGCGCCTCGCCGAGCTGGCCAAGAGCTACTCGCTGCCCACCTCCTCGTACACGCTGACCTCCACCTTCGGTGAGGCCGGCTCCATGTGGTCCTCCGGCTACCACACCGGCCTCGACTTCGCGGCGCCCACCGGGACGCTCATCAAGGCGATCCACGGCGGCACCATCACGGAGGCCGGCTGGGCCGGCGCGTACGGCTACCGCACGGTCCTCACCCTCGACGACGGCACCGAGCTGTGGTTCTGCCACCAGTCGTCGATCAGTGTCACCGCCGGGCAGAAGGTCACCACGGGCGAAGTGATCGGGCGCGTGGGTGCGACGGGCAACGTCACCGGACCGCACCTCCACCTGGAAGTGCACCCCGGCGGAGGCGACTCCATCGACCCGATGGCCTGGCTGCGCGGCAAGGGCCTCAACCCCTGAGCCGACCGTCTTCACCCTTGCGCCGAGGGGCTCCGGCTCCGGGCTGAGGGTCTCCACCCTTGCGCCGAGGGATCTCCCCTGGGCTGAGGGTCTCCAGCTCTGTGCCGAGGGCTCCGGCTCCTGGCTGAGGTGCTCCACGCTCGTGCCGGGGGATCTCCCCTGGCCGAGGGTCTCCACCCTTGTGCTCAGGGATCCGAGCCTGGGCCGAGGGTCTCCACCCGAACCCAGGGCTCAGCGCCCTGGGCGCACGGGCTTCATCCCGAGCCGAGGGGCCCGGCCCCCGGTGCGAGGGGCGCCACTCCTGAGGCGCGACCGCACATCCTCCGCCGAGGCGGCGCCACTTCCTCCGCGGCAACGGTCTCCGGCAGCCCTGACGACAACCCCCCGACGTCAGGGCTGCCGGTCAGGTGCATTCGGATGTCTTCGGATGCATGCGGAATACACCCATCCGGTAAGGGTGTTGGGGCGAGGTATGACTCCTCTCCGCAAGCTCGGTCCGTCCGACCTCGAGATCTTCCCGCTCGCCCTCGGGGGCAACGTCTTCGGCTGGACCGCCGACGAAGCGCACTCCTTCGCCGTGCTCGACGCGTACACCGCCGCCGGCGGCAACTTCATCGACACCGCCGACTCCTACTCGGCGTGGGTCGACGGCAACGAGGGCGGCGAGTCCGAGACCCTCATCGGCTCGTGGCTGAAGAAGCGCGGCAACCGCGCGGACGTCGTCCTCGCCACCAAGGTCAGCCAGCACCCCCGGTACCCGGGCCTGTCCGGTGCCAACATCAAGGCGGCGGCCGACGCGTCCCTGCGCCGCCTCGGCACCGACCGCATCGACCTGTACTACACGCACTTCGACAAGCCGGAGGTGCCGGTCGAGGAGATCATCGGCGCGCTCGACGAACTGGTGCGCGCGGGCAAGGTGCGGCACATCGCCGCGTCCAACATCTCCCCCGAGCGGCTCCGCGAGTCCCTGGAGTTCTCCGACCGCGAGGGCCTCGCGCGCTATGTCGCCCTGCAGCCCCACTACAACCTCGTCTCGCGCGACACGTACGAGGGGCCCCTGCACGACGTCGCCTCCCGCGCCGGCCTCGCCGCCGTCCCGTACTTCGCCCTCGCGTCCGGCTTCCTCACGGGCAAGTACCGCCCGGGTACGAGCGTCGACTCGGCCCGCGCCGCAGGGGCGGGCAAGCACCTCGACTCCGAACGCGGCATCCGTGTCCTGGCCGCCCTGGACGAGGTCGCCGAGGCGCACGGCGCACCGGTCGCCACGGTCGCCCTGGCCTGGCTGGCCGCCCAGCCGACGGTCGCGGCCCCCATCGCCTCCGCCCGCACGGTCGAACAGCTCCCGGCGCTGCTGGGCGTGGCGGACCTCGTCCTCACGGAGGGGGAGCTGGCGAAGCTGACGAAGGCGTCCGCCTGACAGGAGCTGCCGCTAGGTGCGGTAGGGGTTGTAGGCGGGGTACGGGGCCACCGGGCCGTACGGGTTCCCGTACGGCTGTCCCTGCGGTTGCTCCGCGGGGTGTCCGTACGCCCAGGCGTACCCGTACCCGTAGCCGCTTCCCTGGGCGGGCCACGGCGGTGCCGGAATCCGCGGTGCGACCGCCCGTGCCGCGTACGCCAGGGCGGGCCGGGCGATCTCCCTGCGCCGCCACAGCTCGTCGAGCAACTCCCGCTCCCGCACGACGAAGTCGGCGCCGGCACGGCCGCGGCGGCCCCGGTGACGCAGGAACGCGAGCGAGGTCGCGTACGCCTCGTACTCCGCGACCGAGCGCGCCGCGGCCTTCCCGCCGTGATGCCCCGCGTACTCGCGGGCGAGCCGCCGCGCCCGCATGGAGCCGAGCACATGGGGTTCGGCCGGGATCAGCCAGCCGGCGACGGCGTACGCCGGAAGCTCCGTGCGCACGGTGCGCAGTTCACGCTGCCGTGTCCAGACGACCAGCCAGGTCAGCAGTCCGAACGCGGGCACCATGAACGCGGCGTACACCGCGAAGAATCCGTACTCCCCGAACGTCGAGGAGCCGTTCCAGACGGAGTGCATGCCCATGGCGAGCAACAGTCCGCCGAAGGGCAGCAGCACGCGGCGCAGATGCTGGCGTTCCGCGGACAGTGCCGCGACGCCGAATCCGATGCCGGTCAGCACGGTGAACAGCGGATGCGCGAACGGTGACATGACCACGCGGACGAAGAAGGTCGCGGCGGTGAGGGAGGCGAGCCCCCGCTCCCCGCTGAGCTGGTCGGTCCCGAACGCGGTGCCGAGGTAGAGGATGTTCTCGGTGAACGCGAAGCCGGTGGCCGTGATCCCGGCTATGACGACCCCGTCGACGATCCCGGTGAAGTCCCGTCTGCGGAAGAGGAAGACCAGCAGCACGGCGGCCGCCTTCGCGGATTCCTCGACGATCGGCGCTATGACGGTCGCGCCGAGCGTGTCGGCGCTCGACGGGTCCGCGGTCGAGGTCGCTATCCATCTGGTCGCGAAGCTGTTGGCGACGATCGCTATGAGCGCGGCGGCGCAGGCGCCCCAGGCGAACGAGAAGATCAGATTGCGCCAGGGGCCCGGTTCGACACGGTCCAGCCAGCGGAACGCGGCGATGAGGAGCGGCACGGGGAACACGGCGAGACCGAGGCCGACCAGAAAGCCCTCGGTGCCGGTCTGCTCGCGGACGAGCGCCAGGATCACGAGCCCCGACATCGCGAGCAGGGTGATCAGCGCGCCGTACCGGACCCATCGGCGCTGCCACCAGTGCGCGTGCCGCAGCCCACCGCCGGCGGGACCGCCGGGGTGCGTCGGGTACGTCGGGTACGGAGGGCAGGTGGCCACGGCATCGACCCTAACGAGGGAGGGGCGCAGCCCGCGACGGTGCCTGGTGCTGCCCGGGGCACCCGCACGGACACCGAAGGGACGGCCCGGGTGGCTCCCGGGGCTTCAGCGGCCCTTCAGCCGTCGGCGGACTGCTGGTCCGGGTGTTCTTCGAGCTGCTGTACGCGCCGGAAGAGGAGGTCGTTCACCACATGACCCTTGTCCAGTCCCTGGCCCTCGAAACGGGTCAGCGGCCGGAAGCCGGGACGTGGCGCGTAACCGCCGTCGGGCTGGGTGTTCTCGAAGTCGGGGTGCGCGCTCAGCACTTCGAGCATCTGCTCGGCGTAGGGCTCCCAGTCGGTCGCGCAGTGCACGATCGCGCCCGGCTTGAGGCGGGTCGCCACCAGGCTGAGGAACTCGGGCTGGATCAGCCGCCGCTTGTGGTGCCGCTTCTTGGGCCAGGGGTCGGGGAAGTACACCCGCAGACCGCTCAGGGACTCCGGCCGGAGCATCTCCCTGAGCAGGATGATCGCGTCGCCGTTGGCCACGCGGACATTGGACAGGCCGCCCCGGTCGGCGAGATTGAGCAGGTTGCCCTGGCCCGGCGTGTGCACGTCGACCGCGAGGATCCCGGTCTTCGGGTCCTCGGCCGCCATCTGCGCGGTCGCCTCGCCCATCCCGAAGCCGACCTCCAGCACGACGGGACAGTCGGTCCCGAACAGCTCGGCCAGATCGATCGTCCGCTGCCCGTCGATGTCCAGACCCCACTTGGGCCACAGCCGCTGGAGCGCGTCCGCCTGCCCGGCCGTCACCCGGCTGCGACGCGGCTGGAAGCTCCGGATGCGCCGCTCGAAGTGCGACCCGGCGGGATCGGCCTTCGGGCCGTCGGGGAACCGGGGCTCGCCCTTCGCACGGGTATGCCGCAGCGAGCCGGCGTCGGTGGCCGGCCCGGCCTCTTCGGGGGAGTCAAGGAAGTCAGACACAGTGGTGTCGATTTTACGGGGGTGTGCGGGCTGGGGGATCCGGGTCCGGGACAAGGTCCCCCAGGGGCAGGGGCAGGGGCAGGGGCAGGGGCAGGGGCAGGGGCAGGGGCAGGGGCAGGGGCAGGGGCAGGGGCAGGGGCAGGGTGCGGGTCCGGCAGGGGAAACCGGGGTGTCATGTGCCGGCCAGCGCGGCCAGTGCCCTGCGGGCGACCTCCCTTCCGATGGGCAGCGAGGCCGTCGCCGCGGGTGACGGCGCGTTCAGCACGTGGACGGTCCGGGGGCCCTCCTTGATCAGGAAGTCGTCCACCAGGGTGCCGTCGCGCAGGACCGCCTGGGCCCGTACCCCGGCCGCCGCGGGGACCAGGTCCTCCGGGGTCACCGCGGGCAGCAGACGCCGGACGGCCGTGGTGAACGCCGCTGTCGACAGGGAGCGCCGCAGCTCCCCGGCGCCGTACCGCCAGTGCCGTCGGGCGATCCGCCAGGAACCGGGCCAGCTCAGGGTCGAACCGAGCTCGCGGGGGCGTACGACGCTCCAGTCGTACCCCTCGCGGGCGAGCGCGGGCACCGCGTTCGGGCCGATGTGGACGCCGCCGTCGATGCCGCGGGTGAGGTGCACCCCGAGGAAGGGGAACGCGGGGTCGGGCACGGGATAGACCAGTCCCCGGACCAGCTCGGGTCGCGCCAGCGTGTAGTACTCGCCGCGGAACGGCACGATGCGCATCCCGGGGTCGTCGCCCGTGAGCCGGGCGATCTCGTCGCAGTGCAGTCCCGCGCAGTTCACGAGGACGCGGGCGCGGACGATCGTGCCGTCGGCGGTGCGCACCGCGGCGCCCAGGGCCGGGCGGCGGTCGATGCGCAGGACCTCGGCCCCGTACCGGATCTCGGCCCCGGAGGCCTCCGCCAGCTGCCGGGCCACCGCGACGAAGTCGCAGATCCCCGTCGTGCCGACATGGATCGCGGCGAGGCCGCGGACCTCCGGCTCGTACTCCTCGATCTGGGTGGGGCCCAGCTCGCGCACCGGAATGCCGTTCTCCCGGCCGCGCTGCACCAGCGCGTGCAGCCGGGGCAGCTCGGGCTTCTCCGTGGCGACGATCAGCTTGCCGGTGACGGCGTGCGCGATGCCGTACTCCGCGCAGAACTTGACCATCTCGGTGGCGCCCCGCGTCGCGTACTGCGCCTTGAGGGAGCCCGGGCGGTAGTAGACCCCGCTGTGGATCACCCCGCTGTTGCGTCCCGTCTGGTGACGGGCGGGGCCCTGCTCCTTCTCCAGCACCGTCACCCGCGTGCCCGGCGCCGCGCGCGTGATCGCATACGCCGTCGACAGACCGACGATCCCGCCGCCGATCACCAGCACATCGCAGTCGTACGTGCTCCGCACCTGCCACACCTCCCGACTCGATAGTGCACTGCGCCACTGACAATGCCCTCAAACCCGGAAGGTGCCCCGAGGACGCGCGCGACGCATACCGGTCCGCGTCGTGCCCGCTTCTCGGGGCCCGGCCCCGGCGCCGCTAGGCCGGAGCCATCAGCAGCGGCCGTGCGCGCTCCCGCAGCTCGACCACGCGCGGCTCGTCGCCGTACGGCTCCAGCCGGTGCAGGAGATCCTTGACGTACTCGGTGGTGCGGGCCGAGGAGATGCGCCCCGCGACCTCCACCGCCCGGACGCCCTGCTCGCACGCCGCGTCCAGATTGCCCGACTCCAGCTCCGCGACCGCCGACACCACCAGGCGCAGGCCGTGGGAGCGGACGAACTCCTCCGTCGGCTTCGACAGCGCCTGCTCGGTGAAGCGGCGCACCTGGCGGGGCGCCTTCAGGTCGCGGTAGCACTCCGCCGCGTCGGCGGCGAAGCGGTCGTAGGAGTAGAAGCCGAGCCAGGACGGGTCGTTGTCGCCCTCCCGGGACCGCTCCAGCCAGCCCTCGGCGGCCTTCAGGGCCGCGCCCGCCGCCTGCGCGTCACCCGCGCGTGCGTGCGCGCGTGCCTCGACGAGACGGAAGAAGCTCATGGTGCGGGCCGTGGCCAGTCCCCTGTTGCGCTCCAGGGCGGCCTGGGCGAGGTCGACGCCCTCGTCGCCGAATCCGCGATAGGTCGCCTGGAGGGACATCGACGCCAGGACGTAGCCCCCGAGGGGGACGTCGGCGGCCGCGCGCGCGAGCCGCAGCGCCTGGATGTAGTAGCGCTGGGCCGCCTCCTGCTGGCCCGTGTCGAAGGCCATCCAGCCCGCGAGACGGGTGAGTTCGGCGCTGGCCCCGAACAGGGCCCTGCCGACCTCGTCGGAGTACGAGCCGAGCAGCAGCGGAGCCGCCTCCACCCGTAAGCACTCGGGCACCATCGACGAACGCCAGTCGCCGCCTCCGTACTTGGAGTCCCAGCGCCTGGCGTCCTCGGCTGCCTCGCGCAGCTTCTGCACGTCGCTGTGGCCGACTTTCAGCGGTGCTCCGGAGCCCTCAGCGGGGCTCACCTCGCGCGCCACCGAACTGTCGGCCGGTGTTATCAGCCAACGGGAAGCGGGAGTTGCGTATGCGCTCACTGCGAAGGAGCCGGCCAGCGACTGCCAGATGCCGCCGCCACCTGCGCGGCGACCTGCGAGGTCGAGGCGGTACAGCTCGGTGGCCGACCGCACCGCCTGTCCGACGTCCCGGGGGAAGGCGAGGCCCACTTCCGGCGCGGGGTCCGCGTCCGCCAGGCCGATCTCGTGGAGCGGCACGGGGCGGCCGAGCTTCTGGCCGATGGCGGCGGCGATGAGGTGCGGCGCCGCACCTTGCGGCACCATTCCCTTCGACACCCAGCGCGCCACCGACGTCTTGTCGTAGCGAAGAGTCAACCCGCGTTGGGCGCCAAGGTCGTTGACGCGTCGCGCGAGTCCTGCGTTGCTGATTCCCGCGAGGGCGAGAACGGCGCCGAGTTTTTCGTTCGGCCCGCGTTGCTCCCTGGACATGCGCCACCCCTCGACACAGACGGCTGCCGCGCTGGCATAACCACGCGGCATTCGTAAACCCAGCGTAGTTCGCCCGATCCCAAGCGTTAAGGGGCGTTCTTCCGGATGGCGGGATTGTGGTCCGTACGACTGTACGGACGGTTGCGATGTGCTCCCGCTGTGTGGCTGTGCGCCCGCCCGTGCGCTCTTCTCCGGCCATCCGGGGAGCGCTTCCATGGACCCTGCGTGGGTCGGCCCGCTGTACTGGATCCAGTGGGCTGGGGGACACCGCCGCCTCCATCCCCGCGGGCGGCGGACCGGTCCGGGAGGCGAACTCCGCCTCCCGGACTGTGCGTTGCCGAAGCGGTGCGCAGGGCCTGTACGGAGAGTGTGCATGCCTGCGCGCCCGTAGCCGATTTGGCCGAAAATCGATGGCGGCTTTCCGCGGCGAATAGGGCTCCTACCACGTCAGTTGAGGGCGCGTAGGGGGTTTTGGGGGAGCGTATCGGGGGCGCATTCGCGTCGGCCGGGTGGGGGGCAGGGGACGCCCGCGCGGGCCCCGTGCGGGCTGCGGCGCGAGGTGGTCGCGCCGGGTTCCCCGGGCGGATTCGCCTGCGGGCCAAGGCGGTTGAGCGCCGACTCTCTGTGCCCGGGTGTGCGGGTCCTGGTGGGCGCGTGGCGGGTGCGGAGCAGCGCGGACGCATGCACAGGGGCGCATTTCAGGGAGCGCAAGCCGCCGCAGGGGCCCTCCCGCGCGCTTCCTTCGTGGCAGCATGGTGCCCAGTTCGTACGGTGCACTGGTTGTCCACAGCCTGTGGAGGCGGCGATGCGATGGTTGGTGGGGTGGAGCAGTACCGCCGCCAGAGCGCCTGAGATCGGTTCGGCGGGCGCCACCGGCAACGACGGCGAGACAGTGCATCCGGTCGGCTCCCACCTCCTGTGGGGCGACCCCGACCCCCTCTGGGCCGTCGGCGACTGGCGCCCCGACGAGGTCCGCGTCGTGAAGGCCGACCCGCAGAACCGCATCGCCGTCCTCGGCACCTGCGCGGCCTCCGACGAGGAGCTCCGCCTCGGGCTGTTCGCCGCGCGCGGCGGGGCACTTCGGCACCTGACCAACTGGGCGGGCAGCTACACCGCCGTCGTCCAGGTGGGCCGGCGCGTGACCGTCTGCGGTGACCTCGCGGGCGCCCGGCCCGTCTTCTACACGCCCTGGGCGGGCGGCACCGCGTACGCGACCGCCGCGCTGCCCCTCGCCGACCTCATCGAGGCCAACCTCGACTTCGGGCATCTCGCGGCCCTGCTCGCCGCCCCCGACGTGCCGGACGCCGTGCACGACTCGACCCCGTACGAAGGGGTACGGCGCATTCCGCCGGGGCACGCACTCATCCTGCGCGCGGGGGCGCGTGAGATCGCCGGGTACGAACCCGTCGCGTCCCTCGCCGTCGCCGCCCCCTCCGCCGACCCCGACAGCGCCGTGGACGCCGTGCGGGACGCCCTGGTGGAGGCCGTCCGCGCGCGTCTCGCCGCGCCGCGGCACGTGCCCGGCACCGACGTGGACCCCGGACCGGTGCCCGGGATGGGGCCGGCCGAGCGGCGCGCCGCGCGCGGCATGCCCGTGCCGGGCATCGGCGCCGACCTCTCCGGCGGACCCGCGTCCGGGACGCTGGCGCTGCTCGCCGCCGGGCTTCCCGGGGCGCCCGGCACGGTCCTCGGACACGGCACCGGCGCCGGTGAGCGGCTGCTCGCGGTCACCTTCAACGACCTCGCCGTCAGAGGGCGGGAGGCCGAGCTGGAGCGGGCCGGGACGCTGGCCGCGAATCCCCGGCTGCACCACGTCGTCGTCGCCGGGGGCGAGGAGGTCCTCCCCTACGCCGACCTCGACGGCCCGCTGACGGACGAGCCGGGGCCCTCCCTGGTGTCGGCCGCGCGCCACCGCGCGCGCCTCGCCTCCGGCAGCGCGGACCACTTCACGGGGTACGGCGCCCGGCAGGTCCTCGACGCGCATCCCGCCCGGCTCGCGGACCTCCTGATGGACCGCAAGCGGCGCCATCTGGTGCGGCCCGTCGCGGCGTTGGCGAAGGCCGACGGGTCGGTGATGGTCCCCGCGCGCGTGTACGCCGCGGCGCGGAAGCTGGCCCGTACGCCCTACCGCAGCGGGGTCGACGTCCTCGCCGAGCGGCTGCTGCACCGGCGGTTCGAGGAGCCCGGCGGGGCCGTGGGGGCGTCGCTCGCCGCGCTCACCTGGGCCAGACCCGGGCCCGCGGCGCGTTGGCTGACCGGGGAGGCGTTGGCTGAAGTATCGGTTCGCCTCCAGGCGGGCGGGGGGCGGGCGGGGGTCGGACCCGGGCAGCGGCCCGGCGACTTCCGGGCGCGGGCCGCGCTGGCCCGGTATGCGGCGGACGTGCGGGTGCTGGAGCAGGCCGCCGAGATCCGCTTCCAGCGGCTGCACGCTCCGTTCCTGGACAACCAGGTGGTGCGGGCGTGCCGGAGCCTTCCGGAGGCGCTGCGGGTGCAGCCCGGGGCGCGGGCGGCGATTCTCCGTACGGTGCTGGAGGGGGCCGGGGTGGGGGATCTGCCGCCGGGGTGGGGTGCGCCGTCCCATGCGTCGTCGGCGGCGGCCGCGCGGACGGGGTTGCGGGCGTTCGCGGATCCCCTGATCGGGCTGTTCGACACGCCCTTGCTGGCTCAGGCGGGGCTGGTCGAGGCCCGGGTCGTCCGCAAGGCGCTCCGCGCGGCCTCGGAGGGCGAGACCCTGCCGCTGGACGGCCTCGCCGATCTCGTCTCCCTGGAGGTGTGGCTGCGCCGGCTGCTGTCCCGCCGCGGCACGTGCTGGACGGGGACTCCGGCTCGCCAGCGGGCCGTTCCCGCGGGGATAGTGCCGCAGGGGCGGGCTCTGGGGGCGGGCGCGGGGCGTCACGCCTGAGCCGGGGCCCGCCGGGCGGGGTCGTTTCGCTGTCTGTGTCTGTCCGGTGGGTTGCCTCCGGTCCGNATCCGCCCGTTGCAGCCCTTGTGCGGGGCGGTGCTGGTAGGACCTCGGTGGGTGCGTGGCGCTGTCCGCAACGGGCATTTGATTCACCGGCACGGCCCCTTCGGTGGGATGGCGGCTGCGGGTGCGTCCATCGCGGGTTCCCGCACAGCTCGCGGGTTCCCGCACAACTCTGGGGCCGGGCAACCCTGAGCCCGTCCGGTGCCCTCTCCAGCCGGTCCGGCGGGAGCTCCCAGGCGGTCGTCGAGGCCCCGGGCGGTCGTCCGCGGCTGACTCCCGTCCGGTCCCCTCTCCAGCCTGTCCGGCGGCAGTTCCCAGGCTGTCCGGCGCCGGCTCCTGTCCCGTCCCGCCGTGAGGGCAGAGAGCCACCTTTCAGCCCGTCCGGCGCTTGAGGACGAGGCCGTCCAGGCCGATCCACGGCAGGTCCGGGCGGCTTACGAGTTCCGGTGGGCCCTCCCGGCCTGTCCCGCCCGGGAGCGGAGGGCGCACCCTTCAGCCCGTCCGGCGCTTGAGGACGAGGCCGTTCAGGCCGATCGGGGTCCGGGGCGGAGCCCCGGGGAGGGTGCGGGTGGGGGTGTGGACCGGCTCGCCGGGGAAAGGCGGTGTTCCGGCGGGTGCGGGCGGCGAGAATGGGCGGGTGCGGTACAGAATTCTGGGGATCACCCAGGCGGAGGACGACCGGGGAACCCAGGTGGACGTGGGCGGCCCCCGCGTACGCGCCCTGCTCACCGCACTCGCCCAGCGCCCCGCCCGCCCCACCAGCCCGGCCACCCTCATCGACGAGGTCTGGGCGGACGCTCCCCCCGCGGACGCCCCCGCCGCGCTCCAGGCGCTGGTCGGCCGTCTCCGCAGGGCCATCGGCAAGGACGAGGTCACCTCGGAGGCGGGCGGCTACCGCCTCCGTGCCACCGGTGACGACGTGGACCTGTTCGTCTTCGAGCGGCTCGCCGCGGAGGGCCGGGCAGCTCTGGACCGCGGCGACCCCACGACCGCAGCCGGCCGCCTGCGCGAGGCCCTGGCCCTGTGGCGCGGCCCGGCCCTCGCCGACCTGCCCGACCGCTCGGCGGCGACCCGTCCGGAGGCGCTGCGTCTGGAGGCGACGCGGGCCCGGGCCGAGGCGGACCTCCGGCTCGGCCGTGCCGCCGACGTCGTACCGGAGCTGCGGGAGCTGACGACGGCCCATCCGTACGACGAGGGGTTGCAGGTCCTGCTGATCCGCGCCCTGCGCGACGCGGGGCGCGGAGCGGACGCCCTCGCCGCGTACGAGGAGGTGCGCCGCGGACTGCTGGAGGGCCTGGGCGCCGATCCCGGGCCGGAACTGCGTTCCCTGCACGCGCAGTTGCTGAACGGGCCGTCCGGGGGCGGTCCCGAGGCCGGGCCGGCCGAGCCCTTGCGGGGCGGGAATCTGCGCCCTCGGCTGAACTCGTTCGTGGGGCGGGAGCCCGAACTCGACGCCATCCGTTCGGATCTCGGCAGGGCCCGCCTGGTCACCCTGACCGGACCGGGCGGTTCGGGAAAGACACGCCTCGCGGAGGAGGCCGCCGCCGGGCTCCCGCAGGCCTGGCTCGTCGAGCTGGCCCCGCTCGACCGGCCCGAGGCGGTCCCGGGCGCCGTGGTCAACGCGCTCGGCCTGCGTGAGACCGTCCTGATGACCAACGAGATGGCGGGCGTGCCGCAGGACGACCCGGTCGCGCTGCTCGTCGAGCACTGCGCCCCACGCAGCCAGGTCCTGATCCTCGACAACTGCGAGCACGTCATCGGCGCGGCGGCCGAGCTCGCCGAGACCCTGCTGACGCACTGTCCCGGGCTCACGATCCTCGCGACCAGTCGTGAACCCCTCGGTGTGCCGGGCGAGTTGCTGCGCCCGGTGGAGCCCCTGCCGCCGGATCCGGCCCGTCGGCTGTTCATGGAGCGGGCGTCGGCCGTGCGTCCCGACACCGATGTCGCGCCGCACGACGCGGCGGCGGTGGACGAGATCTGCCGGCGGCTCGACGGTCTCCCCCTCGCCATCGAACTGGCGGCGGCGCGGCTGCGGCTGCTCACCCCCCGTCAGATCGCTGACCGGCTCGACGACCGTTTCCGTCTGCTCACCTCCGGAAGCCGTACGGTGCTGCCCCGCCAGCAGACGCTGCGTGCCGTCGTCGACTGGTCCTGGGACCTGCTCGACGAGCGGGAGCGGACGGTGCTGCGCGAGGTGTCCGTGTTCGCCGGCGGCTGGGACCTGGCGGCGGCGGAGGCCGTGTGCACCGGACCGGCGGCCGATCTCGTCGGGGCGCTCGTCGACAAGTCCCTGATCGTCGCGACGCCGTACGACGACGAGTGGGGCGGCATGCGGTACCGCATGCTGGAGACGATCCACGAGTACGCCGCCGAGCGCGCCGCCGAGGTCCCCGGGCTGCGTGCCGCGGCCGAGCGCCGGCACCGCGCGTGGGTCCGGGCGCTCGTGGAGGAGGCCGAACCGCTGCTGCGTTCCGCCGCGCAGCTCCCGTGGATCCGTCGGCTGGAGACCGAGCTCGACAACATCCGGGCCGCCCTGCACCGAACGGTCGTCGCCGCCGACGAGGAGACGGCCGGCGCCGTGGTCCTCGCCATGGGCTGGTTCTGGTGGCTGCGCAACTACCGCCGTGAGGGCACGGAATGGACGGAGCTCGTGCTGCGGCTGGGCACGGCGGCCGAACTGGGCACGATGCCCGCGGCGGAGGACTCGCACTCGTTCCTCGCCGCGCTGCAGGCGGTCGACCCCGTGGCGGTGTTCATGGAGGCACCCGGGCGCGACGCGTCTCATCCGCTGCGTCCGATGCGGATGAGGCTGCGGATGTTCGACCTGTTCATGAAGCTGGAAGCCGGGCCGCCCGGCGACTGGGCGGACGGCTGGTCGCGGGAGTACATCGAGCGTGTGCAGGCCGCTTTCAAGACGGGTGGCCCGGACGCGGCCCGGATGCCGGGGCTCGTCTGGCCGCTGGCGTCCTACTTCCTCGGCGGGGCGACCGACGCGCAGCCCGCACTCGACGCGGCGATCGCCAACTGCCGTGAGCACGGCGGCGAGTGGGAGGTCGGCGTCATGCTGATGTTCCGCACGCACATGGTCGTCGACGCCCCCGGCGGCATGCCCGGCGTCGATGACGACCTGGCGGAGCTGCGCGTGCTCAGCCGCCGGGTGGGCGACCGCTGGATGCGGGCCCAGGTGTGCAGCGCTGCCGGTGAGGCGGCCATGGCGCGCAGCCGTTTCGGCGAGGCGAAGGGCGAGTACGAGGAGGCGCTGCGGCTCGCCCACGAGGTGGGGGCGTACGCGGAGACGCCGTTCCTGATCGCGCGGCTGGCGGAGGTCGCGTACCGCTCCGGCGAGCGGTCCAAGGCCCTGGCGACCCTGGACGAGGCGGGCGCCGCCGCCGACCGCTACGGGGTGATGGATTCCAGGCCGTTCGTCCATCTGTTGCGTGCCCAGATGGTCCTGGACGAAGGGGAGGTCGCCTTCGCGCGCGAGCTGTGCGAGCGGGCGCGCGCCGAGTCCGCCCTGGGCAGCCCGCCGCCGCAGTTCACCGCGGCGCTCAACTGGGTCGACGCGCTGGTGACGGTCGCCGAGTCCGGACCGCTCATCGGTCTGCGGAAGATGGTCGACGCTCTGCGGGAGGCGGTCGACCTGCGGTGTGCCGATGTGGTGGCGGCCGCCTTCGTCGATGTCGCCGCGGGGCTCGTCGGCGAGCTCGGCGACCATCCGCTCGCGGTCCGGCTGCTCTCCGCGGGTGCACGGTGGCGTGGCGGCCATCCGCGGCCCGCCCGTGAGGAGACCCTCGTCGAGCGTACGGAGGCCGCCGCGCTCGCCGCCCTCGGCCCGGTCCGCCACGCGTCCGAGCGGGCCGCGGGCGCGGACTTCACCACGCAGGAGGCCCTGCGGGACCTGGCCGCCGCACTGCGGGAGCGCGCCGCAGGGTAACGGTGTACCGCGCTCACCTGCACCGGAACTTCGACTCCGCCCAGTCCGCCAGCGACGCGGAGTCGAACGGGCCGTGCGGTTCGACCTCGAGGCGGACCGTCCTGCGGCCGGTGAGGTCGACGTGGACGGGGACGGCCCGGTCGCCGCCCTCGATCAGCGGTGACTGCCACAGCCGCGTCCCGTCGGCGTGGACGGAGAAGCGCACGCTGCCGAGGCCCATCGTCAGGTCGTCGACGCCGACCGTCGCGTCGTACGAGGAGCAGGCGCGGTTGAGGTCGATGGTGACGGAGGACCGGCCGTGCACGGTCACCCCGTGGGCGTACCGGTCGTTCGCGATCGACAGGTCGTCGCGCTGCCACACCCAGCTGCTCTCACCGAGCCGCATCTCGGGCCCGGTGTGGTCGCCCTCGATGCCGTAGCCGAGCTCGCTCCACTGGTAGACGACCGGCGCGGGAGGGGGCGGCGGCGGGGTCGGCGTCGATGGTGGCGGTGGTGTCGGGCGGGGCGTGGGCTGCGCCTTCGTCGGGGTGGGCCTGGGCGTGGGGGTGGGGGTGGAGGACGCGTCGGGGGTGGGCCTCGGGGAGGACTTGGGCGTCGGCTTCGGGGGCAGGGTGGGCGCCGGGGCCGGGGGATTCGGCGCGGGCGCCTGCTTCGGAGGCTTCGGTGACGGCAGCGGCGCCTCGACGGCGGGCGAGGCGGGTGGTTTCGCCTCGGGCTGTTTCGCCGGGCTGTCGTTGCCGGCCAGGGCGAGTGCCACCGCTGTCGCGGCGACGGCGACGACGCCCGCCGCGATGCCCGCCTTGACCGGCGCCCCGAGCCCTTCCGCGGCTGCCGCGCCGCCTCCGGCGCTCGCCCCGCCGGAGCCGCTGCCCGCCGCTGCCGCGCCCGCGGCCCCCGCCGCTCCGGCGACGAGCGCGACGGCCTTGGCGTACCCGGCGGCACCGAACCAGCCGATGACGGCGACCGGCACGACCGCGGGGATGCCGCCGGCGACTTCCTTGATCTGGCCGGCGGCCAGCCGGCACTTGGCGCACTCCTCCAGGTGCTTGCGCAGTCCGCGCTCGGCACGCGTGCGCAGCCCGCCGCGGGCGTAGGCGCCGAGCCGGTCGGCGTACCGGGCGCACTCCTCGTCCATGGTGAGCGTGGTGCTGACGTGCGCCTGGAGGTAGGCCTGCTTGAGGCCCTCGCGGGCGCGGCTGGCGAGGACGCGGGTGCCGTTGGCGTCGAGTCCGAAGAGGGTGGCCACCTCGCTCGGGGACTCGTCCTCGACCTCGGTGTGCCACAGCACGGCCTGCCAGCGCTCGGGCAGCGACCGGAAGGCCCGCATGGCCATGGACTGCTCGGCCTCGTGCATCGCGCGCACGTCCGCGCCCAGGTCGAGCGTGTCGTCGTCGGACACCTCGGATCCGCGGGCGGCCTGCGCGGCGAACACCGCGAAGTCGTCGACCAGATGCTCACGCCTCGCCGACTTCGTCCAGTTCGCGGCGACGCGGCGGACCGTCGTCAGCAGGTACGCGCGGACGGCGTGTTCGGGGCCGCTGCCGCCGCGTACCGCCTGGAGCATGCGGGCGAAGACCTCGGCCGTGAGGTCGTCGGCGGTGTGGGCGTCCCGGCAGCAGGTGCGGGCGTAGCGGCGGACGGCCTCCGCGTGCCGCCGGTACAACGCTTCGTAGGCGGTGTCGTCGCCCGCGCGCATCCGCGCGATGAGGTCGGCGTCGGACGGCGGCAGCTCGACCGGGGGCGGCAGCACGCCGTCCTCGCGCCGGTCGCGCTGGGCCGGGACGCCGGCGTCGGGGGCTCCACCGGTGGGCACGGGGGGTGAGGGGATGCCCTGGCGTCCGCCCTGGCTGGGTACCTGTCCTGGCATGTGGCCGGGCACCTGGCCGGGCACATGTGGGGTCGGGTCGTCGCCGGTTTCCGGGCTGTTGTCGGCTCCCGGGCTTCCGCCGACTTCTGGGCTTCCGCCGGTTGCCGGGCCTTTGCCGGTCTCCGCGTTGTCGTCCGCGCCGCCGTCCGCGTCACCGTCGCCGGGTGACTCGTCCCGCCCGTCAAAACTCATCGCGGAAAGCCCCCGCCTGCACACTCGGACCCGAATACCGGGCAAGAGTGCCACACGCTCCAGGGGCGGGTCCTTCCCGTACGGGCCAACCACTCGTCCGGGGGGACTTCCCGCCCGGGAGTACTACGGGTCACTCGTTCGGGGAATGGTCAACAGCCGTTGCTCGAACGGGAGTTGTGTTATGTCCCGATAGGGGTGGAGCGCGGTGCGAGGGTGCCGTCCGTACCCGCTCCGCGGCCGTCGTGCGCACGGCGCGTACCGCGCCGGTGTTCTTGGCGCGCACGGCCCGCAGCGGGCCCCTTCGTGCGCATGACTCGGGCCGGCCATGGTCTTCGTGCGCACGGCCTGCTGCGGCCCCGTGGCCCGCGGCCCGAACCGGCGCCCCGTCCGGGAGCGCATCGGCGCAGGGGCCGGGGCGACAGGACCGCACGCTTCACATCGAGCGCCCCCTGGCGTGGGTCACGCCGGGCGGGAGCGCAGGCCTTCCAGCAGGATGTCGAGCAGCCGGGCCGAGGCCGCGGCCTGCTGGGCGGCGTCCGGCAGCGACGGGGCGGCCGTCGCGATCACCAGGAGGACGTCCGCGACGGTGACGTCCGCGCGCAGTTCGCCCGCCGCACGGGCCCGGTCCACCAGCCGGCCCACCACGTCGAGCAGGGCCGCCGCGCCGGCGTCGTCCGCCGCGAGGATCGACTCCTCCTCGGCCGGTGCCGGCCGCTGCTCGACGAGCCGCAGTTCGGGCGTGGGCTGCGAGCGCTGCTGCGGCACCCGCGCCTCGTCCGTCTCGGAGCCGTCCTCGGCGACGCCGACCCGCAGCACCTGCGGGGGCAGCAGCCGTCCGGCGCCCGAGGCCACCGAGGTGCGCAGGAAGCGCGAGAGCGCCGACCACGGCTCGTCCTCCTGGCCGAGTGCCGCGCGTGCCTGGTCGGTCAGCCGGGAGGTCTCCTCCTCGGCTATGCGGCGGACCAGGACGTCCTTGCTCGGGAAGCGCCGGTACACCGTGCCGACGCCGACCCGGGCGCGCCGGGCGACGTCCTCCATGGGCGCGCCGTACCCCAGCTCGCCGAAGACCTCGCGCGCCGCCCGCAGGACGTGCTCGAGATTGCGCTGTGCGTCCACGCGCAGCGGCGTGGTGCGCGATCCGTCCGCCGGCACCCGGCCGTTGCCGCCCGGCGCGCCGCCGGGCGCGATGGCAGACGCGGAAGACCAATGAGAGTCCTGAATGTGCATAACGTTCCCCCGGTAATGACGTCTCCCCCCGGAGACTCTCCCCGCCATTGATAGCCGGAGCATGGGGCACGAACTCGTCCGCACGAGTCCCCGTCGGACCCGTGGAGCGCATCCCCCTACACTCCGTCGACACACGAACATAGTTGAGAGGCAGTCAATTCAGAAGGGGCAGGTTCCGCACGGAGCGCCCCCCGATCGGAGTACGGGTCGGTTACGTCCCGATTGCGCCCCCTCCGTGCCCCCCTCGCACCCACTCTGAGCTGCGGTTTTCTTGCAGAGCCCGGCAAATCGGCCAACTCTTCGCGTTGTCGGCGGCCGGTCACACAAATTGTCGGGGCTGTGGACAAACGCTGTTGTCGGGTGCGTCATGGGATGGTGAAGGAACGTGCGCGCATTCTCATTGTCGGCGGCGGCTACGTCGGGATGTACACGGCCCTGCGCCTCCAGCAGAAGTTGAAGGCCGAACTGAAGCGGGGCGACGTCGAGATCACCGTGGTGTCCCCCGACCCGTACATGACCTATCAGCCGTTCCTTCCCGAGGCCGCCGCGGGCTCCATCTCCCCGCGGCACGTCGTCGTCCCGCTGCGCCGGGTCCTCGGCCGGTGCAGGATCGTCATCGGCGAGGCCCAGTCGATCGACCACGCCAAGCGCACCGCGACCCTCACCACCCTCGCCACCGAGGAGGAGGGAGCCGGCGCCGAGCAGATCGCGTACGACGAACTGGTCCTCGCCCCGGGCTCCGTCTCGCGCACCCTTCCGATCCCCGGCCTCGCCGACTACGCCATCGGCTTCAAGACGGTCGAGGAGGCCATCGGCCTGCGCAACCACGTCATCGAGCAGATGGACATCGCCTCCTCCACCCGCGACCCGGCGATCCGCGACGCCGCGCTGACCTTCGTCTTCGTCGGAGGCGGGTACGCGGGCGTCGAGGCGCTCGGCGAACTGGAGGACATGGCCCGCTACACCGCGCGGTACTACCACAACGTCCGGCCCGAGGACATGAAGTGGATCCTCGTCGAGGCCTCGGACCGCATCCTCCCCGAGGTCGGCGAGGAGATGGGCAGGTACACGGTCACCGAGCTGCGCCGCCGCAACATCGACGTGCGCCTGGAGACCCGCCTCGAATCGTGCGCGGACCGCGTCGCGGTCCTCAGCGACGGCGCACGCTTCCCGACCCGCACGGTCGTGTGGACGGCCGGCGTGAAACCCCACCCGATCCTCGCCGCCACCGACCTGCCGCTGAACGAGCGCGGCCGGCTGCGCTGCACCCCCGAGCTGACCGTCGACGGCGCACCGCACGCGTGGGCGGCCGGGGACGCCGCCGCCGTCCCGGACGTCACCGTGGACAAGCCCGGCACGGACACCGCGCCCAACGCCCAGCACGCCGTACGGCAGGCCAAGACCCTCGGCGACAACATCGCGCACTCCCTGCGCGGCGAGCCCCTGGAGACGTACTCCCACAAGTACGTCGGCTCGGTCGCGTCGCTGGGACTGCACAAGGGCGTCGCACATGTCTACGGCCGCAAGCTGAAGGGCTATCCTGCCTGGTTCATGCACCGCGTCTACCACCTGAGCAGGGTGCCCACCTTCAACCGCAAGGCCCGTGTGCTCGCCGAATGGACCCTGGCGGGGCTCTTCAAGAGGGAGATCGTGTCTCTCGGCTCGCTCGAACACCCCCGTGCGGAGTTCGAACTCGCGGCCGGTGGAAAGCCTCCTCACGACCCGAAGGGGTCGTCCTGACCGGACCGCGGAACTCCACCGGCCGGACCGGCGTCTGACGGATGTCGGCGCGGTCCGCCAGACTGCCAGACTGGTCCACGACCTCGGGCGGGCGAACCGCTCGCCCTTCTCAACACGAGGCTTTCCCCACTGTGAACTTCACGCGCTGGAGCGCCCGGCTCCCCGGAACGCAGCGCCGCGCCGCAGCGCGGACCGAACACACGGTCTCCCCGGACCGACGAGGGGAAGGCTCCGTGCCGGCGGCCCGCGTCGAGCAGCTGACCGACGACGCGCCGCCCGGCCTCGCCGTCGACGAACTGCGCGTGCGCGAGGTCCTCGATCGCGTCCCGGCACTCGTCGCCCTCGTGCACGGGCCCGACCACCGCCTCGCCTACGTCAACGACGCCTACGCGGCGGCCTTCGGTGCCCGTCCGGTCGGCGTGCCCGCGCACGAGGCACTGCCCGAGCTGGACGCGCTCGGCCTGCTCCCGCTCCTCGACCAGGTACTGCGCAGCGCCAAGCCCCGCACGGTCAAGTCCCGCAAGGTGCCGAGCGGTCGCTCCTACACGTTCACCTGCACGCCCGTCGACATCGCCCCGGACGGCGAGGGCCGCGGGGTGCTCGTCTTCGCCACCGACGTCACCGACCACGCCGAGGCCGCCGAACGGCTGCGCGCCAGCGAGCGCCGCCAGCGCGAGACGGCCGTCACCCTGCAACGCTCCCTGCTTCCCCAGGAGCTGGAGCAGCCCGACGACCTGCGGATCGCGGCGACGTACCAGCCCGGCGGCACGGAGGCCGCGGTCGGCGGCGACTGGTACGACGTGATCACCCTCGGCGGCGGCCGGACGGCCCTCGTCATCGGCGACGTCATGGGCCGGGGCGTGCGCGCCGCCGCCGTCATGGGCCAGCTGCGCACCGCCGTCCGCGCGTACGCCCGCCTCGACCTGCCGCCCCACGAGGTCCTGCAGCTCCTCGACGGCCTCGCCGCCGAGATCGACGCCAACCAGATCGCCACCTGCGTCTACGCCGTTCACGACCCCAACGAGGGGCGCCTCGTGTACGCGTCCGCCGGCCATCTGCCGATCCTCGTACGGGACGAGAGCGGCACCGTCCACCGCGCCGACGAGCCCACCGGGCCGCCCCTCGGCACCGGCGGCTGGCTGCACGCCTCCGGCTCGGTCCCGCTCGGTCCCGGCTCCACGGCCGTCCTGTACACGGACGGTCTCGTGGAGCGCCGCGACGAGGACCTGGACGAGGGGATCGCCGCGCTGGAGCGTGCCCTGGCGGGAGCCACCGGCACACCGCAGGTGGTCTGCGACCGGCTGGTCCGCTCGGCGGGCGTCACGGCCGACCACGACGACGACGTGGCCGTCCTGGTCCTCCAGCACCCGGCGCGCACCGGAGCGGACGGCGACCTGTTCCGCAACGCCGCCCTGGAACTCCTCGGCGGGGTCGAAGCGGCTCCACGCGCGCGTGCCTTCGCGTCCGGTGTCCTCACCAGCTGGCGCTTCCCCGCCGATCTGCACGACCTGGGCGTCCTCGCCGTCAGCGAACTCGTCGCCAACTCGCTGCAGCACGGCACCCCGCCGATGCGACTGCGTCTGCGGCGCACCGACCGGCGCCTGACCATCGAGGTGACCGACGGCGACGAGCACCTGCCCCGCCGGCGCCGCGCCGAGCCCGGGGACGAGGCCGGCCGCGGCATCGCCATCGTCGCCACGATCGCCTCCGCCTGGGGCTCGCGCCGCACACCCGGTGGCGGGAAAGCGGTGTGGTGCGAGTTCGTCCTGCCCCGCGGCGGCACCAAGTGAGCCCGTCCGTCACCTGAGATCTCCCGGCGCGCGGACGGGGCGGGCGGAAGGGGGTGCACGCCGGAGGCACCTGCGCGCGCCATCTAGCCGTCCGCACCCGCCGGTGCTAGTAGCTCCCCCATGGCAGACGAAACGGGCTTTCAACTCAAAGGAACCGCCCCCGAGCGGTACGAGCAGTACGCCGCGCTGTTCATGGCGCCCTTCGTCGACGCGGCCCTGGACGCCGTCGACCTCTACCCGGGCGCCACGGTTCTCGACCTGGCGTGCGGAACCGGCTTCGTGGCCCGCGCGGTCGCCGCCCGCGTCGGCCCGCCGGGCCGCGTCTTCGGCGCGGACGTCAACGAGGGCATGATCAGGGTGGCCAGGGCGCACGCGCCCCGCATGTACCCGGACATCGACTTCACGACGGCCCCGGCCGACAAGCTCCCCTACGAGGACGCCACCTTCGACGCGGTCGTCTGCCAGCAGGGCGTCCAGTTCTTCCCCGACCTCGACGCCGCCTTCGCCGAGGTGGCCCGGGTGACCCGGCCCGGTGGCCGGTTCGCCGCCACCGCCTGGGCCGCCCGGGAGCTGATCCCGTACTTCGCCGCCCAGTACGAGGCCGTCAGGGAGTACGGCGGACCCGAGGTCGCCGCGGACTACGAGGGCGCCTTCTCCGGCACCGCGGAGCGCCTCACCGCCGCCCTGCGCACCGCCGGCTTCCACGACGTCACCGCCCGCGAGGTCGGCTTCGGAGTCGCGCTCCCGCCCCTCGACACATACGCACCCGGCCAGCTCTCCTCGACCTCCTGGGGCCAGACGATCATCGACACCCGGGGCGAGGAGGCCCTCGCCGGGGCCGGCCGCGCCGTCCACGCCCGCCTCGCGGACCGCACCGCCCCCGACGGCAGCGCGACCGTCCCGTTCACGGCCAACCTGGTCACGGCGGTGCGCTGAGACACGACGACGGCCGTCACCACGGTGCTCCGTGGTGACGGCCGTCGTCCGTCCGTGCCGGTCCGTCCGTGCGTCAGGCGCTCGCCGTGACCGGCTCCGCCGGCGCGCCGCCCTGCGCGACCACCCGGCTCCTCACGAGCGACGGCTGGTTCTGCACGGGCGTGAGCTGCCGTCCCAGGCGCACGGCGAGGAACGTGATGCCGAGCGAGAACAGCAGGAACGTGACGATGTACGGGCCGTGCAGCGACGCGCCCATCGGACCGCCCACCGCCGGACCGATCGCCAGCGCGAGCTGCTTCACCAGGGCGAAGGCGGAGTTGTACTGACCCGCCATGCCCGTCGGCGCCAGATCGGCCACCAGCGGGGCGACCGTCGGCGACAGCATCGCCTCACCGAGCCCGAAGAGCGCGTACGTCGACACGAAGGCGGCGGTCGCCATGATCCGGCTGCCGTGCCCGAGCCCCGCGTACCCGGCCGCGAGCCACGCCACGGCCCAGATGAGCCCGACCGCGGCGATCACCCGGGACCGCTTCCTGCGCTCGACGAACTTGAGGACCGCGAACTGCGCGACCACGATCATCGCGGTGTTGGCGGCCATCGCCGTGCCGAGCGCGGACGTGGAGATCCCGGCCGCCTCGACGCCGTACGCGGACAGACCCGACTCGAACTGCCCGTAGCAGGCGAAGAACAGCACGAAGCCCAGTACGGAGAGCTGCACCATGGCCCGGTTGCCGAGCAGTTCCTTCCAGTTGCCGCCCCTGGCCTGCGGCGCGTTCCCCTCGATGCGAGGTGCTCGCGGCATCCGCACGGTCGACATGATCACGACGAGCAGCAGGAACATGGCCGCCTCGATCGCGAACAGCAGGGTGAACGAGCTCGTCCTGCTCGTGTCGACGATGTGGCCGCCGATCAGGCCACCGACGCCGAGACCGAGGTTCTGCAGGAAGAACTGCATCGCGAAGGCGCGCGAGCGGGTGTCCGCGGTGGAGCAGTCCACGATCATCGTCGCCAGCGACGGCTGCATCACGGCCTGACCCGCGCCGAGCGCGGCGGCCGACAGGAGCACGGTGGTCGCGCTGCCGGCCAGGCCGAGGCTGAGCGCTCCGACGGCGGCGGTGAGCAGGGCGGCGAGCAGGACCGGCAGCGGGCCGCGCCGGACGATGGCCCGCCCGGCGAACGGCAGCACGACCAGGGCGGCGACGGCGAAGACGGCGAGCACGACGCCCGCCGTCATGGAGCCGAGTCCCCGCACCTGCGCCACATAGACGTAGAGGAAGGGGACGGTAAAGCCGAGCCCGAACGCGCTGAGAGCGTTGCCCACGTGGATCCGGCGCATCGCTGCGCCCATCGCCCTGGTCACTTTCACCTGCCTTGGTCGTGAAGCCCCTGGGCCACGTACGTGCCCCCTGCCCATGTCGCCGGTGCGGGCGCATGTTCAGGGGGCATGAATGCAGACCTGAAGACTTCGAAGCTAAAGTTAGGAGTTGAACTCTACACCTTGAAGGACTTCAACGCCAAGCGACGCCGTGCGATACTGCCGCCATGGGCGACACTCCCGGCGTCAGCGAGCCGACACTCGAAGAACAGATCGCCGCCTACCAGCGCGAGTTCCAGGACCTCGACCCCCAGGTCGAGAAGATCGTGTCGGCGCTCTCCCGCCTGAACCGGCGTATGAACGTCGCCTACGGCCGACAGACCGCCGCCCTCGGCATCAGCAATGCCGAATGGGAGGTCCTCAAGGCCCTCGTCCTCTCCGGCGCCCCGTACCGCATGGGCCCGAGCGACCTCGCCAAGCGGCTGGGCCTGACCCCGGCCGCGATGACCCACCGCATCGACCGCATGGTCGGGGAGGGGCTCGTCACCAGGGAGCGCGACGAGTCGAACCGTGTGCGCGTGATCGTGGAGCTGACGGACGAGGGTCGCGAGAAGTGGCTGGAGGCGATGCGCCTCGCCACCGTCTTCGAGGAGGACCTGCTCCAGGACCTGTCCGCCGAGGAGCGGGGTGTCCTGGGCGAGGCCCTGACCCGCCTGCTGCGGCGCGTGGAGCACGCCCAGCCGGACGCCGGCGGCCGGCTCAGCGATCTCGATTAAAGATCTTGACAGGGATGGTTGACATCGTCCTGCCGGATCCGTAAGGTTCTTCGAGTTGCCACGGGGCCGTAACGGTTCTGCGACAGCACCTCCGCCGCTGATGCGGCAACCCAACCACCAGCACGATCTCCCAACCGGGGTGAATTCGGCATGCCCGAATTCAATTCGATTCGGGCTCGACGGCCCGATTAGGAACCGCCGGGAGGATCCGCTAAAGTTTGGGACGTCGGAACGGCCCAACAGCCGGGAAGACAAGCCCCCCTGACTGGGAGTCAGACACGAAAGAGTCTGATAGAGTCGGAACCGCCGGAAAGGGAAACGCGAGAGCGGGAACCTGGAAAGCACCGAGGAAATCGGA